>NZ_JBSWWO010000014.1:0-267 GCF_056160125.1 Thalassospira sp. ABD4_177 | reverse complement strand
GTGTGTAGACTCATCCCCGGAATTGACGGCGATATTACATGTTCTGTTGACCCAGAAGGGAGTGGGTTTTGTAACGGCTTGTGTGCTGATCGCTGAATTGCCCGAGATCGGATTGCTTGAAAAAGGGCAGATTGCAAAGTTGGTCGGTGTCGCCCCAATCAACAGGGATAGCGGTCTGTTCCAGGGCAAAAGAATGATTGGCGGCGGACGTATGGAAGTGCGCAATGCTCTTTACTACGCCGCATTACCGGCAATACGCTTCGACCC
>NZ_JBSWWO010000013.1:0-385 GCF_056160125.1 Thalassospira sp. ABD4_177 | reverse complement strand
GCAAATGTTCTGATGTCGCTGAAAGGTATCGGGATGAGAACCGCTTGCTTCCTGCTGGCTGGATTGCCTGAACTCGGACGGTTGGACAAAGGCCAGATTGCCAAACTGGTTGGTGTGGCACCGCTCAATCGTGATAGCGGCCTCATGCGGGGCAAAAGAACGATTGCCGGCGGCAGACAACAGGTGCGCGACGTTCTCTATGTCGCCGCACTACCTGCTATTCGCTTCGATCCGGAGATGAAAGCCTTCTACCAACGCCTCAAACAAAAGGGAAAACCCGGAAAGGTCGCGCTTGTCGCCGTCATGCGCAAAATCATTGTAAGGGCAAACGCAAGGATGCGCATATATCATGCAGCGGTCCTTGACACTTAACACCGCTGCTTTT
>NZ_JBSWWO010000012.1:0-551 GCF_056160125.1 Thalassospira sp. ABD4_177 | reverse complement strand
CCTTGGATTTTTACATCCGTAAAAAAGCTGAACACTCACGGTCTCTGGAGGCATTGTCGAACCGCTGGAAGAGCTTTGACGCTCGAGTATAAGGAGGACATTGCCGTGTCTTATACTACCCGTTTTGTTGGTATCGATGTATCAAAATCCTCGCTTGATCTGTGCATTTTACCAGACAAACACACCCTGCGCTTTGCCAATTCAGAAACCGGGATTGCAGACCTGATCGCCAGACTGCAGGCTTTCCCGGGGCTGGAGCGGATTGTTCTGGAGCCAACCGGCGGCTATCAACGCCTTCTGGTTCGAGCTTTGCAAGCTGCACAATTACCTGTTTCAAAGGTCAATGCCCTTCTGATCCGCCACTTTGCCAAAGCGTCAGGAACCCTGAGCAAAACAGACAGGATTGATGCCTTTGTACTGGCTGATTACGGCCAACGCATGTCGCCGCGCCTGATGGCCAGAACAGATGAAGCCCGCTATAAACTCGCTGATTTTGTTGCCCGTCGGCGCCAACTTACACACATGCTGATCCAGGAGAAGAACCGGCTTGA
>NZ_JBSWWO010000011.1:0-4605 GCF_056160125.1 Thalassospira sp. ABD4_177 | reverse complement strand
TTACGGATTCGAAGCCAAAGTCCCTGCTGCGCCTTCGCCGTGAAGCGCAAATATTCGAGGGAAGCATTGTCCTTACCCCGGTTGACAATTTCCCGAACCTCAAACGTTTTGGCGATATAACTTCCGAGTTTCATGGCCTCTATGCGTCGGACAAACATAGGTCAGAGGCGGAGCAAAAATCTGCAAAGATACAATTCTCGGGACGGTCGCGTCTGACACAGGAAATTTCTAGCATCCACCAACAGCTCGCTCGCGCTTTTGATTGCAGCCACGCGTCACTTAGGCTTCTTTCCGGCCTTCATGCACACATAGTCTTATTCATGGCATTGTCTCCAATTGGCGCAAAGGTCGCGCTATTGCCAGAGACCGCAGGTGGTCATTTCGCTACTCCAGCCATTCTCAAGCGGCTCGGGCTCTCGGTTATCCCACTGCCCGTCAACACCGAAGGAAAATGCGTCAATTCCACAGAAGCACTAACAGTGATTGAACGAGAAAAGCCCGACATCCTGTTCGTAGACCGAAGTGAAGGGCTACGCTACGAAGATTTCTCAGAGTTGGGCCGGTGCAAGGTTCCCATTCGCATTTTTGATAGTTCGCAGTACGCTGCGCAGATCATCGCGGGACTCTATGAAAATCCGTTTTCTTGGGGGTTCAACCTGCAAATACTCACCCTCCATAAAAGTTTCCCCGGTCCGCAAAAAGCGGCAGTCTTGTGTAACAACGATTCGATATGGGGCGATGTTCTATCTGGCTTGAGCGCATTTGTCTCAAGTTCCCATATCGAGAACAGCTATCTTGTTGGTCTCATTCTTGATGAGAAGCGGCAACTTGACCAATATGCCCATCGACTTATCTCCGTAAAAGAGAACCTTGAGGCGGAGTTGCTACAGCGTGCGGTTCCGGTTGTTCCCACCCATGGTTGTGGCAAAGCGAGCTGGCCAGCGACACAGCATATTTGGATTAGCCTCCCTAACCAAGACCACGCATTCGAAGCCTGGAAAGGGCTTGAGAGAAACCGGATCCAGACGAATTATCGGAGATTGCCTTATGACTTGGGGTGGGGGCTGCGCCTTGGCGTCACGGCGGCCGTTTCCCGCGGACTTACTGTGGATCGTACGGCGGAGCTAGCCTCTCTTATATCAAGCATTTTACTAGATACCCGTAGCAACAGATTCAGAAGAGCCGTAACCCGGTTGGCTTCGGAAATGCGTCCAAACGCGCCGTTTGGAGCATCTGATGACTGACAGATACTATGACGAAAAGCTGCTTGCCGAATGGGCGAAAGGCAGAAAAACACGTATCCCAGCGCCGCTTTCGGTGCGGTCAAGATGGTATCGAAAGCTGATCTTCCAGATTGTCCAAACCGCACTTTTAGGTTCCGGCGGACGCATCCTGTCAATAGGAGCGGGGACGGGAAAAACGGAATGCTATCTGCAGTCCATGGGGTTTGATGTGATAGCTTCTGATGTCGATGAAACAGCACTTCGGCTCTGCCGCGAAGCTGGATTGATAGTGCAACATTTCGACATCACATCTCCTGTTGTGGAGAACCTTCAGATAGATCTGGTTTATGTCGATGGTGTTCTTGGTCACTTGCAGGAGCATACTGATTGGCAAGAGCTCTGGACTGGCCTAGCATCAACTGGCGGCGCTTTTCTTTTGTTGAGCAACGACTTGTCGGACGACGACGCTAGTCAGAATTTCCATGTGCATGGAGAACCGGAAGCGCGTTTCCTTAGATCACCTGCTGGTTTTTTTGAGGCCAGTGCATCGCAAACCGGGTATTGGCAGACTTGCTGGAGTCACGTTCTAAAATACCGCCGGCCCGGCCGAGGTCTGAGGAGAAGGGAATTGGTACTGCTTTCCCGCGCTACTGGTGGACAAAGGGATGGTAGATCAACGCATTCATAACATCAGATATACGAAGTCCCTCTTTTCGAACGAACTTGCGCACGAAATGGGCATCGCCATAAAAGCCTTGTTGCTCTGCGGTAGCAGCATGTTGCTCAAGCTTCTCTTTGATATCGGTCAACTGAACATTCTCTCCTGAGACCGCTTCGAGTAGAATGGCATAAAGTGTTTTACGCCACAGACCGTAGGCGTTCTGACATGCCAAATCGAAAGTCTCTATCTTTTTCAGGGCACGTAGCGCGTCATCCCTATGTTCGTCGAGGACGTCAAAATCCTGTCGATAGGCTTGAGGGTTTAGCAAGGCGTCCCTCCATGCCCTAACCGCTAACTTTAACTCGTAGACAAAAGGGTAACTCAAAAGGTCTTCGAAACCGGCAGTGGCGATGAACCGATGATACTCAGCTAAACAGACCCGAAGATCCTGAATGTCAGACGAGGGGTTTTGAATACGCGCGTTTAAGATATCGCCATTTAGATAATACTGTTCCCGATTACCAAAGACAGAAAACTCATCCTGCGCGTTTCGGTACTCCTGCTCTATCCGGCTAGTCAGGTCGGCGACATCTCCTTTATGGGGCCCAAGGCCGAGCGTGTCCTCATAACTCAACCTCTCGTCAAATACAGCGAGCGCCGGCAAGACGATAAATTCCAAGAAATGCGCTCTTTCGTAAAGGATTGTGTTGGCTTTGAAACATGGATCAGTTTTCTCAACGATATCCGCAATCGGTGATGCGCTGTTTTCCAGTATTTGCGGCGCGACTTCAAGACGTTGCAAAAACACATGGCGCAAGGTGTCAAAATAGATCCGTGACAGGAGCGTTGATAGGAAAAAATCGGTTTCAAGAGCTTCTACATCGAATTGATCGTGGACTTCCGCGCGAAGAGAACGAAGCCCATCCGGATCAAACCGGCCTTTATGTGCGCCGATATGAATCTTCCAGAAGAGGGCGGAAAGTCGAATCAGCGGGTCCTGCGAGGGCACGAGCGCGAGCACGGTTTCGAATTGCTCCTTACCATGCTCCGCCTCTAGCAATGCAAGCTTAGCCCTTGCCGAGAAACCGCTCAACTCAGGTGTAATCGATATCTGTGACAAGTGGTTTCTTGCATCTGCGAAGGAACCGCTCTTGTCTAGGATAACCCCGAGTTGGAACTGCGCAGAGTTTGAATCTAGGACATCGATTGCTTTGCTTAGACGCACCCCCATCAACCCAAGATTGCCTTGGGCCATTGCCCGCCCAAAGTATCTCTCCAGCCTGCCTTGGTCCCTCAATTCCACTCCCGCAAGCCAGTTCAACGTCGGATCTGCCTCACCCTCAGGAGACCGCAAACGCCATAACAGAGCCTTTTCAAACCCCTTCATAAAAGTAGCATCTACAGGAGCGATGGTGTCGCGAAAATGCTCAGCAAGCCGCTCATGCATCACATAGAGTTTGCCGGGTAGAGAAGAACGAGGAATAATCCCGGATTGGGACAGCAAACGGAGATCCCTGAGGGCGATCAGCTGATCCCAGAGCCGTCGCATGCCTTTATGCGGGTTGGCAGAATAGAAAGCCTTTTGGAAGGACCGTTTGTCAAAGACACCCTTGAAAAGGGCAAGTGCTGTAGCGGTGGCCACTACAGTGACAAGTCTTTGCCCCGGCGGATCTGCCCTCTGACTGTTCTGAGAGAACAAATAGTTGGAGACGCGTTCAGTTAATTGTCTCTGATGGACGGTCCCGATATCTTCAACCTGTACAGACTGAATCTCGGCAATGGATGCCGAGCCAGTTCCAGAACTCTGGCTAAGAGCCCTAATTTTTTTCAGAACATCGGCAGAGAGTTGGGCTTTGGAGATATCCTCACGCGATAACGCGCTGATACTGTGAAGCCGTCCAGTCTCTCGCGCATAGGACAAGAGACGAATTTCGCTGCCGGCGCGTAATCTCCAGCTCTCAAGAGGCTGAGCAAGAAAAATAAGATGACGTTCAGTTGTGGAGTTGAGAATATCCAGCAGACGTCGCGTGATATCTTTGATAATCTCCGGTTCTGCCAAATGAAAGTTATCGACGATGACAAGCGCGTCCGAATGTGCAAGGCTGCCAAGTCGACTCAAGAACTGATTTTGAATGCCATACCCTCGAGCAAAGTCATAGTAGTGAAAATTGTCTGCCAAAGCACAAAGGTGCTGATCCCTAATAAGCGCTTCCGCTAAAAGGATCGCGGTGCGAGTTTTTCCGAACCCACTTGGAGCGATTATCGCGTCATATGTTCCAAGCTTTCTTTTGCTTTCTCGTATGTTCTTCAAAAGAGATTCGACAATCATCTTTTGTGTCGGATGATTCAGTTTCAACTTTCTAAAATCGTCGTTTACCGCAAGGCACTGAATCCGGTTTCGAATTTCCCTTGATCTCGCACTATCGCATATAATGAATATTAGGCGCTTTATTCTAGCGGGAATTCCATAAGCAAGTTTTCGAGCAGTCGGCACATTCAGCAAAAGAGCGCCTAAAATTATCAGAACAACAACTGAAACGGCAACTGACGAGACAATAGCGGATACGTTCTGATCCAACCCGAGGATGTTGGAAGCAAACGGAATAGCTAATCGGCTCGCTGTGACGATTACCGACAATGCGACAAGAAGCTGAAGCACGAAGAGCAGAAACGAAACGGGTTTCGCGACTAGATCGAGCTTTGATTGCGAGCCGATGATTC
>NZ_JBSWWO010000010.1:0-6819 GCF_056160125.1 Thalassospira sp. ABD4_177 | reverse complement strand
TCTGCTGCGCGACTTCTATAAGCGCCTGACTGAAAACGGAAAACCAGGAAAGGTTGCTGTCATTGCCATCGTCAGAAAAATGGTCACGATCCTCAATGCGAGAATGCGTGACCACTATGCTTTAATACTTGACGGTTAATACCGCTGCTTTTTGTATCTTTGTTGGGATTTGGGCGCTAAACCGCGCGGAACAGTCCGGTCGATGTCGGCTTTTCCGGGCGACGCTTGCGCATAAGCTTCAGCATCGTCTCGATCGTGATCGACAATAACGTTGCATGGGTGATCTCTTCGATCTCATCCATCACCAGCGTCAAAGCGGCCCCGGCATTGGTATCCTGCACAATGCTGTTGGACGGGCTTGTCCCGACCTCCTCAAACAGCTGCACAACATCAAGAAGGGTCGTGCGCTTGGCATTGCCACAGAAACGATAGCCGCCACCGGCCCCACGGACAGATTCAACCAACCCGGCCCGGCCCAGATCGCGCAGGACCTTTGCCAGATGGTTGGTCGAGATATTATAACGCTCGGCAATTTCCGATGCCGAAAGCTGGCGATCGGTATCTTCGGCCAGCTCCAACACGGCATAGAGGGCAAACAGCGTTGCCTTTTGCAAGGACATCATCGGCTTATTCCCCCTCGTCCATATCTGTTTCCAGCTGGATGAACGGCCCGGCCATCATCCCCTGTGCGCGGAAGAACGACATCAGATCGGTCGCATCGCGCGGGATCATGGTACGGACCTTGGTCACACCGGCATTGCGGAAACAGCGGCAGATTTCATTATAAAGGATCGTACCGATCCCCCCCATGCGCAGGTCCGGCTCGACGCTGACGGTGCCAACCCAGCCACACGGGACGGAATTGAATTCCCATGACCGGACTTCGCCAAAGATACAGCCCAGAAGCGTTCCGTTTTCCTCGGCAATCAGGAAGAAGCGGGAATCCTTGCGGTTGCCATAACGGGTGAACAGATCGTCCCAATAATCGGGCTTGCGCAAACCTGTAGTCCGGTCATCAAGATCGACAACATTGGCAAGGTCTGCCTCGACCGCCGGACGGATATTGATTTTATGCTCGCCAATGGTAACCAGGTTATATCCTGGCGTGTTTTGCGCAGCGTCCACCATACGTGCCTTTCAGTATATCGGCTGCCAATGCCTGATCATGTCAAATCGCGTCAGACCGTATCAGACAATGTCAGCCTCCCCCGGCTTCCGGCAGGAGAATAACCACAATCGAAATAAGTAAATTGGTACGATTATACTACACTGCCCGGATGGCAAACGGCAATGATAAGTTCCGCTGCAGGTGCGAGCGTTACCGCCCGAAACACAAGCATTCCAAGGAATTGAACCACATACTTGTATTCCTCGATTCTTGCAAGCCTGCGGCAACCTTTTGATACACAAATTCTGTTGCACCGCACCCCGTCCCCATACAGGATCAGCTGGCAAAAAATACCCTGCGACGCGACGCAAAGATTGACAGAAACGCGAAGTCATGGCTTATCGCGCAGCAGGAATTATGTACAGCCGGTCGGGTATTTGGCAAAATCTACCCTTCCGCCAAGACCGTTCCCAGGGTGGTTATCAACCCGATTTCTTATCGTCCAAAGGAGTGTGGCACGCCATGGCGCGCAACGGTTTCGACGCAATCGATCGCAAAATTCTTCGTGAAATTCAGGAAGATGGTCGCATCTCCATGGTCGAACTGGCGGACAAGGTCGGCCTGTCCGTGTCGCCCTGCCTGCGTCGCCTGCGCAAACTCGAAGAAAGCGGCGTCATCCGCAAGTATGTCGCCCTTCTTGATCCGGCCCATCTTCAGCTTGGTGTGAACGTCTTTGTCACCGTCTCGCTGACCCAGCATGACGAACCGTCGCTCCGCCGCTTTGAAAGTGCGGTTCAGGAACACCCGGAAATTGTTGATTGCTATGCCATGGTCGGCAATCAGGACTACATGATGCGTATCGTCGTGCCCGATCCGGCCGCCTATCAGCGCTTCCTGTCCGAAGTCATGATGAAGCTGCCTGGCGTTGCCAACATGAAATCAAGCTTCACCCTGCACGAAGTCAAAAACAGCACCACCCTGCCGGTCGCTGACGCCGACTGACCTTTGCTGCGACAGCAACCAGTCGCTATGCCGCAACCTGTCGTCGATCTGGAATGATCGTCGGAAACAGCACGATCAATGTCAGTCCGCGCAGCAGGAAGAACCCGTTAAACGCCGCCCACAGGAAATGGTTGCTGTCCATCACGACTGCCCACCAGGCAAAACCGGCATAAATCGCGACCGAGACCAGCATCATGTTTCGCCAGTGCTTGGTCTGCATTGCGCCCAGAAACACCCCGTCAAACTGAAAGCCTAGCACACCGGTTACCGGCAGGATCGCCGCCCAGATCAGGTATTCATACGATGCTGTGCGGACCTCGGGAATACTGGTCAGGGCATCAATGATCCACGGCCCGGCCAAGGCAAAGATGGCCGCCATCACGATGGCTGAAATAATACCCCAGACGGTTGTCTTGCGTACCGCCCACAGGAACTGTTTGCGCTTCGCAGCCCCATAGGCCTGCCCGACAAGCGTTTCGGCCGCATGGGCAAATCCATCCAAGGCAAACGATCCAAACATCAAGAAGTTTTGCAGAACCGCGTTGGCGGCAAGGGTCACCTCGCCAAACCGTGCGGAAAAACTGGTAAACAGTGCAAAGGCCGATGTCAGCGCCATGGTCCGGATAAAGATATCGCCATTGATCTTCATCAGCCGCGCCAACTGGCTGCGATCCAAAAGCCCGATCCCGCGCCATGTCCCGCCAAGCCGTTTTAAATGCGGCTGCATCAGGAACCAGCCCAGCACCACGCCGGAATAATCGGCAATCACCGTCGCCCCCGCGACCCCGCGAACATCCCAGCTGAACCCTTGCACAAACAGGATATCCAGAATGATGTTCAGCGAGTTCAGAACCACCTGAAAAATAAACACCGCCCGACTGTCCCGCATGGCCAGCAACCAGCCCAGCATGCAGTATTGCATCAATGTTGCCGGTGATGCCCAGATCCGCACATGGAAATAATCGCGTGCGGCGGCCTCGACCGCGGGTGTTGGCGCAATCAGGGTCATGGCCAGCTCAATGATCGGCCATTGCAACACCATCACCGCCAAGCCCGCAACAACCGCAATCAGGGCCGCACGGGCAAACACTGCCCGAACGCCAGTGGCGTCACGCCTGCCATAGGCCTGGGCGGCAAGGCCGGTGGTGGCCATGCGCAAGAAGCCAAAGCTCCAGAACACATAGGAAAAGATCAGCGCCCCGACGGCGACCGCACCGATATAATGCGGGCTATCGAGATGCCCGACCACAGCCGTATCAACCGCGCCAAGCAACGGGACAGTGGCGTTGGACAAAATGATCGGCAGGGTCAACGCCAGAACGCGTTGATCACCCTTGCCAAACCAGCGGCGCGTGCGGTTCATCTGGACCTCGGGTTATGGAATATGCTGCGGGGCATCCGGCAAACCGGAAGAAATCTTGTGGCACAGAATGACAGGCGGCAAAAGACGCGTTTTACTAACCAGCTGTCCAAAAATCCACATCGTTAACTTTTGTCCCAAGCCATGCAGCTTCTGCGCAAACTATCTCTCGAATGTGCTGTGTCTCGCGCGGCAACTTATGGAGTTCTTCAAACAAGAGAATTCAGAATGACATCCTAACTAATTGTTTTTATGAATTAATTTTAACTCCGGAATATCATGATATTTTAAATTAGAAAATACGCAGAATTTATACCAAGGCATAGAAAATCAAGACTAAAACCTTGCGCTGGGCCGATTTATGCCGTGATTTACGCAAAAACCGTCCGTCCATCCACAAAGTTACCCACAGGCTGAATGAGCTTTGCATTTCGCCCAAGCCCATCCTTGGGTGACGCATGGGCTTCAGGACAAAAAATGCTGGTGGTCGGGGGGCTGCGTTGCTAAGCAAGTGCAAAGGGAAAATCAGGAAAGCACGTATGAGCACCGACACATTGTTATCTGGTCCGACCGCCCCAGCGACATCGGGCACCACCAAAAGCGTTGTCATTTTGCTGCATGGCTATGGCGCGGATGGAAATGACCTGATCGGTCTGGCGCCGCATCTGGCACGCGCCCTGCCCGACACCGCATTTTATTCGCCCAACGCACCTTTCCCCTGCGAAATGTCGCCGTTCGGACGCCAGTGGTTTAGTCTGGCCGAATATGATCCGGAATTCCTGCGCCGTGCGCCGGAAACCATGTCAGGTGCGCTTGCTGCCATGGCAGAAGGTGCGCGCAAAAGTGCCAGCTATGTCGACGATTTCATTGATCAAGTCATGGAAACCCAAGGTGTGACTGCCGATAAAGTCGCCCTCGCTGGCTTCTCGCAAGGCACGATGATGTCACTGCAAACCGCCCCGCGCCGCGCAGATCAGATCGCCGGTGTTGTCGGTTTCTCTGGCGCATTGCTGGGCGAACAAAGCTTTGCCGCAGAAATCAAATCGCGCCCGCCGATGGTCCTGGTCCATGGCACCGCGGATCCGGTCGTCCCGATCGAGGCATCCCGCCTTGCCAAAGAAACGCTGGCCGCCAATGACATTGACGTCAGTCTGCATGAACGTACCGGTCTGCAACACGGTATCGACGAAGAAGGGCTTGGCATTGCCGTCGAATTTCTCCGCAACAGACTGCACTAATCAAAAATTAGTGCCACAGAAAGAGATATCGAAAAGCACCTTATCTTGAACGTAAGGTGCTTTTTTTTCTGCCTGATCGTCCCAACATAACCGCATTATTGCTTGATTTTCAGGCACAATAGCAGCGCGGCAATCAATAAAACCTTTCTTTGACATCACCTTACATAAATTCAGTGTGCAGAAAGTTGGTGCTTTCCACCACAACGAAAACTATACTTCTCTACAATACTACTTCTTTAAACTATACTAAAGAAAACACTTAATCATAAGTTTGTGCGCTCTGGCGCAAGGAAACGCAAGAAAACGGGAACTGATCATGCTTCAGAACATACGAATTGGTCAAAAAGTCGCCAGTTTGTCGCTGCTGTCTCTGCTCGCCTTGCTGGCGATTGCCGTACTTGAACTTCAAACGTTGCGCAGCGGGATGCTCGAAGACCGCAAAGACAAAATTCAGACAACTGTTTCAATGCTAGTAACAGCTGCCCAGTCCTATCAGGACCGCGTTAGCAGCGGCGAACTTTCCCAGGAAGAGGCCGTGACAGAGTTCTACCGATGGAGTACGGCAGCACGGTTCGATGACGGCACCGGCTATTTCTTTGCCTATGACGAAAACGGGATCAACAAGCTCCATGGTGCGAAACCGTCGCTTAACGGCACGGATATGAGCCAGGTTAAAGACCCTACGGGCAACTTCATCGTGCAGGACCTCTTGGCTGCGGCTCAAAATCCCGGCGGAGGCTTCTTCTCCTATTTCTGGGTAAAACCCGGCGAACCCGAGGACAAGCTGTTCGAGAAGCTTTCCTATTCCGCTATGCTACCATGGGGCGATGCAATAGGCACCGGCATCTACATTGATGATGTGGATACCGCATTCTGGGAGCAGGTCGTTTTCGTCATGGTAATCATTGCAATTGTTATTGCCCTGATGATTGCATTCTCACTTGCGATAGGCCGTAACATTACAGGTGGGCTGAATAAACTCTCTGCCCGCATGACCGAAATCGCTAATGGCAAACTAGAAGGCGAGATCGAAGGTCAGGACCGCGGCGACGAAGTCGGCGATATGGCCCGTACCGTTGTCGCTTTCCGTGAGCAGGCACTGGAAAACCGGGAACTTCAGAACCGTCAGAAGGAACTGGAAGCCCAGGCAGACAAGCAACGCCGCCAGGACATCACCGATATGGCCGACAGTCTCGAAGACCGGGTCAAAGGGCTTATCCGCTCGATTGCTGGCTCCATCACCGAGATGAAGCAAGCCACATCCACGATGGAAGAAGCCAGCAACACCAACAGTACGCTGGCAGCGGCTGTGGCGTCTGCAACCACCCAGACCTCGACCAACGTGCAAACGGTGTCGTCTGCGACCGAGGAACTGACAGCCTCCAGTGATGAAATCGCCCATCAGATTTCCCAGTCTGCCGAGGTTGCCAATCAGGCCAACGAACAGGCCACCCGCACCAACCAGACGGTTACCGGCCTTGCCGACGCAGCCCAGAAAATTGGCGATGTCGCCAAGCTGATCGGCGATATTGCCGAACAGACTAACCTGCTGGCTCTGAACGCTACCATCGAGGCGGCCCGTGCCGGTGACGCCGGCAAGGGCTTTGCAGTTGTCGCAAGCGAGGTCAAAAACCTCGCCAACCAGACCGCCAAGGCGACCGAGGAAATCAATCAGCAGATCCTCTCGGTTCAGAATGAAACCGGCGAAGCGGTCGAGGCGATCCGACTGATTTCCGAAACCATTGCCCAGGTCGCGGATAGCTCGACCGCGATTGCTGCTGCAGTCGAGGAACAGCACGCAGCAATCGGTGAAATCTCGCGCAATGTTCAGCAGGCAGCTGACGGCACCAGCGAAGTGTCCCAGCGGATTGAAACCGTCAATGAAAATGCCGGTCATGTCTCTTCGGGCACGGGACAGCTTGCGCATTCTGCTGAAAAACTGGTTGATGAAGCACAGTCGCTTGATGAGGCGGTTGAAACCTTCCTTGCCGATCTGCGCAAACGCGCGACCGACTAGGCTACACTTACATCGATACCATCCAACGGGCTGGGGCGAAATGCTCCAGCCTTTTTTTGTTTTTGACAAAAGGATGAAATGGCTTTTGCCGGAT
>NZ_JBSWWO010000009.1:0-16601 GCF_056160125.1 Thalassospira sp. ABD4_177 | reverse complement strand
ACGGCCCGACCGGCGGACTTTTCCTTGGATTTCACAAATATAACGTCTGCCATTCAAATCAAATTAATAGGTCCTGAGCCTAGGTTCTCAAACCCGGTTCAGCGGTTATACCCTCTGCATCCGGATAGGGTCCGGCACGAAAACCCCGCATTTGCAAACGGTTTTCTGCGCAACATGCCAAACATATTGCGTTGCAGGGAAACTGCTGCATTCTATAATGCTCAATAATAAAAAACTTATTTAGAGTTCGGGGGTTATCTGCCACATGTCATCGCGTTCGGAATTGATTGATGCGATCAAGAAGCATCAATTATATCTCAATCAAAAGCCGGGCGGCACGCGCATGCAACTGCGCAATGGCAACCTTTCGCGCATCAAGATGAACAAGATCAGCCTCAAAGAGGCGGTTCTGCCGGGGGCAAATTTCATCCAGGCCTCTGCGCGCGATGTCTGCTTTGATTTCTGTGATTTGTTTGGCGCCAACTTTGTCGAGGCCGATCTTGAAGGATCCACGTTCGAGCGTGCCGATCTGCGCGGCGCCAATATGGCGCGGACCAATTTGCGCAATGCCAACCTGAATGGCATTGATTTGCGTGCGGGCATCATGGTGGTTCTCGAAGGTGCGCGCGAACGCACGGTCAAACGCGAAACCGACATGTCAAACGCCGACCTTGAAGGGGCGATGATGTGGGGTGCCAATATGGCGGGCACCAACATGTCGGGCGCGCGCCTTGCCAACACCGATATGAGCGACGCCAACATGTTTGCCGTCAACCTCGAAGGTGCTGACCTGACCGGCTGCAAGATGAATGGCGCGAAACTTCGCAATGCCAACCTAAAGGGGGCGAAGCTTGCCGGGTCGGAAATGGTCGGTGCGGATCTCAGTGGCGCAAACCTGCGCAATGTCGATTTGCAGGATGTCGACCTGACGCAGGCCAATACGTCCTATTCCATTGGCGGTGGTATGCCCAGCGCCCCGCTGGCTGATGATATCCGCGAACTGGTCAATGGCCATAGCGAGTGGCTGTCAACCGGCGGCAAAACCGGCATGCCGATGATTGCGGCGGGCCGTGATTTGTCGGGGATGGATTTCTCCGGCATGGATTTGTCTGGCGCGGTCTTTGACAAATGCATTATGCGCGGCACGATCTTTATCGACACCATCCTTGCCATGTGTTCGATGCGCGAAGCCGACATGCAAAAAATCCGTATGAATGGGGCGGTGCTTGATGGCGTGCGCATGGCGGGATCTGACTGCTCCGAGGGTGTGTTCCAGGGCGTTCATTTTGGCGGTGTCGATCAACGCGACAAGAAGGGCGAGAAAACCGGCACAGTCTGGAATGCGGACCTGTCGGATGTGAATTTCGAGCAGGCAGATTTGCGCAATTCGGTCTTTAGCGAAGCAAAGATGAAGGGTGCTAACCTGACCAAGGCGAACATCGCCGGGGTGGCCTTTGGCGCGACCGATCTGAGTGAAGCTGAGCTCGAAGGGGCCAATGTTGGTCTTATTCTGAATGGCTATATCCCCGGCAAGAAATAGCCTGTGTGGCGCATTCACACCCCTCTGAAACGCAAAACGCCGCCCTCATTTAAGGCGGCGTTTGTAATTTCGAGGTCTGTTTGATCGCCTAGCTGCGGTAATCCGCATTGATCGAGATATAGCCATGGGTCAGGTCACAGGTCCAGACGGTGGCTGCACCATCCCCAAAGCCAAGGTCGGCATCAATGTCTATATACTGGCCCTTGATGTGGGCTTCGACCGGGGCTTCGTCATAATCCTCGACCCGTTCGCCATTCTTGGCCAGTGCAATGCCACCGATTGAAATGGTCAGTTTGTTCGGGTCTGCGGTGACACCGCATTTGCCGACCGCCATGACGATACGGCCCCAGTTGGCGTCTTCACCGGCAATCGCGGTTTTGACCAGCGGGGAGTTGGCAATCGCCTTGGCGGCAATCTTGGCTTCTTTTTCGTTCACGGCACCGGTGACATTGATGGTGATGAACTTGGTTGCGCCTTCACCGTCCCGGACGATCTGGTGGGCCAGATCACGCAGTACGCTCTCCAGTGCGGTTTTGAATGCGGCCAATGCCGGGTCATTGGCATCAGAAACGGCATCATTGCCAGCCTTGCCGGTCGCGGCCAAAAGTACCGTGTCAGACGTCGACGTATCACTATCCACCGTAATCGCGTTGAAGCTGCGATTGTTGCAATCAGCAAGCAGGGACTGCAGCACACTATGCGGCAGGGCGGCGTCGGTAAACACAAAGCCCAGCATGGTCGCCATGTTCGGCTCAATCATGCCCGATCCCTTGGCAAAGCCCGCAATGGTGACTTCGGTACCATTGATGGTTGCCGTGGCCGAGGCCCCCTTGGGGAAGGTATCGGTGGTCATGATCGCCTTGGCGGCATCCAGCCAGCTTGCATCATTGGCCAGAATCTCATCCATCGCATCGGTAATGCGGTTTGCCGTGGTCGGCTCGCCAATCACGCCGGTTGATGCGGTGAAAATCTCGGTCTTTTCACAGCCAAGCGCCTTGGCCGCCGTTTCAACCTTGTCGGCGACGAACTTCTCACCGGCCTTGCCGGTAAAGGCGACCGAGTTGCCTGCATTGACGAAAAATGCACGTGCCGTCCCGCCCTTAAGCGCCTCGCGTCCCCAGCGCACGGCAGCCGATGCCGTGGTCGATGTCGTGAACACGCCGGCAACCTGGGTGCCAGGCTCAAGCTCTGCCAGCAGGACATCCGGGCGGCCCTTATAGCGAATGCCAAGGGTTGCGGTGTGCAGTTTGACACCGGCAACGGCCGGAAGATCGGGAAATGCCGCGGGGGCAAGCGGGGAAATGGCAGTCGCAACCATCTGTGCAGTTTCCTTTATTGGACAAGTTGGCCCATCCTGCCGCAACGGTGGCGAAAAGCAAGCAGCAGAATGCATCTGTCATGTCATAATGATCGACAAAAAACGGGGCGAAGCCAATGGCCACACCCCGTTTGATGATGTTGGAAAGACATGGGCCATCAAATCAGATTGATTGCCCTGTTTTCCGAATTATTCAGCCGGTGCTTCTTCAGCTGCTTTTTCAGCTTCGATTTCGACATTGTTGACGATATCGGCATCTGCACGCAGGTCTTCGACCAGCGCGTTGAAGGCATCACGGCTTACTTCGGCGACCAGCTGCTGACGGACTTCGTCAAGTGACGGCTGGGTGCCTTCTTTTTTGTCTTCGACTTTGATCACATGCCAACCGAACTGGGTCTGAACCGGTTCGCTGGAATAGGTGCCGGTTTCCATGGCAAAGGCTGCCTCGGCAAACGGTGCTACCATGTCTGCACGGTTAAAGAAGCCAAGATCACCGCCATTCGGGCCGGACGGGCCGGTCGATTTTTCCTTGGCGAGTTCGACGAAGTCGGCACCGTCATCAAGTTCTGCGATAACAGCCTGCGCGTCTTCTTCGCTTTCAAGCAGGATGTGGCGGGCGTGAACCTGCGGCTCCGGCTCGTTGGTGGCGATGAATTCGTCGTATTTCGCGTTGACGGCCTCATCGGTGATCGCGTCATTAAGCGCGCGATCCAGATAGGTTTCAGCAATCAGGCGGCGCTCAAGCGCTGCGATCTGTTCTTTGACTTCCGGGTCATCGGCCAGACCGGCTTCGCTACCGGCATCCATCAGTAGGCGCTGGTTGATTTCGCGGGTCAGAAGATCCGCCTTGAGCATTTCAAACGGAAGCTGGCGATACTGTTGCGGCAGGCCCTGCTGGGTTGCGCGGACTTCGGATTCAAGGATTTCTTCACCATTGACCGTCGCCAGAACCGGATCTTCTGCCGGTGCAGTGTCCTGCGCCATGGCAGGGGATGCAAAAATGACGGTTGCCAGGGACGCAGCAAGAAGGGATTTGCGCAGCATAGTTTCTCCAGACTTTAATTTCAGACGGGCTTGTGCCCGATGCCTCTGCCCACGGGTAAAACACATAAGTGTTGCCTGCACAAGGCTTCGCCGTGGATGACGGACCTTTTGACAAAGCATTCTGTCCAAAATGTGAAACGCTGAGGGTCAGGACCTGTTAATTTGATTGGAATGGCAGAGCTTATATTTTGAAATCCAAGGAAAATTCCGCCGAGCGGGGTGGTATCCCGCACAAGGGATTTGACGCAGGAGTTCGCAAATATAAGCTCTGTCCTTCGGATCGCTCAGATTTGCACAGCTACTTTGTCGCAAAACCTTGAAAGATGTATATCTTCCGGCGGTTTTGCTTCGCGTATCCGCACAAATCTGAGCGACCATTCAAACCAAATTAACAGGTCCTGACCCTCAGTATGAAGTTTGATATATGCGATTGGCCCAGCCGACTTGAAACCCGGCAGGGCAATAAGGATGATCCGCCGCATGCTGATCAACGCGCGCCGTAAGATGACGGTTAGATGAAATCTGAAGCGGACTGTCGATCAGGCCTGAACGTCAAAGAATACTTCGCCAACTTGCCCGGTGCTGCCATCTTCGCGTTCAAACGATGACCCTGCCACCAGATCCCCACCGACAAGACGCTGATCAAGCGGGGTGATCATGGAAAGCGAGATCGATTTGATCCCGGCATCCGCGACAGTTTTCTGGCTGCCATCAGCGCGCAGCAACACAAGCGAGCTGAACACACCGTCCATCTCGTCGATGACGCCATCCAGGTTGTCGTCATATTTTGCCAGTTCCGCAAACCCGTCCTTGGCGCCGTTCTGATCGCCAAACAGTTCGCGACCGTCATTGATCTCGCCATCGCCATTGCGATCGAGTGCCAGAAGGGCATCGTTGCCGGAAATCCAGGCCGTCTGATCAAGCGTCCCATCGCCATCAATGTCAAAGCGCTTGCCGTCCATCACGCTGGTGATGTCGATGCCGTTGCCATCCAGATCCAGAATTAACGGGTCCTGCTGAAACATCTGGGAAATCTCGATGCGGATCAGTTCGATATGGGCATGAAATTCCGAGATCGAGATATCCGCGGCCCCCGCAAGACTTGAAAAGCGGGTTTCAATGGCGCTGAAGTCTATCTCGACACTGCGCGAAGTAATGGAAACCTGACCCAGATTGATCGCGCTATTGCCTTGGGCGATGTTGATCGAAAGATTCTGCATCGAGATCTCTGATTGCACCCCTGTTGCGCCAACCGCCTTGAGTTCGCCCGGATCACCGCCGGTCATGGCATTGGCCATTGCCCGTGCCTTTGCCGGGGGAATGCCCATCATCGCAAGCACAATAAAGGCCTCGCGGTTCATGCGTGTCTGGGCTTCATCGAGTGCGGGTTTTAAGGCGTTGAAGGCTTCAAGCGGGGCCGTATCGATTTCAAAGACCGGACGCTGAAATTCACCAAGCGCACTTTCGATCCGTTCATTGGCCTCAATGCTCAGATCAATCTGATCGACAATGGCGCGCTGTTGGGAAAGTTCCGCATCGCGCTGCGCATTCGTATCGGTATCCGCATCTGCACTGCCCGCGGTCACGGCACTGTTGGCGGTGGCACGCAGTGCTGCGATCCCGGCGGCATTATCCGCTGCGGTGGGATTGGTAAGGTTTGTGTGCTCAAACATTCAGCGCCTCCTTCCTGAAGGGCTGCGGGATGTCGGCCTGACATCCCGTGGCTGTTAAATCAGAACATCCTGTTCCTGTGTTGGGTCAATCACGGGCACGGTTTCACCATTCGGGAAGGTGAAGGTCGCATTGCCATCATCCTGACCAAAGCGGCCCATCGGCATCATCATGTCGACCGTCAGCTGAAGCGGGCTGCTTCCTTCACCGGCTTCCGGTGCAGGCTGATTGATGCTGCGCACAATCAGGGTTGCCTGTTCCATGAACTGTTCGGTGATCTGGGCATTAAGGGCTGCCATCCGCTCGGCGGCAATCGCCTGACCATTGGTCTGCGCGGTAACGGCGGTGGCACCTTCTTCGCCCTCGTCAGACGTATCGTCGCTGCCTACCGTTGCATTCATAAGTTCGCGGATGAATTCGGCGACTCCGTTATCATTGATATCAAACAGAAGCCCACCGTCTTCGGCGCTGGCCGGATTGCCCAGCATATCAACCAGCGATCCGCCACCCAGGCCATCCATGACATTGCCAAGCGCACCAATAGCCGCCCCCATGCTGTTGCCAATCGCAACCGCTTCGGTGCGGACAACCTCAACCTTGGCGGCCTCGTAGTTGAACGAGAACTCACCGGTTTCATTGTTGATGCTGATATCAAGCGACTGGACCGCCATCATCGCGGACTCGGATACGCCCACTGCCGCCCCATCGGCCCCGGCATATGAAATGGCGGTCTTGCTGTGGCTTGCGATCGCCTGATCAAAGGAAAATTCGAACTGGTCCTGGCCGCTTGCAGCGTCGCGAATGCCATTGAACATGGCATCGGTCGCGGCAATGGCGTCTTCTTCGGACATGCCCGAAAGCGCAAACATTTCCTCGACACTGCCGCGGATCAGTTCAAGCGACGCATCAAGCACGCGCTCAAACAGCGCGTCCGTGGTCAGCGGTTCGGAAGAAAGTGATTTACCGGCTGCCGGGGCAATCTTCTGGCTGTCATTATGGGCGGCAAGTGCATCATCAGACAGGGCCACCGGATCAATACGGGTGCGCGCATCAGGTCGCGATTGCGCGGCGGCATCACCGGCATCCGGGCTGGTTTTCGCAAAGGGCTGACGCGCATCTTGCAGGGCGGACTGGCCCTGTCGAAACGGATTAAGCGCGGAGAAATCGACCATAATCCTCCTCCTGAGGACTTGATTTGGCAGCGTATCCGGGACATTCCCGCGCGCCAAAACGAGCTACATGCTCTGTTAGGGTGTAAAACTATGAGGCGAATAATACGACCATTCTTCGCATTTCTCAAGCAAGAAGGGTTCAATCGCAGGAAACGAAAACGTGAAGAGGCCGGGATTTGCCTGCGATCCGGCGCAAAAGCCGGGAATTTCCGGCTGTTCATTCCCGATATTGGTTCGTTCCGTTGACAGATGGCAGACAGGGTTCTATCTGTGATCGGGCTCCGGTTTCTGCCGGGGTCATTGTGTCTTAATTTATTTGTTCAGGAACGTATTAATGCTCGGCGCTATTGCCCGGAAAATTTTCGGTTCAGCTAACGATCGTGAAGTCAAAGCCCTGCGGGCCACGGTCGAGCAAATCAATGCCCTGGAACCCGAAGTCGAAAAGCTTTCTGATGATGAACTGCGCGCCCGGACCGATTGGCTGCGCGACCGTCTCAAGAATGGCGAGACTCTGACCGACATCCTTCCTGATACCTTTGCCACCATCCGCGAGGCATCCAAGCGTGTGCGCGGCGAACGTCATTATGACGTGCAGCTGCTTGGCGGCATGGTGCTGACATCCGGCAAAATTGCCGAGATGAAAACCGGAGAAGGTAAAACCCTCGTATCGACCCTTCCGGTTTATCTGAACGCGCTTGAAGGCAAGGGCGTACATGTTGTGACCGTGAACGACTATCTGGCCCGCCGTGATGCGGAATGGATGGGCGAGGTTTATGGCTTCCTCGGCCTGACTGTTGGCGTGATCATGCATGGCATGACCGATGACCAGCGCCGCGAAGCCTATGCTTGCGACATTACCTACGCGACCAACAACGAGCTCGGCTTTGATTATCTGCGCGATAACATGAAGTTCCGTCTCGAAGACATGGTGCAGCGCCCGTTCAACTTTGCCATCGTCGATGAAGTCGACTCGATCCTGATTGACGAAGCCCGTACCCCGCTGATCATTTCCGGCCCGGCCGAAGACAGCTCGGAACTGTATCGCGCGATTGATGCGCTGATCCCGAAACTGGTCGACGAAGATTTCGAGAAGGATGAAAAGGCACGCGCCGTCACCCTGACCGAAGAAGGCACCGAACACGCCGAACAGCTTCTGATGGAAATGGAAATCCTGACCGAAGGCACGCTCTATGACGTTGCCAACGTTCATCTTGTCCATCACGTCAACCAGGCCCTGCGCGCACACAAGCTGTTCCAGAAAGACACCGACTATATCGTCAAGGACGACAAGGTCGTCATCATTGACGAATTCACCGGTCGTATGATGGAAGGCCGCCGTTATTCCGATGGCCTGCATCAGGCACTCGAAGCCAAGGAAAAGGTCAAGATCCAGAACGAAAACCAGACTCTGGCATCGATCACCTTCCAGAACTATTTCCGTCTCTATCCGACGCTTGCCGGCATGACCGGTACGGCAATGACCGAGGCCGAGGAATTCGAGGAAATCTACAACCTTCAGGTTGTCGAAATCCCGACCCATCGCCCGATTGCCCGTATTGATGCCGATGACGAGATTTATCGTACCGCCACTGAAAAGTGGGTGGCGATTTCCGAGCAGCTTGAAGACTGCCACAAACGTGGCCAGCCGGCCCTTGTCGGTACCGTCTCGATCGAGAAGTCGGAAATCCTCTCGGATCTTCTGAAAAAGAAGAAAGTCCCGCACGAAGTTCTCAACGCCAAGCAGCATGAACGCGAAGCGCTGATCGTGGCCCAGGCCGGTGCGCCCGGTGCGATCACGATTGCGACCAACATGGCGGGTCGTGGTACTGACATCAAGCTTGGCGGCAACGTCGAGATGCGCGTTGAGCATGAATTGGAAAACGTCACCGACGAAGCCAAACGTGCGGCCGCAATCGAGAAAATCAAGGCAGAGGTCAAAGCCGATCAGGAAAAAGTCCTGGCGGCGGGCGGTCTGTTTGTGATCGGTACCGAACGCCACGAATCACGTCGTGTGGATAACCAGCTGCGTGGTCGTTCCGGCCGTCAGGGGGATCCGGGCGGTTCGAAATTCTATCTGTCGCTTGAAGATGATCTGATGCGCATCTTCGGGTCCGAGCGCATGGACGGCATGCTCCAGAAACTCGGTCTGCAGGAAGGTGAAGCGATTTACCATCCGTGGATCAACAAGGCGCTCGAAAAAGCTCAGCAGAAGGTCGAGGCGCGCAACTTCGACATTCGTAAGAACGTTCTGAAGTTTGACGATGTCATGAATGACCAGCGTAAGGTCGTTTATGAACAGCGCCGTGATCTGATGCAGGCCAAAAACGTCGCCGAAGACGTTGCTGACATGCGTGCCGAAGTCATCGAAGACATGGTCGACAAATACTGCCCGGCCAAGGTCTATCCGGAGCAGTGGGAAACCACCAGCCTGCATGAAGAAGTCACCCGTCTTCTGGGCCTTGATCTGCCGATTGCAGATTGGGTCAAGGAAGAAGGCATCGATCAGGAAGTCATGCGCGAACGCCTTGAAAAGGCTTCGGACGAGAAAATGGCAGCCAAGGTTGCCAACTATGGTGCGGATATCATGCGCCAGGTTGAAAAAAGCCTCGTCCTGCAGCTGCTTGATCAGTCGTGGAAAGAACATCTTCTCGCCCTTGATCACTTGCGTCAGGGCATTGGCCTGCGCGCTTATGGTCAGCGTGATCCGCTCAACGAGTTCAAGCGCGAAGCGTTCAATATGTTCGAAGGCATGCTGGGATCGCTCCGCGAACGCGTGACCCAGATGCTCTCCCACGTCGAACTGCAATCGACCCCGCGCCCCGAAGATCTCGAGGCACGCCGTCCGCAGCAGGAAATGCGCGAAAACCGCGACGAACTCGAAGCAACCGAGCAGGGTGTCGATACCGCAACCGTTCAGTCGCGTCAGCCGGGCAATTTCGATCCCAACGATCCGTCGACCTGGGGTCGTGTGGCGCGTAACCAGGCCTGCCCATGTGGATCCGGCAAGAAATACAAACATTGCCACGGTCAGTTGAACTAACAGGCGGATTTTCGGATTTCAGGCGTGCTTCAAGAGAACAGGTCGTATTGTTTTTTTGTCGAGTGGCAAAGAATTTATGATTGTTTCGCACGTTGTAAGTTAACTGCCTTCTGAATTGTAAAGGGTCAGATGTATGGGGCTTCGCAAAACAATCAAAAAGATTAAACTTAAGAAAAACCGCTCTCAGCTCTTAAAACAATATGCTTATAATGCGAGTAATATTGAGTTCGACTGGGACTGGAAGAGCATCCATTATAATCGCATCGCTCTTGTAAACATGCTGGTAGCGAAAACAGGTGGCCCGAACATAAGTTATTTGGAGATCGGCTGCTTTGGGAATGCTTTATTTGACTCGGTTTTCGCTGATCGCAAGGTTGGTGTCGATCCGGCTAGTGGCGGTACTCACAGAATGACTAGTGATGACTTCTTTATGCAAAATGAGGAGTTATTCGACGTAGTGTTTATTGATGGCTTGCACGAGTATGAGCAAGTTCGGCGAGATACTGAAAACGCTCTAAAGTTTCTCAAGCCGGGAGGTTGGATTGCTTACCATGATCTGATGCCTCGAACTTGGAAAGAACACCATGTTCCGATGCTTCAGGAAACCTGGACGGGAGATTGCTGGAAGATTGCTTTTGATCTCATCCGTTCTCCTGATTTGGATTTTCGCTTAGCTAAGGTTGACCATGGAGTTGGTGTTCTGCGACCAAAGAGCACAGGTGCAAAAGTTGTCGGCACCGTATCGGAGATGCGTGATAAGCAATTTGATTACTTTGCAACTAACATCAATGAGCTACCAGTCGCGGAATGGGAAGAAGTTAAAAATTGGATCGCAACAAACTAATTTTTAGCAGGAACTGTTTGACCGGTCCCAGAACCGCATCATCGGTTGTCAGATAAAACCCCAATGCAATCAGGGTTCCGGCATGGCCGGTATCAGGCACTTCTATCAGCTCGGCCTTTGGTGCCAGTTCTGCCAGCCTGCGCGAATTGCGCGGCAGCACGGTATGATCGCGCGTACCGGTAATCAGCAAAAGTGGCGGCAAATGCGCCAGATCCATCTCGACCGGCTGGCTGTCATGCGCGGGCGTATCGCCAAACGCATTTTGGGTCGCGGCAACATCATAGGGATAAAAATCATAGGGCCCCGACAGGCCGATAATCCCGGCAATGTCATCCTCATCCAGCCCGACCGATTGAAGATAGTTGGGATCAGCCACGACCTGCATGGCGTTATAGGCCCCGGCAGAATGCCCGGCCAACATGAAGGGCACATTCATGATCTGATCGGGGTTCTGCCTGGCATAGTCCCTCATCTGTGCAAGTGCAGACGCCCCATCCTCAATAAAGGCCGGGAAATGAACATCAGGCACCAGTCGGTAATCAGGAATGGCAACCGCATAGCCAAGCTCGGCAAAGCGCCTGGCGACAAAGGCATATTTCGAACGATCCCCGGAATCCCACGAGCCACCATAAAACCACACCAGAAGGGGGGCAGGCTGCATTGATGGGCTTGGCAGATAAAGATCAAGAAGCTGCCGCGCATCCGGACCATAGGAAAGGGCCGCCACATCGGGTTTGATATCCCCGGACTGCCAATGGTTATAAGCACCAAGCTTGTCACAGCCTGCCAGCAGCACCATTGCGACAAGTGAGTTGGTGGTCACGGTCAGGAATTTCTTGGCAAGCATTCGGGGTACGGACCAGTGCAAATTCAAATTTTGTATCTTCAATACGTTAGTCGATCATGATCCGTTTAAAACAATTTTTTCGACGGGGCCTGCGTATCACACAAGTGTGTCCCTGGTTTCGGTCATCAATGCTTATAAAGGCGCGCATTGCAGGTGTATTGTTGGCACCTGCGTTTATCAGTCCTTAATGGCCTGCTTTTAAACTTTTTACGCGAATTACAAATACGGAGATTCAGTCAAGGTGTCCTCTTTTGATCAACTGTCCAAGCGTGCCAGAAAACTGGAAAAACAGGGCCAGATCGACGAGGCCATTAAACTCTATGAACTGTTTCTTCAGGACTACCCGAAAAACACGCGCGCCAAAGCAGCGCTTGAAAAGTTGCGTGATGCCGCATCGGGTACAGGCATGTCAGCTCAACAGGCTTTTGTAAAAGCCACGGAACTCATTGATCAGGGTGCATATGCAAAGGGCATCGATCTTGCCAAAAAGCTGGTCGAGGGCGCACCGGACAGTGCGCAGGTGTGGAACCTTTTGGGACTTGGCTATTCCAGAAATCAGAACCCGGTAGAAGCAGAAAAATGCCTGCGCAAAGCCATCGAGCTTGATAAAAACTTCGGCATGGCTTGGGTCAATATTGGGGCGCTGTTTTCAGCCCAAAACAAATATGAGCAGGCCCTGAAAGCCTTTCAGAATGCCAGTTACATTGAACCTCAGAACGCGGGGGTTTTGAACGCAATTGCAGGTGTTCTGTTGGAAATGCGGCGTTTGGACGAAGCTGAAAAATTCTGTGTGCAGGCAATCAAGTACGGTCCTGATTTGGCAGATCCGTACTTTAATCTCGGTGTTATCTTGTATCGTAAGAAAAAGCGCAAGGCTGCCAAACAGGCGTTTGAGAAAGTTGCGAAACTACGACCCGATAGCATGAGCGCACTTTCCGACTTTCTCTATGCGCGCGCTCAAATCTGTGATTGGTCTGCTCTTGCTCCTGAATTTCAAAATAAAAATCCGGTGGGAAAACCCGGAAATTCTGTTTCTCCATTTTCTTTCTTACATTACGAAGACGATCCATACGTGCAGAAAAAACGCTCGGAAAACTGGGCAAAGGAGTTCGCAGTGCGGGCTGCTGTTAAGCAGTTCTCGCGCCCTGTATCTCGTCCGGAAAAACTGAAGATTGGCTATTTTTCTGCTGACTTTCATAATCATGCGACTTTGTCGTTGATGATGGGGCTTTTTGCTGCGCACGACAAAAACCGCTTTGAAATTCACTCATACAGCTATGGCAGCGTTACCGATGGTTGGCGCCGTGGTGAGCTCCAAAAACTGGTTGATTACAACTGGGATGTCCGGAATGTGTCCGACGCGGAAATTGTGCAGCATGCGCGCGATCAGGCGATTGATATCGCAATCGATCTCAAGGGTTATACCCAGAACGGGAGACCGCAACTATTTGCCCCTCGGATGGCGCCTGTCCAGATCAACTATGTCGGCTATCCGGGAACGTTGGGGGCAGATTATATCGACTATCTGATCGCGGATCACACCATCATCCCCGACGATTACAAAAACGCCTATTCCGAAAAAATCATCTATATGCCGCATTGCTATCAGCCAAATGACGGCGGTCGGGAATTCCCGGAAAATACGCAAACGCGCTCAGAGCTCGGCTTGCCCGAAGATGGTTTTGTGTTTTGTTCGTTTAATGCCAACTACAAGATTTCCCCGCGCGAATTTGATATCTGGATGCGGCTTCTTCAAAAGGTTGATGGCTCTGTACTTTGGCTGTTCGAAGGCAGTGAAGATGCAATGCAAAACCTTCGAAAAGAAGCTGACAGCCGCGGTATGGATCCGTCGCGTCTTGTATTTGCAGGCTACCTACCAGAGGCAAAGCATCTTGCCCGCCACAAACATGCGGACCTGTTTCTTGATACCTTCAATGTGAACGCGCATACGACGGCAAGTGATGCGCTTTGGACCGGGTTGCCGCTGATCACCTTGCCTGGGAAGCAGTTTGCGGCCCGTGTGGCTGCAAGCGTTTTAAAGGCCGCAAACCTTTCTGAGCTGATTGCGAAATCCGAAAAAGACTACGAGGCGATTGCCCTTGATCTGGCGCTTCATCCGGAAAAGCTGGCGGCCATGAAAGCCAAGGTGGCAGAAAACGTCACAGCCTGTCCGCTGTTTGACACCAAATCATATACCCTTGATCTGGAGCGGGGCTATGGCGCAGCCTATGAGCGCTATCTTGCGGGCAAGGCACCTACAGACATTGATCTTGTCAGTTCGTAACATGTTGGCGAATTTTGTACCGGGAATGAGGAAGAAATTTTGAGTGCGGCTCTTGAAAAGGTGGTGTCACGTGTTCAAAGGGCCATGCACAATCATGAGCCGGATCAGGCCATTTCCATTTGCGAAAAACACCTGAAAACCAACGCCAATTCGGTCGTGGCTTGGGATCTTTTGGCAAATGCCTATTTTCAGAAAAAGGACCATGTTCAGACCGCTCGTTGTTTCGAGAAGGTCGTTGAACTTGCGCCACAAAGTCCGAAGTCCCATCAAAACCTCGGCATGTTTTATCAAAGCATCGGCAAGTTTAACGAAGCGCTGCAATGTTTTCAGCGCGCGGTTAATTGCGATGCAAACTATGCGCTGGCCTATAATAGTGCTGGCAATGTTCTGCTCAAGGTGGGGCAGGTCGATACTGCGCTACAGTATTTTGCCAAGGCGCTTCAGCTCGACCCGCAACTTGCCGACGCTTATAGCAACATGGGCAAAGCTTTCTTCATCAAGGGGCAATTAAAGGCCGCCGCCCAAGGCTATGCCAAGGCCTATTCCCTTGCCCCCACGATGAAAAGTGCTCTGACCAATCAGTATTACACGATGGCGATGATGTGTGACTGGTCCGGATTTGACGCGTTTTCGCGTGCGGCCAGCACGCTCGGCGTTGAGGGGGAAGTTGTTTCGCCGTTTCCATTGCTGAAACTCGAAGATGCACCGGAACGCCAATTGGTTCGGTGCCAAAGACTTGTGATGGTGAATTTTGGTCGTGGTGCCCTATGGCAATTGCCCCGTCCAACCAAACGACCAGGCAAGTTGCGCATTGGTTATTTTTCTGCCGATTTTCAGGATCACGCGACACTTTCGCTGATGATGGGGCTTTTGCGCCACCATGATCACGACAAGTTTGAAATTCACGCCTTCTCATATGGGTTGATCAAGGAAAGCCAAAGTCTTGATCAGGCCAAGGAATACTTTGAAAGTTTCTCCGATGTCGAACGGGCATCGGATGAAGCGATTGTCGCACTTGCGCGCGAAAAGAAGATTGATATCGCGGTTGATCTCAAGGGCCACACGAAACTGGGACGGATCGGCATTTTTGCGCGCCGTGCCGCTCCGGTTCAGATCAATTATCTTGGCAATCCGGGGACCATTGGGGCCGAATTCATTGATTATATGGTTGTTGATAAGGTCACGGTTCCTGAAACGCATAAAAAGTATCTGGCGGAAAAACCGATCTATCTGCCCCATTGTTATCAGCCCAACGATGATCAGCGCAGCATTCCCGACATGAACACAACGCGTGCTGATTTCGGCTTGCCGGATAACGGGTTCGTTTTCTGCAGTTTCAACAACACCTACAAGATCTCCCCGACCGAATTCGATATCTGGATGCGGCTCCTAAAACAGGTCGATGGGGCGGTGCTCTGGTTGTTTAGTGGCAATGACGACGCGGCGCAAAACTTGCGCAACGAGGCACAAAAACGCGGCGTCGATCCCGATCGTCTTGTCTTTGCTGAAAAACTGTCGCCAGCGGAACATCTTGCCCGGCACAAACATGGCGACCTGTTGCTTGATACCTTTAACGTCAACGCCCACACCACAGCCAGTGACGCGCTTTGGACCGGTTTGCCGCTTGTCACCGTGCCCGGCGAACAATTTGCCGCCCGGGTGGCCGCAAGTATCCTGATGGCTGCAAACCTGTCGGAACTGATTGCAAAGGACGCAGCCGAGTATGAGGCCATCGCCCTTGATCTGGCGCTTAACCCCGAAAAAATCGCGGCCTTGAAGCATAAGGTGAAGGATCAGAATAAGACCTGCCCACTGTTTGATTCAGAAGGCTATACCCGCGATCTCGAAGCCGGGTATGAAGCGGCTTATGATCGATACCTCAACGGACTGGCGCCTGATGACATCGAAGTTTGACGAGGCGGTGCTTTCTGCTCTTGGCGAAGGTTTGATGGCGCGATAAAACAGTGCCATGACAATAGAACAACCAGATAAAGGCTGCATGTCGGTTGACCTGCGCCAGGGCAAAATCCCGGAAAAAACCGTGTTCGTCAGTGCGGTGGCACTTGTCGATATCGATCATCGCGTGCTGATCGCCCAGCGCCCGGAAGGCAAATCCATGGCGGGCCTTTGGGAATTCCCCGGCGGCAAGGTCGAGGCCGGTGAAACACCCGAAATGGCACTTGTGCGTGAGCTCAAGGAAGAGCTTGGCATTGATATCACTGAAAGCTGCCTGGCACCCTTTACCTTTGCGTCCTTCACCTATGACGACTTCCATCTGATGATGCCGCTTTATCTCTGCCGTGTGTGGAAAGGCGACATCAAACCGATGGAAGGTCAGCAAGTGAAATGGGTGCGCCCGGTGCGCCTTGGCGATTATCCGATGCCGCCGGCGGATGTGCCGCTTGTCGCGATGCTGCGCGATTTCCTGTGAGCCACCCGCGCGTTTTCGGCGTATGGTTCAGGGCAAAAGAATTTGAATGATGTTGTGGGGATATGATGTCTGATCCGGTCCGTGCCTGTCTGATTATTATCGGCAATGAAATCCTGTCTGGCCGCACCCGTGACAAGAACCTGCCCTATCTGGCAGAGGAACTGAACACCCTTGGCGTGCGCTTGGCCGAAACCCGCGTCATCCCTGATATCGAAGACACCATCATTGCCACGGTCAATGAATGCCGGGCAAAGTTTGATTACGTCTTCACCACCGGTGGTATCGGCCCGACCCACGATGACATCACGTCTGAATGCGTTGCCAAGGCATTTGGCGTTGATATCGAACTGAATGCCGACGCCCACGCATTGCTTAAAAGCCACTATGACAACCCCGCGGACCTGAATGAA
>NZ_JBSWWO010000008.1:0-39579 GCF_056160125.1 Thalassospira sp. ABD4_177 | reverse complement strand
CAAATGAAAAGAGGCACGAACATCATACCAAATGTTCGTGCCTCTCAATGTATAAGGCCGTCAGAGTGATCTGACGGCCTTTTTGATTGTGTCGTTGAGGCGCTTAGCTTTCGCTTTCTGCCGGTGCGGCTTCACTGCTTTCCGGGGCGCTATCGGCAGTCTCTACTGCGTCAGCTTTGGGAGCAGCCTTTTTGCGTGGACGGCGCGGTGCGCGTTTTTTCACTTCCTTGGCCGGTGCGGCGTCAGAGGTTGCCTCGCTTGCGGCTTCTGCCGGTGCCTCGGTGGCCTCTGCTGCAGCAGGGGTTGCGTCCTCGGCCGGGGCTTCGTCGGTTTTCTTCTTGGTCGAACGGCGCGGCTTTTTGGCTGTGGTCGATTTCGACTTTTCAGCCGGCTTGCGCTTGGTCGCCTTTTTCGGGGTTTCCTCGTCGTCAGAAGGCTTTTTACCCAGGCTTGAAGCTGGGACTTCGGTCAGAAGGAAGCTTGGCACGTGATCGCCAAAGCCGATGACCGGTTTGTCATCGCGGTCATCACGGTCGCGGCGGTTGTTCCGGTTGTTTCGATCATTGCGGTTGTTGCCGCGATCATTATTGCGATCGTTGTTCCGGTCATTGTTGCGTGCTTCGCGGGCAGGAGCCTTGGGCGCGCTATCAGCTTCTTTTTGCGGCTGCGCTTCGGCCTGTGCCGGTTTGCCTTCTTCTGCCGTGTCCTTTTTGTCCGACTTGTTGTCGGATTTGGCCGGACGGGCGGATTTGTCATCTCGGCTGTTGGGTTTGCGGCTTTTCTTGTTACGCCGTTTCTTGCCGGAGAAGTCCAGCTCAAGCGTTTCAATGCCGTCAAGTTCGGTCAGCGGGATGTCCATATTGATGGTTTTGTTGATCGCAGCGACCAGTTTGCCATCTTCGGGCACGGCCAGGGTAAAGGCCTTGCCATCGCGACCGGCACGGCCGGTACGACCGGTACGGTGCACGTAATCTTCGGCGTTGAACGGAACATCGAAGTTAAACACGTGCGAGACGTCGGAAACATCAATACCGCGCGCAGCAACATCCGAGCAGACCAGAAGGGTGATCTCGCCGGATTTGAATTTTGCCAGCGTCTCGGTGCGTTCGCTTTGAGCCAGATCGCCATGCATGCGGCCGGCATTGAAGCCGTGCTTGGTCAGCGACTTGTAGAGGATGTCGACGTCTTTTTTGCGATTACAGAACACAAAGGCGTTGCGGACATCTTCGGCGCGGATCAGGCGACGCAGGGCTTCGCGCTTGTCGAAATCATCCAGAACAAGGAGTTTATGTTCAACCGTAGTCGCCATGGTCGAGGGCGGGGAGACGGTGATTTCCTTGGGATTGGACAGGAACTTGTCGGCAAGGCGTTTGATTTCCTTGGGCATGGTCGCCGAGAAGAAAAGCGTCTGGCGCTGCGTTGGCAGCATCTTGACGATTTTTTCAATGTCGGGAATGAAGCCCATGTCGAGCATGCGGTCGGCTTCGTCAATCACAAGCAACTTGCAATCAGAGAGCAGAAGCTTGCCGCGCTCAAACGTATCGATCAGGCGGCCCGGGGTTGCGATGATGACATCGGCACCTTTTTCAAGAACCTTGCTTTGCTCGGCAGCCGATTCACCGCCAATGATCAGGGCCTTGGACAGCGAGATATACTTGCCATAGGTGTCAAAGTTCGCGGCAACCTGGGTGGCCAGTTCACGGGTCGGTTCCAGAATGATGGAACGCGGCATCCGCATGCGGGCGCGACCATGATGGAGAATATCAAGCATCGGCAGCGTGAAGCTGGCGGTTTTGCCCGTCCCCGTTTGCGCACAGCCCAGAATGTCGCGTGCCATCAGCACCGACGGAATAGCTTGAGCCTGGATCGGGGTGGGGGTGTCGTAGCCGGCATCAGAGACGGCTTTGAGGATATCTTCGCTCAGACCGAGATCGGCGAAATTCATATGGTTCGTTTTCCCGCAATGAAATGCGTTGAGGTTAAGCTGATCGCTAAAATCTGATTGCGTCGTAAAGCCAAGCCTTAATTAAGTCAAGAAAAACGCCGCGTAAATGGCTTTGAAAACCCATTCTGCGGTCTTTGAGAGGCTTGTTTGCAACAATTTGGCAGCGTAACCTGCCATTACGCATAATATCGATAATATTCTGGGAGAAAACCGGTGCTGATGGATGCAACGCGTTCAAGTTTGCTGATAATCGACGTTCAGGAAAAGCTTTATCCGGCGTGTGAGGCGCCGGACCAAATCATCGCCAATTGCTGTTTTCTGGTGAAATGCGCCAACCGGCTTGGCGTGCCGGTGATCGTTACTGAACAGTATCCCAAGGGATTAGGCCATACCGCCAGGCAGATTGTTGATTTGCTGGAAAAGCCCGGTGATACATCCGAGGGCGGCAATGTTGTCTCCAAGGTCGCGTTTTCTGCCATTCCGGCAGATGGCTTTGTCGAGAAGATGGAAGAAAGCCCGGGCCGTGATCAGGTGATTGTCGTGGGCATGGAAACCCATGTTTGCGTGTTGCAAACCGTGATGGATCTGATCGAGCGCGGGCGTGAAGTCTATGTCGTGGCCGATGCGGTGACATCGCGGAGCGGCTCGGACAAGATTTTTGGCCTTGAGCGGATGCGCGATGCCGGGGCGAAGATCGTCACTGCTGAAAGTGTCATGTTTGAATGGCTGCGCGTCGCCGGAACGCCCGAGTTCAAGGAACTGAGCGCGCTGATTAAATGACATCACTGAATGATCAGAAGACCGGGCACGCAAAAGGTGATGGCGTGCCCGTGGTGTTTTTATCGGGCATGCTGGCCGATCAGCGCATGTGGCACCCGGCACTTGATGCTTATGCCGCACTTGCGGACGCGACCAAGCCGGCAATTGCGCCGGTGTTTTGCGAGTTGTTTGATCAGGATACGGTAGCTGAGATGGCGCGTGCGGTGCTGGAAACGGTACCGGATCGCTTTGCCTTGGTGGGCATGTCGATGGGCGGTTATGCCGCCTTTGAAATCCTGCGACAGGCGGGATCGCGGGTCAGTCACCTGATGCTGGTGAATACCAGGGCAACAGCAGACAGCGATGCGGTGCGCCGCCGACGTTTGTTGCTGTCGCGTATTGTCACGGCCAAGCAGCCATTTGTGGCGGTCAATGACGGGATGCTTGATGAAATGCTCCATCCCGATAACCGCCATGATGAGGCGTTGGTATCCTTGATCGCCAAGATGGGCGATGATTGCGGGCCAGGTGTTTTCGAACGCCAAAACCACGCGGTTGCTATGCGTCCGGACAGTATGGTCACGCTTGGCAAAATTGATGTGCCGTGCAGCGTGATCGTGGGTACGCATGACCACATCATAAGCCCCGAAAGTCACCGGGAAATGGCAGATGCCATCCCCGGTGCGACTTATCAGGAAATTGCAAGTGCCGGGCATTACGCGCCGCTAGAGCAGCCAAGCGTGTTTGCACAAGCATTGGCCGAGCTTCTGAAGCGTTAGCAGTTCGGCAGGAACGGGCTGCAATAATGATCGTCGCTGGTATTTGTGTTGCGTGGGAACAATGCGAAATTGACGGTGTCGGCGTTATTTTCGATCTGATCCGCCAGCTGCTCCCTATTAAAGCGCCCACGCGTCTCAGAGATGATCTTATCGCCAACACAGAAGCCAAACCGGATCACCACGCGTTCATCGCTGTCCCCCATCCCAACCGATTTCGGATCGGTGCATAACTTGCTGCTCATGGTTGACTGTTCCGGGGTGACGACGACGACCATGCGGTTCTCAGGTTTGATGGTTTCACCGTCTTTGATGTCATTTTGATCTGTTACGAAATGCAGGCGTGGTGCATAGCCATGGTTAGACATAGCCGAACTCCAAAAATCATTGGAGAAGGTGTTATCTGCATCAACCACTTCAAGCATCATCACACGGCTTGGTGCGCCAGCTGTTTTGAAACTGTCAACTTCTGAGACGTTGTAGTGAGCACGCTCGAATGTTGCGATGTTGCACCCAGCAAGCAGAAGCAGGCCGCTTGCTGCAACGGCGAATGACAGAGTGCGTTTGAGGGGGGAGCAGTTTGGTGCGCGCGAGTTCATCTTAGCTATCCTTGGGGGCTTTGGTCCAATACCCTAGATATTGTCTGAAAATCGCCGAAGTCACGCGCTTGGGGCGATTTTTTGCTCAGGTGTCGTCTTGTCATTGAGCGGATAACAAAAAACCCGGCACGCTGGCCGGGTTTTGAGTGGTGGTCTTTGGTGCCGATCAGACGTCGATATCTTCGACGAAGCGGGCATGTTCCTGAATGAACTGGAAGCGAAGTTCCGGCTTTTTACCCATCAGGCGGGTGACCAGATCCTTGGTCTGACCGCGTGCGTCCGGTTCGGCCGCATCTGGCAGGGTCACGCGCAGGAGTGTACGCTTTTTCGGGGCCATGGTGGTATCACGCAGCTGGGCCGGGGGCATTTCACCCAGACCTTTAAAGCGGGAAATCTCGACCTTGTTGCGGTTCTTGAATTCGCTTTCGACCAGAACTTCTTTTTCGGCGTCATCCATCGCATAGACCGATTTGCCGCCCTGGGTCAGACGATAAAGCGGCGGCATGGCGAGGTAGAGATTCCCGCCTTCGATCAGACCGGGCATTTCCTGATAGAAGAAGGTCATCAGAAGGGATGCGATATGCGCGCCATCAACGTCAGCATCGGTCATGATAATGACGCGTTCATAACGCAGATCATTGATGCGGAAATCGGACCCTGAACCGCAGCCAAAGGCTTCGATCATGTCCTTGATTTCCTGGTTGGCCATCATCTTGTCGCGGGTCGCCGATGCCACGTTGAGGATTTTACCGCGCAGTGGCAGGACAGCCTGGGTTTCGCGGTCGCGGGCCTGCTTGGCAGAGCCGCCTGCAGAATCACCCTCCACCAGGAAGATTTCAGTGCCGCTGGCGATTGAACGCGAACAGTCGGCAAGTTTGCCCGGCAGACGCAGACGGCGCGTGGCCGACTGACGTTTGGTTTCCTTTTTCTCCTTGCGGCGCTGACGTTCCTCAGCGCGCAGGATAATGCGTTCAAGCAGACGCTTGGCGTTTTCGGTATCCCCGGTCAGCCAGTGGTCGAAATGGTCGCGAATGGCGGTTTCAACCAGTTTGGTCGCGTTTTGCGTGCCAAGCTTTTCCTTGGTCTGGCCCTGGAATTGCGGATCCGGGATGAAGACCGACAGCATCACACAGCCACCACCCAGGACATCCTCGGCGGTGATCGCCGATGCCTTTTTCTGCCCCAGCATATCGCCATAGGCCTTGATCGCCTTGGTCAGGGCATAGCGGAAGCCAGCCTCGTGCGTGCCGCCAAGCGGGGTCGGGACGGTGTTACAATAGGAATGGAAATAGCCTTCACCGCTTTCCGGCCAGCCAATCGCCCATTCAACACGGCCGGGGCTGTCTGAAAACTTTCCTTCGCCCGCAAACGGACGGTCGGTGATCATTTCGCGGCCTTCAAGGGTCATCTCGAGGTAATCGAGAATACCGTTGGGGAATTTCAGGACTTCCTGCTGCGGGGTCGGGTCGTCACTGGTCAGAAGCGACGGGTCAACCGACCAGCGGATTTCAACGCCCTTGTAGAGATAGGCCTTGGAACGGGCCATGCGGAAGATGGTCGCAGCCTTGAGCTTGGCGCGTGCACCGAAAATCTCGGGATCGGGTTTGAAAATAACCGTGGTGCCGCGACGGTTGTTGATCGCACCGCCATCCTGAAGCGGACCGAGCGGGGTGCCCTTGGAATACTCCTGGAACACCATTTTCCGATCACGGCAGACTTCAACACGGAATTTTTCGGTCAGCGCGTTCACCACCGACATACCAACACCGTGCAAACCGCCCGACGTCTCATAGGCCTTGCCAGAGAACTTACCACCGGAGTGCAGCGTCGTCAGGATGACCTCAAGCGCGGATTTGTCCGGAAATTTCGGATGCGGGTCGGTCGGAATGCCGCGCCCGTTATCACGCACCAGCACGGTATTATCCGGCTGCAATTCCAGTTCGATCCAGTCGGCGTGGCCTGCGACCGCTTCGTCCATGGAGTTATCGAGAATTTCCGCGACCAGATGGTGCAAGGCAGCATCATCGGTGCCGCCGATATACATACCGGGGCGTCTGCGGACGGGCTCAAGCCCCTCGAGAACTTCAATATCCTTGGCGGAATAGGCTTTGTCGGTGGACTGGTTTGAATCTTCAAAAAGGTCGGTCATGCCCCGGAACGCAACTTCTTTTATTGTGTTAAAACAAGGCCCAATACCGTATATCTGTTCTTCGATATTCAGGGCTTGGAAGCCTCGGCGCTAAACGAGTACCATATCTTTATCGGTTCGTACCATATGATCGGTGCGCACCGACCATAAAAATGTGTTTTTGAATCCATTGCAAGTGGTGGTCGCCAAATCCGATCATATTTTCGCAAAGAACTGGATGCAGAAAACCGCGACCGGGAGGTCCAATAAAAAAATGGCAGCCGCAATGTGCATGCCGCAAACTGGAGTGAGCCTGATGGCGAAAGAGAAAGAGCAAGCCCTTTTCGCAGAAAGCACCATGCCGCGTGGTGATTTGTGTACCCGAACCCTTGCCATGCCCGCAGATACCAACCCGAGTGGGGATATCTTTGGTGGCTGGCTGATGTCGCAGATGGATATTGCCGGTGGCGTGCTGGCTAGCCAGATTGCCGAAGGCCGTGTAGCGACCATTGCAGTTGATGGCATGACATTCCATCGCCCGGTTTATGTCGGCGATACCGTATGCGTGTATGGCGATATCGAACGCATCGGTAACACATCGATGGTGCTGCATCTTGAAGCCTGGGTGCTGCGCCGCAATCAGCCGCCGCGCATCAAGGTGACCGAAGCGACCTTTACCTTCGTTGCCATCGACGCCGAAGGGCGCCCGCGCCAGGTCCGCCGCGACGAGGCAGACGCCTAAGTCAAATTCAAAACAAATTCAGGAGCCCCGCCATGCAGAGCCGCGCCGTGTCTTATATGATGACCCGTCTGGTTTTGGTTGGCGGGGCTTTGTTCTTTTCGCTCTCCGCCCATGCCGGGGAAGCCGATGTGGTGGCCGCCAAGGCAACCAAAACCGGTGATGAGACCTATCGGTTTGATGTGACGGTTGCGCATGAAGATACTGGCTGGGATCATTATGCCGATGTCTGGCAGGTGATCGGGCCGGATGGTGCGGTGATGGGGGAGCGGGTTCTGGCCCATTCGCATGTCAATGAGCAGCCCTTTACCCGGTCTTTGTCCGGTGTTTCGATCCCGGCTGATGTCAAAGGCGTCACGCTGAGGGCCGGGGATCTGGTGCATGAATTTGGTGGGGCTGAACTGTATCTCGAACTGCCGGCAGAGGTCGGACAGACCGCGACTGTTTCGGATTAAGCAGGCAGGCAGAGCGCAATCAGGCCCATGGCCGGTTCGCCAAGGGTGAGCAATCCGACCGCAATCAGCGCGCAGGCAATCACGTTTCTGGCGATTTTTCCCAAGTGATCACGCGTTGCTGACCGCTGCAGGAGGTTGATGCCAAGCGCGGCAAAAATCACCGCGGGCAGGGCGGCAAGGGCAAAGCAGGCCATAAACAATCCGGCCTTGGCAACTGTACCACTCATCATCGCAGTCAGAAGCGCGTTATAGACCATCGCGCAGGGTGTCAGGCCGAGGGCAGCACCGAGTGAGAATTTACCAAGCCCGGCCCGGAATGCGGTGGGGGTGGTGTTTGGTGTTGGCGTGGTGTGTGGACTTTGTCCGTTGGATGGGGCGCCTGCCAACGCCGGGCGCAACGCGGTTTGAAACAGGAATTTCGGCACAAGACGATCAAGTCGGTGGAGGGCCGGGGCAATACCGATGACCGCCAGACCGGAATAGATCACTACGATCCCGGCAATGACGCGCAGGACCGGTTGCCAGCCGGCGGTAACCAGCAGGGTATCAAACGCGCCACCAATCCCACCGACCACAAGACCGGCGAGAATATAGGTCGTACTGCGCCCGATTTGCATCAGGACAAGTGCCCGAAATTGCCGGTTGGCAGGACCTTTATGCAGGCCGCCTGCGGCAAGGATGTTCGAGGCAATTGCCCCGCACATCCCCGCGCAATGCAGGCTGCTGGCAAGTCCCAGCAAAAGGCCACTGATGATCACATAATGGATCGACATGATGTCATGTCCTGATTGCCAAAATCAGATCAGCATTTTGCCGGACAGCTGGCATCGTTCTTTTCCGGCGGCAGGTTGATGCCCGGGTTGCCATCAAAGAAGCCCATCGGCATCAGCTTGAAGCCGGTGGTGACACAAGGCTGAACCGGGAAATCTTCCATGCGGACCTGATGATGCAGGCCAAAGACGTGCCACATGACAAGATCGGTATTCTGAAGACCGCGATCCTGTTTGATGAAATCGGTCAGCCCGCCACGCCCATCAGAATGGTTCATGAAATCACCGGCTGGGAAGCGTTCCTCGGGATCATAAGCGGTGAACCAGACATGGTTTTCAATGAAGCTTGCGCGTTTGCCCGATGGATAATCGGGGTTGATGAACGGCGTGACGCAATTGGTGGCATCAAGCTTGTAACCCACCGGACGACCGGTTTTGCCAAGCTTGTTGGGATTGACGACCTTCCAGTAGCGCTGCGAAGCTGGATTGGTTTTGCGTGCTGCAGCCAGTTCGGATTCCAGCACGGTTTCTTTTTCAAAGAACGCGTTGCCAAAGGGGTTTTCCGGACCGGGTTCCTCGGCAAAGGTGTTGCATTCGACCGGACTGTTGCCATAGCCATCAATCGCCATATCAAGCCGCGCACAGAGGATGTGCTGATGGATCTGACCGGCAACACCTGGGGAGACTTCAACCGCATATTTGCCGGGTTCACCGGGCAGGCAGGCGGCGGTGTTGATGATGCCGGTTGCCTTGACTTCAAATTCGATCATGCCATCCAGGAACAGATACCAATAGAGCGCATATTCATAGTTGCCGACGGTGCAGATGGTGGAAATCACCAGCTTGGCGTTGCGGCGGCTTTCAGTGCGTTCGGTGCGGAAATCCATATGTTTCCAAAGCAACCCAGCGTCTTCTTCGTGGATGCAGATGGCATTTTCAATCGTCCACGGCTCGCCATTCATGGTGTTGAGCGTGACATCAAGATATTTGATCACGCCAAGGCAGTCACAGCCCAGCGTCAGAGAATTGGCCAGCTTGCCGATTCCATATTCGCCGATATCAAAGACGTTCTTGCGATAATGGCCGTTATCGGGGCTGCCATAGGGCACGGTCATTTCAACGATGGAGGCACGATGGACAATCGGGCGGCCATTGAACTTGATGTCATGCAGGGTCAGCGATTCACGCGCATTGAAGCCAATCACAAGTTCCCAGTTGCGCCAGGTGATCTTGTTGCCCTCCATCTTGAAGTTCACACCTTCGGGCTGAACAACGTTGATCGGTTTGGCTTTGGGCTGGAATTCGTCTTCTTCGAAGAAGTCGGCTTCGTAATTGACTTCGGCCTCTGGGATGGGGGCGCCGCCATAATCATCAACCCGGATGACTTCCTTGGACAGCAGATCGACAACCGCATTCAGGCCTTCGATCGGGTTGGCATAAAAGTTGGAATTTTCGCGTTTGCGCAGCCAGCAGAAGACATGCGCCAGATGGCGACCGTCTTCGCCCGGTTTGTCGAAATTACCTGCCGACCAAGGATCAACGCAGACCATCGACATGTCCGTGATACCGCGTTTTTTACATGCTGCGATAAAAGTCGGGTCGGAGCAGACGATTTCCTCGATCTCGACAAATTGTTCAAGCTGGATCATCGGGCGTTTGCCCGGCAGTTCCTGGGCCGAGATGATCTTGGCAGCGTCCAGATCAAGCACGAGCTTGGTGACACTGACCTTGGTCGAATCAAACACATTGACGCGTGCCTTGCGGGCAATCGCATCACCCGGTTTGAAATCGGCGAGCTCATCCTTTTCGGGTTCCATCAGCTCAATGGTTTCAAACAGGGTATTCTCGCCGTAAGGCGGATCGGCGCGCACGATTTCGGCGACCTTGTTGATTTCCTCGGCCGTGAGGGGCTGAAGCGGGTGGGTGACCTCGACCTTTTCACTGCTGCAACATTTATCCATTCTTATTCTCCCTGATGAAGGTGTCTGATCGCGGGCCGGATCACGCCGGCCGAACACAGGCAATAGCAACCGCGTTGGTGGCGCGGAGGGGTTTTGAATGGACGTTGTTCCCAGGACTTAAGGCAATTGCCGACAAACGCGTTTGACCATCGGGGGATGTCGAATGAGCGCGATTTCCCTGATCGGCGATTTTGTATTTTTCTATTTCTAAAACGCTAGCCAAACCTTGGCGGTCTGTATTTGACATTTGGTGCCAAAATGATCGCAGCGGCTGGCATCACGAAGGCAGCTGTCGTTCAATTGGCACATCAATTGAATGCGATTGATATGTAACTGCCCATGGAATGGATAACCCATGAAACGTGTTTCGGGTGCCATTGACCGTTCTGTTCTAAACAGTGTGATGGGAATGCTTGGTGAGTCCGGCATCGATCATGTGGGGCTTTCTGCGCGCGCGGGGCTTGCCGGGGCGGGGCTTTTTATCTCACCGCAATCGACGCCTTTGATGATTTTTACCACCATGCTGGAGCTGGCGTCTGATGCGACAAACAATCCGGCATTGGGATTATTCCTTGGTGATACATGGGGTTACCGTGGTCTGGGCAAACATGCCGAGATGGTTTTAAGTGCGCCGACACTGGGACACGGGCTTGAAAAATTCGCGCGCTTTTTCCCGACCCTTCAGGGCAGCACATCCTTTTCACTGTCGGTCGAGGATAGTCAGGCGAAGCTCTCGTACCGCATTGCCGAGCATGCGGTGAGGACTCGAACGCAGGATGCAATTTTCAGCGAAGCGTCATTTCATTCGCTGTTATCGGCAGCCCTTGGCGATGACTGGCAGCCAAACTGCATTGATTTTGAACACCGAAATGACCGTGGATTAGGCATTTTTCAGAATCATTTCAAATGTCCGGTGCGTCTGGGCCAGCGCGAAAACGCGCTTTTTCTGCCAGCACAGCTTTTAAACAAGCCGATGAAAAACGCCGATCCTGATCGGCATTGGCAGTTGGTTACTGAATTTCAGACCCGCGCCGAGCGGCTTAAACAGAATGTCGATCTGCCCACGGCGACCAAGGCATGGATTGTCGCGACATTGTGCCGTCATCGTCAGATTGATGTTCATGACGCGGCCGACGAATTTTCCATGAGCCTTCGCAGCTTCCAGCGCGAATTGGATCAGGAAGGCACAAGCTTTCGTAAAATTCGCGAAGAGGTGCGCGGTGGCATCGCCAGCGACATGCTACGCCTGACCGACCTTCCAATCCCCGATATCGCCGAACATCTGGGATATAGCGAGCTTTCAGCGTTCAGCCGCGGCTTCAAGGCCATGACCGGCACATCGCCGGGACAATTCAGACGGCAGCTTTCGGACGCGACTTCTCATGCATAGTTCGAGAAACCAAGCTTGCTAGATGTTGGCGAGGATTGGATTTTCGCGTCCCAGGATGCGGGCAATTACCGTGCCGTTATCATCGGATCGATAATAGATGGTGTTTGAGCCAAACACGCAGCGCCGATAGCCGGGACGGATGGCGTCTATTGTCTGATAAATTGATGGAAATTGCGCGATGCTGTCGAACTTTTCGAACAGGGCATCGAAATAGATATCAGCCTGTTTCTGGCCGAAAGTTCCTATGCCATAGCGGTAGATCCGTTTGATATCGTCTTCTGCACGTTTGCTCAGACGATAGGACGGCATCAGGCGATTCCCGCTTTGACAGCGCTACGGATATCTTCCTTGGTCGCGTTGGAAAGACCGCTTTCTTCTGCTTCGATCAATGCACCGCGAATGCGTTCGATTTCGGCCATGCGCTGCTGTTTCTCGCGCAGGGCTTCGCGGACGATTTCGCTGTCAGATGCGTACTGACCGGTCGCAAGCTGGGTTTGAATCCATGCTTCCTGTGTTTCAGTGACCGTGATGCTTTTCTTGATCATCGGGTTATCTCCCCGCACGTGTGATCCTACTTTATCCTACCATGGGCGACATTTGCAGTGCAATTGGCGGAATATAGTGGAAGGAGTTCGCCGTGCGGGGAGCTTGGATGCTAGATTGTTACCAACTTGCCTTGGCAACACGCATGAAGTTTTGGCCCATGATTTTATCGACGTCATCAGCCGAATAGTCGATTGAAATCAGGGCATCGGCGAGGGCCGGGAGTTTGCGTGGGTCAAACACCGCGGCACCACCGGCTGCCGGGCCATAGCCGCTTGCGGCGGGCCAGTAGTAATCCTTGTCCACACCATCGGGGAAGTCGTTGGTGCCGGCGACAGACGGCATGGTATCAAGCCCGATACCAACATGATCAATCCCGACCAGTTCGACCGCATATTTGATATGGCGGATCATGTCGGGAACTTCCGGGGCGTTTTTGGATTTAATGAAACGCTGGAAACCGCAGATGCCGATCACGCCACCGGTATCGGCGCAGGCCTTGATCTGTTCATCATCAATGCAGCGTTCATGGCCCCCTAATTCCTTGGGGTTGGCGTGGCTGAAGACGACCGGTTTGGATGACACCCGCATGATATCAAGCGAGCTTTGCCGCCCGGTGTGGGAGCAATCCATGATCATGCCACTGGTGTTCACGGCCTTGACCATCTCGACACCCAGATCGGTCAGCGGGATATCCACATCGTGGCAACCACCGGCGACGGAGTTGTTGCGGTTATAGGCAAAGTGGATCTGCTTGACGCCCAGCTTGGCAAAGACCGGCACCATTTCAGGCATGTCCTGGAGCATCACCGAGCCTTCCAGATCAAACCCGACGCCCAGAAGACCTTTGGATTTGGCGATTGCCAGATCGTCAAAGCTTTCGATCTGCATGTATTTGTCGGGGTGGGCGGCGATCTTGGCGCGGAAGGCGGCGATCACGCGCAGGATATGGGCAACGCTGTTCATATCCATGCCGACATTCACACAGACATAATCGACATGACCCGCGACATAGGTATCAAGCAGGTCTGCCGGTGTCTTTTCATCAAGCGGCAGGCAGGCGTGGGCATCCCACGTAAAGGCCGGGATATATTGCCGCTTGTAGTTGGTCAGTTTGCTGTCAGCCGGTGCGAAGGGCGTTGCGAAGCTAAGCGTGGTGGCAGAAGTCATGGTATCTCCGGTCAGTCCCAGTCGACAAAGCTGTCAATAACGGCGCGGTCATAGCCGCCAGCAGCCTTGTAAAGCTGTTGGGAGTAGGGATGTTCAAGCGTGCCCTCGGCCAGCTGGCTGGCGGTGGCGCGTTCGACAATACGGCCATGGTTCATGATGGCAATATCGTCGCACATATGCGCCACCACGGCGAGGTCGTGACTGACCATAATGTAGGTCAGGCCAAGCTCGCGGCGCAAGCGACTGAGCAGATTAAGCACTTCGGCCTGAATAGACACATCAAGGGCCGAGGTCGGTTCATCCAGCAGCAAAATCTTGGGTTCAAGGATCAGGGCGCGGGCAATCGCAACACGCTGACGCTGCCCGCCGGATAGCTGATGGGGATAGCGGAAGCGGAAGGAGTTATCGAGCCCGACCTGTTCGAGTGCCTGCACGACGCGGCCGTCAGAATTACCAAGCCCATGGATATTGACCGGCTCGGTCAGGATGCGGTCGATGGTATGACGCGGATGCAGCGATCCGAACGGATCCTGAAACACCATTTGCACAAGGCGATAGAAATCCTTGTCGCGTTTGGGGCCGAGTTCCTTGTTGTTGACCAGAATTTCGCCTTCCCAGTCATCGACCAGACCGGTGATGGTGCGCAGCACCGTCGATTTGCCCGAACCCGACTCACCAACGAGGCCATAGGAGCCGTTTTTCGGCACCTTGATATCGACATCCTTGAGAACATGGTTGTCGTCAAACCAGGCATTGAGTTTGTTGATTTCAATCATTTGCGTTCCCCTTACCCTTCGGCCCAGCTTGCTTCGCGCTCAAGGATCGGCAGATCTGTATGATCCCCGTCCATTGTCGGCAAGCAGTTCAAAAGCCCCTTGGTGTAGGGGTGTTTGGCTTCGTGCAGGGCAGAGGCCTTGATTTCTTCGACCACGTGGCCCTGATACATGACCAAAACACGGTCGCAGAAGCTTGAAACCAGCTGCAGGTCGTGACTGATGAAAATCAGCGCCATGCCACGATCGCGCACCAGGTCGTCAAGAATGGCCATGACCTGAAGCTGTACCGTAACATCAAGTGCGGAGGTCGGTTCATCAGCAATGATCAGTTCGGGATCGGGGATCAACATCATGGCGATCATGACGCGCTGCCCCATACCGCCCGAAACTTCATGCGGGTAGGAGTTAAATACGCGTTCGGGATCGCGGATTTTAACCGCATCAAGCATATCAATCGCGCGGTGGCGGGCTTCCTTGGCGTTCACCTTGTGGTGTTCGCGGTAAGCCTCGATGATCTGATCACCGATGGTCATGACAGGGTTCAGCGAATATTTCGGGTCCTGCATGATCATGGAAATGCGTGCACCACGCACCTTACGCCATTGTTTGGGCGTCAGGTTTGCCAGATCGACATCATGGAATTTCAGCTGATCAGCGGTGATTTTGCCATTGGCAGCGGTCAGGCCGAGAATGGCGCGCCCGGTCTGGGACTTGCCAGAGCCTGATTCGCCGACAATGCCAAGCCTTTCACGGCCAAGGTCGAACGACACACCGCGCACGGCATGGACATCCCCCTTGGGCGTGTTGAAGGTTACTTCGAGGTTTTTGACCGACAGAAGGGTTTCATTGGACATGATCAATCGCCTCCACGCGGGTCAAGAACATCACGCAGGCCATCACCCAGAAGGTTGAAGCCGAGGCTCACAATCAGGATGGCGATACCTGGAACGGTGGCCACCCACCATTGTTCAAGCAGGAACTGACGACCATCGGACACCATGGCGCCCCATTCGGGCATCGGCGGCTGTGCACCCAGACCCAGGAAGCCAAGACCTGCGGCAATCAGGATCATGCCAGCCATATCAAGGGTGACACGCACAACCAGCGAGCTGATGCACATCGGCATGATATGGCCCGTGATCAGGCCCATGTTGGATGTGCCCTGGAGACGGGCGGCTTCGATGAAGTCGGATTTGCGCACGGTGATTGTTTCGGCACGTGCAATACGGGCATAGGGCGGCCATGCGGTAATCGCGATGGCAAGAATGGCGTTTTCAATGCCCGGACCAAGTGCCGAGACGAAAGCAAGGGCCAGGATCAGTTTCGGGAAGGCCAGAAAAACATCGGTGATGCGCATCAGTGTGGCATCAATCCAGCCACCGAAATAACCCGCAGCCGTGCCGACGAGAAGCCCCACTGGTGCAGCCGTGATCGCGACAAGTCCGACAATCAGTAGCGTATACTGCGCGCCATAGATCAGCCGTGACAGGATATCGCGACCCAGCTGATCGGTGCCAAACCAGTGTTCCGCTCCGGGGGGCTGAATACGATTGGCAAGATCGGCGGCCAAGGGATCATACGGGGCCAGAAGCGGGGCAAAGATCGTCACCAGAATAAGGCAGATGACAATCGAAAGCCCGATCATCGCCAGCTTGTTTTCGGTAAACTTCAGCCATGCGAGCCACGCGCGGCCACATTTTGCCTGCCAGCGCGATTGCGGGGCGTCTGATGTCAGCCATTGCTTAAGGCTGGTTTGCGAAGTGTTTGTCTGTGTTGTCATGTTTATCTCCGCGCTCTGGGGTCGAGCAGGCGGTAAAGCACGTCAGAAAGCATGTTCACGCCAATAAAGACCGTGCCCACCACAATCGTGCCACCGAGAACCGCGTTCATATCGGCATTGAGCAACGAGTTGGTGATGTAAAGGCCAAGGCCCGGCCATGCGAAGATGATCTCGGTCAGAACCGATCCTTCGAGCAGATTGGCGTAAGACAATGCAATCACGGTCACCAGCGGCACCATGACGTTGCCCAGCGCATGGCGCCAGATGATGCGATGTTCGGAAATGCCTTTGACCCGTGCGGTCAGGATGTATTCCTGGCTGAGCTGTTCGAGCATGAAGGACCGTGTCATGCGCGCGATATAAGCCAATGAGAAATAGGCAAGGATCGAGGCCGGCAGAACAATGTGCGAGACCGCGTTCCAGAACAGATCCATGTCGCCTTCGATGAGGGTATCAACCAGCATCAGACCCGTCGTCGGTTCAATGAAATCGACATAGAACGAATCAAGGCGTCCGGGACCGGCAACCCAGTCGAGCTTCATATAAAATACCAGAAGCCCCATCAGACCCAGCCAGAAAATCGGGATAGAGTGACCAGCAAGACCAATCACGCGGACCACATGATCGGGCCATTTTCCCTTGTTGATGGCGGCAAAGACGCCAGCCGGGATGCCAAGGGATACACCGATAATTGTCGCGAGCGTTGCCAGTTCCAGCGTTGCCGGGAACACGCGTTTGATATCGTCCAGCACGGAGTTTGACGTCAGCACCGACTGGCCAAAATTGCCCTGCAGGACATTGGAAATATAAATAAAGAACTGCTGCCAAAGGGGCAGGTTGAGCCCCATTTCCTCACGCACGCGGTCATATGTACTTTGCGACGCATGATCGCCTACAGCTGCCAGAACCGGATCAATCGGCAAAACACGACCGATCAGGAAGGTGACAAGCAGCAGGCCAAAGAATGTAATGGCAAGTGAAAAGACCAGCCGCAGGACAGTCGCCGCGGGGCCGGATGCGAAACGGGCGCGGTTGCGCCCGTCCCGTTTATTGCTTTTAACAGCGGACATTACGACCGTTGTCTCCTTCGTCGAGATTAGTCTTTGGTGACATAACGATAATAGTTGTTATCGAATGACGGACCGAGGACGAAGTTGTTCACGTTACCGCGCATGGATGCGATTTCAGTTTCCTGGAACATGATCACGAACGGACCGGTTTCCAGAACTTCTTTCTGAAGATCGACATACATTTCGGCACGCTTGGCGTCGTCGCGCTCAAGGGTGGCGGCATCGGTTTTCGCGGTCAGATCACCGGCATCCCACGAGTTACGCCATGCCAGCGGCTTGGCTGCGGCGTCGTCGGAGTTGTCCGGGTTCCAGGCAAAGGTCGATGCGTTGGTGTGCGGATCCTGATAGTCCGGGCCCCAGCGACCGATATAGATATCGTGCTGACGGGCGCGGTATTTGGTCAGGGTCTGTTTGCCATCACCCGGAATGATTTCCAGATTGATGCCGACCTGTGCCCAGGTTGCCTGGATCGACTGTGCCATCGCCATGATCGAGGTGGTGTTACGCGTATCCATGGTTACGCTGAAACCGTCCGGATAACCGGCCTCGGCCAGAAGGGATTTGGCTTTTTCGACATCAAGCGAGTAGGGGTTCTCGTTATAGGCACCCAGGAAACCTTCCGGCAGGAAGGCCTGATGAATTTGCGAACGACCCGCCAGGATGGTTTCGGAAATACCTTCGTAATCGACGAGGTATTTCAGCGCTTCACGGACTTTCGGGTTCGACAGATATTCGTTTTTCTGCGACAGGCCGAGATACCAGAGCGCACCTTTACCCTTGGAGAGCAGCTTGATGTCGTCATTGCCGGAAATCGAGGCCAACTGATCGGCTTCGAGGTTACGGGCAATATCGATATCGCCTTTTTCAAGCAGGAGCTGCTGTGCTGCGGCTTCCTTGACGCTCTGGATAATGACGCGCTTCATTTCCGGTGCGCCATCCCAGTAATCTTCGTTCGCCGTCAGGCTGAGGCTTTCACCCGCGGTCCATTTGTTCAGCTTGAACGGGCCGGAACCGGCATAGTTGGTTTTAAGCCACTCGTGACCAAGGTCACCGTCAACTTCGTGGGCAAGGACTTCTTCCTTGTCGACAACCGCACCAACGCCAGCGGTCAGGCAGTAGAGAACGAAGCTCGGTGCGTAGGGCTGGTCGACTTCCATGACGAGGGTGGACTCGTCAGCGGCGTAGATCTTTTCCTTGACGTTTTCGGCAGTGAAACCGAACTGGCCGAGAATGAAGGCCGGAGATTGATCAAGCAGGATCACGCGCTGCAGCGAGAAGGCAGCATCTTCGGCGGTCAGGTCATTGCCCGACGCGAATTCGATGCCATCACGGATTTTGAAGGTGAAGGTCTTGCCGTCTTCGGAGACTTCCCAGCTTTCGGCAATCACGCCATAGATATTGGAGACGTCTTCGTTGTCGAAACCGATCAGACGGTCATAGGTGTTACCGGCATATTCAGCGCCGGAAAACTCGAAAATCTGTGCCGGATCAAGCGTGATGATGTCATCAATGGCAAACGCCATGACGAGGGCATTTTTCGGCGTTTCGGCCTGTGCCATCAAAGGTGCGGTAGCGAGCGCGGTCCCCATGACCAGCCCTGCGATAAATTTGCGCATGATGCGCCTCCCGTTTGTTGTTGTGGGACTGCAGGCCAAAGCGTGGACTGATAGGCAACCAACTGGAGGCCGGAGGCGAAATAGCTTCATCTTCGCAGCCATCCGGGGTTTGGTTTACGCCTTCAGGCCCGAATATTAAGTGGGGCGGCCTGCAAGTGTTTGCTAAATGCCTGTGGAGCTGAGCATAATTTATACGATTAATCAATGATCAGTCGGTCAGTATTGCTGTCTAATTCATCAAAAGACAGATTCTGCGACAAAACTTCAAACTTTTAGTTGCGTAATTTGTCCGGAAGTGTACCCAAAAGGGTGCGGCGGGGCTGGCACGATGATCTCGTCGGAAACAAAAAAGCGCCAGCGATAAATCGCGGCGCTTTTTTTGTGCATCATTCCCAATCAGGAAGGGAATGGCGCGAGTGACGAGACTTGAACTCGCGGCCTCCGGCGTGACAGGCCGGCGCTCTAACCAACTGAGCTACACCCGCATTGTGCGTGGCGCGGTTTATATAAAGACCGCCTCTGGGTGGCAAGTGTTTTTTGACCGATTTTACAAAGAAAAATACATTGGCGAATTTCGCCGGTTTGTTTGGGAAAAGTTCCGGGAAAACAAAAAAGCGCCAGCGATAAATCGCGGCGCTTTTTTTGTTCATCATTCCCATCAGAGAGGGAATGGCGCGAGTGACGAGACTTGAACTCGCGGCCTCCGGCGTGACAGGCCGGCGCTCTAACCAACTGAGCTACACCCGCATGGCGTGGCGCGGTTTATATAAGGGGTGCTTCACTCTGGCAAGGGCTTTTTTGCAAAAAAAAGACGGGCCGGAAAATCAGTCGAAAAACGTCGACACGCAGCCTGGATCAGAGGGCGTTTTCGCCGTGCGGAATGCGCAGATCAAGGCAATGATCAAGGCGGAGGTGATGGGCAGAAACAAAAAAGCGCCAGCGGATGAACCGTGGCGCTTTTTTTGTACGTCATTCCCAATCAGGGAGGGAATGGCGCGAGTGACGAGACTTGAACTCGCGGCCTCCGGCGTGACAGGCCGGCGCTCTAACCAACTGAGCTACACCCGCATGGTGCGTGGCGCGGTTTTTAGCAGTCGCTCCCAGGTGGCGCAAGCGGTTTTTGACCTGCAAGTTCAAATTTTGAACCGGTTCTTCTGCCAGTAGAAACCAAGCGGGCCTTGGGCGCGTCAAGGTTTACCGTTTTTAGTGGGGGTCAGGTGGTGCGAAGGCATGGAACGCGGCGTGTGAGGGTAGGTGGCTTTGTCGGGCTAACCGGACATATCAGTTCGTTGAAAAGCGATGAAAATGTGTCTGGTCGCGCCAGTGCTGCAGGCGCAATTGCCCGTTGGCCGCGTAACAAGGACAGTATGCGAAAGATTAAGTCGCGCGGGATGTCTATTCGCGCGGGTCTTCGTAGCGTTCGGTCAGTTTGGTCAGGGCCGCGACAGTTGCCTGTTCGACGGTTGAGCCAAAACCGGTAACGCGCCCGGCCAGAATGACATAGAGAGAATCGATATGAAGCTGCATAACGAGCAGCTGTTTTTCGTTGGCGGTGGTACGGTCGGCAACGAAGGTTTCCAGCGATTTGGCGATCTGGGTCATTAATGGATACTGGAAAGTCCCGCCCAGCGCCTTGACCGAATAGGCAAGATCACTTGCCGCCGTGACGGCCTCAGGGCGTTTGGATTTATCGCCAAGCCCTGCGATCACCGTTTTACGGCATGCCATCAGGTCCTTGCCGATGTCGCGAACGAAGGTTTCCGAGCTGCGCTGAACGACCTGTTCGAGCTCTTCGAGCTGTTCGGGCGACAGGTTGATGTCGAAACCCTTTACGAAGTTGACAGCCCGGCGCTTGAGATCAGTTTGTGCAGGAATGATTTGCGCATTCTTTTTCTTTTTTGGTTGTTCCGGCTTCACGATTGCTCCGCTTCCCCAGTCAAAATGACTCATTCGTCTGTGCTCCTGCGATCAGGGCCATCAAACTGGACCTGTCTGCGACGTCGGTCCGGGCCAAAATAGGTCCCGGTATTCACAAAGACACGCGGTCGGGTGATCACCGAAACCAGACGGCTGTAAAGTGCCTTGGCGTTGAAGGGTTTGGCAAGAAATTCCGTAATCCCAAGATCGCGCGCGGTCGTCACGTAGCGAAGCTCGGAATGCGCGGTAAGCATGATCACCGGAATGAACCGGTTTGGCGAATTGGTCGAATTGCGCATGACATCAAGAAATTCGAGGCCATCCATGCCGTGCAGGCGCCATTCGCAAATCACGATGTCGATCTTTTCCGTGCGCAGCACGTCAAAGGCAGCATTCGGCGTTTTCACGCGTTGGATATGACTAGCCCCCAAATAGGCGAGCGTGTCATAAACCACCTGAGCCGAAATCTTGTCCCCGTCAACAATCAGAAAACTGATTTTACTAAAGTCTATTTTCGCGTTCATCCGGCCTCGGTTCCTGAGCATCATCACGAAATGCGTCGCTGTTCAGGAGGATACAGCAGCAAATCATACCCCGTTGCTGATCTGTAAATCCTTATACCTTTGTCTGGTTTCCAGCAAGGCCAAACCGCAAGGATTCAGGCCGGGAAATCTGACAAATACTGACCCAGGGCCAGCTTTAAATATCGAACAGACGACGTTTGCGTCTTATTTTTTGGTGCTCGTGTCCGGTTTGAACACACCCAATATTGGATATTTTTTTTGAGAGTAAAGAGGAAGATCGTTTTTATTTCATGGGCTTGGTGGTGCCGTCGTCGTCGATGACCTTAACGGCGATACCAGACTCTTCGAACATTTCTGTCGATATTTTCATATCCTGTTCCCAGCGTTCGAGAAAATCAGGGGTCAGTTTCGACTTGTCGACATAGACCTCGGCGATGCCGGCCTGAATGATGGCACGCGCGCAATCGCAGCACGGGAAGTGCGTGACATATAACGCGCAGCCATCAAGCGACGTGCCGGTATAACTGGCGTTATAAATGGCATTGCGTTCGGCATGTTCGGTATAGGCGTATTTTTCCGGACGCTGATGGCGGTTTTCGACGGCGTCATCGACCCCGCGCGGAAAACCGTTATAGCCGACAGCACGAATCTCCTTTTTCGGGCCGATAACAACGGCACCGACCTGGGTGCTGCGATCTTTTGACCAGTCTGCAATATGGGCTGCGAGGCCAAGAAAGCGGTGGTGCCATTTGCTCATGAAAAGGATCCTGTTTGCGCCAAAGGTATGGTCGGTCGGCTCGTCCGATATGACCGAGATATTTCACCGGGATGGGTTCTTTAAAGAAGGCGCTTCTTGTAATTGTCCAGTGAAAAATCACATTTTTGTAAAGGCAATTAAAGAAAAGTCCCTGTTCAAATAGGGGCTGATTGATTATTAAGGGGGTACCCCCAGAAAAAGATCAGGACGCCTTTTCGTCTCGCCGCAGATGCAGGCCGAAGCGGGAAGGCTCATGTGTAAACCGAATAACAAGAGGTAGTAGCCGATGCGCCGTCAACGTAAGGCGAAGATCATCGCGACCCTGGGGCCGGCAAGTTCAAAGCCAGAAATCCTCGAACAGATCGTGCAGTCAGGTGTGGACGTATTCCGCCTGAACTTCTCGCATGGGGAACACTCAGAACATCTGGCCCGCTTTGAAGCGATCCGCGCTGTAGAAGAAAAACTCGGCCGCCCGATCGGTATTTTGATGGATCTTCAGGGCCCGAAAATTCGTGTCGGGACCTTTGCTGATGAGCAGATCGAACTGGCAGCCGGTGACAAGTTCAAATTCGATATGGACAAGAAGCCGGGCGACAAGACCCGTGTGGCGCTGCCCCATCCCGAAGTGTATGCCGCGCTCAAGCCGGGTGCGAACCTTCTGCTTGATGATGGCAAGCTGCGCATGCAGGTCGACAAGTGTGACGACAAGTCCGCAGAATGCACCGTCATTACCGGTGGTCCGCTGTCAAACCGCAAGGGTGTCAATCTTCCCGATGTGATGTTGCCGCTGTCACCGCTGACCGACAAGGACCGTGCCGATCTGGTTTACGGTCTTGAGATGGGTGTTGATTTCGTGGCCCTGTCATTTGTGCAGCGTCCCGAAGACGTTGCCGAGGCACGCAAGATCATTCAGGGCCGTGCGGCCATCGTTTCCAAACTGGAAAAACCGCAGGCGATTGATCACCTTGATGAGATTGTCGAGCTTTCTGACATGATCATGGTCGCGCGTGGTGACCTTGGCGTCGAATGCCCGCCGGAAGATGTTCCGATCCTGCAGAAACGCATCATCAAGGCCTGCCGCGAAGCGGGCAAGCCGGTGATTGTTGCCACCCAGATGCTTGACTCGATGGTGTCCAACCCGGCACCGACCCGTGCCGAAGCATCCGACGTCGCGACGGCCGTTTATGACGGTGCTGATGCGGTGATGTTGTCGGCCGAAAGTGCTGTGGGTAAATACCCGATCGAGACCGTGTCGATCATGGACCGTATTCTGCGCCGTGTGGAACAGGACGAGCTTTATTACCGCATGCGCGATGCCAACCGTCCGGATCCGGAACATAACGCCCCGGATGCGATCAGTGCGGCGGCCCGTCAGGTGGCCACCACCATCGGTGCGAAAGCGGTTGTGAACTATACCTCGTCGGGTTCGACGGCGTTCCGTGCCGCGCGTGAGCGTCCGGAAGTTCAGATTCTTGGCCTGACGCCGCGGATTCAGACGGCACGTCGTCTGGCGCTTTGCTGGGGCGTGCATCCGGTCTTTACCCGTGATGCCACCAACTTTGCCGAAATGGTCGGAATTGCGACAGAAGTGGCGAAGCGCGAAGAATTCGCCGGGCCGGGAGACTCGCTTGTCATTACCGCAGGTGTTCCGTTTGGGACCCCGGGGGCGACCAACATCCTGCGCATTGCGTGGGTTAGCAACAATTAAGCTGATCCTTAACGCATACCATTGCGTGTTGAGACTTTTCAGAAAACGGGCGTCCTTCGGGGCGCCCGTTTTTGTTTGGATACGGTTGGTAAACAGCCCCCTTTGCCGGGTTTTTCGCAGACAAAGGGCAGGGGGCATCAAAGCCCCCGTTATCGTTAATGTTTTTTTGAGTCTTTGCGCCGATAGTCATTCTGTAATCAAGGCTCTATCCAAGGATTTGAGCCATTGAGGTTGGGCTATCAAAATTAGACGTCTTGTCTGGTTGTGTATCGCTGTCAGTTTCGGTTAAGCTATTCTGACAAAACACAAAAATAAGGCATCGCAACGCCGATGCCGATATGCCGCCAGGCACGGGACCAGGGGAATAACTGCGATAATGCTGAGTTGGATGTTCAATCGGCAAAAGAATGCGGGCAATGAGGGGCTTGATGACAAGGCCTCGGCAAAGCTGCGTGATCTCGCCGACACTGTTCGTACTATCGCACCTGAGTCGTTTGGGGCTGATAAAGGTCAGCCGCAGGGCCGCACGATTCCCCGCAAGCATATTTCCGAAAACTCCGCCGACGCCGCAGGTCTTGAACATGCCGCGCGCCTTTCATCTGAACTGGACGCGCTTGATGATGTTGAAGATGTGCCTGATTTCGATAGCGATGTCCGCATGGATGTCGCCCGCCGTCTGCGTCGGCACCTGACGGATCTAAGCCCGTCGGAACGCCTTGATATGGTCGATGAGTTCGTCGCAGCGATTGCCAACATGGGCGATTGTTATCGCCCGCAGGTGATCGCGCTGATCGAACAGGAACTGGGCCATACGCCATATATGACCCGTCAGGCCGCCACCCGTTTGCGTCAGGACATTCAGGCGATTGGCCGGGTATCGATTGCAGACTATGTCGAACTTCTGAGTGATGCCGATTTCCTTGATATCATGCGGGGGCGCAGTGAGTTTGTTCAGACTGCGGCCGAGCGTGAACGTGCAGAGCTTGAAGCCGCCGCCAAGGTCCGCCTGATCGCGCAGCAGGCCGAAAAGGAAAAGGGCGGGTTGCTGAACCGTTTGCTGTCATCTGACGATGCGCCGCGCAATGTCGTGCCGATGACACCGCACCTCACCGAGAAGGCGACACCGAAGCCAAAGGCACCGGAAAACGACATTCTTGGGGGCCAGAACCGTATTTCGCGTCAGGCCCAGCGCCGCATTGCGCATTTCATTATGGCATCGCTGTTTGACACCTTGGTCGAACAAGGCCGCATGCGCACCGAAGTTGCCCGTGCCTTGCGCCAGTCTGTGCGTCAGCGGATCGAAAAGGCCCGTTTTGAAAACCGCATGCCGGTCCAGTCCCGCGAAAGCGAGATGGAACTCGAGATTGCCGATAACGAAATGGTCGAGAACGATATCGTTGAGGCATCTGATGCCAAAATGACGATGGATCAGTATGTGCTTGATGCCCTGTCGCGCAATGACGATGCGCTGGTGGTACAGGCGCTGGCGCAATATGCCGAGATGCGGACCAATGCCGTTTCCAAAATTCTTGATTCGGGCAGTGCCCGGGCGATTACAGCGCTTGCATGGCGCGCGGGAATGACCGCGCCGGCGGCGGTTGTCTTGCAGATCAGCAACGGTATTCCGGAATCGGCGATTGAAAGCCCGGCAGCCGGTGGCCGCTATGCGATGGCCGCAGCGGATATGGACTGGTATATAGATTTCTTTAGCGACATCAAGCCGGTGGCAGCCCGCACCAAGGTCGAAAAAGAAAGCGAACCGACCCCGGCCGAGGCGCCCAAAGCACGTTCTTCTGTTCGTAACTCAGCACGCAGTCATGGCCTGCGTTCGCGCTCTAGCCGCAATAGCGGCGGGCTGGAAGGCTTGGTCTCTGACAAGCGGTCCAAAGGTCGCAAAGAGGACTGAGTGCCATGAGCAGCAATCACGGCATCTCATATGACGGGCTCAAACATGCCCTTACCATCAAGGAAAGTTATCTGTCTGGCGAACCGCTTACCGTAACCGGGGCGGCCAAACAGCAGCGCCTTTTGATGCCGGAGCATTTGCTGAGCAATGACCTTGCCCTGATGCAATATGATGATCCGTTGGCATTGGCTGTGATTGCGACCAAGGACCCGGAAAGCCCGATGGCATTGGCGGCCGCGATCCGCATGGGCCCGCATGCCAAGTGCAAGGAACTGATCACCGGTGTGTTTGAAGTCGTATCCGAAGCGACCAAACACGAATTGGTTGCCGATTGCGCCAAACTTTTGACCAAGAATGCCTTCAGCCCGGAAGCCTTCCACCTTGTGCGTACGCGCGCCTCCAATCACGTGGTGGAAATCCGCGAAGCCTATCGCCGGGCAATGGGTGATAACCTGCGGGCTTTGCTTGATGGCAAAATGGAAGCCCGGGCGTTCGTCGAAGAATTCATCGAGCTGGCCTCGAATGGCAATCTGCGCATTGATATCTATCGCCGTCTGGTGATGAAGCTGATGCGGTCGGATGCAGTACGGCCGAGCGTCAAATTCATGCTGCTGGAACGTCTGGATCGTTTCCCGCAGATGGTAAAGCTTCAGATCGTCAAAGAGGTCAATTCCGCACCCGATACCGCAGAATATCAGACCCTTAAGCAGGAACTGCGCTGGATCTACGAGGCAAAACAAAAACAACAATTGCCGCAAGCGCAGCAAACGCCGATCAATGCATCGGGCAATACCAACGCATCCGGGCCGCGCATCAAGGCGGCCGATCTTGTTGGTCGGTCACAAATCGATTTCGGGGCGGCGGCTGGCATTCATCAGCGCAACAGCATCATCAAACCGGCCGAGCCCACCCTGCGGCGCAACAGCGCGCCAAACCTGATGACCAGTGGCGGGTTCAGCACGCGTGAACTGTCTTCCTGGCTGAACTAAGCATACCTCAGATAAATCCAAAGAACCTAGTTATGCAGTGCCGACGTCGCGTTTGATGCCGGTACATGAACATGCAGGCCAGCTTGTTTTTCGAGATAAACCGTGCAAATCACACGCACCAGTGATGCGAAGTTCGGAATGTCGCCGCGCGTCGCCACAACTTCGTCATGGATTTTGCCGAGAAACTGCGGTGTTGTGAAACCCTCACCAGAGGCGATTTCATCAAGGATCTGCCAGAAGCGTAGCTCAAGGCGCAGGCTGGTCACCACACCATTGATCCGCACAGAGCGGCTGACGGATTGATAGAGTTCGGGGTCGGTTCCTGAATAGATCTGACACATTTGGACGGCCTTTCCTTTGGGTGCCGCTGTCACGATCCGTGCGGCGGTCTTCTTTTTGGTTGGCACAATGGTCAATCAAACTGCGCCCAAACGCAATGCACGTTTGGGCGCAGACAGATTACAAATTGATTTCGGTGCCAAGAACCTTGAGGAAAGCCGCCATCCATTTCGGGTGGGCTGGCCATGCCGGGGCGGTTACCAGATTGCCATCGGTGCAGGCATCATCAATATCGATGTCGGCATAAACGCCCCCACCGAGTTTGACCTCTGGCGCGCAGGCCGGGTAGGCGGAAATCTTGCGATCCTTGATAATGTCGGCCGCGGCAAGCAGCTGCGCACCATGGCAGACAGCGGCAATCGGTTTGTCAGCCTCATGGAAGTCGCGAACCAGGCGAATGACATCTTCGTTCAGGCGCAGATATTCCGGGGCGCGACCGCCGGGAATGACCAACGCATCATAATTTTCGGCGCGTGCGGTCGCGAAATCGGCATTGAGTGCAAAGTTGTGACCGCGCTTTTCGCTATAGGTCTGATCGCCTTCGAAATCATGGATGGCGGTTGCGACCGTGTCGCCCGCCTTTTTATCCGGGCAGACGGCATCAACTTGGTGGCCAACGGCCAGAAGGGTCTGGAACGGCACCATGGTTTCGTAGTCCTCGGCATAGTCGCCGGTGATCATGAGAATTTTTTTCGCAGACATATTTTATCCTCCCGCTTGTTTTGATTTGCCGTTGCTCGGCAAGGCAGGAACTATACGCCTCATGGCAGTTGGTCGGGTAACAGCGGGGTACTACGTGCGGCGTCCAAACAAAAAAAGAGGCCCGAATGGGCCTCTTTTAAAATGCGGGGTTTTGGAAAAGGCATCAGCTTTTGGAGGCTGGTGTCTTTTTCGCAGCGGTCGTTTTGCTTGTCGATTTTGCCGTCGTGGACCGCGAACGGGTTGCCGGTTTTGCAGCTGGTTTCGCCGCACTGGCGGTTTCAGCACCTTCGATGATATGAAGGTCGCGTTGCGGGAACGGGATTGAGAATCCGGCGGCTTCGAGTTCCGTTTTAGACTTGCGGGTCAGATCAAAGAAGGCCGGCCAGAATTCACTGGTGGCGACCCAGCCGCGCGCGGTCAGATCCACCGAGCTTTCACCGAGATTGGCGACAAAGCTCATCGGTTCCGGATCCTTGAGGACGCGTTGATCGGATGCGACAAGATTTGTCAGGAATTCGAGTGCTGCATCAACATCATCGTCATAGGAAATACCGACCTTGATATCGAGACGACGCGTCGGGTTGCGCGAATAGTTTTTGATCGCGCTGTTCCAGATTTGCGAGTTCGGGGCGGAGATAAACACACCGTCCGGAGTCTTGAGAAGGGTGGTGAACAAGGTGATCTCGACAACCGTGCCGGAAACAGAGCCGGCTTCAACAAATTCATCAATTTTGAGCGGGCGCAGGATCAGGATCATGACGCCAGCAGCAATGTTTGACAGCGTGCCTTGCAGGGCCAGGCCAATTGCCAGACCGGCAGCACCGAGAACAGCGATGATGCTGGTTGTTTCAACGCCGAAGTTCGCCAGGACAGCGATGATGACAAAGACCAGAATGGCATAGCGCACAACGCTTGCTGCCAGCGGCTTGAGAGTCGCATCAACAAATTTGGCGTTCTTCAGGGAATGGCGCACCAGAGCCGCAGCCCGACCGGCGATCCACCAGCCCACGAGGAGTATGAGGACTGCGCCAAGAAGGTCGAGGCCAAAGCCCAACGCAAATCCCTTTAGCATTTCTGTGATGGTCGCTACATCGGTTTCAATCATCTGAACCTCGTTCGCTCCGTTTCATAATTGTGTTGATTGCCAATCATACTTCTGTATGAGAGACTTAGCATTACAGGTTTGGGTGCGCTTGAAAAGTACGATGCGATACCCGATTTCTTGCATGTGTATGGAACAAGTCATTCTTTCGTTCGTTAAAGACCATAATATCACCATCATTGGTGTTAAGTTATTATCTGAAGAACAACCTAAAGACAGGGGTAAGACATGCAGATCCGTCCGAAAATTCTTTTTGCTCTTGGTGGCGTAGCGCTTCTGAGTGCGTGTAGCACTGTAGATAACAGCGGCACCGCTGTTCCTTATGGTGGTAACCCGTTCACCTATAGCAGCTCGGTTTCTTCTGCGCTTTCTTCGCAGGAACCGACCACCGACTTCGGCAAGGCGCTGAAAACCGAATATCTTGCTTATGCGCAGCGCGAAGCTGACGAGTGGTATGACTACTTTGATGCTGACTTCTTTGCCAAGAAAGCCGGCCGTGTAACCGGAGACACCATCGTTCTTCCGGAAGATCCGGCGAACTGGCGTTTCGACGACGAAGAAATTGCACAGAAACGTGCCGTTCGTGACGAACTCCTTGCCCTTCTTGATGATGGCAAGCGTGAAGAAAAGCCGGCAATCGCCGCTGTTGCCCAGGCCCGCTATGACTGCTGGGTTGAGGAAAGCGAAGAAGGTTGGCAGACCGAGCTGATCAGCCAGTGCTGGAAAGACTTCGAAGCTGCAATGGCTGAACTGCGCGCTGTAGAGCCGGAGCCGATGGCTGCACCGGTTGCTGCTGCCGAGCCGCGTCTCTTCACCATCTTCTTCGATTTTGACAGCGTTGCGATCACGCCGGTTTCCGAGCGTGTTCTTGATGCCGCTGCTGAGCAGTGGGCGACCTCGATGGGTGACATCACCGTTGTTGGTCACACCGACTCCTCGGGTTCGGCTGCCTATAACCTTGGTCTGTCCGAGCGTCGTGCATCGGCTGCCCTTGGTGAGCTGACCGGTCGTGGTGTCAAAGGTGACATGATCGAAAGCGAAGCCGTTGGTGAAGGCGATCTTCTGATCCCGACTCCGGATGGTGTTCGTGAGCCGCGTAACCGTCGTGTGACGATTTCGGTCGACTAATCACCGACATTTACCAAATCTTTGGCAACGAGGTGGCATAATGCCACCTCGTTGTTTTTATATGTGCTTTTGACGCTTCGGCGATTTTTCGCGGAAACAGGTGTTGAATTTGGGATCAATCTGAATAATCTCTGGATTGTAATCCTGAAGTTAAGTGAGAGGCGGGGACATATGCTAAAGGCCATCAAGACGGTCTTTTCGCAGCGCTCGGGGGGCGTTGCTCTTGCAGTTGCGACACTGGCGGTCATGACCACCGCCTTCTTGCCGACAGCGCGTGCGGCAGACAAAACACCCATCGTTCCGTTCGAACGTTATTTTGCCGACCTGCGTGGTGATGGAAAAACCCTGCGCTTCAATGCGTTCTCGGGTGAGATTCCGGGCAAGCGGATCAAGGAACTTCTGCGGTCCGGTCAGGTGATCGGCGATCGCATCCTTCTGTCCGAAGACGTCGCAGTTTATTTCCCGGACGGGTATATCGTTCAGTCCCAGGCGAATTTCGCGAAATATGTGCCGAAAATCGGCGTGAAGCCAAGCACGGTGGAAACGCGTGAGGACCTGGTTGAAAATCCGCGCTATGCGCTGGTCGAACGGTTTGACACCATCCTTGGTCACGAATGCGCACGTACCGAATATGCCAACGGCTTTGCCGCCCTTCGCATCAAGCCGGACGGGGTGATGTCGCTGGTGCTTGAAACGGCAGGGCATTTTGATGCGCTTGTTGACGAACACACCACGGCCTACACCGTGACCAGTGCTGTGCAGCCGGTCTTTATGGGCAATCAGGGCCTTGTGCCAGATCTGATGGCGCAGTGCCGTCGCAGCTAAGCGCTTTGCAGGATATCGAATTAAAAATGGCACCGGATCATCCGGTGCCTTTTTTGTTGGCTAATAAGGATGCAGGCCCTAGGACAGGCGCGGCAGTTCAATCGCCGGACAGCGATCCATGACCGCGATCATGCCATTGTCGATCGCCTTGGCACAGGCATCAGGATTGATCACGCCAAGCTGCATCCACACCGATTTGGCACCAATCGCAATCGCATCATCGACCACGCCGGCTGCATCGTCGCTATTGCGGAAGATATCGACCATATCGACGGGTCCTGCGATATCGGATAACTGCGCAACAACCGGCTGGCCGTGGATGGTGCCGCCCGCCTGACCGGGATTGACCGGAATGACGGTGTAGCCATGATCGAGCAGGAACTTCATCACCCGGTTGGACGGGCGTTCCGGCTTGGGGCTGGCGCCGACAAGGGCGATGGTTTTGGTTGTCTCAAGCAGGGATTTGATTTCCGGGTCGGTGGGATTTTGAAATTCGGCCATTCGGTTTCATCCGCTTTCGGTGATCAGTACGTATGAATGTTATATGGTCTGGACCTTCCTGCAACTTTGATATGCGTCATCGGCTTTTTTGCCGGGCAGGAGCAGGGGGGCAGGCCACTCGCGGAAAGTTGATGGCAGTTTAGGTGACGCGGATGGCCAGATACGCTTTGACTAAAGGACTGCTAAACCTAACAGGTTCGAATCGAATGTATCCATGGCTTGATCCGTCCGGACGGTTTTCATTTTTCAAACTGGCTGTCTTTGTCGCCCTTGTGGTGCCGGGCATTGTTTTGCTGTGGCCGGTGGTGGCCGAGGGCGGGGCGACGATACCGGTCAAGGAAGCCATTCTTGAAAGTGGTGAATGGACGATCCGCATTTTGCTGATCACGCTTCTGGTGACACCGCTTCGCCGTATTACCCGGTTTTCCAAGCTTGTTCAGGTCCGGCGACAGATCGGGGTGGCGGCATTTTGTTATGTGATGATCCATTTCGGGCTTTATGCCATCAGCCAGAACCTTGATGTCACCCGCATTGCCAGCGAGATCGTGCTGCGGATTTACCTGACGATCGGATTTGTCGCCCTGGTCGGTTTGGCCGTTTTGACCGCGACATCGACCAAGTCGGCCATGCGCCGGCTGGGGGCGAAATGGGCGCGCCTGCACAAGCTGGTCTATCCGATTGCGGTGCTGGGTGTGGTGCATTTCTTTTTGCAGTCAAAAATCGATGTCAGCGAAGCAACCCTGATGGCCGGGATGTTTGTTGGTTTGATGCTTTATCGCTTTGCCCATTGGCGGGGCTGGTCGCTGCGCTCTGTCGTGACTTTGTCTTTGATTGCAGTCGTGTCCGGGCTGGCTACGGCCGGGATTGAATATGCCTGGTACGCGCTTGCGACCGGTATTCCGGCGGACCGGGTTGTGGCAGCCAATCTCGAATGGATGTGGCCATTGCGCCCGGCCTGGAATGTGTTGCTGGCGGGCATGCTGGTGACAGCAACACTTCCATTTGGCAAGGACGGGATCGCACGCGTGAAAATCGGCAATCTGTTCGGGATGGTTCTTAGACCGCAGCACTCGCGCGGCGGGTAAGGGCGGTCAGCAAGCCAGCCCCGATCATCACCCCGCCGCCAACGCGGGTCAGGCGACGCAGGGCGGATGGATGGCGGAACCGTTCGCGCAAGGCACTGGCCATTACGGCCCAGATCGCAACATTGACTGCGGCCAGCGTGACGAAGGTCGCGGTCATGATGATGAATTGCGGTAAAACCGGATCGCCGGCGGTCACGAACTGCGGCACAAAGGCGATGAAAAACACGATGCCCTTGGGGTTGAGTGCGGTCACGACATAGGCCTGCAGGAACATGCGCGAGGGCCGGTTGCGTTTGGCATCGGGGTTGTCATGCAGCGCTTCGGGCTTTTCGCGCCACATCTTGATCCCGAGATAGATCAGATACGCAGCCCCGCCGAGCTTGAGCACGGTAAAGGCTTCTGCGGAGGCGGCCAAAAGTGCACCAGCCCCGGCAAGCGAGATCGTCATGGCGGTCAGATCACCCAGCGCAACCCCCGGAACAGTCGCCCATGCGGTTTGTTTGCCCTTGCCCAGTGCGTAGCTGACGACAAGCATAATGGTCGGGCCGGGAATGGCCAGAACAACAGCACAGGCAAATGCAAAGGCAAGCCAGATTTCAAACGACATGGGACGGACTCCATACTGAGGTATCTGCGCCCAGAATGCGGCATTCCGAGTTGTTTGCAAATACCATCATGAATTAAATCACAGACAGAAAGCGGATTATTCGTGGCGCCAGCTTGGATGGCGCTTTTCGACAAAGGCACCGATCCCTTCGCGGGCATCGTGCTTTTGCATATTGGCGGTCATCACATCGGATGCATAGGAATAAGCCTGTGTTAAGGGCATTTCGACCTGTTTGTAGAAGGCCTGCTTGCCCAAACGCACGGTCATACCCGACCGTGCGGCGATTCCGGCGGCCAATGCGTTGGTGTGATCTTCAAGTTCGTCATCTGATGCCACGTCAGATACCAGTCCCATGGAAAAGGCGGTTTCGGCATTGATCGGATCACCGGTCAAAAGCATGCGCATGGCATGTTTGCGCGCGATATTGCGGCTCAATGCGACCATCGGCGTGGAACAGAACAGACCGATATTCACACCGGGTGTTGCGAATTTGGCGGTGCTGGCGGCAACCGCCAGATCGCAACTTGCGACCAGTTGGCAGCCCGCAGCCGTTGCCATGCCGCGCACACGGGCAATCACCGGCTGCGGCAGGCTGACAATCGTCATCATCAGTTCGCTGCATTGATTGAACAGGGCGGCGTGCTGATCACATTCGGTGATGCCACTCATTTCCTTGAGATCGTGACCGGCACAAAAAACCGGGCCTTCTGCCGCAAGGATGACGCACCGAATATCATTTTCAGTGGCGATCTGTTCAAACGCGTTTTGCAGGGCGGTCATCATCGCACCGGAAAGCGCATTGCGACGCGTTGGATTGTTCATCGTCACGGTGACAAACCCGTCATGGTCTGTACGTGTGACAAGCGGGCTGTCGGTTGCGGCATCGGTCATCGTGTTCCTCCCAGCGAACTGTTTGAATGTGATGTATTTTTGATTTTTATATCACGGTAACTCGTAGTAGAATTGCACGTAACGGGTTAAAAATAAAACCCTAGGGGTCGAGCGCATTCACATGACTGACCGGGACGATCATGTGGATGCGCTTGGCCCTTGGAGATGTGCCGAATTTCTGGTGTTTGTGCCTGATTTATAAAATGCATTCGGCAAGTGGTTGTGGATGAGTGAAAACATACCCCGTCGGCGCGGAAAAGCACCGGGTCGTTTTTTACCGACCCGTAAAGTCCGTGAAGGCGTCAAGCTGACAAAACCTGTGCGAGAAACGCCTATCAAGCGGTTTGATCGCAAGGACATGATGGAACGCGACCTTGAACGGTATCGCGCCGAAGCGCGTGCGCGCCTTCTGGAAAGAGGCTTTGATATTCCGGCCTTTCTGATGCCCAAGCCGAAAGTTGATCCTGATGACGAGGATGGTGATCAGAATCCTGATCCCGTCATCGAGCAGGAAGTAACCCCGCCTGCCATGGTGGGGCCAAAGCCGTCCCCGCTTATCAGCAGTGCGAAACTTGCCAGCACCAAAAACGAACATGCCGCGACCGGCCCGAAGACCAAACCGCGCCGCCATGTCTATGTGCAGAACAAGACAAGCGGGCTGGTATCGATGTTCCTGCCCAAGGAAGACCAGCAGGCCTTTACGTCATCAGATAGATCACATGCAGCCCAGGCTGCCGCGCAGGCAAAGGACCCTGCGGCCCATGCGGCGGCCCAAAAGGCGGCCATTGCCGAAGAACGCAGCGCGTATGAGGAATATGTTGAAAGCCTGAATGGCGGGAAGACATTGCTTGATGGCATGCGTGAGGGCGAGGGCGGCAATACCCAGAATGACATTTCCGGTCGGGTTGATGACCTTAAAGAGGCCGAGGTGCGCAAGTCGCGCATCAATCTGCCAGACAGTGAATCGAACTGGGCCGTTGAAGATGACCTTGATGCCAAGCGACAGGCGATCTTGCAGAAGCAGGGAAAGTCATCAGGTGCATCAAAGGGAAAATCATCGAAAGGCCGCAAGCAGGCTGGTGAGCCGGTCAGTCTGAACAAGATGTTGGCGCGCCTTGCGGCCTATATGATTGCGGCTGTGGCGGTCGGCTATGTTCTTGTCCTGACGGTCAACGAGTTTTCATCAATCATCGGCCGGTAACACAAATACCCAACTATTGCCGAACGGTTGCCTTAATCCCCATATATCAGGAAGGCAATCAATCATGTGACGCCAAAGGCCTTTGGGCTGGCGTTGCATAAAAAGAAGGATAAGGTCCGGGGAAGACAGAGCAGATTTATCCGAGGCGGGGGGGCGCCGCGATCAGGGCCTGTTGAGCAGGTGTCAGGATCACGGTGGAAAATGAGAGTTCACCCTTGTTGCAGGAGCCAGCGAGTGACGCTGTGAAATCGCCATGATGTATGACGAAACCGGTCAGGAAGACCGACAGCCTGTATATTTGCCCGAAAACCGCCATCACTGGGCATCCAATGACGAAGTCGACAAGCCGGTGCGTGATCTTTCGCGCGGGCCGGTACGCGCCCGGTTCAAGCGCCCGGCAGATGAAGCGTCGCCGATATCGATCAGCACATGGATGAAAGAAAACCTGCCGACAATCGGGGCAACCGCGATTGCGGGCATCGTGATCCTGTGTGTGGTGGTGGCGATTTATACGGATGTGGCTGGAATTGTGACCCGATAGGGGAGGCCGACGTGTACATCTGACGTCACGCGAATACGCAAATTATTGACGTTAACGTAAACGTTATGTCAGGCTATCTTTCTGAAACAATAAATGCTGCATAAAGCAGCCTCAGAGGGAGGCCAACCAGCCATGAACAGTTCCGCAACGCCAACCGGTGTGACGCCGGCTGATTTTGACGCCATCATGCGTGAAAAGGTGCCGTTTGTCGGCGATATGGGGGTGGTCACCGAAAGTCTGTCAGAAGATACCGCAGTCCTGCGCTTGCCATTCAATGAGCGCTATCTGCGTCCGGGCAATGTGGTGACAGGGCCTGCGATCTTTGCTTTGGCGGATATTGCGCTTTATGCGGTTGCCTGGCTTGTGGCACCCAAGGCGGAGCTGGCCGTCACGACAGAGGCGACCGTGCATTTCCTGTCTGGCGCGAAGCCGGGCGATCTGATTGCAGAGGCCAAAATACTCAAGGCGGGCAGGCGGCTTTTGATCGCGGAATGCCATATTCGATCCGCAGTTGATGACAGCCTGTGTGCGCATGTGGTCGGGACATATGCCATGCCACCGGCTGAAAAATAATGCGATATTGTGTGGTAAAATAATACCGCGTCGCATAAGTCATTGATTTAATGTAAAATATTCCTGTTGTTTTCCTGTTGAATGCTGGCATAATGCGCCGACTTTCAACGAGGGAACAATCCCTCCGTGGAACCCAGTTTTCGAGTATAGAAATAATGAAAACCTTCACTGCGACACCGAGCGACATCGAGCGCAAATGGTTCGTGGTCGACGCAGAAGACGTCGTCCTTGGCCGCCTTGCAGCCGTTGTTGCCAACCGTCTTCGTGGTAAACACAAAGCGATGTTTACCCCGCACATGGACTGTGGCGATCACATCGTCATCGTCAATGCCGAAAAAGTCAAACTGACTGGCCGTAAACTTCAGAACAAGAAGTTCTACTGGCACACCGGTTACCCGGGCGGCATCAAAGAACGCACCATGGACAAGCTCCTGAACGGTGAGCACCCGGAACGCGTGATCATCAAAGCTGTTGAGCGCATGATGACCCGTGGCCCGCTGCGCAGCCAGGTTCTTTCCAAACTGCACGTCTATGCTGGTACCGAGCATCCGCATGAAGCTCAGAAGCCGGAAGTCCTCGACGTAGCGGCTATGAACGAAAAGAACAAGCGGAGTGCTAAATAATGGCCGACACCAAAACTCTTGAAGATCTCAAGGATCTGGCACAGGGCGGCGAAGTTGCTGCAGCTGCAGAAGGCACCCTGCCGGAGCCGAAGATCGACGCACAGGGCCGTTCCTATGCAACCGGCCGTCGTAAGAACGCAATTGCACGTGTCTGGATCAAACCGGGCTCGGGCAAAGTCACCGTCAATGGCCGTGAGTTCGAAGATTACTTCGCACGCCCGGTTCTGCGCATGGTGATCAACCAGCCGTTCGGCGCAACCGATCGTAAAGATCAGTTCGACGTTGTCTGCACCGTAACCGGTGGCGGTCTTTCCGGTCAGGCCGGTGCCGTTCGTCACGGTATCTCCCGTGCACTGACCATGTTCGAGCCGGCACTGCGTTCGTCACTTAAAGCTGGTGGGTTCCTCACCCGTGACTCGCGTGCAGTTGAACGTAAAAAATACGGTCGCGCCAAAGCTCGTCGTAGCTTCCAGTTCTCGAAACGTTAATTCGTTTTCGGGCAACAGGCTCGCGATACTGTTTGGAAAAGCGTCACCTTCGGGTGGCGCTTTTTCTTTTTGTGGTTGGGTTGGTGAAACCAATAAAAAAGCGGCGTCTTCAAAACGAAGGACGCCGCTTTTGTTTGATGCAGAGCCGTGTCGTTGGCGTTACTGCCAGCGGTCTGAGAAATCGCGCGGGATCATCAGGATATCGCGATCGACCTTGGTCACATCCGTATGGCCGCAAAGCGCCATGGAGACTTCGAGTTCCTTGTGAATGATCTCCAGCGTCTTGGTGACGCCAGCTTCGCCCATTGCGCCCAGGCCATAGACATAAGCACGGCCGATATAGGTGCCCTTGGCACCAAGGGCCAAGGCCTTCAGCACGTCCTGACCAGAGCGGATGCCGCTATCAAGGTGGACTTCGATCTTGTCCCCGACGGCGTCCATGATGGCCGGCAGTGCGCGGATGGAAGACAGGGCGCCATCAAGCTGGCGACCGCCATGGTTGGAAACGATGATGGCATCGGCGCCGACATTGAGGGCTTCGAGGGCATCGCGCGGATCAATGATTCCCTTGATGATCAGCGGGCCATCCCACATCTTGCGGAATTCACGAATGCGGTCCCAGTCCAGGGACACGTCGAATGCTTCGGCCGTCCAGGTGGTCAGCGATGACGCGTCGGCAACCCCCTTGGCGTGGCCGACAATATTGCCAAAGAAGCGACGTTTGGTGCCAAGCATGCCAAGGCCCCATTGCACCTTGATCATCATGTCGGCGACGGATTTGACCGTCAGCTTGGGCGGGGCGGAGAGGCCGTTTTTCAAATCCTTGTGGCGCTGGCCCAGCATCTGAAGGTCTACGGTGATGACCGCGGCCGAGCAGTTGGCCGCTTTGGCGCGGTCAAACAGGCGCTTCATGAAGTCATCGTCTTTGAGGGTATAAACCTGCAGCCAGAAGGGTTTGGATGTGTTTTCAGCGACGTCTTCGATCGAGCAGATCGACATGGTCGACAGCGTATAGGGAACGCCGAACTTTTCAGCTGCGCGGGCGGCCTTGATCTCGCCGTCAGCGCTTTGCATGCCGGTCAGTCCGACCGGGGCAAGGGCGACAGGCATGGAGACATCCTGACCGATCATCTGGCTTTTGGTGGTGCGCCCGGCCATGTCGATTGCGACGCGTTGACGCAGGTGAATGTCCTGAAAGTCGGTGGTGTTTTCACGGAATGTCTGCTCGGTCCAGCTTCCGGATTCTGCGTAGTCGTAAAACATGCGCGGTGTGCGCCGTTTATAGATACGTTTCAGGTCTTCGACGCAGGTAATCACTGGCATGAGGTCAACTCCGAATAAAGGGCGCTTGGTAATGGTAATACCAGTTTCCGAGGTTATCGCAAATCGAATTGAAAATCAGCTTCTGACTTGCGGTTTTCACATGCTGGAATGCGGGAGAGGGTGTTGGCGACAAAGAATTTTAAAAAGAGGGATCGAAATTTCCAGAGGGTGTGATAAGAACAAACCCCTGACGAGATAATTTCAAAATTCAAGGTGTGATCCGATGGTTGGAACAATGCGACGAGTTTTCAAAACATAACTGTTTGAACCTCTGTTGGATGACCTTGCGATATGTGAAGGGCCGCTAATGGAGCGGTCTTTTTTTTGTGCCAATTTCATAGCTTGGCCATGAGCCCATCCCCAATGAAAGGGACCCCCGATATGCAGTACAGAAAGCTGCACGACGCCGATTTCGATGCCGCAACCGCATTCCTTGCCAACCATGCCGCGACCTGCATGGTGCTGCGTGGGAACCTGCGAGCTGCCGGTATCGAGCGACGTCGTCATCCGCTTTCTGGAAACTGGTTCGGGGAAGTGGCCAGCGATGGTTCCATCAGCGCGATCATCGCGCAGTTTGCCAATGGCAATGTCTTTGTCGAGGCCGGGGATCAGCCCGTGATCCCGAAGGCGCTGACAGAGTCGTTCGTTGCCGATCCGCTCAAGCCGGTGGCCGGCGTGTTTGGTGGTGCCGATCCCGCACAGGATATGCTGTGTCAGCTTGGGTTAAAGGATGCGTCCTTTGCGATAAATGCATCGGATGTGCTCTACGAGCTTGATCTTGCCAACCTGATCGTGCCGCAAAACGCCCGGGCCGATGATTTCCAGATGGTCGATGCCGAAAAGATCGAACGCAACACGTTGCTGCGCTGGCTGCGCGCCTATGAGATCGAGGCATTGGGTGCGGCAGACACGCCCAGCCTTGATAGCAAGATCGCTTCACGGCTTGTCCATGCGCTGGACGGGCGAACAATGTGGGGCCTGATCGTTGATGGCAAGGCTGTGTCGCTTTCCGGCTTCAACGCAACCCTGCCCGATATGGTGCAAGTCGGCCCGGTCTGGACCCCGCCCGAGGAACGCTCAAACGGCTATGCCCGCATCCTGGTCGGCAAAACCCTGCTTGCCGTGCGGGCAAGGGGCGTTAAACGTGCCATCCTGTCAACGGATAGTGAACCAGCAGCCAAGGCCTATGAGGCGCTTGGGTTTGAAAAGGTCGGGCGGTATCGGTTGGCACTTTTGCAAGCAGCTTAATGTGCAAATTCTTTTGGCAACCTCCTTGGCGCCCAGTCTCGCAAGCAGTCAGGCATTTAGCCGAACTCGATTTAGATGGTGATGCTAATTCGGCTAAGGAATCGTTTTTTATGAGCCGAATTAG
>NZ_JBSWWO010000007.1:0-61057 GCF_056160125.1 Thalassospira sp. ABD4_177 | reverse complement strand
CGTTTGAGAACGCAAATTGAACTCTAAGGTTGAATTGTCCATGCTGCAAGAGCATATGGTTGCGACCAAATAGGAAAGTTCAAAAGCTCGTCTGACGTGCTTCAGCGTTTCCGCCTTTTATCGCCATACATCTCAAGGTCGGCCACGGCCATCATGTCCTCTAGGCTTTTATCAAGCGGCTCAAAGAAGACCGAGGCACCGGAACTGATTTGCGGTGTTTCGCGGATTGGTGATTTTGACGTCGGCACGGTCAATTTGACCTGATCAAGGGCGTTGCGTAGCCGGGTGATGATGGTTGTCAGATCACCCCGATTGCGCACATAGCCCAGAACGGCAAACTCGTCCCCGCCTATGCGCCCGCAAATATCGACTTCGCGGATGCTTTCGGTAATCGCCTTGCCGACCGCACGAAGTGCTGCGTCGCCGGCGGCGTGGCCGTAATCATCGTTCCAGTGTTTCATGTTATCAAGATCGATAAAGATGATCCCGATATTGTGGTGATAGCGTTTGGCGATGCGGATTTTCTGATGGGCCAGGAATTCAAAGCCAGCGCGGTTGTTCATGCCGGTCAGCGGATCGGTCATCGACAGGTTGCGCATGATTTCATACTGCTCATACAGGCGCAGATCCGCTTCGATCAAATCGCGGAAAACTTCCATCAATTCCTGAAGCGTGTCGTCATAGCCGGTCGGCTTGCGATCAAATACACACAGCGTGCCAAACACCGTGCCGTTCGGCCATAAAAGCGGAATGCCGAGATAGGAGATATAGCCTGCCTCGGTCAGGTCAGGGTTATCGGCCCATTCGGGTTTGTTGCTGGCGTCGCGTTCATAAAGCGACAGTTTGGTTTCCACCACTCGGCGGCAATAGACATTGGAATTCAGGGGCTCGGGTTTTCCCGAAACGCGCGGATGCGGATTGTCGGGATTTCGGCTGGTCAGTGCGGCGCGATATCCGTATTTTTCATTATATTCAATGACGTAACCCGCCGTCGCACCGAGCAACTTGGTCATCAGATCAACAACACGCTGCCATTTGTCAAGTGACGCCGTCATGGCCTCGTCCTGAGTGATCCAGTCGACTTTCCTTAGCAAGACCATCGCACGTGCCTTTGTCCCCTAGCGATCACAGAGCCTGATCAGCGCTTTATACATCATAACACAGTACTATAAGGAAGTATAAGAAACTACTTAACAAAATGCTTTCCCATCAACATCTTGAGGGTGGTTTTTCGAACAAGCGTATAAATGGGCCAAACTGTCCGTTTGCGGCGGCACCGGCTGCTGTTGATGTCGTGTTTTTGCCCCTTTTTCTTGCGATTGAAACCGACAGGTTCCAAACTTGTCCGATAAATCAGATCCATTCAGATAAACAGGAGACGCCCGGATGGCAGACGTGATCGATTATACGATCCATGGCGAAGAGATGCAGTTGGTTGAAATCGAACTTGATCCGGGTGAAGGCGTTCGGGCCGAAGCCGGCGCCATGATGTATATGGGCGATGGCATCGCCATGCAGACCGGCACCGGTGGCGGCCTGTTTTCCGGGTTCAAGCGCATGCTGACCGGCGAGGGGTTCTTTATCACAAGCTTTGTCCACGAAGGATCGGGCAAGGGGCATGTTGCCTTTGCTGCCCCCTATCCGGGCAAGGTGGTGCCGCTTGATCTGTCCGAACACGGTGGCGAGATCGTCTGTCAGAAGGATGCGTTCCTCTGTGCGGCGTCGGGGATTGATATTGATATCGCCTTTTCCAAGAAACTCGGTGCCGGTCTGTTTGGCGGCGAAGGCTTCATCCTGCAGCGCCTGAGCGGTGATGGGATGGCATTCATGCATGCTGGCGGCACGATCATTCGCAAGGATTTGCAGGCGGGCGAAACGCTTCGGGTCGATACCGGTGCGCTGGTCGCGATGACGCCATCTGTTGATTATTCCATCAAGTTTGTTGGCGGATTTACCAACGCGCTGTTTGGTGGTGAGGGGTTGTTTGTCACCACCCTTGAAGGTCCAGGCACCGTCTGGCTGCAAAGCCTGCCATTCTCGCGCCTGGCAGATCGTATTGCCGCAGCCCTGCCGCAGGACCGTAATAAGGGCTAACCCGACCGGAGATCCGGATGCCGTTTGCCGCTTAAAAAAGCGTAGCGGGAGATCGCCCTTCAATACAGGGGCGGTATCCCCAAATGCCTTTTAGGGATGCGGCGTGATAATTTTTTGCTGTTTTCCGGCAAAAGGTAATACCAATTTGGCGCATCACGGCGTAGGGTGTCTGCCAAATTTCTGTCCGCTGTTGCCTTCCCCACACTGAAAAGGCATTCCGGATAAACGCCATCAGGACCACACAGGCCGAAAGAGTAAAATCATGTCAGTTCGTGAGTATGAACGTATCGAAACCCCAGAAAGCCTGATCAGCGCGCTTCGCGAGATGCTTGGTGATCGTCTTTCAACATCCGCATCCGTGCTGGAACAGCATGGCAAGGATGAAAGCTGGCATGAAGCATCCCCGCCCGATGCGGTTGTTTTTGCAAACTCGACCGAGGAAGTCGCAGAGGTCGTTAAACTTTGTGCTGCCCATGATGTTCCGATTGTGCCGTTTGGCACGGGTTCCTCGCTTGAAGGTCACGTCGCGGCCCTGCGCGGCGGGATTTGCATTGATGTTTCGCAGATGAACCAGATCCTTGAGGTCAATAACGAGGATCTTGATTGCCGGGTTCAGGCCGGTGTGACCCGTGAACAGCTTAATGATCATTTGCGCGATACCGGCTTGTTCTTCCCGATTGATCCCGGTGCCAATGCCTCGATCGGCGGCATGACCGCGACCCGCGCATCGGGCACCAACGCTGTGCGTTACGGCACCATGCGTGAAAACGTGCTGAGCCTGACGGTTGTCACCCCGGATGGCAAAATCATCAAGACGGCCAACCGTGCGCGCAAATCATCGGCGGGCTATGACCTGACCCGGCTGTTTGTCGGCTCCGAAGGGACGCTGGGCGTGATTACCGAAATCGGCCTCAAGCTTTATGGCATCCCCGAAGCCATGTCGGCCGCTGTCTGTGCCTTCCCGACGGTCGAAGATGCGGTCAATACCGTCATCCTGACCATTCAGGCCGGTATTCCGGTTGCACGTATCGAGTTCCTGGATCCGTTGCAGGTCCGTGCGGTGAATAACTACTCCAAGCTGGACCACAAGGAAGCACCGACCCTGTTCTTTGAGTTCCATGGTACCGAGGCCGGGGTGAAGGAACAGGCAGAATTCGTGCAATCGGTCGCCGAAGAATTCGGGGCCGAGGAATTCCAGTGGGCCACCCGTCAGGAAGATCGCAACAAGCTTTGGGCCGCACGCCACAAGGCCTATTACGCGTCGCTTCAGCTTGAACCGGGCAAGGCCGGCATGCCGACCGATGTCTGCGTGCCGATTTCAAAACTGGCCGAAGCCATTTCCGAAACCCGTGCCGATTGTGATGCCAGCCCGCTGACCTGCACCATCATCGGTCATGTCGGTGATGGAAACTTCCATACCCTGATTCTGCTTGATCCCGAAGATCCGGCCCAGATGAAAGAAGCCAACCGCCTGCACCGTCGCATGGTCGAACGCGCGCTCAAGCTTGGGGGTACCTGCACTGGTGAGCATGGCATTGGTTATGGCAAGCTTGATTTCATGGTGACCGAACATGGCGAGGACACCATTGCCGTCATGCGTGCCATCAAAACCGCCCTTGATCCCAAAGGTCTGATGAATCCGGGCAAGCTGATCCCGGGTCTTTGATATCATCAGACCAAAAGGTCTATCTGATTGAAAACGGGGCCATTTGGCCCCGTTTTTGTTTTTGCTCAGAAGCGAAAGGAAAGTGACAGCGACCCGAATTGATCCGCACCACTTTGGGCGGTGAATTCCGGCGTGCGGTAAACATGGGTGTAGGTCAGGCGCGCCTGACCAATGATCACGGCCAGACCGATCTGCAGATCACCAACCCATGGTTCCTTATCGACCGATGCGCTATCGGCAAAGGTATTGCCATCAAGGGTGATGTCACGCGCGACGTAGCGCCCGGCAAACCCGGCAAAGATATAGCCACTCAGCGGGAAGCCATCGGTATCGGGCACAAAGAAATCCGATCCCGGCAGGCTGGGGCGAATGCGCGGCGGGCCGTAATCAGCGGGCAGGTCAAAGCCCATGCGGAACATGGTGCCGAGTTCCGCATTGGTAAAGGCATTGCCAAGGGTCACTGCCCCGTGCGGGGTGGCATCAAATTCAACACCGAGAAGATCAGCCTCAAACCAGCCGCGATATTTCCGTTCATAGGTCAGGCCGATGATCGGTTCGTTCTTGATCTGATTGTCCCAGCCTTCGGGGTGGGGGCTGTTGATCTGCTTGTGCACGAAGGACTGCGTCTCATCGGCAAGCGACGCAGGACCCACAACGCCAAGGGTCAGCTCCAGCGTATCAATGCGCGAATAGTTGCTGTCTGATCCCTTTTCCCGAAGGCCGGTATCAGACACAAGCCCAGCCGTACCATAAAGCATCCCTGCCCATGGCCGGTCATCGGGCTGATTTTCGGCAACCGTGATGTCATCGGGCGTGTACATGGTCTGGCCCAGCGAATAACTGGTGCGGATACGACCATCAGATGCAAAGAACGGGATTTGCTTGGCGACGTTCAGAAAACTAGCAGGCGCGCTATCCTCGGGCGAGATGAAGGCAAGGCGGACACCGTTTGTGTAATGCTGATCACTGTTGGTGGGCGTAAACAGATCGTTCTCAACCGAAAGCGATACGCCCCACTTGTCATCCGGCGTACGGGTCGATTGCGGTCCATCTGCCGTATCGGTTTGCGCAAAGGCGGCTTGTGTGCCGGCAAGCAGCGCGAACAGAGGGGCCGAGATGGCGATAACGTGGCGAAGCGTACGGGCCTGATGCATGATCAAATTAACTCGTAAATGCAGTTGGTTGCCAGATAGTGATCTGGTGCCGACTGATCTTGGACAATTTATGGCAAGCTTGCCAGTGAAGTTTACGGGCCGTGAACGATATCTCACCGTATGGAAACGGATTGGTCGCCACAAAGCTTAAACCGCCAAGGGCGGGGTTTGTTCCCGCGCGGTCGATCAATCTTGTCAAATTTCCCGGATTACGAAGGACAACGCAAAACGCCGCCCCTGGATCAAGGGCGGCGTTTGCAAAATCGATTGTCAGGGGCGTGATTAGGGAACTTGGCGGCGTAGTCGGGCCATCTCGGCCTGACTTTCATCAATGATCCCGCGATAGGCGTGCCAGCTTGAGAAGCCCAGAAGCGGCATCGTAATCGCCAGTCCGAACATGAAGACGACCATGCCACAGGCGGAAAGGATGGCAATCACAGCCCCCCAGCCCACCAGAACCTTCCAGTTCTTGCGAAATGCCGAGACACTGATGATGACAGCGGTGATCACATCAACATCGCGATCGACCAGAAGCGGGATCGAGACGACCGAAACCGCAAAGGCAATGATGGCAAGGACACCACCAATCAGGCCGCCGGTGATCAGGAAGGTGATCGCATCGCGTGAGAAGAAGGTTTCCCAGACCAGAACGTCAAGCGATGGCATGGTGCCATTGTAAAAGAGCGCAAACAGCAACATCGCAATGCGTGTCCAGGCCAAAAAGAACAGCATCAACAGCACGCCAATCGCCCCGATCTGGCCGGGGTTACGGCGAAAACCATTCAGGCTGTGCCAAAGAGTGACGTTCTCGCCCATCTCAAGGCGGCGGCTTGTTTCATAGAGCCCGACGGCCACCAGCGGGGCCAGCAGCATGAAGCCCGCCGCAAGCGGCAAGGTCAGATAGGGTTGGCCGGACCGGAAAATACTGAGCACGATCAGCCAGCCGGCAATCGTACAAAGCGCGCCATAGGTCAGGCCAATGGCGGGTGTTCGTTTGAAATCGCGCCACCCGGCCTGCAGCCAGGCACCGGATTGGTCGGTGGTGATGGTACGTACAGCGATTCCGCGCTGCCCGGGGTCGACCGCTTTTTCTGGCGTTTCGATTGTTGTATCGGTCATTTTAATCCTCCCTGTCGCGATTGCGTACAACGATCATCCGGTTGGAATGAAAGTCAGGATTGAATTTTTTGTTTTATAAAATGTATCATTTTGAAAGCCGATTTCCACCATCCAATTGATTTTAAACTACGTATTTCGCCGGTTGGTAAATTCGCAAACGGCGTTAAAGGTTTTCTTTCCGTGGATTCCGGTTCTGTTTGTAATTCTTCAAAATAATGTAAAATCAACATGATGCTTGATCCGGCCACGATGTTTGCACACATGAAGAGGGTGCTTTGGGAACAACGGGCTCAACGCCGAGTTACAGAATGATCAAGTTTGCCCGAAATTAGCTTTAATCTTCGGCCATTTTCTGTTGCGAGAGTCATCACGAGCCTTATGCTTTCGGACATAAAATCAAACCTTTGTGGGTTGTCGCCATATATGGCGGATGACCTTGCGATCTAGCGGAGCCTGACTGTTGAAAAAAATCCTTGCTGCAATTGGTGCACTTCTCGTGGTTCTTGTTGCCGCGTTGCTGATCATTCCGTCGCTGATCGACTGGAATGGCTATAAGGCACAGATCAGTCAGGCTGTCCGTGATGCCACCGGACGCGAACTGAACCTTGCCGGCGACTTGTCGATGTCGCTCATCCCGTCGCCGTCTCTGACAGCAACCGATGTCAGTCTGGGCAATGTGCCAAGCGCACAGGATGCCGACATGGTCGAGATCGGCGAGGTCCGGGTTTCCGTTGCCCTGATGCCGCTTCTGACCGGCAATGTGCAGGTGACCGAAGTCAGCCTGATCAATCCGGTGATTGCCATCGAAACCTTTGAAGATGGCACCAATAACCTGGTGTTCGATCCCGATCAGGCAACGCGTTCGGGTCCGGATGCAGGCATGATCACCACGCCGGGCACGGATAGTGAAACCGCGTCGGCACCGACCGATGGCGACGACGCCGCAGCGGATGGCGGCGAAGAAGCAGGCAGTGATTTCGCCAGTACCATTCAGGTCGACCGTCTCGAAATCGAAAATGCGACCATCATCTATCGCGCGCCGGGCTCCGAAGAACGTATCGAGGGCCTGACCCTTGGTGTCTCCGCCCAGACCCTGAATGGCCCGATCGAGGGTGAAGGCTATGTCTTCTATCGCGGGATCCCGCTGACCTTCGCGCTGAATGTCGGCGAGATCAGTCAGACCGCGCCGTTCCCGGTCAGCCTGAAACTCGGCATTGATGAGGTTGATGGGGGTGTCACCGTTGCCGGGCGTGTCGATCTTTCATCGGAAAACCCCGGTTTTGACGGTGAAATCGACAGTGATTTTGACGATCTGCGCGAAGCCGCCCTTCGCATTGCCGGTGACAACGCCGATATTCCCGATATCGCGGCCAAGCCGCTTGATCTTGGCGGGCATATTACCGCTAATGCCAAATCGGTCACGCTCAATGATCTTTCGATCCGCTTTGGCGAAACCCGCGGGTCGGGCGCGATTGCCATTGATCAGGAACCCAGCCTGAGCGCCGATGTTGCCCTTCGCTTTAACCAGCTTGATCTTGATAGCATTCTGGTACTTGCCGATATGGGTGATGGCGCTTCATCGCCTGCAGCAGATGGCAATGGCGAAAACACATCAACGGCGGCAAGCGATGCCGAAGGTGGTGCGCAATCCATTCCGTCGCAAAGTTCGGTCAAGAAAAGTGATGCGGGTGATGCCCCGGTCATTCCGGCCGATCTGACCGCCTCGATCGATTTTGAAGTCGAAACCCTGATCTATAATCAAACACCGGTCCACAACGCGCGGATCAATGCGGCAATTGCCAATAGCAAGGTAACGCTAAACGAAGTGTCCGCGGGTCTGCCGGGGGGGACCGATGTTGCCGTGTTTGGCAGCATTTCCGGTGAAACCCCAACGCCAAGTGCCGAACTGAGCTACGAAGTGGCTTCGGAAAATATCCGTGCGGTTATTCGTTGGCTGGGGGCTGATGTCGATGGCATTCGTGCTGATCGTCTGCGTCGGTTCTCCTTGACCGGTGGCATTGACGGAACCCCGGAACAGCTTAACATTTCCGACCTTGATCTGCGGGTAGATGACACCGCCATTCGGGGCGCTGTTGTCGCCAATCTGAGTGGATCGGGCCTGCCAGCATTGGGTATTGGCCTCAAGCTTGATCGCATCAACCTTGATCAATACATCGCAGCCACCCCGGATGCAGAGGTTTCAGTCTCCACGACATCGGATGCGGGTTCTGCGTCATCCGGTGAAGGTGGAACGGCATCTTCGGGGAGCGGCAGTGCGTCTGCGGAAAAGCCCGATATGGTCAAGGTCATCAAGGATGCGTTGGCACCGCTTGAAGGGCTTGCGGCCAATTACCGACTGGCGGCTGATGAAATCATTTCATCGGGTGTTTCGGTACGTGGCATTTCAATTGATGGCAGCATCAGCGGCCCGAATATTACGCTCACCAACTTTGCCGTTGCTGATGCCGCCGGGCTTTCGGCCAGCGCCAAGGGTGTATTTAACGGTTCGGCCAATGTTCCGGCCTTTGATAACTTGTCGGTGCGTGTGACCGCCAAAACGCTTGAACCACTGGCAAAGCTTACGGGCATTACCCTGCCGGCACCGGCCAGCAGCTACAAGAGTGTTCAGGCCAATCTTGGTCTGAACGGTCCGGTGACTGGTCCGACGGTTGCGGTCGATGTTTCCAACCCGCTTCTGCAGGTGGCCCTTGATGGGGTTGTTTCGGAAATGCTGGGCAGTAACCCGGGCATTGATGGCAAGCTTGCCGTGCAGGCATCAAGCCTGAACCGGGCGCTGGAACTTTTGGCGCCGACCTATACGCCATCGGGCAATCTTGGCCGTCTGGGGGTGTCGGGTAATGTTCAGGGCAATGCGCAGAATGTCGCGCTGGATGGTCTTAAGCTTATCCTTGGGGCGTTTGAAACCAATGGGAACGTCCGTTTCGACGCATCGCAGGCACAGCCCAAGCTTTCTGTCAGCCTTTCTGGTGGCAAGCTTGTCGTCGATCCGTTGCTGCCCGCAGCAGAACGCGCAAGCCTTATGCCCGGTATCGGCAGTGGTCCGCGCAAGGCGGCATTCAATCTGCCAAAATCCATGACGGTCACCCGTGTCGATGCCCGCGATGGCACGCCGTGGGATGACAACGAGATTGATGTGTCGGCCCTGCGATCAATCGATGCAGATATCGCCATCGCACTGGACCAGCTTGATTTTGATACCTACAGCCTGATTAATCCTGACCTGAAGGCAAATCTGGTCGAGGGTCTTCTGACCATTCCGTCCTTTACCGGGCTTTTGGGGCAGGGCGATCTTGCGATCAACGGGACATTTGATGCCCGCAGTGCGGATGTGCCGAAACTGGCCCTTGCCGGCAAACTTGATGGCGCACGGATCGAAAGCCTGGCGCCGATCAAGGTTGCCAATGACACCATCCTGGGTGGGGCAGGCCTGACATTTGATGTTAATGCCAATGGCAACACGTCGCGTCGTCTGGTCTCGGCACTTAATGGCACGGCCAATCTGGTTTTGAATGATGTGCGTTTCAGCAATGCGGATAATCGTTCGACAGACCCGAGCCTGAATATCGAAGCCCTGCTGCGTCAGGGCCCGCAGGCCATGGTGGTTGAAGGGGTCGGTAATAATGATCTGCTGCAGTCACTCGAAGCCGACATGACCATCACCAACGGGATCGCCAAAACCACCCGTGTTGCTGCCGTTTCGCGCGTTGGTACGGCGGATGCGGATGCCACCCTTGATCTGCCGCGCTGGGTGATGGATACGCAGGCCGACTTTGATTTCTCGGAAAAAATCGAAGAACTGCCGCCGTTCAGTGTCTATGCCAAAGGCAAGATTGATGATCCGGCCATTACCGGGCGGATGGACAAGGTCGCAGTGCGGGTTCTTGATAACATCATCGACAAGGCACTTGGTGGTGATGGGTCAAGTGATGGCGCGTCCGGATCTGGCAGTGGCTCAGCCGAGGACGCGGCAAAAGGACTTCTGAAAGGTCTGTTGAACCAGTTCGGACGCTAACACTTCCGAGCGGTGTGATTACCCCAAAACGGCTCCACTTTGTGGGGCCGTTTTTGTTTATGATCAATGGGTTGATTGTGGGGTGTCATAAATACGCAAAAAAACCTTAACAAAGAGGTCCGGCTTCGACATGATCCGCCCGTCGATTCCCTTTGATGGTAACGGTTGATTATGTCGGTAAAGAAAACTGCTCTGGATAAGGATCTCAGGTGGCAAAAGCGCATGGATGCGGGGCTGGGTGAAACAGCGTCGATTAGTGCAAAGCTGGGTCTGGCACTTGTTTTCCTCCTTGCCTGTAGTGCGTTTGTTGCCTTTCACATGGGTGGTCTGCCGCAAAGCGGCTTTCTGATCGCCGCGGCCGTTATCGGCGGCTATATGGCGCTTAACATCGGCGCCAATGATGTGGCCAACAATGTCGGCCCGGCGGTCGGGTCCAAGGCGCTGACCATGGTTGGCGCCTTGTTGATTGCCGCCATCTGCGAAGCCGCCGGTGCGATCATTGCCGGTGGTGACGTCGTCGGTACCATCAAAAAAGGCATCATTGATCCAACCGCCATGCCCGATGCAAAGACCTTTGTCTGGGCGATGATGGCGGCCCTTCTGGCAGCAGCCCTTTGGCTTAACCTGGCCACTTGGCTTGGTGCGCCGGTTTCAACTACCCACTCGATTGTTGGCGGGGTGATGGGGGCCGGTATGGCAGCTGTTGGCATTGGCGCGGTCAATTGGCCCACCATGGGGACCATCGCAGCAAGCTGGGTGATTTCCCCGGTGCTGGGTGGCTTGATCGCGGCCGGTTTCCTGGCCTTCATCAAATTCCGGGTGCTGTACCAGAATGACCGCGTGACGGCAGCGCGCAAATGGGTGCCGGTTCTGGTCGCCTTGATGGTCTCGGTCTTCTCGGTTTATCTGATGATGAAGGGGGTCAAGAAAATCTGGAAGGCCGATATTTCCGTCGTGCTGGCGATTGGTGTTGCTGCCTTCTTCCTGACCCTTATTCCGATGCGCAAGGCTGTCATCCGGGCATCTGCCAATATGGATGGCCGCCGCAAGGAAATCGCATCGCTGTTTCGGGTTCCGCTGGTGGTTTCAGCTGCCCTGTTGTCCTTTGCCCACGGTTCGAACGATGTCGCCAATGCCATCGGTCCGCTTGCCGCCATTGTGTCGGGGATTGATAGCGGTGAAATCGTGACCTCTGCGCCGATCCCGATCTGGGTAATGGTGATCGGTGCGGTTGGTATTTCTGCTGGTTTGATCCTGTTTGGTCCGAAACTGATTAAAACGGTGGGTTCGAAGATAACCAAGCTCGATCCGATCCGTGCCTATACGGTGGCGCTGTCGGCGGCGATTACGGTGATCATTGCTTCTGCGCTGGGGCTTCCGGTCAGCTCGACCCACATCGCGGTCGGTGCGGTGTTCGGGGTTGGTTTCCTGCGTGAAAGCCTGTCACATCGTCGTCGCAAGATTGCACCGCCGATGCTGGTGGATCGCACTGAGGACGAGCAGGCCGATGCCCATATCGAGGCACTGCGTCAGATCGATCCGAATGAAGCCAAAAAGGCAGAGAAGAAATTCCGCAAGCGCCTTCTGGTGCGTCGTCGCTATGCGGTGACGATTGCAACCGCATGGGTGGTGACGGTTCCGGCCGGTGCCTTCCTTGGTGCGCTGCTGTTCTTCACCATTCGCGGCATCATGCTGTAATTTAAGATAAATATAGTTTCGCGGCGCGGCGCCCCACTTTCCCCGGGGCGACTTGCAGCGATCTGCAGCGGCGATCAGGGTTTCCTGATCGCCGTTTTTCCTTGACCGACCTTTGGTCTGCGCGTAAACAGCCGCACCAAAGTTACACAGAATCCGTTCGTGATCGTCGCCCAGTTCGGTGGGCCGCGAGATTTGTTATGCGTGGGTTCACTTGCTTAGAAGGGCTAAAACATGAAAGCGATCATTTTCGGGGTCCTCGCCATGGCGGTGACCGTTGTCGCATCGAACATTCTGGTCGAATACCCGCTGCCGGGCGTTCTGGCTGACTGGCTGACCTATGGCGCCTTTACCTATCCGGTCGCCTTCCTTGTTACCGACCTGACCAACCGCGCCCGTGGGGCGGCCGCCGCACGTGTTGTCGTGCTGGCCGGTTTTGCGTTGGCGGTTGTTTTGTCGCTGATCTTTGCGGACACTCGTATCGCCATCGCGTCGGGTTCGGCATTCCTGATTGCCCAGATGCTCGACGTTACCGTGTTTGACAAGCTGCGCCGCGCAAGCTGGTGGAAAGCCCCGCTGGTGTCATCGGGGATCGGCTCGGCGGTGGATACTGCCTTGTTCTTCTCAATCGCATTTGCCGGTACCGGCCTTCCCTGGGATACGTGGGCGATGGGCGATTTCGCCGCCAAGATGATCATGGCGCTGACCTGCCTGGCACCGTTCCGCCTTTTGATGAGTGTGATCACTCCGCGCGTCAATGCGGAACCGGCCCGGGGCTAAGTCCCAAACCGATACAGGGTCAGGGCGGATCAGATATGCCGTTCATGGCCTTGTGATTTGTTCTGAAGGGGCGCATAAGACGCCCCTTCATTTGCTTTTTCAATTGACCCGGAATTGCCCTGATCCATGAAAGTCGATCTGTTCGATTTTGAATTGCCGCGCGACCGTATTGCCGAACATCCGGCCAATCCGCGTGATGCGGCCCGTATGCTTGATTTGTCAGGCGACGCGACACAGGACCGCATCGTGCGTGAGCTGCCCGACATTCTGCGTCCCGGTGATTTGCTGATTTCCAATGATACGCGCGTTATTCCGGCCCGCCTTTTCGGCAAACGCGGCGAAGCCAAAGTTGAAGTCACCCTGCACAAACAGGAAGGCCTTGGCACGTGGGTGGCGTTTGCCAAACCGGCCAAAAAGCTGCGCATCGGGGAAATCTTCAAGGTCAATGACGAATTCGAAGCCGAGGTCCTTGCCAAGAAGGATGGCGGCGAAGTTACCTTGCGCTTTAATAAATCCGGTGCGGAGCTGATTGCGGCCCTTGAAGAATTCGGCGTCATGCCACTGCCGCCCTATATCCGGCGTGATGCCGGTGGCGATGATCAGGACAAGTCCGATTATCAGACCATCTTTGCCCAAAAGGATGGTGCGGTGGCGGCCCCGACGGCGGGATTGCATTTTACCCCGGATCTTCTGGCTAATCTTGATGCGCGCGGGATCAATCGCCGCACGATCACGCTGCATGTCGGGGCGGGTACGTTCCTGCCGGTCAAGGTTGATGATACCGATGATCACAAGATGCATGCCGAATGGGGTTCCATCAGCAAGGAAATCGCGGACCTGATCAACGAAACCCATGCCAAGGGTGGACGGGTGATTGCGGTGGGGACCACGTCACTGCGTCTGCTTGAAAGTGCGGCGCGCGAAGACGGGGTGGTTGAACCGTTCGAGGCAGAGACCGACATCTTTATCACGCCGGGCTACAAGTTCCGCGCAGTGGATATGCTTTTGACCAACTTCCATCTGCCGCGCTCGACGCTGTTTATGCTGGTCTCGGCCTTTGCCGGGTTTGAACGGATGAAGGCGGCCTACAACCACGCCATCGAAAACGAATACCGCTTTTATTCCTATGGCGATTGCAGCCTGCTTGAATGCGCCAACAAAATTGATGCACGGACATAAGAACCGATGACCGAATTTCGCTATGAATTGCTTGCCCAGGATGGCAAGGCCCGTCTGGGGCGCATTCACACCGCGCACGGCGTGATTGATACGCCGACTTTCATGCCGGTCGGCACGGCTGCGACCGTCAAGGGCATGCTGCCTGAAAACGTCGCCGATACAGGTGCGCAGATTCTTTTGGGCAATACGTACCATTTGATGCTGCGTCCGGGGGCGGAACGCATCGCGCGTTTGGGTGGTCTGCATAAATTCATGAACTGGGACAAACCGATCCTGACCGACAGTGGCGGGTATCAGGTCATGTCGCTGGCGAAGCTGCGCAAGATCACCGAAGACGGTGTGACCTTCAAAAGCCATATCGACGGGCGCAAGTTCAACCTGACGCCGGAACGCTCGATGGAAATCCAGCATCTGCTGGGCTCGACCATCACCATGGCGTTTGATGAATGCACCCCGTTCCCGGCGACCGAACAGCAGGCGCGCGAAAGCATGCAGATGTCGATGCGCTGGGCAAAACGGTCCAAGGATGCGTTTGTGAACCGCGAAGGTTACGCGCTTTATGGCATTCAGCAGGGCAGTGTTTTTGAAAACCTGCGGCGTGAAAGCTCCGAAAAGCTCGCTGAACTCGATCTTCCGGGCCATTCGGTGGGCGGTCTTGCGGTTGGCGAAGGTCAGCAGATCATGTTTGATACGCTTGATTTCTGCGTTGATATGCTGCCGAGCAACAAGCCGCGCTATCTGATGGGGGTTGGCAAACCGTCCGATCTTGTCGGGGCGGTGATGCGCGGGATTGATCAGTTTGACTGTGTGCTGCCGACGCGGTCCGGGCGTAATGCACAGGCCTTTACCCATCGCGGGACGCTGAACCTCAAGAACGGTCGTCATCGCGATGATGATCGTCCGCTGGATGATCAGTGTGGTTGCCCGGCCTGTAGGAAGTATTCGCGTGCCTATCTGCATCATCTGATCAAGGCGGGTGAAATACTTGGTGCGGTTCTGCTGACCTGGCACAACCTTGCCTATTATCAGGATCTGATGCGCGGCATGCGCGAAGCCATTGCCGAGGGACGCATGGACGCCTTCGCGCGTGATTTCCATGCCGGACAGGAAGGCGGGGATATTGATCCCGTGCCGATTATCGAGGACTAAGCCATGGCAGACCAAACGATCTATGACAACCTGACCATGCTCGGCGGTAATACCCAACAGCCGGCATCGCCTGATGAAGCCGTTCTGGAACGCGTTTCAAACCCGCAGGCCGGAACTGATTACTGCGTGCGTTTTTTCGCACCGGAATTCACATCGCTTTGCCCGATCACGGGCCAGCCGGATTTCGCCCATCTGGTGATTGATTATGTGCCCGGTGACTGGCTGGTGGAAAGCAAGTCGCTCAAGCTTTTCCTGACCTCGTTCCGCAATCATGGATCTTTCCACGAAGATTGCACGATCAAGGTCGGAAAACGCATTGTCGAAACCCTCGATCCGAAATGGCTGCGCATTGGCGGATACTGGTATCCGCGCGGCGGCATTCCGATTGATGTGTTCTATCAGACCGGCCCGGCCCCGGATGGTGTCTGGATCCCCGAGCAGGGTGTGGCCCCGTATCGCGGACGGGGTTAGGCACCAGAACGGGTACCACAACACACATAAGCTAATGGAAAAGACCGCCTCGGAATGCCGGGCGGTCTTTTTATTTGTCGGCAATTCAGAGGTTTGATTAGACTTATATTCTGCGAATTATTCTCATTGTCATAAGTTGAGTTTGCTGTTATTCGATTGCCATCAGGTATTTGCCTGTCTTTTGGCAACGAATGGTCGACATCAATGGCGCGCAGCAGCGCATCAATCTTGATTGCAAGTTTTCAGGAAAACTATGAGCAGCTTTTGCGGTTTTTGACCCGGAAGCTGAATGGCGATTCTGAACGCGCAGCCGATGTAGTGCAGGATACCTATGTCCGGCTTGCCGGCACGTCCGACCTTGATGAAACCATCGATAACCCGCGCGCCTATATCTATCGCGTCGCGGGGAACCTTGCGATTGATCGCATTCGTCGTGAACGACGGATGTCGGCGCATGTCGAAACGGACCAGGCGCAATCAGACATTCATGACCCGCAACCGGGCCCGGAAAAGATTGTCCTTTCGCGTGAACAGATCGCGATCATGGATCAAGCGCTTTCCGAGTTGCCCGATAAACCACGCCAGGCACTTTTGCTGTTTCGTGTTGATGGGCTGTCGCACACCGAAATCGCCGACCGGCTGGGTGTTTCAAACAGCATGGTCGCCAAATATATCGCGCGTGCTTTAAAGCATTGCCGTGATGCCCTTTTGGTGGAGGGCAAAAAATAATGATAAATTTTGTTGCGGATTTGATTGTGGTTATTCGTCTAATGAACAGGGGTTGCGTGTCACGCGCGGCCAGAATGGATATTCGGGGATACAGGTTTTGGCGTCCGGTATAAGCACAGATCAAACCACAGTGCTACAGGGCTATGACGATGACATGATCGTACTCAGCGATCAGGCCATCGAACGTCTGGTGCATCTGCATTCCGGGGATGCCAAGTCTGCCGAATTTCATGAATTCGAAATCTGGCGCGCCCAAAGCGACGCCCATGAACGCGCCGCCCGCGATGCAGAAAGCCTGATTGGTGCCGTTGGCGAAACCCAAATCGCCCAGCATGCCGACTGGCGCGAGCCGGTTGCCCTGCAAGGCGCGTCGTTGACCTCGACTGTCTCCAACAACCCATCGGCTTCTGCGCGGTCGTACGGTTTTATGCGTCGACGCCCGGTTGTTTCTGCCGTGGCCGGTATCGCTGCGATGCTGATGCTGGTGTTTGCGGGCTTTGAAGCCGGGGACATATGGAACCGCTATAACGCGGACTATGTGACCGATACGGGGCAGTATCAGACCATCGAACTTCCCGACGGGTCTGTGGCGCATATGAATACGGCATCTGCCTTCTCGATTGATTTTTCCGGTGATGTGCGGCGTGTCAGTTTGGCGTTCGGTGAAGTCATCTTTGATGTTGCCAAGGATGCTGATCATCCGTTTGTCGTCGTAGCCCTTGATGGCGAAGCCATGGCCGTTGGCACGGTATATGGCGTTCGCATCAAGGATGACTGCGCAAAGGTCACCGTGCAGGAAGGCATTGTCGAGGTCCGCAATGGCGCGGGTCCGGCTCTTCGGTTGTCTGCCGGGGAACAAGGGGCCTATCAAAGCGGGCAGGCACCGGAATTCAACGCGAATGCCGATATTGCCACTTATGGCAGCTGGCAGCGCGGCAAGCTGATCTTTAACAGCCAGCCGCTGGGCGCGGTGATTGCCGAAGCGCAGCGTCATACATCCGGGCGGATCGTTGTCGCCCGTGACGCACTGCGCGATATGAAAGTCACCGGCGTGTTTGAGACCGCTGGGCTGGATGATTTGCTGCAATCGATCGAGCAGACCACCGGTGCCCACGTCCTGAAGCTGCCGCTCCTCACCGTAATCTACTAGGCGCAAAGGCCCAGTTTCCGGACGGTTTGCAAAAAAATCCAAAAAAATTGAAAAATCTGCTGCAAGTCTCGTTGGATGAGATCGTCTTAAGGTCAAAGGCGAATGATTGTAGTTCTGAATATCATTCGCAATAGAGAATCTAACCAAAAGGCCTTATGATGAATTCAGCAAATTCGATGACGAAAACGACCTCCAATGTGTCGTTTGACCGCCATCACGGGGTAGCGCGCAGCCTTTGGATGCGCAGACTTGTTGCAACGACTCTTATGTCTGGATCGGCGCTGTTGAGCCCGTGGCAGGCAGAAGCTGCAAATATTGCACAGGATGTTTCTGATCGTGTCGAACTTGCTCAGTCAACCAGTGTCATACTTGATATTCCGGCCCAAAGCCTTGACCGTGCCCTGACCAGCCTGGCAGATCAGGCGAACCTTAAACTGTTCTTCCCGTCTCAGGGGCTGGCCGATATTGATGCGCCCGCCCTTCAGGGCGAAATGCCGGTTGAGTCGGCGCTTGGCGCTTTGCTAAGAGGATCAGGTTATACTTGGCGCTACACCGATGGCGGTATCATCACCATTGAAAAGCTCTCGGCCAGTGATGAAAATGTTCTTGATCCTATTCGTGTCGAGGGGAATGCGCAATTTGAAACGGCAGACAGTCCCGTTGAGGGATATATTGCTCAGCGTTCGCGTACGGCTACTAAAACGGATACACCGTTGCTAGAAACTGCGCGAAGTGTTTCCGTTGTAACTTCGGGAATTTTGGAAGAACAGGCGGCAACCACGGTTGAGCAGGCGCTTAATTACACTGCAGGAACGTTTACAGGGTATGCGGGTGCTTCAAACAGGTATGACTATGTAATTGTTCGCGGGCAACCTGATCGTAGTATCACCAATATTGCCTTGGATGGTTTGAGTCTGTTGAACGATGATGGCACTTATAGCTCAATGCAGATTGACCCGTATTTCATTGACCGTATAGACGTTCTCAAAGGGCCGGCATCTGTTCTGTATGGGCAAAACCCAGCGGGTGGTCTGGTTGCACTTTCCAGTAAGCGGCCCGAATATACGCAGGCCGGGGAAACATACCTTACTTATGGTTTACGTGATCATATTGAGGGTGGGATAGATGTGACCGGTCCTGTTGGAGAGAGTGGAAAAGTAGCTTACCGCATTACAGCAAAAGGAAAAACTGCCAAGACCCAATTTGAGGATATCAAGGAAGAAAGATATGCTGTTTCGCCTCAAGTAACTGCTGAATTTACGGAAAATACCCGATTGACGGTTTCCGCCTATCTGCAGAATGATCCAGCGGGCGGCGTCCATCATGGATTGCCAGCAGAAGGTACGCTCTATCCGCGCAATGGGCAATATATTGCAAACAGTTTCTTTGATGGAGAACCAGGAGAAGAGACGTTCAAGCGCAAGCAAGTCATGTTGGGGTATGAGCTTGAACATAACATCAATGATATCTGGTCTGTGCGGCAGAACTTTCGTTACATTCACTCAGATGTTGATGTTGCACAAATCTACCAAATTGGATGGAACGGCACGACAAATGAACTTAATCGTTACTTCACGGGGGCCGATGAAGAGTTAAATGGATTTGTGATTGATAACCAGGCACAAGTTAATTTTACCACGGGTTCATTATCACATGACCTTCTAATGGGCATAGATTATCAGGATCGCAAGACCAGAACTGATTGGTTTTTCGGTAATATTCCTAGCCTGAATGCTTTTAATCCGGTTTATGGAAATAGCAGCCTAACAGGTCGTACCGACACGCAGGAAACCCGATACATGGATCAAACAGGTCTGTACCTTCAAGATCAGGTAGCTTGGCATAATTGGCGCTTTTCATTTGGTCTGAGGCAGGATTGGTTGAATACTTCCAAACTCAATAGGCTGTCCGATACGACTGTGAGTGAAAATTATACTGATCTTACCAAACAGGCTGGGGTTCTTTACAAATTCAACAACGGAGTTGCTCCGTATTTCAGTTATTCGGAGGCTTTTACGCCGAGTGTTTACACTGATTCAGCGGGAAACTTGCTTAAGCCGACTTCTAGTCAGCAGTTTGAAGCCGGAATTAAGTATCAACCAGAAGGGTATGACCTTTTGCTGACAGGTGCGTTATATCATCTGAAAGAAGATAATGTGGCAACTCGTGTGCCGGGTGTGCAGTACAATAGACCAGCGGGGACACGGGAAAATAATGGCATTGAGCTTGAAGCAAGATCGAAAGTTACAAATAATCTGTCTGTAATGGCTAGTTACAGTTACAATGAGAGCGAATATACTAAAACGGTTGATCCAAATCTAATGGGGAAAACACCGACCCGGATTCCTGATCATCTGGCCTCTGTTTGGTTGCATTACTTGTTTGATCACGGTGATCTAAGTGGCTTGAAAATTGGCGGTGGTGCACGTTATGTCGGTGAAAGTTGGGCGGATGACGATAACACTATCAAGGTGCCAAACTATACTTTATTTGATCTAGCTTTGACATATGACTTGGATAGAGTTGGATTGAATAATGCAGCCTTTCAATTGAACGTAAATAATCTCATGGATGAGGAATATGTCAGTGCTTGCCAAAGCGCTACTTATTGCTATTTCGGTGAGGAGCGTACTGTTCTGGCAACTATGAAATACAGGTTCTAAAGGTAGGTCGCTCGGATTTCAGGGCCGCAGCTTCAAGCTGCGGCCTTTTGCGTTTCGGGCAGATGATTATATAAGGCAGCAGAGAGAGGCCGTGAAACAAGACAAGCCGGACCCAAGCCATGACGACCAAAACGCGCCAAAACATCACGTTTGAGATGCTTCAGGCCAAAGCCCGTGAAATCGGCTTTGAAGTCTGTGGTGTGGCGCGTCCGGCTATTGATGCCCGGAATCAAAAGCGGCTCGACGAATTTGTCGCGGCGGGTGAATACGGATCGATGGAATGGATGAATGATCCGGAACGCCTGCCACGTCGGCGTGACCCGGCAATGCTATGGCCGGACGTCAAATCCGTGATTGTCCTTGGCAGCAACTATGGCCCAGCCATTGACCCGATGGTATTGCTGGATCATCCCGACCGGGCGATGATTTCGGTCTATGCCAAGAACAAGGACTATCACGACCTGATCAAAAAGCGCCTGAAGCAGCTGGCGCGCTGGGTCGTTGAGCAGTCCGGCGGGACGGAGCAGGTCAAGGTGTTTGTCGATACCGCCCCGGTTCTCGAAAAGCCGCTCGGGCAGGCATCTGGGGTTGGCTGGCAGGGAAAGCACACCAACCTTGTATCTCGCGGATTTGGCAGCTGGCTGTTTCTGGGCGAGGTTTTTACAACCCTTGAACTGCCCAAAGCCGAGCCTGAAATCGATCATTGCGGGTCCTGCTCGAAATGCCTGTCAGCCTGTCCGACAGATGCCTTTCCAGCCCCTTACAAGCTTGATGCGCGCAAATGCATTTCGTATCTGACGATTGAACATGACGGACCGATCCCGGTCGAGTTCCGCAAACCCATGGGCAATCGGATTTATGGCTGTGATGATTGTCTGGCAGCTTGCCCATGGAACAAGTTTGCCACCCGAACGGAAGAACTGGCCTTTATCCCGCGTGTCGAGCTGACCGCGCCGCGACTGGCGGATTTCCTTGATCTGGATGATGCAGGCTTTCGCGCCTTCTTTACCGGATCGCCGATCAAGCGGATTGGCCGGGCAAAGTTCCTGCGCAATGTTTTGATCGCTGCGGGCAATAGTGGGGCGCCGCGTCTGATTCCGCGTATTGAAAAGCTGCTGTCAGATGAAAGTGCCTTGATCCGTGCCAGTGCAGTCTGGGCCCTGTCGCAATTGATGGAGCCTGCGGCGTTTGCCCAAAAGCGCGACACATATGCGGCGGGCGAAGCGGACGCAACCGTTCGCGAGGAATGGGATCGGGCTGCAGAAGCGGCCTGAGCCAACCTACATATCAAATTTCACGAAATTGAAGTGATAGCGAAGCCCACCCGCGCTATCGGCAAAGGCAATACCATAACCCGGTCCAAGCGGGTTGGGATCCTGGAGCTCTTCTTCTTTCTCGTGACGGAAATCAAGCGGTTCACCTGATTGGGTGCTGTTGCCAAGAATAAACGGAACGCCAAGCCAGGTGCCGGTCGACGGACGATGCAGGTGGCCAAAGAACAGATGTTTGATCTGCGGATTGGCGGAGACGATTTCTCCAAATGCGTCTTCGGCATCAAGGCGGATCGTATCCATAAAGGGCAAACCCATTTCCATCGGTGGGTGGTGCATGAACAGGAAGGTCGGCGTGTCGCGATGGGCCGTCAGTTCATCACGTAACCAGTCCAAGCGTTGTGCGCACAACGTACCGTGATGGTGACCGGGCACGATACTGTCCATCATCACAAAGCGCACATCATTGAAGGTTTGCCCGAAATTGACAAAGCCATGGGTGTCGGTTTCGGTTGTCGGGAAGGCATCGCAAAATGCTTCGCGGATATCGTGATTACCCGGAATAATCAGATAGGGAATGGCAAGATCCGAGAGGATCTCGACCGCGTGTTCATACTGTTCCGGCGTGCCGCGATGGGTGATGTCACCAGTGATGACGCAGATTTCAGCATCCGTGTGATAGGTATTGACCTCGGCAATGACCTTGCGGAGCGTCGCGGCCGCATCGGGTTGGCGCGATACGTCATTTCGGGCCAGAATGTGAAGGTCGGAAAGATGTATGAATTTCATGTCGATGCCCTATCATGGCGGAAAGCTTTTGAAATCATGGCCGTTTTTACCCAAGAATCAAAGATTAAACGCCGATGGAAGATGCCGTTCGTAAAAGATCAGTGACAATTGCCGGCCACCGGACAAGCTTTTCCCTCGAAGATGCTTTCTGGGAAGAACTGCTCGGCATTGCGGAACGGCGCGACATGACGCTGGCCGAACTGGTTGTCGAAATCGATACGGAGCGTGAAGGCAATCTTTCAAGTGCCCTGCGTCTGTTTGTCCTGCGCGATCTGCAAAACCGGTTGGCGGGCAGTGATGATGCCGAGGTTCCCGATCCTGAAAGCCGCAACGACCGGATTTAGGCAGGGTAACCATGTGTGGCATCGCGGGCATAACCCAACCAGACGATCCGACTGCCATCTATGCCATGCTCCGAAACCTTGCCCACCGTGGGCCGGATGGTTCGGGCCGCTGGGTTGATCCAGATGGAAAGATCGTTCTTGGATGCACCCGCCTTGCCACAACCGATCTGAGCGATCAGGTCAATCAGCCGCTTGTCACGTCAGATGGGCGATTTGTTCTGGTCTTTAACGGCTATATTGCCGGGCATCGGCGACGGATGCAGACGGCATGTAGCGATGGATTGGCGTTTGAAACCCAAAATGATGCGGAACTCGTGCTGCAAGTGCTGGCCGATGCGATCCGGCGTGGGGATGAGCCAGCCCATGTGCTTTCAACCCTGTCCGGGCAATATGCGCTTGCCTTGTGGGACGCAACGCAATCCTGCCTGTGGTTGGCGCGTGATCCGTTGGGGATCAAGTCGCTATATGTGTTTGATCGCCCAGACGGGCAAATTGCCTTTGCCTCAGAGATAGCGGCGTTTTCTGCGATTGCGGAACTTGTGCCGGATAAAACCATCAAGCCGAAATATCTCGCCCATCTTTTCGTGCCCGCACCGGAAACGGGGATAAAGGGCGTAACACTTCTTCCGCCTGGGACGGTCTTGCGGTGGCAGGCGGGTACGGTTTCAAAGGAACGCGTTGCCCACCCTGCACATAGAGCAAATGGGGCTGGGCAGGTAGCCGGACCCGAAGCGTTCCAATCTGCTGTTCGACAATCTGTTGCCGATGCCATGGATGCAGATTGCCCGGTCGGGTGTCTGGTTTCAGGTGGGCTGGATAGCGCCGGGGTTGCGGCACTGGCGTCAGATGTCGCCCGAGCGCATGGACAGAAGCCACCGATGGCTTTTGTCATGGGGTTTGATGATGCCGCGATTGATGAAACGACTGCTGCCCAAAACCTGTGTCGGCATCTTGGACAAGAATTGCATGTCGTTCCCGCACCGACAAAGCCAGAGGAAATTCATCAGGAGCTTGTTGCCGCATTACGCAGTGTCGGCGGGCCTTTTGCCAATCCGTCGATTGTTCTGATGCGGTGTCTTTCAAAGGCGGTCAGTGCGGATGTCAAAGTTTGCCTGTCTGGGGATGGCGGGGATGAGTTGTTTGGTGGCTATCCGCGTTATCGGGCCGCAAAGCTCTACGAAAAATATTGGCGACACGTGCCCACGCCCGCGCGGCGGTTGATGGCAAAATTGCCGGGGATTGGCAAACGCAGGGAAGTTCATCGCTTTCTTTCGGGCGCGTCAGGTGGCCGCGAGCATGCCTTTGCTGTCTGGAACAATCGATGTGCCATTCCGGAATGCTATGCCCGGATGGCTGTGCGGCAAGAGCTGGATGAAGGGCTGGTTGAGGTGATGATGGGGTTTGATCGCGATGTGACCCTGCCGGGTAACCAGCTGCTGATGTCGGATCGGTGCGGGATGGCGCATGGTCTGGAATATCGCCTGCCGCTTCTGGGGCATGATGTTGTGCGCATCGCCGGGTCCATTCCAGCATTGCAACATCTTGAAGGTGGCCCGAAAACCCTGTGGCGTCGGGCCATCGCGCCTTATCTGCCAGCAGAGCATATCCAGAACCGCAAGATTGGATTTAATCCGCCGGTGGCAAAGTGGCTTAATGATGTTGCGCAATATCTTTGGGGGAATGAGCGCCGCATTCTTGAGGTGGTGTTTGCCGATGTTGCGATTTCACGCGCGGTCAAAGCTGCTTACTGGAAACGCGCGGTATCTGGCGATGATCTGGATATGGCGATTGGTGTCTGGGCGCTGATGGTTTGGCAGATTTGGCAGGATTTGGAGAAATCAGGCGTGCGGCGCACTGCTGATATTGCGTGACCGACGATACAGGTTGAGCGCGGTCAGGGCAGTGGGCGCGAGCTGCACCACCTGGCGCGACAGCGACAGCAGGCGGTTTTCGTCGGGATCATCATCTTCAAAGACCGACTGGGTGGTTTCGCACAGCTCGGAAAGCTGGCGCAGACCAAAGGTACCAGACGTGCTTTTAAGCGCATGGACTTCATTGCGGACCGTGGTCATGTCGTCTTCTGACAGGGCCTTGTCGATCTTGACCAGACGGGATTCTGTTTCATTGATAAAAATCTCGATCCCGCATCCGGCCCCTTCATCGCCGGCATCGGTATAAAGCTGTTCAAGAATGCGGACATCAAGAACCGGGCTTGTCAGGGATTCCGGACGCGACGGGCGGCCGATCCTGGCACCCTTGCTGCGTTTTTGAATGGCGTTTGGATCACCATTGGTACCCGCACGCCGAATGATCAGTTCCTGCATGGTTTCAATCAGCTTTTGCCGCTGAATGGGTTTGTTGATGAAATCATCAACACCCGATTGGCGGGCAATCACATTCCAGTCGCGCGTTTGATGGGCAGAAAGCGCAATGATCGGCGTGCGGGACACCGGACCATTCATGTGGCGAATGCGTCGGGTCGTATGCAGCCCGTCCATATCGGGCATTTCGACATCCATCAGGATCAGGTCGGCATTCACCCCGCGTTTGAGCATATTCAAAACAGTCTGGCCGTTGCTGGCCTCGACGATGCCATATCCTTCGGCCTGCAGAATCCGCCGCGCGACCATACGGTTGCTTTCGCTGTCATCGGCAATGATCACGGTCCCGATTTTGGCATCGTTGGCAGAGCTTGCCAGATCGGGGCGGTCGGAGTGCGGGGCCTGTGGTTTGACAAAGCAGACAGAAATCATGCCGCCGTCAGCAAGCTCGGTTTCGTTGAAGATCAGGTCTTCTTCGGAAATGCCGGAAATCAATTGTTCCCACGCCGGATTGGCAAAGACAATCCGTTCGTCTGCGTCAAAAAGCGCAATGCCAGCCTGCGCTTGTTTAAGGGATTCAATGATCTTCGTTTCCATGAAGCATCCACCGATTCGGTGTCTTGATCTCCACCAAGAAGCACATTTGCGTTTCCAGTATGAAACGCCTCAGTTTCATCTGTGAGTTCCGCTATTTTTACAGTTTTTTCTAATAAGTCCATGTTTTTCCGACGTCACACAAAATGTGACGTCCCATCAAATGAAACAAAAGTCCGAAACATATGTTTCATTTTATGAGATGTTGAAACATTTGTTGAGTGTTGGCGTGACCTGTGTCGTAATCATGTCTTCCTTGGGAATTCACGGGTGTCCGGGTCATGGGTGTGCAAACTGATTTGCGTGAAAAGCTGATATCGGACTACGCCAAGCTCAGTCCGCAAATGCAAAAGGCTGCGCGCTATATCCTTGATCATCCAAGTGACGTCGCCCTGCGTTCCATGCGTGCCCTGGCGCGCGCCGCAAACGTGCCGCCAAGTACCGTGACCCGCCTGATGAACGCGATTGGTGTTAAAACCTGGCAGGAATTTCGCGACCATTATCAGAACCGTCTGCTTGATCAGCCGGCAAGCTACGCGCAGCGCGCACGCGAAACCCAGCGCACGGAAAATGATGCCAATCGGGACGAGCATCTTCTTGAAAGTATCTGCCGCACCGAGATCGATAATATCAGTGCGGCCTTCTCTCCTGAACTCGTTGCCGCAATGATCGAAGCCTGCGAGGCGATCGAAGATGCCCGTCAGGTCTTTATCGTTGGGCGCGGTGCGGCCTGTCCGTCGGCGTCTCAGTTTGCCTATGCCTATCGGCTGTTTTGCGACAATGGGGTTCTGGTCGATGGCCATTCGGGCACCTTTGGCGATGAGCTGCGCGGCATCGGGCGACGTGACCTTTTGATTGCTGTCGGGGCAAAGCCCTATATCCGCGATACGGTAAGGGCTGTCGAATTTGCCCGTTCGCAGCACTGTCCGGTGATTGCCGTAACAGATTCCGATGTGTCGCCGATTGCGATGGATGCGCTTTGCAAGCTTGTCGTGCGTGATACGTCACAGTCCTTTTTCCAAAGTTTTACCGCCGCCCTTTCGGTCATGCAGGCCCTTGTTGCCCTGCTGGTTGCACGTGGTGGTCCGAAGGCCCTGCAACGGATCGCTGTTGCAGAAGAACAACTCGCTGTCTTCGATACATACCTTGAAGACTAGGCATTTTACGGAACGTCCGAACATGACCAACGTGTCAAACTCTGCCAATTCCTCTGACCTGGCGCCCAATGCCGGAACCCGCGTGCTCCATCGTACGAGCACATCCACCCCGCCGCGCGCTGTCCGGGGCGAGGGGATTTATATCTTTGATCAGAACGGAAAGAGTTATCTGGATGCCTGCGGTGGTGCGGCCGTGTCATGTCTTGGCCATTCCGATCCGGATGTCCGGGCGGCCATGCATGCCCAGATTGATCAGATCGCCTATGCCCATTCCGGGTTCTTTTCATCCGATGCGATGGAAGAACTGGCCGATGAACTGGTGACATCCGCACCCGAAGGCATTGATAAAGTCTATTTCGTGTCCGGCGGGTCAGAGGCAACGGAAGCCGCCCTTAAGATGGCGCGACAGTATTTTCTCGAAATTGGCCAGCCGGACCGCAAATACGTTATCGCGCGTCGCCAATCCTATCATGGTAATACGCTTGGCGCGTTGTCGGTTGGCGGCAATATGTGGCGGCGCAAACAGTTTGAACCGCTTCTGATTACCGCAAGCCACATTGCACCTGTTTACCCGTATCGCGATCAGCGCGCGGATGAAACGCCAGAGGCCTATGGCCTTCGGGTTGCCAATGAACTGGAGACCGCGATCCTTGAGCTGGGACCTGATAACGTCGCGGCATTTGTTGCCGAACCGGTTGTCGGGGCCACGGCAGGGGCGCTCGCACCGGTGCCGGGTTATTTCAAACGCGTGCGCGAGATTTGTGATCAATATGGTGTTTTGCTGATCCTCGACGAGGTCATGTGTGGCATGGGGCGCACGGGCACCCTGCACGCGATTGAGCAGGAGGGCATTTCGGGCGATTTGCAAACCATCGCCAAGGGACTTGGTGCCGGATATCAGCCGATTGGTGCGGTGCTTGTGTCCAAGAAAATCAACGATGCCATTGCCAATGGGTCTGGGTTTTTCCAGCACGGCCATACCTATCAGGGGCACGCAACCGCCTGTGCCGCCGCCCTTGCGACCCAGCGTGCGATCAAGGAACGCAACCTTCTGGCCAATGTGCTCAAACAGGGGGAGAACCTTGTGGACGCGTTGCAGGCCAAATTGGGGCAGCATCCGTTTGTCGGCGATATCCGTGGACGCGGGCTGTTTCGCGGCGTGGAGCTTGTTGCAGATCGTGAAACCAAGGATCCGTTTGACCCCGCCCTTAAAATCAATGCCAAGATCAAAAAGGCTGCCTTTGCCCGCGGGCTGATGGCCTATCCGATGGGGGGCACGATTGATGGTGTGCGCGGCGACCATGTGTTGTTCGCCCCGGCCTTTATTATTGATGAAAATGATGTCGCCAAGATCGTCGATCTGTTCGCCGGTGCACTTGATGATGTCTTCAAGGCAGAGGGATTGGTGTAATGGCATATGGTGACAAGCCATTTCTGATCGCATCTGCCCCAAACGGGGCGCGCAAAACCCAGGCCGATGTGCCAAACATTCCGATCACCCCGGCCGAAGTCGCCAGGACGGCCACGGAATGCAAGGCAGCAGGGGCCGCGATGATGCACCTGCATGTGCGCGATGATGACCAGAAACACAGCCTTGATGTGGGGCGGTATCGTGAAATGCTTGCTGAAGTGAAATCCGCTGTCGGCGATGAGATGCTGTTGCAGGTCACGACCGAGGCGGTGGGCATTTATACCGCCCAGCAGCAGATGGAAATGATCAGAAACCTCGTGCCAGAGGCCGTGTCGATTGCCGTGCGCGAAATTGCGCCCGATGATGCGGACCTTAATGCGTTAAAATCATTTTTTGAATTCATGCGCGAAACACAGGTTGCGCCGCAGTTGATCCTGTATGCGCCCGAAGATGTCACACGCTTTAACCAGCTTGTCGAAATCGGGGTGCTGCCCGGTGACAAGTTCCCGGTTTTGTTTGTGCTGGGGCGTTACATCGCAGGTCAGGTATCGCAGCCGTCTGATCTTTTGCCGTTTATTGGCGCCAGCCCGTATGTCTCGGAATGGATGCTATGTGCCTTTGGGGCTTATGAAAATGCCTGCATTCTGACCGGTGCCGGGCTGGGTGGGCATGCGCGTATCGGATTTGAAAACAATCACCTTAGGGTTGACGGATCGCCCGCTTCGAATAATGCTGAGCTGATTGCCCAGGCACATGACGGTTCAATCTTGATGGGGCGGCAGATCGCCACAGGCGAACAAGCCCGCCAGATGATGCAACCCATGTGGTAGGAGGGGCAAAACGAAACAGCTAACACGCAAAAATACGTAAATTTGTCAGGAGGTTTCGGGGTTATAGGCTTTTATTCCGACATGTCGGACACTATAATCCCCATCGTCGAAACATCTGATTTTTCTGATGTTTCCGTGTAATTCAGTGGTTCGATGTCGAACACTGAAATGCCTTATAACAGGGTGTATAAAGGGAGCGAATCCTTATGAAAAAACTTATTGCTGTAGCGGGTGCAGTCGCTGCAATCGCAGGTGCCTCGTTGTTTGCCGGTCAGGCATCGGCACAGGAAAACCGTTTCATCACCATCGGTACCGGTGGTGTGACCGGTGTGTACTACCCGACCGGTGGTGCAATCTGCCGTCTGGTCAACAAGGATCGCAAAGAGCACGGCATTCGTTGCTCGGTCGAATCCACTGGTGGTTCGGTCTACAACATCAACACCATTCGTACCGGCGAGCTCGACATGGGTGTTGCCCAGTCTGACTGGCAGTACCATGCCTATAACGGTACTTCGAAATTCGAAGACCAGGGTCCGTTCGAAGACCTGCGTGCTGTATTCTCCGTCCATCCGGAGCCGTTCACCGTTGTTGCCCGTGCTGATGCCGGCATCAAAACCTTTGACGATCTCAAAGGTAAGCGCGTGAACATCGGTAACCCGGGTTCGGGTCAGCGCGGCACCATGGACATCGTTCTGGCTGCCAAGGGCTGGACCCTTGATGACTTCTCGCTGGCATCCGAGCTGAAGCCGGCCGAGCAGTCCCAGGCGCTTTGCGACAACAAGATCGACGCGATGATCTACACCGTTGGTCACCCGTCCGGTTCGATCCAGGAAGCAACCACTGCCTGTGATTCGGTTCTGGTTGAAGTTGCCGGCCCGGCCATCGACAAGCTGATCGCGGACAACCCGTACTACCGTGCAGCCACCATTCCGGGCGGCATGTATCGTGGTAACCCGGATGACGTCGTAACCTTCGGCGTTGGCGCGACCTTCGTGTCCTCGACCAACACCGATGCAGACGTTGTCTACAACGTTGTCAAAGCAGTCTTTGAAAACTTCGATGATTTCAAAAAGCTGCATCCGGCATTCTCTGTCCTGAAGAAAGAAGAAATGATCAAGGACGGTCTGTCGGCTCCGCTGCATGACGGCGCAGCCAAGTACTACAAAGAAGCAGGCCTGATGTAATCAGTCTTGGGACGGAGGGCGTTTTTCGCCCTCCGTTTTTCTTTTGCGCCCAACGGGGTTGCTCACAAAAATTGAATAAACATGACACCGTGATTTAGGTGTTGGAGTACTCCGTGGGGGACCGGGTGTGTGTCGACGGAGGCTTTTTGTTTCTGGACCACCAGTTCAATTGGCTTTCGTAGTGACCGGGAGTTTGTGATGACTGACGATCAAAAAACGGAAAAACCGTCCGTCGATCAGGGGCTGCAGGACCTGATTGCGGAAAATGATACAGGGGCCCGTCAGCCAAGTGGTTTGACGGCGAAAATATTGTTGTGGCTTGCCGTTGCGTGGTCACTTTTCCAGCTTTGGCTTGCGTCGCCATTGCCGTTTATCTTTAATTTTGGCGTTTTGAACTCGACCGAAGCACGGTCGATCCATCTCGCATTTGCTATTTTCCTGGCCTTCATGGCCTATCCGGCCTTTAAGAATTCCCCGCGTAGCTATATCCCGATCGTTGATTGGGTGCTGGCCGCGGTTGGTGCGTTCTGTGCGGCCTATATTTACATTTTCTATCGCGACCTTTCCGATCGTCCGGGCCTGCCGATCACGGCTGACCTTGTTGCGGCCGGTGTTGGCCTTGTCATGTTGCTTGAAGCAACCCGTCGTGCCCTTGGCCCGCCGCTCATGATCGTTGCCATGGTGTTCCTGGCTTATGTCTTCTTTGGGAATGCCGCCTGGGTGCCGGATGTTCTGCAATGGAGTGGCGCAAGCTTCTCCAAGGCGATGTCGCATCAGTGGATCACTACCGAGGGCGTGTTTGGTATCGCGCTTGGTGTGTCCACCAGCTTTGTGTTCCTGTTTGTCCTGTTCGGATCCCTTCTCGATAAGGCGGGTGCAGGCAACTATTTCATCAAGGTGGCGTTTGCTGCCCTTGGGCACATGCGCGGTGGCCCGGCAAAGGCCGCTGTTTTGTCCTCGGCGATGACCGGTCTTATTTCCGGCTCCTCGATTGCCAACGTTGTTACAACGGGTACCTTTACCATTCCGTTGATGAAGCGCGTTGGCTTCCCGGGTGAAAAGGCCGGGGCGGTCGAAGTTGCATCCTCGGTCAATGGTCAGATCATGCCGCCGGTCATGGGGGCTGCGGCCTTCCTGATGGTGGAATATGTCGGCATCCCGTATCCGGAAGTCATCAAGCATGCCTTCCTGCCTGCAACGATTTCCTATATCGCGCTGATTTACATCGTTCACCTTGAGGCGCTTAAGGCGAACATGCAGGGCCTGCCGAAACGGGTGACCTCTACCCTTGGTCAGACTTTGATCAGATCGCTTCTGTTCGTGCTGTCGCTCGTGGTTCTGTCGGGTATCGTCTATTACGCCATTGTTTTCCAGAAAGCCCTGTTTGGTGATGGGGTTGGCTGGTTCGTTGCGGCGGAATGTGCGGTGATTTATCTGGCTGGTCTTTATTACGCGGCCAAATATCCTGATCTTGAAATGGATGACCCCAACCAGCCTGTTGTCGAACTGCCCGCGTTGGGTGAGACCGCCAAGGCTGGCCTGCATTATCTGCTGCCGGTCGTGGTGCTGGTTTGGTTCCTGATGATCGAGCTGAAATCACCGGGACTGTCTGCCTTTTGGGCGACGGTTCTGATGATCTTCATCATGCTGACCCAACATGCCGTCAAGGGTTTCTTCCGCAAGAAACCTGATTTTGCCAATGATCTGAAACTTGGTGTTATCGACGTCATTGATGGTTTTGCCACCGGTGCGCGTAACATGATCGGTATTGGTGTTGCCACTGCGGCTGCCGGTATCATCGTGGGTACGGTTTCGCTGACCGGGATCGGTCAGGTGATGGTTGAATTCGTCGAACTGATTTCGGGCGGCAATCTGATGCTGATCCTGATCTTTACAGCCATTATCAGCCTGATCCTTGGCATGGGGCTTCCGACCACGGCGAACTACATCGTGGTATCAAGCCTGATGGCACCGGTGATTGTCGAGTTGGGGGCTGCAAACGGACTGATCGTGCCGCTGATCGCGGTTCACCTGTTCGTCTTCTATTTCGGCATCATGGCCGATGTGACGCCACCCGTGGGTTTGGCATCCTTTGCCGCAGCAGCCGTTTCGGGGTCTGATCCGATGAAGACGGGGCTGGTCGCATTCTTCTATTCGATGCGTACAGCGGTTCTGCCGTTCCTGTTCCTGTTTAACACCCAGCTTCTGATGATCGGTCTGGATCATCCGGTGGATGTGGTGGTGGTGGTGGTGGTTTCGACAATCGCCATGCTGGTCTTTGCTGCAGCAACGCAAGGCTACTTCTTTGCCCGGTCGAAGCTGTGGGAAAGTGCGGCATTGCTGTTGATCGCCTTCACCCTGTTCCGCCCGGGGTTCTGGCTCGACATGATTGCGCCGCCTTATGAGAACCTGCCGGCGACAACCATTGTCGAAGATGCCGCCAACATGCCCCCGGAATCGAGCATCCTTCTGGATGTCGAAGGGATCAGCATCGAAGGCGACGAGGTTTCCAAATCCGTGATGCTGCCCTTGGGGCCCGCAGGATCGGGTGAGGATCGCTTGTATCATGCTGGTATCGGCATTCGTGACGAAGAGGGTCGTATCTATATCGATGATCTGGTCTTTGCCGGCCCGGCGGAAAAAGCTGGTCTTGATTTCGACTTTGAAATCACCGCAGTTAAGGTCGAGGCAGATCGTCCGGCCAAGGAGGTCTTCTTTATCCCGGCCTTCCTGTTGCTGGGCGGGATCATTGTTCTTCAACGCCGACGCAAGCGCAGCGAAGACGCGCTTGGTACGGCCTGACAGGGAGCGTAAACATGTACAAGGATATTCTGGTCACAGTAGATCTTGATCATGAGTCTTCCTGGAAGAAGGCCATACCGGTGGCAATCAAGCAGGCGCAAAGCTTTAGCGCGCGTTTGCATGTCCTGACCGTGGTGCCCACGGTCGGGATGTCGATGGTCGGTCAGTTCTTCCCGAAGGGCTATGAAACCAAGGTTCTCGAAACCTATAACGAGCGCCTGCATGAATTTGTGTCCGAGCATATTCCCTCAGACATCAAGGTGCAGCACATCGTCGGCCAGGGAACGGTTTACGAGGTCATCTTGCATATGGCCAAGAAAACCAATTGCGACCTGATTGTCATCGGGGCGCATCGCCCGGAACTCAAAGACTATCTTTTGGGCCCGAACGCAGCGCGCGTTGTGCGCCATGCGGAATGTTCGGTCATGGTCGTGCGCGACTAGGGTTTGAGTGCCATTTGGCCTGAAAACAAGAACGGGGGCGATGCCATGGCATCGCCCCCGTTTGCGTTGGAACGGATCAAATGATCAGTTTGCCGCGCACGGGTTGGCGGCACACGGATTGGCCGCACAAGGGTTGGCTGCTGCGCACGGGTTTGCTGCACAAGGGTTTGCAGCACACGGGGTGCAGGGATTAATTTTCTTGGTAGCACACGGATTAGCTGTGCACGGGTTGCACGGTGAGCAGCTGGCAACTTCCGCAGCCGGTGTCGAAAGCGGGGCTGCCATTGCCATCGGGGTTGCCATCGCAAGGCTGGTGCCAATCGCCATTGCCGGGATCAATGCTTTTTGGGTGAAAGTCATGGATTTCTTGTTCATGTCGTGCCTCTCTGTAGGTCCGGTAAGATTAAGCCGGGGCGTTCCATCGCCCGTCGGTGAAGGCACTATGGTCCAATTCTTTCTGGAAGCGGCGTCACATGGTTTCACTGTTATGTGAGTCCGTCGTGTTCACAGGACCGGTGGTCGCGGCCGAACTAACAGCCTGTTTCAAAAAGAGAATGTCAAAAATACTGTCCTGCCTTGGTCAAAGCGATTGAAAGTGCGATGAAATTTCCGCATCTTGTGCTCAGGGAAAAGGACGGGTGAAAATGCAGATCCGCTTGAAGAAAGCGTGAGACGCATCACCGATCAGGACGGAAGTTTGTATGAGAGTCGGGGACTGTATCGCAGATATCTGGAAATTCTGCGCTGTCGCATGTGTTGTTGGCCTCGCAGGAGTCTCCGAGGGACAGGCAGCCGGTAACGGAATCCCGGACACGGTTCGTATCCCGTCCGGCTGGTTCTGGCAGGGGTCCGATTCCATCGAACGCCAGTATGCCTATGAAATCGATGAACAGGTCCATGGCCATGACATCAGCCGTCGCAACAGATGGTATGATCTCGAAGCCGATAAATGGCGTGTCCATTTGCTGGCCTACGATATGGGCAAAACGCCCGTTACCAACGCCCAGTATGCTGCCTTCATTGAAGAAACCGGCCACCCGGCACCAGATATCAATCAGGAAGATTGGGAACGCCAGGGCCTGATCTATAATTACGATACCGTCTTGCCGTTCTTGTGGAACAACGGCAATCCTCCGCGTGGACGGGGTAATCATCCTGTGGTTCTGGTGTCCTGGCAGGATGCCAATGCCTATGCCACCTGGCTCAGCGAGAAGACAGGTGATAACTGGCGTCTGCCCGATGAACTTCATTGGGAAAAAGCCGCCCGCGGACCGGACGGGACGTTTTATCCGTGGGGCAACATATTTGATTCAACCCGATTGAACAGTGCCGATAAGGGGCCGTTTGATACCGTTCCGGTCGGTCAGTTTGAAGAAGGCCCCTATGGCCTGTATGACGGTGTTGGACAGGTGTTCGAATGGACATCTTCATCATCCCAGCCCGGCTATCGCATCGTCAAAGGTGGGTCATGGGATGATCGAGGCTGTGGCGTTTGTCGCCCGGCAGCCCGTCATGGTCGCCCGGAATTTCTCAAGCATATCCTGATCGGTTTTCGGGTCATGCGCGACCAATAGGTCGATGGTCGCACACATTATCGGTTCCAGTCGCATGTACCAGTTTTGTGCGGCGCCCCAAAGTTTGTTGCAAAGCGTCCTGAAATCACTAACTGTTGATAGGGGTTCATTGGCGCGATCAGGGAAAAACCACCTTAATTTGTCCATACAGAATGATGGGTGGATCGCAACGATGTTGGTGAAGATATGACTGAAGATACACTTGATTTGGTGTCGATCCCGACAGACCAACTGGAAAAGATGTTGGCAGCCGGGCGTGACGTCATGGAATGTCACCGGGTCCTGACCGCCACGGGCGATAACATCGTCGGCGAGTTGATCAAGGGCGGTGGGACGTTTTACGAATGGACGCATTACCCCCAGGGCGATGTCTATGACCGCCAGTCCCACGCACAGTTCTATTACCACGCCCATCCCAAGGAAGAACGCCGGGACTGGGACGAACATGGCCATTTCCATACATTCATGCGCCCTCGTGGCATGCCCGATGGTTGCAAGCCCAAAGAAATTGACGGTTTTGACTATCCCGAAGGCCCGAACGATGCGCTGTCACATCTGATTGCGTTTTCGATGGATGAGTTCGGTTTCTGTCAGCGCCTGTTTACGACCAATCGTTGGGTGACCGGTGAAGTCTGGTATGACGCCGAAGACGTCGTTGGCATGCTTGATGGCTTTGTCATTGACCATGCGCAGCCATCCTGGCCGGTCAACCGCTGGGTTTCGGGCATGATGGTGCTGTTCCGTCCGCAAATTGAAAAGCTGATCCGTGAACGTGATCAGGCTGTGGCGGACTGGATGGACAAACATCCGGACCGGGATGTCTATGAGGACCGCGAACTTGAAGTGACCTCGACCCTTGATGTGGCGACGGTCGAACAGATGCGCGCGGTTGGTGAAGAACTTCTGCGCCGGCGTGAGGCGGCCTGACGTTCCTGGTTCTATCGGGCTGTGCGGATCATGATCTGCAAAACAAAAATGGCCGGGGCAATATGCGCCGGCCATTTTGCGGTTTCACAGGAAAACAGAATTTACTGGGTTTTCAGGAACTCGATGATGTCCGCGACATCGGAATCTTTTTTGAGTTTGAAGGCCATTTTGGAACGCTGCTTGGAACCGGCAATTTCGCTGAGCTTTGCGGACGGATCCTTCAGGTAATCGGTCAGGAATGCTTCATCGGCGACAAAGCCTTTTTCGCAAGCGGCCTGATAGCCACGACCGTATTTGAAACCTTCTGCCGCGCCGCATTCACGACCGAATGCACCAGCAAGGCTCGGGCCGACCTTGTTTACACCAGCATCAAGGCTGTGGCAGGCAGCGCAGCGTTTGAAAAGTTTTTCACCCTTTGCCGCATCACCGGCAAGTGCAGGTGCCGCCGACAGGAAAACGAGGGAGCTGGCAACGAGAACCAGCTTGCGCGAAAACGTCATTATGAGCCTCTCTCTTATTTCGTTGGTCCCGATTGTCGGGATAATGCACCGCGTTCTGGCGCATCTGTGGTAACCGCAAGGTCAAGGCGGCAGTTTTGCATGCATGAACATGGTGCATGACCGCTTGATCTTCAAAAACTGGTAACCAGATTTATCATATTGTGATGATGAAGAATTTGAGTTTAGTCAATTTTTCGTCGGTGCTGTCGGAATTTGCCAGATTTCTCGTCTTTTGATCGCTGGCAAATAATTTACGACTGAAATAGTGTGTTTTTGCCATGGCGGCAGGTGGTCAGATTTGAACCGTCCGGCATCGGGATAAAATTGCCGATGTTTATTGATCAACAGGATGGTTGAAAATCAGGACCTTGTGTCCCAACTAAGGAAAATATGTTTGTCGATTTCCTGCCGGAAGTATAATCTTGCGCAGTAATTTGGCAGCCATGTGAGAAGCGTGCCAGGAGATATCTATTGCCACGTATCACCAAAGAAGATCTGAGCAAGCTGGTTCAGGACCCGTCCGGGTCAAACCGTGCCGATACGGCTGAGAAAATCAGCCGTGAATTCACGACCGAAACCCTGACGGACAGCGAACGTGTTCTGGCCGAAGATATTTTCCGTCTGATGATCCGCGACGCGGAAGTACGCGTTCGTAAGGCCCTTGCAAAGAACCTTGCCCAGACACCTCTGGTGCCCCACGACGTTGCTGCGACCTTGGCGCGCGATGTTGATGATGTTGCCCTGCCGGTTCTTGAATTTTCCGAAGTACTCAATGATGACGATCTTGTCGATATCATTGGCGACAATGCAGACAGTGTTGAAAAGCAGCGCGCGATTGCCTCGCGTGCCCACGTGTCCGAAGTTGTTTCGGCAACACTGGTTGATATCGGCCACGAAGACGTGATGGTCGATCTGATGTCAAACCAGGGTGCGGAAATCAGCGAGGTTTCCTTGCAAAAGGTCGTTGATGATTTCGGCGACAATGAACGCATCCAGAAACCTATGATCGAACGCAACCATTTGCCGATCACGATTGCCGAACGCATGGTCACCTTGGTGTCCGAACGGATGCGCTCACAACTGATTTCGCGCGGCCATATCCCAGAGGGCATTGTCAATGCCGTGATGACCCAGTCGCAAGAAAGCGCGACCATCGGCTTGCTCGGCGACGGGGTTGAAGAACGCGATGTCGAATTGCTTGTTGAGCACCTTTATACCAACAATCGTTTGACCAGCGGCCTGATCCTGCGGGCCCTTTGCATGGGTGATGTTTCGTTCTTTGAAGCGGCCTTGGCAAAACGGGCAGGCGTATCTCTGATCAATACCCGGATACTGATCCATGACAGCGGACCGTTTGGTCTGGAAGCGATCTATAACAAGGCCGGTATGCCAGAGCATTTCTTCCCCGGTGTCCGTGCTGCCATCGAAGTGGCGCGCGAAACATCGTTTGATGGTGAAGAACATGACAAGGAACGCTATTCCCGCCGGATGATTGAACGGGTTCTGACCCAGTATGGTGATCTCGGCGTCGAGTTCGATTCAGATGATGTCGATTATCTTATGGGCCGCATGCTGCAGCTTCCCGGTGAACGGGCGATGCATCACTGATCAGCCGCACGATATACTGAAACTAAATTAAAGCCGCCCGATCATGGATCCGGGCGGTTTTCTTTTGGGCCGGTGAATTGCCAAACCCAAACAAAGGGCGCTGTTGGTGACAGCGCCCTTTTCATCAATTGGTGTTACCCACGCTATTCAAGAATCGTGTTGGGCATCCAGAGTGCCAGTTCCGGGAAGTACATCACCAAAAGCAACCCGACAACCTGCAGCAGCACGAAGGGAATAATGCCCTTGTAGATCTGCTGGATGGAAATCGACTTTGGCGCCACGCCTTTGAGATAGAACAGGGCAAACCCGAAGGGCGGCGTTAAGAAGCTTGTTTGCAGGTTCACCGCCACAAGGACCGCAAACCAGGTCAGAACCTGTGCTTCGCTCGCTTCCAGGCCACCGATATCCAGGTGATGACCGAAATCAAGCTGGGCAATAACCGGTGCAAAGATCGGCAGAACGATCAGGGTGATCTCGACCCAGTCAAAGAAGAAGCCAAGGATAAAGACAATCAGCATCAGCAAAAGCAGAATGCCCCACGGTCCCAAACCGGCACTTTCGACAAGGTCGATCACCAGATCATCGCCGCCAAGCGAACGGAACACATAGGAAAACACCGTTGCACCGGCAAACAGGAAGAATAACATCGCGCCGGTAAGAGCCGAACGTTCGCAAACATCCTTGAGAACCGGCCATTTCAGACGTCCCTTGACCAATGCAAGGAAAGTCGCGCCAACCGCACCAACGCCTGCGGCTTCGGTCGGTGTGGCAAAACCGGCAAAGATCGATCCCAGAACCAGAACAATCAGGAAGACCGGTGGCAGGAAGCTGCGCACCACCATCATGACAAGGTCCTTGCCATGGACTGCTTCACCCTCTGGTAGTGGCGGGGCAAGGGACGGGTTCAACTGACAGCGTACAAAGATATAAAGGGTATAAAGACCTGCTAGGATCAGGCCCGGAAGGATGGCCGCCAGGAACAGGTTGCCGACGGAAACGGAAAGAAGATCGGACATCAGAACCAGCATGATCGATGGCGGGATCAAAATCCCCAGCGTCCCCGATGCGGCAATTGTCCCGGTGGCAAGTGACGGGTCATAGTTACGACGCATCATGACCGGCAGGGCCAGCAGGGTCATCATCACGACTGATGCGCCGATAATGCCGGTGGTTGCCGCCATGATGGTCCCCATCAGGGTTACCGACAGGGCAAGACCACCCGGGACCTTGCGCAGCAGCATGTTAAGGCATTCCAGAAGATCTTCTGCAACACCACTTTTTTCAAGCATCGTGCCCATATAGATAAACATCGGCACGGCGACCATCACCATATTTTCGGAAATGCCGCCCCAGATGCGAGAGACGATATTGAAAAATTCAATAAAAGAGAAAACGTCATAGGCCATGCCCAGGAAGCCAAAGCCGATCCCGATGCCTGAAATGACGAATGCAACCGGAAGTCCCGTGAAGACAAGCATGCCCAGCGAGGCAAACATGAACAGCGGAAACCAGTCTTCGATATAGAAGTTACCCATTTGGAATTATCCCCGTTCCGCTCAGTCTTCGATCTTGGCGGTGCCAAGGTCTTCTAGATGGTGGGTGCCGACATAATAGCCTGCGCGCTTGTGCAGGTTGGTCGGGCCAAAGACAAAGACGAAGCATTTCAGGAAGATTGAAAGCCCCGCCATGGCGAGAAGGCCAAAGCCGATGGGGATTGTCGATTTGATGATCCAGCGGTGGGTCAGGCCGGTTGTGGAAGCCGATACCTCGTTGCTTTCAAAAGAGCGGGCAACAAAATCAAAACCGAAATACAGCACCAGTGCGCAGAATGGCAAAACGCAAATAATACCGCCGATCATCTCGACGATCGCACGGGTGCGGGGGCGAAGGTTGTCACGGATCAGTTCGATACGGACGTGTGAGTCGCGAATATAGGCGAACCCGAAACACAACATAAACAGGCCGGTATGCAGATGCCATTCAAGCTCCTGAAGCTTGATGGAACCCTGTCCGCCGAATTTACGCTGGATCACGTCATAAAGGATGACGATCATCAACGGTATGGCAAGCAGGCTTGCCCACTTTCCCACACGGGTCACGATGGCGTCGATGCCGTCACTAAATTTCAGTAGCGCTTCCATAGAAGGTCTCCCGGGTCTTCTTATCGCGGTCAAGGCCGGGGCACGGAGCACCCGGCCTTGCCGAGACTTGTTTTGTCGACTGGCTTAGCAGTCGTTCAGACCTGTTGGATTAATCGAGATATCCGATGTCTTTCCATATCTTGTAGTTTGCGCGGAAGCTCTGGAGGCTTTCGTAAGCCATTTTGAAGTTCGCATCTTCTGCCGAAAGCTCGGTTGCAACTTCTTCCCAGGCACCACGCATGGTGTCGAGCATTTCCGGCGACCATTTTTTGATGTTCACGCCTTTTTCCTGAAGTTCTTTCAGGGCGTTGAACTGGATCGCTTCACCTTCTGCAAAGCCATATGCAAGGTTGTCGTTACATACGGATTCGATCTGGGCGCGCTGGGTGTCGGAAAGGGCATCCCACTTTTCCTTGTTCATCATCAGATCGAACAGAGTCGACTGCTGATGCCAGCCCGGGAAGTAGTAGTATTTCGCGACCTGATGGAAGCCGAGTTTCAGGTCAATCGCCGGCATGGAGAATTCGGTGGCATCAATGGTGCCAAGCTCAAGTGCCGGATAGATGTCGCCGCCCGCCAGAAGCTGGGTGGAAACACCAAGTTTTTCCATCACTTTTGCGCCAAGACCGAAGAAGCGCATTTTCAGACCTTTAAGGTCTTCTGGTGAATTGATCTCCTTGGAGAACCAACCCGATGCTTCCGGTGCGATCAGGCCGCAGAACAGCGATTTGATGCCATGTTCGGCATACAGCTCGTCAAAAATTTCCTGACCGCCGCCAAACTTGACCCATGCCAGATATTCACCAGCCTGCGGGCCGAACGGAACGGCACCGAACAGCTGAAGGGCCGGTACTTTACCTGCCCAGTAACCCGGGGTGGAGAATGCGGCATCAATCGAGCCGGTCGAAACGGCATCGAACACTTCCAGTGCCGGCACAAGTGCGCCTGGCTCGTAGAATTTGATGCGGACATTGCCGCCAGAAACTTCTTCGATTTTCTCTTCGACGCGTTTGCCAAGCGTGCCGAGCTGGGTCAGGCTGCCCGGATAGGTGGAGCCCATTTTCCAGCGAACACGCTCCTGGGCGTCCGCATCAGACGGGGCCACCGTGAACGCAGCCGCAGCAAGAACAGCAGCGCAAGTTGCTGATTTAAGCACTTTAGAAAAAGTCATTCGTCTTCCTCCCTAAGAAGTCCGAAATTGGTAATACCACGTGAGGCCGACCACCGCCTTTTGCTTTTATTATTGGGCGGTTTTCTCCCCGATTTTTGTGTTGCAGGGCGAAGCATAAGCGTATTTCGCAAGGATGAGCAAGTTTGTTTCCTCATTTGCGAAAGAAAATATCTTTATTGCAGCGCAAAAATGAAACTTGCTGCCGGGCGCAAAAGCAGGAAATCCGCACGGGAATGCGTATTTGGTGCTCTTTCATCTTGTTCGAAAGTTGAATGCCAAAAAGGCCTATGATCCTCGTCGTTTACGCAGGTGCGATCTCATGACCTTACTTTTCGTATGGTGATTCGCTATCCGTTAGGATCGTTTTGCCCTGTTGTCGATGGAAGGAAGTGCTGGCTGTCTGATGCTGCCATGCCGAAGTGCAGATGCAGCAGGTTTTGGCATCAGCACGGGTTTTCATGTGCGAAAACGAAAACGGGCGGCCTTTCAATGAAAGACCGCCCGACTGATGGTCGGAGCGAGAGGATTCGAACCTCCGACCCCTGCCTCCCGAAGACAGTGCTCTACCAGGCTGAGCTACGCTCCGTCAGTGGGCGGAGGTTTATCCCTTCTTTCGGCGCGGATCAAGCATAAACCCGACGTTTTGGCGGAAAAAATGTCAGTTTGGTGTCGTGCAGGGACGGCGACGAAACAAGCGATTGAAATTCATGGCCGCGCGCATGTTCATAGGGCGATGACTTGCCGTCTGAAACGCAAAAGGCCCTGAAACGGATAACCGTATCAGGGCCTTTGAATGATGGTCGGAGCGAGAGGATTCGAACCTCCGACCCCTGCCTCCCGAAGACAGTGCTCTACCAGGCTGAGCTACGCTCCGTCATTCTGCGAAGCCGGGTGATAATGGTTTATCGCAAGCGACGCAAGATATTTTTGCGTAGTCCGGGTGTGACCCCGGCATGCGTAACGGGAATATCGATTAATACGGGCGGGAAATGCAAAACTCGACAGCTTCGATCATGGCATCCTTGATGGCGCCATCTTCAAAGCGGGTCAGGGTGTCGATTGCTTTCTGGCCGAACTCGCGGGCACGGTCCATGGATGCATCAAGGGTGTTATATTTGCGGATCAGTTCCTGCGCGCGGTCCAGATCACCATCCTGGAAGTCCTGATCTTCCATGCAGCGCCGCCAGAAGGCCTTTTCATCGTCATCACCATTGGCATAGGCAATGATCACCGGCAGGGTCACCTTGCCATCACGGAAGTCATCGCCAACGGTTTTGCCAAGGGTTGCCTGATGGGCGGAATAATCCAGCACATCATCGATCAGCTGGAACGCCGTGCCAAGATAGATACCATAAAGACGCAGCGCTTCTTCATCCTCGGTCGAGCGACCGGCAATCACCGCACCAATCTGCGACGCTGCGCCAAACAGGGCAGCAGTTTTTGCGGTGATGACTTCGAGATAAGCTTCTTCGGACGTGCCCATGTCATTGGCGGTCGATAGCTGCAGTACCTCGCCCTCGGCAATAACGGCAGATGCCTGTGCCAGAATATCCAGAACGCGCAGCGACCCGGTCTTGACCATGACGACAAAGGCGCGCGCAAACAGGAAGTCACCGACCAGAACGCTGGCCTCATTGCCAAACAGGGCATTGGCCGATGCCTGGCCGCGACGCAGTTGGCTTTCATCAACCACATCATCATGCAGAAGGGTGGCCGTGTGAATGAACTCGACGCAGGCGGCAAGATCGACCGCGTGCGGACCGTCGCCATAGCCGCAAAGCCGTGCAGATGCCAGTGTCAACATCGGGCGCATGCGTTTGCCCCCGGCTGCGACCAGATGGGTGGCCAATTGCGGAATCAGGGCGACTTCGCTGTGCATGTTGTCGATGATCACCTGATTGACGCGCTTCATGTCGCCGTCGACGAGGTTGACCAGTGAATCAAGGCTCGGCTGAGTCTTTGTCTGCGGTGCGGTATTGGTCACGCTGTATTCCGACTTCTCAAATGGCATCTTCGCTGCCTGCTTGGGCGAAGATTGCAAATAACAGCAGGCGGCCTCAACATAGATAGGCCAAGCTATTGTGGTCAAGTGGACAAATGCGGTTCAGCGACAGGCCTGATCGCTGGCAATTCACGGTTTTGTCGCGCAGGTTTCGAAAACCATAACCGCAAATACCTACATTATAGAGATATTATCGATTTTTGGAGTTGTTTGTGTTTCAAAACGTATGACAGGCCTGATCACAGTTTGAAGGAAAATACAGATGATCGAACTATTTCGCAGTAACGATCCCATCGAACTGAGCTGGGCACAGGCTGTTCTGGCTGATGAAGGTATCGACAGTCACATCTTTGACTATCATGCCAGCATCATCGAAGGATCCATCGGAGCGCTGCCCAGGCGGCTGATGGTTGATGGTGAAGCGGAAAGTCGCGCGAAATATGTTCTTGATGTTGCCAGACGCGAACTTGATGCGCATAACGCCAAAAGTGATGGTTCGGATGCGGTGGCATCCGAATAACATTTCAATCAACCCGGAACGACAGATCAGGACAGTTAAGCGTGAGTGCAGCCACAGGCATTGAAGTGCCCGATTTCCCCGAGGAACGGATCAGCCATGATTACCTTCTTGGCGGATCGGTGGTTCTAAAGCAGCCGGTCGATGGTTACCGGGCGGCGGTCGATGCCGTGTTGCTGGCCGCATCGGTTGCCATCAATTCCCGTCGCGATGAAAAGATCCTGGATGTCGGGGCGGCTGTCGGCTCGGCCGGCTTGTGCGTGGCCCGACGTCTTGAAGCCGCAAAGGTGACGGGTGTTGAGCTGCAAGATGATCTTTATGCCCTGTTTTGTCGCAATGTGATGGAAAATGAGTTCGCCGGACGGGTCACACCGATCCATGGTGATATCAATGATGGCGGGCTACCCCTGATGGCCGAAAGCTTCGATCAGGTCATTTCAAACCCGCCTTACTATGCCGGGGGGACGCGCCCCAGCAATGAAAGCCGTGCCAAGGCCCATCAGGAAGGCAGCGCAGATCTGAAAGACTGGATTGCCTTTTGCCTTAAGATGGTTCGCCAAAAGGGCCGCATCACACTGGTGCATCGTGCGGACCACTTGGATCGGATCATTGGCCTGTTGCATGGACGGGCAGGGGATATGACGGTTTATCCAATCTGGAGCAAGGCCGACGCAGACGCGCCGTTGCGGGTCATTGTCTCGGCGCGCAAAGGCGTCGCATCACCGCTGACCATGCGACGCGGGATCGTTTTGAATGATGAAGGCGGGGCTTATTTGCCCGAAACAGATACCCTTTTGCGCAATCCGATGGCATTGCCCGGTTTCTAAATTGATCGAACTTCAATATAAGGGCGATGTGGTTGCGACGGATGTCGCAGATAAATCCGTGCTTTGGGATCTGACATGCTGAGTTTTTCGAAAATCCTATTCACCGCGCTTGTCTTCGTTGTCGTTTGGCAGGGATTCAAGCTGTTTAACCGCGGCAAACAGGTTTCAAGCAACGAGCAGCCCAAACAAACCGGCCACGAAAAGAAAAAACAATCCAAGCCCGTCGCCCACGAGCTGGAAAAGTGCCCGAACTGCGGCGTCTACCATGCAGAGGGCGATGCGCACCGCTGCGATAGCTAAGCAGCGTTTCCCCGATGGCATTCGACTTTGGGGCAAGTTCTGCGAATTTGGCTTGGAATTTTTCCGATAATCGCTGATCACTATTGCTGCAATGCGGCATGATAAGGCCGGTCAGGATGAGAGGGTTGCAAATTCGGCGTGTCTCAGGGCTTTTGCCTTCTTGACCGCGCGGGGGCAGGGCGGTAGCTTGCCGCCATAAATTCATAGACAACAGAAATAGAGAGTTCGCGCCATGGCGCTCGACGGGTCGCAACGTCCCCCTTCATTCCAGGAAATCATTCTTCGACTGCAAAGCTATTGGGCCGATCAGGGTTGTGTCATCCTGCAGCCTTATGACTTGGAAGTCGGTGCCGGTACCTTTCACACCGCGACAACCTTGCGCGCGCTGGGTCCGGAAACCTGGAATGCAGCCTATGTTCAGCCGTCCCGTCGCCCGACCGATGGTCGTTATGGCGAGAACCCCAACCGTCTGCAGCACTACTACCAGTTTCAGGTTCTGATGAAGCCGTCACCGGCCAATTCACAGGATCTGTATCTTGGCTCGCTGAAACATCTGGGCATTGACCCGATGGCCCACGATATCCGCTTTGTTGAGGATGACTGGGAAAGCCCGACGCTCGGCGCCTGGGGCCTTGGCTGGGAAGTCTGGCTTGATGGCATGGAAGTCACCCAGTTCACCTATTTCCAGCAGGTTGGCGGTTTTGAATGTAACCCGGTTCCGGTCGAGCTGACCTACGGGATCGAACGCCTGGCGATGTACATTCAGGGCGTCGAGAACGTTTACGACCTTGATTATAATGGTCAGGGTGTCAGCTACGGCGACGTGTTCCTGCAGAACGAACGCGAACAGTCGACCTATAACTTTGAAGTCGCGAACACCGACATGCTGTTCCAGCACTTCAAGGACGCACAGGCCGAATGTGCGGTGAATATCGAACGTGGTCTGGCCCTGCCGGCGTATGAGCAGGCCATGAAGGCCTCCCACCTCTTTAACCTCCTTGATGCGCGCGGTGTGATTTCCGTGACCGAACGTGCGGCCTATATCGGTCGTGTTCGTGACATGTCGAAATCCTGCTGCGAAGCGTGGCTGCGGTCGCGTGGCCATCTGAACGAGGAGGCTTAAGTCATGGCCGAATTGCTGCTTGAACTGTTTTCCGAAGAAATCCCGGCCCGCATGCAGGCGCGTGCGGCGCAAGATCTGTCCAAACTGGTCGCCGACGGCCTGAAGGCCGCTGACCTTGGTTTCGATAAGGTCGAAGCGCTGGTCACCCCGCGTCGCCTGACCCTGATTGTTGATGGTCTGCCGGAAAAACAGCCTGACCTGCGCGAAGAACGCCGTGGTCCGCGTGCCGATGCCCCGGAAAAGGCCATCAATGGCTTCCTTGCGGGCAATGGTGTGACCCTTGATCAGTGCGAAAAGCGCGAAACGCCCAAGGGCGTCTTCCTGTTTGCGATTGTCGAACAGAAAGGCCGCGCGGCATCGGAAGTCATCAAGGACATCATCGAAGATGCGATGAACAAGCTGCCCTGGCCGAAATCCATGCGCTGGGCAGATCAGAAAATCCGTTGGGTGCGTCAGCTTGATCGCATCCTTTGCCTGTTTGACGGCACGGTCATTCCGGTCAGCTATGGTCCGGTTACCGCAGGTGACAGCACCCGTGGCCACCGTTTCCTGGCCCCGGCAGAATTCAGCATTGCCAATGCCGCCGACTATAAGGAAAAGCTGCTGGCGGCCAAGGTCATGCTTGATCGCGAACAGCGCAAGCAGGTCATCCTTGACGGCGCCAAGAAACTCGCCGCTGACGAGGGCTTTGAACTTCTTGAAGACAATCGTCTTCTTGAAGAAGTTTGCGGTCTTGTGGAATGGCCGGTGCCGGTCATGGGCAAGGTTGATGACCAGTTCATGGACATCCCGCGCGAGGTTCTTGAAACCTCCATGCGTGAGCATCAGAAATATTTCGTGGTTGAAGACAAAAACGGCAAGCTTACCGCGCGCTTCATCACGGTTTCGAACATGATCACCGCAGATAACAACGCCAAGATCATCGCCGGGAACGAGCGTGTTCTGCGTGCGCGTCTGCATGATGCCAAGTTCTTCTGGGATCAGGATCGGAAAGTGACGCTGGAATCGCGTCTGCCGAAACTTGATAACATCGTCTTCCACGCCAAGCTTGGCTCGCTGGCAGAGCGTGTTTTGCGTCTGCGTGGTCTGGCGTGTGAAATCTCTGCGGAAATTCCGAATTGTGATGTCAAACTGGCCGACCGCGCCGCAGAAATCGGCAAGGCCGATCTGGTGTCGCAGATGGTGTTTGAATTCACCGAACTTCAGGGACTGATGGGCAAATACTACGCCGAGAATGACGGCGAAGCCCCGGAAGTCGCCAACGCCATTGCCGAGCATTATGCACCGGCCGGTCCGTCGGACATGTGCCCGACTGCCCCGGTTTCGGTTGCCCTCGCTCTGGCAGAGAAACTTGATACCCTTGCCGGGTTCTTTGCAATTGATGAAAAGCCGACCGGTTCAAAAGACCCGTTTGCTTTGCGTCGTGCGGCATTGGGTGTCATTCGTCTGGTACTGGAAAACGGTTTGCGTTTGCCGCTTGGGCGCGTTTTTGCCTTTGCGGTTTCCCAGTACCCGGCAGATATTCGTCGTGACGAGGCGGTCGAAGACCTTCTGGCCTTCTTTGCAGACCGTCTCAAAGTCCATCTGCGTGAACAGGGTGTGCGCCATGATCTGGTGTCGGCCGTGTTTGCACTGGATGGCGAGGACGATCTTGTCCGCCTGTTGGCCCGTGTTGAAGCGCTTTCCGATTTTGTCTCCGGTGAAAGCGGCGTCAACCTCATGGCCGGATACAAGCGTGCGTCAAACATTCTGCGCATCGAAGAGAAAAAGGACGACACGTCCTATAACGCGGAAGTCTCCGCGGATCTTCTGAGCCTGGAAGAAGAACGCAAGCTGTATGAGGCGCTCATTGATGTCCGGCACAAGGCCTTGCCACTTCTGCGTGACGAGGACTATGCCGCGGCTATGACCGAATTTGCGCGGTTGCGTGAACCGGTCGATACATTCTTCGAAAAGGTCACGGTCAATAGCGACAATGCCGACGAACGTGCCAACCGCTTGAAGCTGTTGGCACAAATCCGCACAGCGTTGCACGATATTGCCGACTTCTCGAAGATCGAATCATAAAACAGGTCAGGGTTTAGGGGCTTTTCCCCATCCTGGGGAACGGCCCGCGGGCCGTGACCAGATGAGGAAAAGGCAAGATGACCAAATGGGTTTACGGTTTCGGTGGCGGTAGCGCCGAGGGCCGTTCGGATATGCGTCAACTTCTGGGCGGCAAGGGCGCAAACCTTGCCGAGATGTGCAATCTCGGACTTCCGGTCCCGCCCGGCTTTACCATTACAACCGAAGTCTGCACGGCGTTTTACGACAATAACCGTGCCTACCCGGATGGTCTGAATGCCGAGGTCGAAAGTGCCTTGGCCTCTGTTGAAAAACTTGTCGGCCGTAAATTTGGCAATGCCAAGGACCCACTCCTTGTTTCCGTGCGATCCGGTGCCAGGGCGTCCATGCCCGGCATGATGGATACGGTTCTGAACCTTGGTCTCAATGACGAAACGGTCGAGGGACTGGCAGCCGTATCTGGCGACCGTCGTTTTGCCTATGACAGTTACCGCCGCTTCATTCAGATGTATGGCGACGTCGTTCTGGGCGTTGACCATTATCACTTCGAAGACATCCTTGAGACCGTCAAGGAAGACAAGGGCGTTACCCTTGATACCGACATGGGCGCAGATGACTGGGCCGAAGTCGTCGAGGCATTCAAGAAAAAAGTCAACAGCGAGCTTGGCGAACCGTTTCCGCAAGACCCGCGCCAACAGCTTTGGGGCGCGATTGGGGCCGTCTTTGGCAGCTGGATGAATGCGCGTGCCAATACCTATCGCCGTTTGCACAACATCCCGGCAAGCTGGGGCACGGCGGTCAACGTTCAGGCCATGGTCTTTGGCAATATGGGCGATGACTGCGCGACCGGTGTGTGCTTCTCACGCAATCCGTCAACTGGCGAAGACCGCTTCTATGGCGAATACCTGATCAACGCGCAGGGCGAAGACGTTGTTGCCGGTATCCGGACACCGGCCCCGCTGACCGAGATTGAAAAACAGGAATCCGGTTCGGACCTTATTTCAATGGAAGCCGCGATGCCGGTTGTCTTCGAGGAACTGTGTGACATCCGCGAAAAACTTGAGTCCCATTATCGCGACATGCAGGACATGGAATTCACTGTCGAGTCCGGCAAGCTTTACATGCTTCAGACCCGTGCGGGTAAACGCACGGCAAAGGCCGCCTTGCGGATCGCGGTTGAAATGTGCCGCGATGGCGTGATTTCACAGGAAGATGCGATCAAACGCGTCGACCCGGCACAGCTTGATCAATTGCTGCACCCGACCCTTGATCCCGAAGCAGATCGCAAGGTTGTCGGCATGGGCCTGCCGGCATCGCCCGGTGCGGCATCTGGCCAAATCGTCTTTTCTGCCGAGGTCGCCGAAGAATGGGCGGGCAAGGGACGCAAGGTTATTCTGGTGCGTATCGAAACCAGCCCGGAAGACATTGCCGGCATGCATGCCGCCCAGGGTATCCTGACATCGCGCGGTGGCATGACCAGTCATGCGGCCGTGGTTGCGCGCGGCATGGGCACACCATGTGTATGTGGTGCTGGTGCAATCAAGATCGACTATGCCAACAAAACCATGATGTCAGGTGGTGTGACCCTCAAGGAAGGCGACGTCATCACCCTTGATGGTGCAACCGGCGAAGTCATGCTGGGCGAAGTTGCGACCCTGAAACCTGATCTTTCCGGTGATTTCTCCCAGCTTATGGAATGGGCCGATGCCCTGCGTCGTCTTACGATCCGCACCAACGCCGAAACTCCGGAAGAAGCCGAAACCGCACGTGGCTTCGGGGCAGAGGGCATTGGCCTTTGCCGGACAGAGCACATGTTCTTTGATCCGGAACGTATCGTTTCAATGCGCGAGATGATCCTGGCTGAAACCGAACAGGGCCGCCGTGCAGCACTGGCCAAACTTCTGCCCTATCAGCGCCAGGACTTTATCGATCTGTTCCGGATAATGAAGGGCCTGCCGGTCACCATTCGTTTGCTTGATCCGCCGTTGCATGAATTCCTGCCGCATGGCGATGCCGAAATCGCCGAGGTGGCCAATGCCGCCGGCGTGTCAGAGGCCATCGTCAAGCGCCGTTTGCTGGATCTTGCCGAAGCCAACCCGATGCTGGGCCATCGTGGATGTCGTCTGGGTATCAGCTACCCGGAAATCTACGAGATGCAGGCACGTGCCATCTTTGAAGCCGCGATCGAGGTTTCCAAAGACGGTGGTGATCCGGTCATTCCGGAAATCATGATCCCGCTGATTGTCGGCAAGAAGGAACTCGAAATCCTGAAAGCCGCGATCATCAAGGTCGCCGCCGAGGTCGAAGACGATAAAGGTGCCAAACTGAAATATCTGGTCGGTACCATGATCGAATTGCCGCGTGCCGCATTGCGCGCAGGTGAAATCGCCGAAGAAGCCGAATTCTTCAGCTTTGGTACTAATGACCTCACCCAAACGACCTTTGGTCTGTCACGTGATGACGCGGCGCGCTTCCTTGATACCTATATCGCCAAGGACATCTTTGCCGGTGATCCGTTCGTATCGCTGGATCAGGATGGTGTTGGCGAACTGGTCAGCCTTGCGGCCGAGCGGGGCCGTGCGACGCGTGGTGACATCAAGCTTGGCATTTGTGGTGAGCATGGCGGCGATCCGGCATCCATCGCCTTCTGCGAGGCACAGGGACTTGATTATGTGTCCTGTTCCCCGTACCGCGTGCCGATTGCACGCCTTGCCGCGGCACAGGCTGCGCTTGGTAAATAAGAACGTCACGTAATCTCGACGTGTGAAAAACACCGACAAGAACGGCAACGGGGCATCTCGTTGCCGTTCTTTTTTGTCTTATTGCGATGACGGGTCGTTACGTTGGGTCCGGTGTTTCATCACCAGCATCCCGCTAACTGACACGCCCAGAAGCAACAGGTTGATGCCGCCAATCTTGAACAGTTTCTCGAAAAGCAGGCGGTTGTGATATTCGGCCTCTCGAAGCTCCGTCAGATGCGTAATCACAGCATCAAGCTGCGTGCGATAACGTTGATCGGGGGCAAGCGTGCTTTCATAGCGCACGGCACGCAGCAACATGTTCAGACGTTCTACTGCATCGCGGTAGTTTTCCTCTGTCATGCGCGCCTGTTCGATGGTCGGCTTGAGTACGGGCTTTTCATTCGGCCCTAGAAAATGCCCCGGATAGGTTTTAAGATCCGGCCAGTAATTGTCCAGACAGTCACGGACGTTGGTGACAATCGCCCCACAGGGCACAATTTTTTGCGGGTAGAAGCGAAGCAGCGTGCCAAGCGCCATTTGCTTGATCTGATGACCCTTGCGGTTATAGGCCTCGGTGATTGTCGCCAGTTCCTTTTCGGCCTCAGTAATCGACATGTCGGATACCGGCACGTCGCTTAAATCCGGTGCAGTTTGCTGAATTGCTGCCATGGCAGGCATCATGGCAAGCGCGCAAAGCACGGCCATCAAGCCCCGGACATAAAGGACCCTGTTCCACAGTTTCATCGCAAATCCCGATTTTGCTTTTCTTTTAACATAGGGGCTGTTGGTGCGTTGCAACAGGCTTTAACAAAAAACGGGCCCTGCATGGCGGAGCCCGTTTGATAGGTCAGTTTCGGTTTTTGGGGCGAAATCAGGCCGCATTCTCCGGCAACTGAACCCAGTCAGGCACAGAAACCTTGATCTTTGCGTCCCCTGCAGATAGCTCTGCATCGCCTTCAACCCGCTCAAGCCGGATCAGAGCCAGTCCGAAATCGCCATGAACAGAACGGATAATCCCCGCTTCCTTGTCGCCATTCATGATCTGTGTGCCAACACTTGGTGCCGGGCCGTCAATTTTGACAGGCAACAGGCGCTTGCGCACGAGGCCGCGATATTTGGTGCGGGCGGTAAGCTCCTGCCCCATATAGCAGCCCTTTTTGAAATCAACACCGCCCAGCTCCTCAAAGCCGCTTTCAAGCAGGATCGATTTTTCGACTTCCATTTCTTCGCTGCCATTTGGGATACCCAGCGAAACGCGCATCTGGTGATAGGCTTCGACATCGCTTTCCTGCGCACCTATGGCCGCCATTTCAGCCAGCGCATTTTTCGGCAGAAGAACACGTGCCCCCATCTCGGCCAGGCGCGGGTCAACCGCCTTGATGCCGTCGCCCATGTGCGCGGTCGCGCCCGATTCTGCCCCAAGCGACAGCGACTTCAGGGCATCTTTGCCAAAGACTGCCATGACTTCGTAACTATCACTGACGTCCGTCAGTTCGGCTTTTGCACGCAGCTTGTACATGCGAAGTTTTTTGAACAGTTCGGCCACACGTTCACCGTTTTCGCCGCGTTCGCATTCAATCAGCAGGCTGTCTTCATCCTGATGATAGACAAAGAAATCAAACAGGAACTTGCCCTGCGGTGTTAAAAGCGCTCCATAGCCCGATTTCTCGGGCGAAATGGTTTCGATATTGTTTGATACCAGCCCTTGCAGAAAGCTGACCCGGTCCGGGCCGCTCACGCGGATCACCGCGCGATCCGGCAAAAGGGTATAAAAAGTCTCACTCATGATGATTTTGGCTCCGGTTCATCGGAATTGTTTGGGCAAAATGTGGGGCAATCACAGAAATTTCGCAAGACCTGTCTGTGCGGACAAAGTCCTGATAAGCTATAAGAAAACCCTTCATAAAACGGCGTCGAACGGATAGAAGCAAACTTATGAAAATCTTGATGCTTGATCAGTCTATCGGCTTTGATCCCAAGGATCGCGAAGCCCGTCCGCTCGGAACATGCCAGCGCGCTTTCATTGCCCTAGCAGAGTCCCTTGTTGCCCGCGGCCACAAGGTCGAAGCGCGCCGTAATGGCGGCATCGACAAGGACATGCACGGTGTTGCCTGGCGCCAGCTTGATGCCGAACTGCCGCCTTTTGGCGGTGATGCGGTCAATACGGTGATTGTCTGGCGCGATCCGGCGTTGCTGAGCCACGCATCCGTGCCCGAAAATGCAGCCATTGCACTGTGGTTCGATGGCGATCCGGCACGGTTGAATGCCGATGATGTCCGGCTGGTTCTGCAGGAAAAGAAAGTTCAGGTCATCTTTACCGGTGATGCGCAGGCAAACACCTTTGATGCGGAACTGGCCAAAAAACCGGTGGTGATCAAGCCTGGTGCGACGACATCCTTTGTCATGGCATCGAACATGCACTGGGCGTTTGAATCGCGTGATGAACTGGCGGTGACCGTTGCCAACAGCTCGACCGGGATCGCCCAGATCATCCGCATTTGGGAAACCTACGTCGCGCCCAAGGCACCAAATGCGATCCTTGAAGTCTATGCCTATGATCTGTTTAGCGCCATGGCCGGTGAAAACGACGCTGTATCTGAAGACTTGCTTGATATGGTGCGCTCCGCCATCGACAAGGGCGTCAGGGTTCATCATCCCAAACCCGAAGCCGATATGGCCGAAACCGTTGCCAATGCGCGTGCGTTTTTGCATCACGGCAAGTATGGCACGGATTATGTCGGGCAGTGGCTTGTCGATGCGCTGGGTGCTGCAACGCCGGTCGTGTCCTACGGCGGTATTGCCAAAAGCCGGGTTGAGGATGGCAAAACCGGTTACATCGTCCCGGACGAGGCGGCATTTGGCAACATCACATCGCAGCTTCTGACAGACCGTTCCTTCTTTGCCAGCCAGTCCGAAGCTGCGCGCAATGATCGCCGCGAATGGATCCATGTCGCTGGCGAGCTGGAGAAACTTTAAGCCGTGCGCCTGCTGTTCATCACCTCAAACCGTTTGGGCGATGCGGTGCTTTCGACATCGGTTCTACGCCACTATGTCGAAACCTATCCCGGCATCCGCGTGACGGTTGCCTGTGGGCCGGTTGCTGCACCGATTTTCGAAGGTGTGCCGAACCTTGAACGCATCATCAAAATGCCCAAGCAAAAGCGCGGCGGCCATTGGTGGAAGCTTTGGAAGTCTGTCGTCCTGAACTGGTGGGATATCATCGTTGATTTGCGCGGCAGTGCGACGGCCTATGTGTTGCCTGGGCGGAAAAGGGTGGTGTTGCCGGGCAATGATGATGACTTGCACCGTGTCGCACAGCTTGGAAAACTTATTGGTGTTGAGCCAGCGCCTCTGCCGATGATCTGGACCCGTCCAGAGGATGAAGCGCGCGCAACAGAACTCATCCCTGAAGATGGCAAGCCGTTGCTGGCTGTCGGGCCATCCGCAAACTGGGTTGGCAAGACCTGGCATCCCGAACGGTTCGAAGAAACCATCGCTGAATTGACCAAGCCGGGCGCTGTACTTAAAGATGCGCGCGTGTTGCTTGTTGGTGCGCCGAATGAACGTGATGCGTCCTTGGCTGTCATTGAGAGTATCCCGTCTGACAGACGGGTAGAGATATTTGGCACAGAGCATCTGTTGACCGTGATGGCCTGTTTGAAAAAGGCAGCCCTTTATGTTGGCAACGATTCTGGTCTGATGCATATGGCTGCGGCTTCAACGCAACCGACACTGGGGCTTTTCGGTCCTTCGCGCGATCAGCACTATGGCCCTTACGCGAAATGGGGACGGGTGGTGCGAACGGACTGGTCGTACGACAAAATCATCGAAAATCGCGAGAGCAGATTTTCTCAAGAGAATTTGATGGAAACCTTGCCTGTCGCCAAAGTGGTCGCGGCAGCAGTTCAATTGGTCAACGACTATCGCATGCAGGAACCTGGCAATGAGTGACAAAAAACAGCGTATTTCCGTTGTGATCTGTGCCCACAACGAGGAGGAAAGGCTTCCTTCCTGCCTCGAAAAAGTAACGTTTGCTGATGAAATCGTCGTGGTTTGTGATAAGTGCACCGACAAAACTGAGGAGATTGCCAAGGGCTTTGGCGCAAAGACCGTGGTTGGCAGTTGGGACATCGAGGGCGAACGTCGCAACCGCGCAATCGCCGAAGCAAGCGGCGATTGGATCTTTGAACTTGATGCCGACGAGCATGTTAACGAAGCACTCGCCGCAGCAATTCCGGTTGCGGTTCAATCCAGTAAATTCGATTGTTATGTGATCCCTGTCGACAACTATGTTGGAAAGCGCCTCGTCCGTTATGGCTGGGGGGCATCCTTCGGAACTTCTGCCGTATGGCGGCTTTATCGCAAAGGCTGCAAAAACTGGGGCAATGAACGGGTTCACCCGTCATTTGAACTGACCGGCAAAAAAGGCCCGCGACTTGACGGGGCACTGGTTCACTTTGTGGATCGCAATATCTCTGACATGATCCGCCGGTTTGACAGCTACACCAGTGCGCGTGCCGCTGACCTGCGCGCTTCAGGAAAAAATGGCAGCTTCGCCCATAACTTCCGGCGTATTATTTCACGCTTCTGGCGCTGCTTTGTATCGCGCAAGGGATACAAGGAAGGCGGTATGGGGTTCCTGATTGCGTTGCTTGCAGCCTTGTTCCCCATGGTGTCCTATCTCAAGGCACGTTACGACGATAACTAAGCACGTGCTTTGAGCTTATGTAAGCCTTTTCAGTAGTGATCGAGACATACGGGCGTCGTGAGGATTTATGTCAGGTATTGCTGGTATTTTGACACGTGACGGCACCAGCGTAGATCAGGTTAAACTTGACCGTCTGCGCGATGCACTTTCTCACCGTGGCCCTGATGGCTGCGGGCGTTACGTTAAAGGGCCTGTCGGTTTTGTTCAGACCCGACTTGCGATCATTGATCTGAATACAGGCGATCAGCCACTTTATCATGAAAATGGCAGTTCCCTGATCGCCAATGGCGAGATTTATAACTATCTCGAACTCAGAAAAGAGTTGGGCGAAGAGGGATTTAAAACCCACTCGGATTGCGAAACTGCCCTTCGCGTATTTGCGCGCGATGGTGTTGGCGGGTTTGATCAACTGCGCGGCATGTATGCCTTTGCCATTCACGATGTGACCGACAATCAGGTGGTTATGTGTCGCGACCCGTTTGGCATCAAGCAGGTCTATTACGTCGAAACACCCGAATATTTTGCCTTTGCATCCGAAGCGCAGGCACTGGTTGCCGCGGGCCTTGTGGGGCGTGAAGTGCGTGAGGACGCGCGCGCTGAACTGCTACAGGTTCAATTTACGACCGGGACAGAGATGATCCTTGACGGGATCAAGCGACTGCAACTTGGCGAAACCATCGTCTTGAAAAACGGACGCATCGTCGAGCGTCGTCGTCGTCAGGTTTTGAGTGACATGGGTGCCGTTGGTAACAATCTTGACCGTGCGCTTTATGAATGGGACGGAGTGTTTGAGGAAACGGTCCGTCTGCATCAAAGGTCCGATGTCGATTACGCCATGTTCTTGTCGGGTGGGGTAGATAGTGCATCCTTGCTTGGCATGATGCATCGCCTGAATGAACGACCGGTAACGGCCTATACGGCGGCGTTTGAAGCCGGTAGCGTTCATGACGAGCGCGAGCTTGCGCGTAATGTCGCCAAGGCCTGCAATGCAAATCATGTCGAGGTAATGTTTTCCGAGAAGGACTTCTGGACGCTGTTGCCCGAGGTTGCCGCATATATGGATGACCCGGCGGCAGATTATGCGATTTTGCCGACTTATAAACTTGCCAAGGAAGCTGCGCGCGATTTCAAGGTTGTGCTGTCGGGCGAAGGCGGCGACGAATTGTTTGGAGGCTACGGTCGGTATCGTTCGGTCATGCGTCCCTTTTTGCTTGGGGGACGTGTCATGCGATCCAAGGGGACTTTTGACAAGGTTGATGTCTTGCGCCCGGGTATTCTCGACGGCTGGCGCGACGGAATCGCTGCCTCTGAAAGTCGTGAAAACCGCGGAAAGCGCTCTCGTCTTTCGATCGCACAGGCTGTTGATTGTTCTGACTGGCTGCCAAATGACCTGTTGTTAAAGCTGGATCGCATGTTGATGGCCAACGGGTTGGAAGGGCGTACACCATTTCTCGATCCGGTTGTCGCAGAATTCGCCTATCAGCTGCCGGACCGTCTCAAGGTTCGCAAAGGTATCGGCAAGTTTCTGTTGCGTAAATGGTTGGAGCGTTGCTTGCCAATGGCGGAGCCGTTTGCCAAAAAACGGGGATTCACGGTGCCGGTATCTGAATGGATTGCAGCGCGCGGCAAGGAGCTTGGTTCTCTGGTTGCAGGTCAGGCAGGTGTTGCCGAAATTGCCGATGCTGAGCGGGTCGAGAAACTCTTTGAGGCATCGGGAAAACGCGAAGGTGCCGCCTGCTGGCATTTGCTGTTTTATGCCCTTTGGCATCAGGCGAATGTGCTTGGTCATGCACCGGGTGCGGATGTGTTTGAAACGCTCGAAAATTCGGTAAGAAGTTAATGTCTCTTAACTTTTAAGGGAATAAGTACGTCGCTACGGCATTTATCAATTGCGAATAACAATTAACAGAAATGCTGTTGAGACGTAAAAATGCTGTATCTTGATAAACTGGCAATGCTGGCTGTTCTTGGTTTTGCATTGGGACTGGCATGGATGACTGTGCCGCCGAGTGATCTGCATGCGGAATCGATCGAAGCGATGCCCTTGAAGGGGACTGCTGCGTCGGGTGCGACATATGAATTCAAGCTGCCGACCACCGTTCTCGCGGAATGCACCGCGGATTGCCTGTCAGCTGAGAATGACATTGTGAAGTCGCGCTATACAGAGAAAGAGCGCGATCAGTTTGCACAAGCGATGCGGGTTGCCTACTCTGCCTATGTCACACCGTTGCATCGCTAGGATGGGTTAGGTCTTGTGAAAAAGGCATCGACTTGGATGGTCATCCCGAACCTTTTGCGCACTTTGCTGCGCGAGGATGTCGCTTTGAAGTCCAAGCTGCTTTTATTGGCCGGACTCGTTTATTTGTTCAGTCCTGTCGATTTGTTGCCCGATGTCCTGTTGGGGATTGGCTGGTTGGATGACCTCGTTATTGTCCCGTTATTGGGCTGGCTGTCCTACCGCAGCTTACCGCTGGAAGTGCAGGACGAGGTCGTTCCACAAAATCCTGAAAACAGTAATGCTTCCCGACGGTTACTCATTTGTCTGGGCATTCTGGTGGGGGTCGTAGTCCTTATTGCCCTGATGGGCGATGTGGATCCCGCGTTCGATCCGGCGCACAGTGCAGTCCTTGAGTGAGCCCCTGACTTAGCCTGAAAGCCATTTCCAGGTTTGACGTAAGGTACCCGACCCCATACTCTTGATCTGTAAACCGAACAGATCGGGAGGACCTCATGACTGAGCCATTCCGTGCGCTGGTACTCAACCAGAAAGAAAAAGGCGTCTCGGCAGAATTCAAGGATCTGAGCACAGATGACTTGCCTGAAGGCGAGGTTCTGATTCGCGTCAAATGGTCGACCCTGAACTACAAGGACGGCATGGTCCTGAACGGTTTGGGGCGTCTTGTTCGAAATTATCCACATGTCCCCGGGATTGATTTTTCGGGCGAAGTCGTTTCATCGACTGATGATCGCTACAAGCCCGGTAACGAAGTTGTCCTGACCGGTTGGCGCGTTGGCGAGGCCCACTGGGGCGGATATGGCCAACTTGCCAGGGTCAAAGCGGATTGGCTGGTGCCACTGCCCGACGGGCTTGACGCTTCGCAGGCGATGGCGATTGGTACAGCCGGCTTTACCGCAATGCTGGCTGTCATGGCGCTTGAAGAGCAGGGCGTTTCAAAAGATCAGGATGGTGAGGTGCTTGTAACCGGAGCTGCAGGCGGGGTCGGGTCGGTTGCTGTGTCCATTCTGTCTTCGCTGGGCTATCGGGTGGCCGCATCGACAGGGCGTGCGGAAACGCATCAGTATCTTCGTGACCTTGGGGCGAGTACCATTGTTGATCGCAATGAACTGACCGACACCAGCAAGCCACTTTTGGCAGAACGCTGGGTGGGGGCTATTGACAGTGTCGGCACCACGACCCTTGCGCATGTGCTTTCTGAAATGAAGTATCATGGTGTTGTTTCCGCCTGCGGGCTTGCCGGTGGTCCGGACTTGCCGGCAACGGTCATTCCGTTCCTGTTGCGCGGCGTGAAATTGATCGGCATTGATTCAGTCATGTGCCCGTATGAAACGCGTGTTCGTGCCTGGAAGCGCCTTGCCAAGGAACTGCCCAAGGACCAGTTGGCGGCGGCAACCACCAAGGTTGCACTTGCCGATATTCTTCCATGGGGTGACAAGATCCTGAAAGGTCAGGTCAAGGGACGGCTGCTTGTTGATGTTCAGGATTGCTAGGGCTGGCGAAACCATGCAGAATCAACGGGTTTTCGATCCTGTCAATGCAGGGAGAAAATCTGTTTCTCTGATAGTTGGATATGACTGCAATGCCTGAACAACGGTTTCGAATTCTTCTTGTCGAAGATAATCCCGGGGATGCGTTTCTGGTGCGCACCCTGTTGGAAGAAACCGGTGAACCATTTGATATCGAACATTGCAGTGATCTTGCTTCTGCGATGGCGGTTCTTAATGGAGAAGGAGCAGAGGCGCAGTTTGACGTTGTCCTGCTGGATCTGACATTGCCGGATTCGTCAGGGGTTGCCACCATCAGTCGTGTTCGCAGCTGTGCCAATGTTGCGCCTGTGGTTGTTCTGACCGGTCACAAGGACGAGGAACTGGCGTTTGACGCGCTTCAGCACGGTGCAGAAGACTATCTGACCAAGGAATTCCCGGATGGTCGGACCATTCGCCGCTCGATCCGCTATGCGATTGAACGTTCACGGGCCGAGCGGGCGCTGAAGGAAAGTGAAGAACGCTATCGCAAGCTGGTTGAACTGGCACCGGAACTTATCTCTGTCCTGAGCGGGGAAGAGATCGTCTATATGAACCAGCAGGGGGTGACCATTCTGGGGGCGAGCGACAGTGACAAGCTTGTCGGGCGGTCCTTTATGGAGATGGTGCATCCTTCAAGCCGCGAAACACTCGATGAATATATCTCGCGCTATCGCAACGGCTATCCGGGGCGGGCGGATTTCACGATCATCTGTCAGCGTCCGGAAGGCGAGAATGTTGAACTTGAAGTCTCGGCCATTGCCTTTACCCATGAAGGCGCGCCCGCGATGCTGATGCTGGCCGAGGATGTCACGGAAAAGCGCAAGGTTGAACGCCAGCTGGTTCAGACTTCCAAGCTTGCCACACTTGGCGAGATGGCGGCATCCGTGGCCCATGAAATGAACCAGCCGCTCAATGTAATCCGCATGGCGGCAGATACATGTGCCCTACAATATGATCTGGATGCGGTAAAGCCGGCTTTTCAGCGCGAACGACTGTCTCTGATCAGTGCACAGACAGAGCGCATGTCCGAGATCATCAAACACCTTCAGATCTACAGCCGACCAGATGATGACGATTTCGCGCCGTTTGATGTAATGAAGGCGGTCGAGCGTGCTGTTGATATGGTTGAGCATGACTGCCGACTTTCAGGCATCGTCATTGATGTCGTGTCTCCACGACAGCGCTGCTTTGTAAATGGTCGTCAGGTCCAACTGGAACAGGTATTGGTCAATTTGCTGAGCAATGCGCGAGATGCGATTAACGAAAACGGCGACGACGCCGGAAGCATCGGCGGCCTGATCCGCGTTTGTGCCATGGTTGATGAAACACGCAAGACATTGAAGCTTGCGGTCAATGATAACGGTGGTGGGGTGCCGGAAGCAGCGATTGATCTGTTGTTCCACCCGTTCTTTACCACCAAGGATGTGGGCAAGGGCACGGGGCTCGGCCTTTCTGTCAGCTTCGGCATTGTCGAAGCCATGGGCGGCAGAATTGATGTGCGAAACGAGGGCGACGGGGCCTGTTTTGAAATTTCCCTGCCGCTTGCCGACATCGAGGCCACTGAGGCAGACGATTTGGCCGATGAAGAACTCGAGGACGGCTGGCTGTCGCAGGTGCCAAAGAATGCGGAAGCACGCGGGAATATTCGTATTCTTGTTGTCGATGACGAACTTGACGCGATGGAGATTATCTCGGGCTATCTGGAAGCACAGGGCTTTAATGTGTCTGCGGCAAGCGACGGTGAAGATGCTCTGGCGATCGCAGGAATTGTTCAACCCGATATCCTGATTACCGATATTCGCATGCCACAAATGGATGGTAACACGTTGGTCAAGGAACTTCGCGAACGCAATCCTGCACTTCCGGTTATTGTGATGACCGGCCATCCCGGCGATGCCGAGAAGCCTGTTGAAGACGAGGACGGGACAGACGCACCGGTCATGGTGATGTCAAAGCCGCTGAACCTTAAAGAGCTTCTGGCGACACTCGACGAGCTTTGCGAAGTGTTCGCCGCTTAATGCTCGACATTTGTTTTAGGCAGAGATGTTGGTGTGCAAAAGA
>NZ_JBSWWO010000006.1:0-73113 GCF_056160125.1 Thalassospira sp. ABD4_177 | reverse complement strand
TTGTTTTAGGGATAATGCGCCCTAGTGTGTGGGGCGACAGAATTTCCCACGTTCGGTAATGCCGACAATCACAATGCCAATCAGCCCGAGCGAGAAGTAACCCACCAGAAGCGGGATTACGGTACCGTTAAACTGCTGACCGATAATGCCACCGGCAATCACACCAATCAGTGTGCTGTAAACGCCAATCATCGAGGATGCGGTACCGGCAATCGCGCCGACGGGTTCCATCGCCAGCGAGTTGAAATTCGGCATGGTCAGCGAGAAGCAGAACAGGATCGTGGTCAGGCCGATACCAAACAGCGGCAGGGGCGGCTGGCCATCAAACCAAATCGCAATCAGAACATTGATCAGGCTGCTGCCGGTCATGACGAACAATGCGATATGAGAAATCTTGTGCATGCCGATCTTGCGGACCAGGCGCGCATTGACGAAGGACGACACGCTCATGCAGGCGGCAATCATCCCGAAGACCAGCGGGAACCAGACGCCAAGGCCATAGACCTCGGTTTCAAAAATCTGCTGGGCCGAACCGATATAGGCCATCAGGCAGGCAAACATCATGCCCATGGCGGTTGCATAGCCAAGCGTTTGGCGGTTGGTCACCGTGGTTTTGATGTCCCGCCCGACCCGGCGCAGCGACAATCTGTGCCGGTATTCCGGATGCAGGGTTTCAGGCATGCGCAGCAGGTACCAGCAGACAATCGCAATCGCGAGGACAAGCGTACTGACAAAGATCATATGCCAGTTGGCCAGGGCGAGGATCAGGCTGCCTGATGCCGGGGCGAAGACGGGCAGGATAATGAACACCATCATGACAAACGACATGACGCGCGCCATCTCGCGACCTTCAAAACAGTCACGGGTGATTGCCATGGTCAGAACGCGCGGCGCAGCAGCCCCAAGGCCCTGCACAAAACGTGCGGCAAGAAGGTACTCGAAGCTGTCGGCAAAAATCGCCATAACAGTGCCAACGCAATAGATGCCAAGACCTGCAATCAGGGTGGGGCGACGGCCGAAGCTGTCAGCAAGCGGACCATAGACGATCTGCATCAGGCCAAACGCGATCATGAAAACATATATCAGCATTTGCATGCGGTTGCCGTCTTCGATGCCATAATCAACTGCAATCGGGCCAAAGGCCGGCAAAAGGTTGTCAATCGACAGCGCGACCAGACCGATGGTGATCGCCATCAAGCATATAAATTCAACAAGTCCTGGCAACGGCCGAGCCGCCTGCGTACCCGTTGGTCGAGGGTCATTCATTATTTTTGGTTCCGTTGAGAACAATTGGTGGCGTTTCTGGCCCCGCTTTCACGTAGCGCGAGCAGAATGGTGCAATTCGTGTGTTTTTGGCAATGACGGTTTTCTTAAACGGGATCGCGGCACTGGGGTTGCCCTGAACCCGGGTCACTTGTTGTTACACATCCACCCTGATCAATCAATGGGTGTCAGAAATGCGAAAATAACCGTGGTAGTGCTTGTCTTTACCCTTTATTCGCAGGAAAACGTGATCCTATGATCTTGATACGTTTCTTCTCGCCAACCCCGGTATTGCTGATATGGCTGAAAAGCTTCTGAAATCGAACATCTTTTTGAACCGTCTGCGCCGCATCGTCAAAAGCGAGCAACTGGTTCTGTCGATTTTGGCGTTGCTTGTCGGCGCGTTGGCCGGGGGCGGGACGATCCTGTTTCGCGACGGGTTGCTGTTCATTCAGTCGCTATTTTTCGGAACCGGGGAAGAAGCCCTTCACCGCCATCTCAGCGAAATACCGGTCTGGCAGCTTATTCTTGCGCCGACGGTTGGCGGGCTGATTGTCGGTATTTTCATCTACAAGTTTCTGCCTGAAAAGCGCCCGCACGGGGTTGCCGACGTCATTGATGCCGCGTCCTTCCACGACGCCCGCATGTCAACACGATGCGGGATCAAAAGTGCGATTGCCAGCGCTGTCTCGCTTGGCAGTGGGGCGTCCCTTGGCCGGGAAGGGCCGGTTGTTCATATGGGGGCATCTTTCGGGGCGTGGCTGGCGCGCATTCTTCATTTGCGTCGTTCAGCCTCAAGAACCTTGTTGGGCTGTGGCGTGGCATCCGCCGTTGCGGCATCGTTCAATGCGCCATTGGCCGGGGCGCTGTTTGCCCATGAAGTCGCACTTGGTCACTACGCCCTGACAGCCTTTGCGCCGATCGTGCTGGCATCGGTGACCGGAACGGTGATCACGCGGATCTATTATGGTGATGAAGTCGCCTTTTTGATTCCGGGGCATGATATTCAGTCTTTCTGGGAATTTCCGGCTTTTGCCCTTTTGGGGATTATTGCCGGGATCGCAGCGGTGCTGGTCGTGCGCGCCATTCCGATTGTCCAAAAAACGGCAAACCGCACCAATGCACCGCTTTGGGTAAGACCCGCGGTGGCCGGATTGATTGTCGGGCTGGTCGCACTACTCTTTCCGCAGATTGTCGGTGTCGGTTATGGGGCGATGAACGATGCGCTCAATGAAAGCTATAACCTGACCTTCCTGATCGGCTTGCTGCTTGCCAAGGGATTTGTGGTGTCGATCTGCATGGGCCTTGGTTTTGCCGGCGGCATGTTCAGTCCGGCCCTTTTCCTTGGCGCGATGCTGGGTGGGGCGTTTGGTATTATCGCGACCAACGTCTTCCCTGCCCTGTCATCGGGTTATTCGGCCTACACGCTTGTTGGCATGGGTGCCGTGGCGGCGGCTGTCCTTGGCGCGCCGATTTCAACCACGTTGATCATTTTCGAACTGACCGGTGACTATGCCCTGACGGCGGCGGTCATGGTGGCGTCTGTTCTGGCGACGGTGGTGATGGATCAATTCCAGGGCGGATCGTTCTTCCAGTGGCAATTGAAATGCCGTGGCGTTTCGACCCGCTGGGGCCGGGAAGTCAATTTGCTGCGTACGATCAAGGTCGCCGAGATCATGAAGCGGGAATACGAAACCGTCCCGCTTGGCGAGGGGCTGACGACAGTGCGCGAAAAACTGATCAATGCTCCATATTCGGAACTGTTTGTCATTGATGACCAGGGCAAGTTGCATGGCACGATCACGCTGACGGATTTGCGTCATGCCGCCTTTGATCCCAAGTTGGGAGATGAGGTAACGGCAGGCCAGGTCGCACGATCAAAACCGCCGGTGCTGTATCGCACTGATAGTATCGAAAAGGCCATCAAATTGATGGAACAAACCGGCGAGGAACATCTGCCGGTCCTTAACAGTGCCGAGGAACGCCATATCATCGGGTTCGTCCATGAAAAGGACGCGATGATGGCCTATAACAACGCGTTGCTTGAACTTCAAAGCGAAGAACGCGGCGATGCGCCGCCCAAGCTGTTCTGATCTTTTCAAACAAAAGAAAAGAGCAGCGCTGTGAGGCGCTGCTCTGTTCAAGGTTTTATGGCCGATATGATCAGGCGGCCAATGCGGGTTGCTGTCGTGCTGGCTGACCAGACATGACCTGGGCTGCGACCCGGCTATCAAGACCGGCAACGTCTTCGGGAAGATCAGTTGCAGCCTGCTCGACTGCGTCATCAATCTCCTGACGTTCCCTGCGTTTTTCAATCTCGGCCTTTTCGTTCTGTTTTTCGTCCTTTGTTGGCGGACTGAAACTGTCACGAAGGGCTGATTTGAACTCCTCCTCGGCATCCTGCTCAGCAAGTGCAGGGTCGTCATTTGCCGGATCGGAATTTGAGGAAACGACGTCATCGGCAGTCTTGATACCGTTTGCGCTGTCATTGGCTTTGACGGCATCCATGGCCGCAGCAAAGCTTGATGACCCGCTTCCGATATCCTGAAATTCAAGCATGACGGATTGAACCGCATCCGAAAGCTGGCTTTTCGACGAGCCCCCCTCAGATCCGATTGCACCGACGCTTGCTACAGGTGCAGCGCTACCTGCGCTAAAACCTTCGATACCTTCGTGTGCACCTGGCCGTTCCGCGGAACTGGCCCGGGTTGACATCGGCAACCCGTTGCCCAATCCAAAAATAGTACTCATTGCGAGATACCTTTCTTCTGGGATGCACAAAGCACGGCCAACACCCCCCGAATGTCTCTGGGCGCGTCAGGCATGCTTACCATCAGAAATCAAAGCAATTTTCAGACCACGGTTGCGGGACGCAAGGGTTCGCAAATTACATGCGAAGACGATTGAATAGCGCAATAAGGCCGCAGGCCGTTCTGACAGCCAGCCAGCCGCGATAGACGGCAGAAAATACCGATACCAAAGAAGGTTACAAGGCGCCGGACTTATCTATTAGGCTATGGCAAGACGGTCGAACTTTCCCAGAAGCAGGATGCGTGTCGATAAGATATGAAGCTCCACCTCATTGCCGGCGCCAGACCCAACTTCATGAAGATTGCACCACTGTGGCGCGCGTTGCGGAACCATCCGGTCATACGTCCTTCTTTTGTCCATACCGCCCAGCATCGCGATGATGCGATGTCCTCGGCGATTTGGCGGGAACTCGGATTGCCAGACCCGGGTCACGTCCTGAACTGGGCGGCGTCAGAAAACAGCGATCCCGTCGCCGACATGATGCGGGCCTATGAGGCGTTGTGCCATGCAAATCGACCTGACATGGTTCTGGTCGTTGGGGATGTGAATTCGTCCCGGGCGGCTGCGATGGTCGCGGCAGAAATGGCAATACCCCTTGTGCATCTCGAAGCGGGGCTACGGTGTTATGAACCCGACATGCCGGAAGAGCACAACCGCATCGCCATAGATCATAAAGCGGATCTTTTGCTGACGCCGTCAACGGATGCAGACGCAAACCTGATTGCCGAGGGGATAGAGGCAGACTGTATCAAGCTGGTTGGCAATATCATGGCCGACACACTGGCAATGATGCGACCGCAAATCGATCAGGCAGATGCTGCCAGTAAGGTTGGCGTGCAGAGGGGGCGTTATGTCCTTGTGACATTGCACCGGCAAGGCAATGTCGATGATCCCGTCAGGCTTGGTCAGATATGTCAGACATTGAAGGAACTCGCCGACAAAGCAGAAATCTGTTTTGTCCTTCACCCTAGAACACAAAAGCGCCTTGTAGCATTAAGTTCGATCGATGATCTGAGTGCCGCGGGAGTTCGGTTTCTGCCGCCGGTGGGCTATGTCGAGTTTGCAAGTTTGATGCAGGATGCCGGTGTCGTGGTCACGGACTCCGGCGGGGTGCAGGAAGAAACAACCTGCCTTGGTGTGCCCTGTCTAACACTGCGTAGATCGACAGAACGTCCGATCACCATCACCAAGGGAACCAACAGGCTGGTCGATATAGAAGAATTGCTGCCCTCCGTGATGTGTCGATTACGAGAGATGACACTTCCAAGAAGGGCCACTTCAATCCCGTTTTGGGATGGTAAGGCCACTGGCAGGATCATTAACGTGCTTGAAGAGTTTTCAGCCAGCTAGGTGTTAGCCAATTACCTGAGCCATCAACTTGTTACTGAAGGACTCATTGCGTGGATCAAGCGGGGTGGTTGCAGGTTGCTCAGTCTGTTGGGCGGAGACTTCTGTAAGCTCTGCTTCGTTGCTGACGTCAGGCAGGCTGCTTGCAGACGGGGTTGCATCTGCTGGTGCAGCGGCCATGATTTCCGAAAAGCTAACAACGCCGTCTTCGTTGGTATCAAGGGGGTCGTAGGTGCCGTCTTCGCCAGGAGATGCAGCGTAGCCCGTCAACGTTTCGTCAGAGCTGCTCTCAGTCTCTTCGGCAGTTATTGCGCCAGGAGGCGGAGTCATGGCAGCAAGATAATCTTCTTCGGAAATGCTATCTGAGTCTGAACCCGCCATAACGTTCCAAAGGTTTTCTGACATCTCTTCGGTCACGTCATCAGGGGCAGCAGACATGAATTCATCTTTGCTCAGTGTCCCATCACCATCTGCGTCCATGTCCGAAAACAGTTGCTGAGCATCAAAGCTGCTGTTGCCATCTGTCGTCGTACTCGTTTCCTGCAGTTCCATAAGCATCGACAGAATGGAATCTGACAGTTGGCCGGTAATGGCCTCACTTTTCGACGTCAAATCAGTCATGGCGTCCGAGCTGTTCTCGCCGCTGTTCTGAAGACTGAAAAGTGCAAGCGACCCAAATGCTTCTGCGCCCGACACGGTATCTGTGCCGGAAGTGGAACTCGCATTTTGACCGTTTTGACCAAGTAACTGGGCAATGTTGCCGCCCATGCCGTTGATACCGCTCATTTTCCCGCCTTGTTTGAGAATTGCTCTGATGCTTAAGCACACGTATAGGCCGGCAAAAACTGGCGCAAAAAATTCAACTCAAGTTGAAAAACAGCGCATTTAGCGACGATTTTGCACGAACAGGGAAAATTGCATGGCCGTTGCGGATGCAAGGCTGGCTCTTGATGCACAGCGTGATATATATGCCATCATGATGGATGATCCGTTCGAAATTGATGAATTCGCCGCCAGCCCCGAAATGCGTCTGGCCGACACACCGACCCCGGCATATCTCGACAACCTGAATGCCGAGCAGCGTGATGCTGTCGAAACCCTTGATGGACCGTTGCTGGTTCTGGCAGGGGCGGGGACCGGAAAAACGCGCGTCTTGACCACGCGTCTGGCGCATCTTCTGGAAACCAAGTCGCAATCTGAGCGCCTGCACCCGCAGCAGATCCTGGCTGTGACCTTTACCAACCGTGCGGCAAAGGAAATGCAGGAACGTGTGGCGCAGGCGCTTGGACGGCCGGTTGAAGGCTGGTGGCTGGGGACTTTCCACTCGTTATCGGCGCGCTTGTTGCGCCGACATGCCGATCTGATCGGGTTGCAGTCCAACTTTACCATTCTTGATAGCGATGATCAGGTCCGCCTGCTTAAGCAGATCATGGATGCCGAGCAGATTGATCCGAAAAAATGGCCGGCCAAGCAGCTGATGGGAATCATTCAGCGCTGGAAGGACAAGGGCCTGACGCCTGAGCGGGTCAATGAAAGTGTCGAGTTCGCCAATGGCGGGGCCAAACACCTTTACAAGATTTATCAGGATCGTCTCAGAGTCCTCAATGCTTGCGACTTTGGTGATCTGTTGCTGCATTGCCTGACACTTTTCCAGCAGCACCCGGAAGTTCTGAAGCAATATCAGAACACCTTCCGTTACATTCTGGTCGATGAGTATCAGGATACCAACGTGGCGCAGTATCTGTGGCTGCGGGCCATGGCGATGGTTCACCGCAATATCTGCTGCGTTGGCGATGATGATCAGGCGATCTATAGCTGGCGCGGGGCCGAGGTCGGTAACATCCTGCGGTTCGAGACAGATTTCCCCGGCGCCAAGGTCGTGCGTCTTGAACAGAATTATCGATCCACGCCACATATTCTTGCGGCCGCGTCCAAACTGATCACGTTCAATGATGGACGCTTGGGCAAGCAGCTTTGGACGGAAATCGATACCGGCGAAAAGGTCTTTGTCAAAGGTGTTTGGGATGGGGAAGCCGAGGCACGCCTGATCGGTGAAGATATTGAGGCCCTGCAAACCAAGGGTGTCGGCGCATCGCAGATTGCCATTCTGGTGCGTGCCGGGTTCCAGACCCGTGAATTTGAAGAACGCCTGATTACGCTTGGCATTCCGTATCGCGTTGTTGGCGGCCCACGCTTCTATGAGCGTCAGGAAATCCGGGATGCACTGGCTTATATCCGCCTTGTTGCACAACCCAATGACAGTCTGGCGTTTGAACGTATTGTCAATGTGCCCAAGCGCGGGGTGGGGAAGGCAACGCTTCAAACCCTGCATCAATATTCGCGCGATCAGGCGATATCGCTGCCCGATGCGGCGCGCGATCTGATCGATACCGAAGAACTCAAACCCAAGATGCGTCAAAGCATCGGTGGGCTTTTGGGGGATTTCAAACGCTGGCGTGAAATGCTTGGCAACAGCAGCCATGTCGAGGTCGTCGAGACCGTCCTTGATGAAAGCGGCTATACCGACATGTGGCGGGCCTCCAAGGAAATCGATGCGCCGGGTCGGCTTGAAAACCTCAAAGAACTGGTTTCCGCGATTGGCGAGTTTGAAAACCTCACCAGCTTCCTTGAGCATGTATCGTTGGTGATGGAAAACGCGCAGAACGATCACGAAGAAAAAGTCACGATCATGACCCTGCACGCCGCCAAGGGACTTGAGTTCGACTATGTCTTCCTGCCCGGCTGGGAAGAAGGCGTATTCCCTCATCAGCGCGCCATGGATGAAAGCGGGGTCAAGGGCCTCGAAGAAGAGCGTCGTCTGGCCTATGTCGGGATTACCCGTGCACGCAAACGCGCGACCATTTGCTATGCCGCCAATTGGCGCATCTATAACCAGTGGCAATCTGCCCTGCCATCGCGCTTTGTCGATGAGTTGCCTGATGAGCATATCGAACGCAGCAGCGATACCGGCCTGGGTGGGCATGGGGGCAATCATTCCCCGGGCGCTTGGGGGGCGGATGACTGGATGAAGATGCCAAGCTGGGCCAGCGACGGTGCATCGGATCGCAACAAGACATTGGGCGCAGGAGATCGCAAATTTGCGTCCAGCGGTTGGCAGGATCGCGTGCGCAAGAATGTGATTGATGTGAAGCCGGACGGGGAAACCAGCTACACCACCAATTCGAAATCGTCGAAATACAAGGTTGGCGATACGGTGCGTCATCGCAAGTTCGGATCGGGCACTGTGCGGTCCGTGGATGGCAACAAGCTTGAAATCCACTTCGAAAGTGTCGGCACGAAGAAAGTGGTCGACAGCTTTATCCTACCGGGGTAAGCCCCAGCCAACTTTTCGGATCACCGATTTAACCGGGCAGTGCAGTTTCGCCGCCCACACAAGCGAGAAGCGATATGACCGAACCCGTTCTTTGCTACAACTTCCAGTTCGAAGTTGATGGCGCCTATGCGCAAGTCTTTGCCGACGCGCTGTTTGATTACTGCGATGCGTTGTCGCATTTCGAACGTGATGGCGATCCGACAGCGCCCTGGCGGGTTGAAGGCTTTTCTGGCGAGATGTTTGACAAGGGTGCTGTGGAAACCGCGGTTTCAATCATGGCATCTGCTGTTGGCATTGAAACACCGTCGGTAACGTTCGGGACGTATGAGCCGAAAGACTGGGTTGGTGAAAACCTGCGCAGCTTCAAGCCGATCTCGGTTGGGCGGTTCTTTGTACATGGCTCGCATTGGGACGAGGAACTCCCGGTCGCCAAAACCGCGCTGCAGGTTGATGCCGGTCTGGCATTCGGATCTGGTGAACACCAAACCACCAAAGGGTGTCTCGCGGCCATTGACTGGCTGGCGAAACGTGGTCCGCGTTATAACGCGCTCGATATGGGCTGTGGGTCAGGCATCTTGGGTATGGCCTGTGCCAAAACCTGGCGCTGCCCGGTGATGATGGCTGATATTGATGCGGCATCGGTGCGCGTTGCCCGCGAAAATGCCAAAACCAACAAGGTTGCCGATCTTGTTACCGCCATTCATTCAAACGGTTTTCAGGATTCCCGTGTCAGTGACGCCGGGTATTACGACATCGTTTGCGCCAACATCCTTGCCCGCCCGCTGCGCGCCATGGCGCATGATCTGACCAACACGCTTTCGGAAGACGGCGTTGTGATCCTGTCGGGGCTTCTGGCGCATCAGGAACAGTTTGTTCTGTCGGCCTATCGTGAAGTCGGATTGTCTCTGATCAACCGCTTCAAGGTCGAGAACTGGACGACACTGGTCGTTGGCTAACCCATAGAATTCTAAAATCAAACGGTTTTGTCGGCTGCCCATCAGATCAGGTGGGCAGCCGTTTTTTGTTCTGCCTGTGGATCAATTTCCATTGAGGCTGACTTGCGCGCAAGGAGCCAATTCTTGCCCTTTGTAACTTCGATTCGCGATTTAATTGCGCAACAGCGATCAAAATCACGGTATCGGCGGAGCTCCCCGGCTGATCTGCAATCACTGGTTTGTGCCAGAATTTCCGCGAAACACTTGGTGAAAGCCCGTTGCTGCGCATGAAATCCGCTTTGTCATCTTCTGCGTATGTTGTAATATGCAATACCAAAGGATAGGTTTTATCTATTCACTGGTAGTGTCGCACGTCGCATAGGGAGAGGACCGATTGAGCGAGCTTGAGCACCGTATTCTCGTTGTTGATGACGAGCCCCCCATCCGCAAACTGCTTGCACGCATTCTCGAACGTGCCGGGTTTGACGTGGTCGTCGCATCGGATGGGCTGGAAGCGCTCGATAAAGTGCGCGCTGATGCATCACTGCGTCTGGTCGTTTCTGATTTGCGCATGCCAAATTGCGGTGGGCTGGAATTCGTCAAACGGGTGATCGAAGAATACAAACGTGACTTTGAGTTTATCCTTCTAACTGGAGACGGGGACAAGTCGGACGCGGTTACCGCACTGCGTCTTGGCGTGCGCGAGTTCCTTGATAAGCCGATTGAGCGTGCCGAACTCGAACGCGCCGCCCTGGATGCACAGGCGCGCTTGTTGGAACGCGACCAAGAAGGGGAACGGGTTCGCAAGCTTGAACTTGAAAATATCAGCCAGTCAAAAACCCTTGATGACATCACCCGCAAACTCGGCGGTGCCGAGCAGGAAATGATCGACCGGCTCAGCTTGATTTCGCAGTACCGGGATATTGAGACTGCCGAGCATTGCGTGCGTGTCGGCTTGTACTCGCAGCTATTAGCCGACATGGCCGGTTTGGATCAGAATGTTCAACGCACCATCCGGCTCGCGGGTATTCTTCATGACATCGGCAAGGTCGGGGTGCCGGATGAAGTGCTGCTCAAGAATGGCAAGCTGACCGACGAAGAATTCAAAACCATGCAGCGCCATACCGAAATCGGTTTCGCCATGCTGAGTTCTTCGGACAATCCCGTGATCGAACAGGCGGCCGTGATTGCGCGCTATCATCATGAACATTGGGAAGGATCTGGATATTGTGCCGGTCTGTCTGGCAACGATATCCCGATGATCGCCCGGATTGTCTCGCTGGCAGACGTCTATGATGCATTGCGCAGTTCACGTCGATATAAGCCGCCCTATGCCCATCTGGAAGCTGTCGAAATCATTACCAAAGGCGACGAGCGGACATCACCTGAAATGTTTGATCCCATGCTTCTGGGCCTTTTTGCCGATCATCATGGCCGCTTTGAAAGCATCTATAACAGTATGCCCGACCAGTTGGTCTGACAACGGAACCTGACAGCCCATGCCGCAAAGATTAAACGCCATTCTGGGTCAGACCAAAAACCGCATTGCCGATTTCATGCTTGTGGTCATGTCGATTGGTGGCCTGCCGGCATTGGTAGCGTCCATGTTGCGCGAGGCCAGCCAACGATCGCTTGCCGTCGAGCTGATCCATCTGGCCATTTTTGTTCCTGTTGTCATTTGTCTTGCTGCGCGCAAGCGCCTGTCCACCAAGGTCAAGTCGCGTGTCATCGCGATGGCAATGACGGCGATGTCGATGCTTTATCTCGTCAAGTTCTCGCCTGCCAGCGGCATGGCGATGCTGATCGTTGCGACAGTGATGGTTGCCTTGTTCTGGTCGTTATCGATAACCGTTCGATATGGAGTGTTTTGCTTTTTGGTGATCATCGGCGTTGGCGCGATGCGCGTCTTTGGGCTGGATGGCGGCCTGATCGGGGATAGCGGCAGTGTACCCCACACAATCCCTGTCTGGGGATCGGTGCTGTTTGGCTATACCTGGATGAGCGCATCCATTGTTGTTGGTGTCGTCTGGATGCGACAGGCGCTTTTGCAGATGAGTGTCGATCAGCTGCGATCCCAAAATGAGCTGATGTCGGGCAAAAGGTTCCTTGAGCAAATACGTGAAAGTGCAACCGAGGTCGCCAACCATTTCTCGTCACTTGATCGCATTGAAAATGCATCTTTCCGCCCGACTTTAAAGCGTTTTGCCACCCTGATGAATTGCGAACGCGCCAGTCTTTGGCTGCAAAAAGATGATGGTGACGTCGAGTGTGTCGGGTTGTTTGATGCCAACAATCCATCGGCCAAGCATGACGGGATGATTTTAAGGCGTTCAGACTTGCCGCGATATTTCGCAGCGCTTGAAACTGGACAGGTCGTTGATGCGGAAAACGCCGTGGACGACCCCCGCACGTCCGAGCTGACGGACTCCTACTTAATCCCGATGAACGTCAAGTCGATCCTTGATGTTTCGCTGATTTCTGCAGCCGGGCGTCTGGGCATACTGTGTTTTGAGGCGGTCGGTCGCAAAAGATCCTGGCGGCCTGATGAAATTGTCTTTGCGCACACTGCTGGCGGATTGTTAGCCGCGGCAGCAGGCATGAAAAGCGTGATGGAAGCCAATGATAAACTCAGCTTCTCGCGCCGTCGTTTTGAAGCGGTCGCCAATTACACCTATGGCTGGGAAAGCTGGATCGCGCCGGACGGGAAACTGATCTGGGTGAACCCGGGCATCGAACGTGTTCTGGGTTACACGGTTGATGAATGTATGGCGCTTGATGACTATCCACTGTCATTCGTCGCGGCCGAAGACCGTGATCGCGTGCGCCATTATATCAGCGAGGGGCTCGAAGGCCTTTCGGGCAGCGACCGCGAATTCACTGGTGTTCACAAGGATGGCCGCCGGATCGGTATTGATATGTCCTGGCAGCCGATTGCTGACAGTGACGGTGGCAATTTGGGCATTCGCATCAGTTGCCGAGATATAACTGAACGCATGCGCTACAGGCGCGATCTTGAAGTCGCCAAAAGCGAGCTCGAAGCCAATCAGCGCCGTCTTCGCGCACACTTTAACAATGCCAAAATCGGTGTGTTTTACTGGACGCCGGATCGCACCATTATCGAGGTCAACGAGACTGCCTGCCATTTGTTTGGTTATAGTGCCGATGAGATGGTGGGCAAGAAGCTTGAGCTTCTGGTGCCAGAAGAAGATCGCGGGCGTCTGCGGACCTTGATCAAGCGGATCATGGAAACGCAAAACAGCGTCAATAACCGGTTCGAGAATGTCAAAGCGGATGGAAGCCGTATCATCTGTGAATGGTATGAAAGCCCGATCTTTGATGCCAATGGTGAACTTGATTGTATCGCAAGCTTCGCACTCGATGTCACAGAGCGCGAGCGCCATCAGGGAACACTGGAATCGATTTATCGCGGTATTCGCTTTCAGGTCGGTGAAGGGTTCTTTGAAAACCTGACGCAGGTTCTGTGCGAAACCCTTGATATGACCTATTGCCACGTTGCGGAAATCGTCGGTGACCGCGTGAAATCCGTGGCGTATTACTCCCCGGAAACCGGGCGCGGCGGGCTTGACTTCGCCCTGGCAGGATCGGCCGGGGAACGGGTTCTCAAGGAAGGTGTCTTTGTCTGTAAGGACAGTTTCCAGAACATCATGCCTGATGTCAGTCGGGTGACCGACATTGATGTTGTCGGCTATGTCGGGGCAGCACTTTATGACAATGAAGGCAAGCCGAACGGCATTCTGGTAACCGTATCGGACAAGCCACTGGGTGATCCGGAACTGGCCCGGTCGATTGTCGAAGTATTTGCCTCACGGGCCTCCGCCGAACTTCAACGACTGCAATCCGAACGCAAACGTGAAAAGCTTGAACAACAGCTGCGCCATTCCCAGCGCATGGAAACCATGGGTGTGCTGGCAGGCGGCATCGCGCATGATTTCAACAACATCCTGCAACCCATCAGCGGCTATGCCGAGTTGCTTTATACCGATCTGCCCGAAGATTCCCCGCTGCGTGATGATGTGATGGAAATACGGCAGGGGGCAGACCGCGCGCGTGATCTTGTTCGTCAAATTCTTGCCTTCAGCCGTAATTCCGAAACCGAACGATCACCGATTGATGTCGGTTCCATGATCAAGGGGACTGTTAGGTTTGCGCGTGGGTCCCTGCCATCAAGTGTCTCGATCAAGGTGGAGCTGGGTGCGAAGTCCATGACCGTGATGGGGAATGCCACACAGCTCGATCAGTGTCTGATGAACCTGATTACCAATGCCTATCACGCGGTCGGCGATCAGGGGGATATCCGGGTGAAGGCATGCCCGTTTGAGGTCACCGAAGACAGTCTGGAAATGCACCCCTTGTTGTCGTCCGGGCGCTATATCCAGATCAGTGTGGTGGATAACGGGGTGGGCATGGAGCCCGAAACAGCCCAAAAGATCTTTGACCCCTTCTTTACCACCAAGGAGCCGGGCAAGGGCACGGGCCTTGGCCTGTCGACCGTGCACGGGATCATTGCCGGACATAAGGGCGAGGTTTCCGTCTATAGCCGTTTGGGGCAGGGCACCCGCTTTTCCATTCTGCTGCCCGAACATGACCGTGAAGCACCGGAAGAAACACGCAGTACAGAGGCTTTGACTGCGACTTCTGGTGGCAGGCTTGCTGTTGTCGATGACGAAGAAAAAAACCTTAAGCTGTGTGCACGCATGTTGGAGCGGATCGGCTATTCAGTCGTCACCTTCAACGAAGCGTCCAAGGCGCTTGAAGCGCTGAGCAAGCCGGATGCCCATTTCGACGGGCTTCTGACCGATCAGACAATGCCTGGCATGACCGGTTTGAAACTGGTCGAAAATCTGCGAGAGGCGGGCAATGACATTCCGGTCGTGGTCATGACAGGCTATGCGTCTGACGAGGTCACGGAGTCTTTCAAGGCGTTTGGGGTTTCGCGTATTCTGGCCAAACCGCTTGATATCATGGAGCTGCATGACGGTTTGGCCGACGTGGTTGGCGAAGCCAAGGACGCAGAAAGCTTAACCACGTCTGCCACCAACCAGTCGGATGCCGACCTCGGGGAAGTAAAATAGGTGGGGTGGTTGGTCTTTTAACGGCCACCGGACACGTCGATGATGCTGCCCGTCACATAGGACGCATCCGATGAGATCAGCCAAAAGATGCTTTGGGCAACTTCGTAGGGATCACCAGCGCGCCCCAGTGGGCAGGATGGCCCGAGTTCGGCAATCCGTTCCGGGCGCCCGCCACTTGCGTGGATGTCGGTTTCAATAATCCCTGGCCGTACGGCATTGACGCGAATACCCATCGGGCCAAGTTCCTTGGCAAGGCCGATGGTCAGGGTATCAACCGCGCCTTTGGACCCAGCGTAATCAACATACTCGCCCGGCGATCCAAGTTTTGCTGCCACGGAGGATACATTCACAATGGCCGTGCCGGAATGAAGGCTGCGTGCTGCTTCGCGGGCGACCAGATAGGCCCCCAGAATGTTGGTATCAAACACGGACTTCATGCGCTCGATATCCATGTCCGCAAGCGTACTTTGCGGGGCGACGATGCCCGCGTTATTTACCACACCGTCGATTGAGCCGAACCTGTCGCGAGCAGCGTCAAACAGGGCGATAACATCTTCTTCGAGACGGACATCGCATTTGCGTGCAATCACGTTGCCAGTGACACCGGCGCGTTCGCAGAGTGCCGACGTTTCATCTGCACTGTCATGATTGCCAACAAAGCTGAACGCAACGTTCCAGCCCTTGGATGCAAACAAGACGGCTGTGGCGCGCCCGATGCCGCGCGATCCACCGGTAATCAGAACTGTCCGGGCCATTTTTGCTCCCACTTCGCATCATGTTTTGGTGTTTTGGCCACTATGACGCGTCAGATTGGAATTGGTCAAAAAGAAACGGCCCTGCTGTGGAGAAGCAGGGCCGTTTCAGAGGGAAAAAGACAAAAATGCCGCAAGGATCATGAACCGTGATCCTGCGCGTCGTCATTTGATGTCAGACCAACCCGGGCGGGACTGATCCGTTATTCCGTGCTTTGGGCATCGTACTGATCATATGGAATACGATCCGCGATGTCGTCTGCCTGATGGGCAGGGCCAATATCAAGACCGAGCGCAGCTTTTTGACCCAGGGTCAAGCGCTCAAGGCCGTCATAGGCCGTCTGGCGACGACGAGATTGTATGACGCTTAAGGCAGTAATAGGAAAACGGATCACCGTTCATGGTCTCCAGCAAATTGACGTCCCGACGGGCCATCTTTTTGTCATGGGATTGTCATACGTTAACCTTTGACTAATGTGCATTGCGAAGGTTGCAAGGCATTCATACGCCGGATGCATGCACCGGTATTTCCCGCGTCCAAAATGGCGTAGCATACCGATGTGGCGTTTGGTGCTTGCGCCACGTCGGTACAAACCCTTACATAAGTCGTACCACCCGCCCGATGCCCCACAGGATGAAAGAGGATCTTCATGGCCATTTCCGGTGATGCTCAACTTGCCAAGCTGCTAGAAGCCGCCAATGTCGACAAGGATGTTAGCGCTGTCATTGATCTGATTGACGGTGTTCTGGCCGCCGCCGAAGGCAGCACGCGAGAAGACTGGATCGATCTGATCTGTCCATCCCCGGATGACGCATTGCGGGCCGAGTTGCTGGCCTTGCGCGACGAACGCAAAAGCCGCTTTAAAATGGCCAAGGATGATTTTGACGCCGCACACCGTGTTGATGCCCTGCGCACTTATCTTGCCGCCAAGGGCGTTGATGGCTTTGTTGTGCCGCGTGCCGATGAACATCAGGGCGAAAATGTCCCGGCCCGGGCCGAACGTCTGGCATGGTTGACCGGCTTTACCGGGTCTGCCGGGGCAGCGGTTGTTCTGCGTGACAAGGCTGCGGTTTTTGTTGATGGCCGCTATACCATTCAGGTCCGCCAGCAGGTTGACCGTGACCTGTTTGAATACCGCCATCTGGTCGAAGAACCGGTGGTGGGGTGGCTGCACGACAATCTGAAATCCGGGCAGAAACTGGCCTATGATCCGTGGCTGCATACCGTGCAGCAGGCAAACCATCTGCGTTCTGCATGCGATGCCGCCGGGGCGGAGCTGGTTGCGATTGATACCAACCCGATTGATGCGATCTGGCATGCCCAGCCACATCTGCCACTTGGTCCGGTGCGCCCGCATCCGATGGAATATGCCGGCAAGTCCTGCTTTGAAAAGCGCACCCAGATCGCTGAAATCCTGTCACGCATTTCGTGCGATAGCGCCATTTTGTCTGCGCCTGACAGCATTGCCTGGCTTTTGAATATCCGTGGTGCCGATGTGCCGCAAACGCCGCTGGCCCTTGGCTATGCGATCATTAATGGTGATGCCTCGGTCGATCTGTTCATGGATGAGCGTAAGATTGCCGCAGAAACCGTCGCCTGGCTGTCGGGCGAGGCAACTTTGCGCGCGCCGGGTGAACTTGCCGGTGCCCTGCAGGCGATGGGCAATCAGTCCGTGCGTCTGGATGAAGCCACAGCCGCCGACTGGCTGCGCATGCAGCTTTCCGAAGCCGGCGCAACCGTGCGTGTCGGGCGTGATCCGGTTGCCATTCCCAAGGCGTGCAAGAATGACGTCGAACTCGAAGGATCGCGCAAGGCCCACAAACGCGACGGCGAAAAGATCATCCGGTATTTCAAATGGCTTGATGAAGCCGCAAGCGGTGGTGACATCGATGAACGTGCGGCAGCCGACATGTTGCTGTCGATGCGGGCCGAGGATCCGCTTTTCCGCGATTCAAGCTTTGAAACCATTCCGGGCAGTGGTCCGAACGGGGCGCTTTGCCATTACCGCAATACCCCGGAAACCAACCGCAAACTCACGCCGGGCGAGATTTTCCTGATTGATTCCGGTGCGCAATACCTTGATGGCACCACCGATATCACCCGAACGACCGTGATTGGCGAACCGACACAGGAGCATCGTGATCGCTTTACCCGGGTGCTCAAGGGCCATATTGCCCTTGCCCGCGCCGTGTTCCCGGTGGGCACCACCGGCCAGCAGCTTGATACGCTCGCACGCATGCCGCTTTGGGAAGCCGGGCTTGATTTTGACCATGGCACAGGGCATGGCGTTGGCAGTTACCTTGGTGTGCATGAAGGCCCACAACGCATTTCCAAGGCGCCAAACAAGGTGGCGCTGAAGCTTGGCATGATCGTTTCCAACGAACCAGGTTTTTATAAGGAAGGCGAATACGGCATCCGGATTGAAAACCTGATTGCGGTGACCGAAATCGATGCGCCGATTGGTGCAGATCGCAAGATGCTTGGCTTTGAGACCCTGACCTTCTCGCCGATTGATCGCAAGCTGATCGATCCGGAACTGATGACCAAGGACGAGTTGCAGTGGTTTAACGATTACCATGCACAGGTCTATGCGATGTATGCCGATGATCTTGATGAGGATCATCGTGAATGGCTGCAAAAGGCAACGGCGCCGATCAAAAAGAAACAGGACTGACCCAGGCAATGGGCGAGATGCACTCAGCAAGGCCGCGTCGGTTTCAGGCGCGGCTTTTTGCATCCTCGCACTGACAAACCAGATCTAATGTCGCTATAAGACGGTATTGGATCGATTCAAGGAAAGCGGCAAACCGCTTCTGAAAGTTGGAGGAACATATGGCTGAAGTCGAAGCCCAGTGGATGGCAAATCCCGATCGCTATCAGGATGAAAACTGGAACCGTTGTGGGCGCAGTGGATTGCTTCTGCCGAAAATCACACTTGGTCTGTGGCAGAATTTCGGTGGCGTGGATGTTTATGAAACCCAGCGGGCCATGATCCGCCGTGCCTTTGACCGTGGTGTGTTTCATTTTGACCTTGCCAACAACTATGGCCCGCCGCCGGGCTCGGCCGAAGAAAACTTTGGTAAGGTTCTGTCGCAGGATCTGAAATCCCATCGTGACGAGTTGGTCATTTCGACCAAGGCGGGGTATCGCATGTGGCCAGGACCGTTCGGCGAATGGGGATCGCGCAAATATCTGATTTCAAGCCTTGATCAAAGCTTGAAACGGATGGGCCTGGATTATGTCGATATCTTTTATTCGCACCGGGTTGATCCCAACACCCCGCTTGCCGAAACCATGGGCGCACTTGATCAAATCGTGCGGTCGGGCAAGGCGCTTTATGTCGGGATTTCGTCCTATTCCCCGGAAATGACCCGCGAAGCGCATGCGATCCTTAAAGACATGGGAACGCCATGTGTTATCCATCAGCCGTCCTATTCCATGGTCAATCGCTGGGTCGAGGATGGTTTGCTTGATACCCTGTCCGAGCTTGGCATGGGCTGTATTGCCTTCTCGCCGTTGGCACAGGGACTTCTGACCAACAAGTATCTGAATGGTGTGCCCGAAGATTCCCGTGCCGCACTCGAAGGATCGTTCCAGCCGGGTATGTTGTCAGACGAAAACCTTGATCGTGTTCGCGCGCTGAATGAAATCGCCAAACGCCGTGGGCAGACTTTGGCGCAGATGGCGATTGCCTGGGTGCTGCGTCGCCCCGAGGTAACATCTGCCCTGATTGGCGCGCGCCACGTTCAGCAGCTCGATAACAGCCTTGATGCGCTTAACAATCTTGAATTCAGCGCAGAAGAACTGGCCGAGATCGATAAATATGCCGGTGATGGCGGTGTGAACCTTTGGCAGAAGTCCTCGGACAGTCAGGCACCCGTCTGATACCCGTCCCAAATATCATGATGAAAACCCCGACCAGAGCAGCCCCCGGTCGGGGTTTTTGTTTGGGGTGGGCGGGTTTTTATTGATTGGCCATCGGGACGGTTCCGGCCAGATCATGCAATGTATCAACAACAGCCTTGCCGCCAGCACTGAGTGGACGGTCATGAAGCCAGGATAGCATCACCTTGCGGGAGAGTTCCGGATTGGTGATCCGTCGCGCCATCAGCCGGCCGGTTGACAGTTCCTGAACCAGTGAACTGCGCGGCAAAACCGTGTGCCCGACATTGCGGGTCACAAGGTCAACCAGCACACGAAGCGCATCGGCCTCAACCACGGGCGTCAAGGGACGTCCGGCGCGAAAGGCCGCTTCCTGCATCATGGCACGAAGGCCATGCTTGTTGGTTGGCATGATCAGGGGCAGGGACAGGACATCCTCATAGGCGATTTCGGTTTCCTGTTCGCCGACCTGAGAGGGATGGGAAATCAGAAACAGGTCTTCGCGCCATAGCGGTTCGGCATGCAGGCTGCGCGAAATCATGCCGTCATGAAGAATGCCGATATCAAGACGCCCCGATAGAAGGCCTTCTTGCACATCTCCGGTCAGGTCTTCGGCGACCGTGACATTGAGATCAGGATATCGATCCCGAAGGGTTTCAATCAGTGCACCGGTAATGACGATCCCGGCACTCGGTGGGACCCCGACATGGACATGACCGGTGACCTGGCTGCTCCGCGCGGATAGATCGGCTTCAAGCCTTGCTAGGTCGGTCAGAATAACACGCGCCCGTTCGGCCAGCATCTGGCCCGCCTCGGTCAGTTTGACACCACGACCGGTACGTTCGAGCAGTTTGGTATCAAGGGTTTCTTCAAGCAGATTAAGCTGCCGACTGAGCGCCGGTTGCGACAGGTTCAGCCGTTCTGCCGCGCGTGACAGGCTTCCGAGTTCGGCAATATGCACAAAGCTTCTGAGTTGTTTGATATCCATGCGTCGTGATCCTGCGCGGGTTCCTGCAATGCCAAGATAAACAGATATAGCCAAAGCTGATATCTGATAGCAAATAATTCGAATTGAATAATGGCAGTTTGCAGGTGACTATGGCAATCAAGAGAGGACCGGAGAATTTCATGACGCCACCACCGTCACCTTCTGAGCCCGAAGCAAAGGTCGCTCCGACAGCAGCCGCTGTCGTGTCGCCTGCGGGTTCTGCCCTGACCATCGTTTTGCTGGCAACTGTTGCCTTGGCCATGAAGGGCCTTTTGGCGAAGTTTGTTTATGCCACCGGTATGACGGTGGATGGATTGTTGTTGCTGCGGTTTCTGATTGCCATGCCGTTCTTTTGGCTTGGTGTGGTTCTGTTTGGCAAGAACCGGCCGGGCGAACGCAAAATGAAACCGGTCGATCTGGCATGGGGCGGGCTTTATGGCGGTATGTTTTTTCTGGCCGCCCTGTTTGATTTCACCGCCGTCTCGCTGATTGATGTCACGGTCTCGCGGATTGTGCTGTTTACCTTCCCCGCCGTGGTGATGATCCTGGAAGCACTTCATAAGCGGCGCTTCCCGCCATTTCGCCAAATTGTCTGCTTTGTCATTACCTATGTCGGACTGGTTCTGGTTCTTGCCCCTGATGGGTTTGGCGAAGTGTCGGACAGTTTGTGGTACGGGGCGGCCTGGGCGTTTGGTTCCGCACTGACCTATGCGATTTATCTTTATTTCGGGCAGCGGATGATTACGACGGTTGGCTCCATGCATTTTGCCGCCCTGATCAACACGGCGGCGGGGATTTGCATGGTGATTTACGAGCTGATCGTGCAGAACCCGCTGAACCTCAATATGGCCGGGATCATGTGGACGGTGGGCATCTCGATCTTTTGCACCGTTATCCCGTTCTTCCTGCTCTATGAAGGCATTCGCCGGGTCGGGGCGACACAGGCATCGCTGATTTCATTGTCCGGCCCTGCCATGACATTCTTTGCTGCCTGGCTGTTCCTTGGCGAAGTTCTGACCATTCCGCAATTGATCGGCTTTGTCGTCGTCACGTTGGGTGTGGCGTCACTTAAAAACAGCTTCACCCTGGCGGGATTGGGCAGGTTGTTGGCGCGCCCGTTCGCATCAACTGGCGGGCCATCGCAACGCTAAGACGTTTGGTGTCTGCTGTCTGGTGTTTATTCGTCGCGTTGCCAGCGGCGGACTTCGATCTCATGTTCTGGTAACCGTTCACCGCGGCGCCATTTCAGCGGATCGATAAACTCCCCGGCCCAGACACCGCTGCGTGCCTGGCGGGCCTGATTTTCATAGGCCTCGTATTCTGGCATCTGATCAGGGCGGGCAACCGCCATGCCACGCAGGATCAAGCTTTGGCCGATATCGACCCCGTTGGCATTACGACAGACGGCCATATTGCGATGATACCGGTTCTTGCCGCGCACTTCACAGGTGATCGGCGTGGCCACAAGAAGGTTGGTCGTGATTTGCCATGCCTCTGCCCCGCAGGCCGTGCTTTGCCCATTGACCAGACATTTCTGGAACCGGTTCATGGCATCCGCGCCCCAGAGATCAATCCGTCGGAAACCGAATTCCAGCGTATCTGCATCAATCGCGCGTGCCGGTCCTGCCAAGGTGTCAAAGTCCGGGTCGGCCTTTGCCAAGGTTGGGACACATCCCAGAATCAGGGCAACAAGACCAAGTCTGATCAGGTGATGGGGAAACAGGGGCGCCATGCGGGCCTCAATACAGGTCGCTGTATCTGATTTCATCAAGCTGTGCGAAGATGACTTTCCATTGATCATCCTGCTTGAGCAGCGCAAAGGCATAGTCGCAATCAAAGATCAGGTTGTTTTCCGAATTGCCAAAGCGGAACGAAACAATCGCGCGCGCGCCGCCGGGTAGGGCGGAATGCTGTTCAACCACCATGGATTTGGCCATGGCAAGATCAGCGTTTTTCAGTTCTTCGAAAAAGGACTGATGGTATTTGTGCAGATCAGATGAATTGGCAATCGCCTGAACACCGGACAGATCATTGATCAGGCACGGGAAGTGAAAGAATTCATCAAGCGCGTTTTCTTCAAGCTTGAGATGGGCGTCGACATAACGGCGAAAGAAACTTCCTAGGTCTTCCATCAGCACACTTCCCGAATGAGAACATTTTTATTCAGCAGCAATCAGATCAAGCCATCCTTGTTCATCAAGCACTGTAACACCTAATTCTTCTGCTTTCTTTAATTTGGAGCCTGCACCCGGCCCCGCAACCAGATAATCGGTTTTTGCCGAAACCGATCCGGCGACCTTTGCACCCAAACTTTCGGCTTTGACCTTGGCCTCGCTGCGTGAAAACAGCTCAAGCTTACCGGTAAAGACAACGGTTTTACCGTTGACCGGGTTGTCACTGACGGTGGGCGCTTCGACATCGGTAATGGTCAACAGGCTCTGCAGATCATCAAGCACCTCGCGGTTGTGATCCTCGGCCATGAACTCGATCAGATCCTTGGCGACACCCGGGCCGATCTGATCAATATTGATCAGTTCACGCAGTGCTTCGCTATCGGGCTCATTGGCGGCGACCATTGCGCTGCGCCATTCCGCCAGTGATCCATAATGACGGGCCAGAAGCTTTGCTGTGGCCTGCCCGATCTGGCGAATGCCAAGCGCATAGATAAATCGATCCAGCCCGATGGTTCTGCGTTCATTGATGCCATCAAACAGCTTGGTGGCGGATTTGTCGCCCCAACCTTCAAGCTTGCGAATGGCATCGCCATGATCGCTTTTAAGGCGGAAGATATCACCAGGTGACTTCAGCCAACCCAGTTCAAAGAACGCCTCGACATTCTTGGCGCCCATGCCATCGATATCAAAGGCATTACGCGATACGAAATGCTTCAGGCGCTCAACCGCCTGTGCCGGGCAGATCAAACCACCGGTGCAGCGCGTGACGGCTTCGCCTTCTTCGCGCATGGCGTGGCTACCGCATTTCGGGCATTCGGTGGGGAATTCGTAAGGGGTGGCATCTGTGGGATGATTGCCATCCTCTTCAAGAATAACCTCAACGACCTGCGGGATGACGTCGCCGGCACGTTGGACAACCACCAGATCACCCACCCAAACGCCCAGACGGTCGATCTCGTCACGGTTATGCAGGGTGGCGTTCGATACCACGACACCGCCAACCGTGACCGGTTCCAGCCGTGCGACCGGGGTCAGGGCACCGGTGCGCCCGACCTGAATGTCGATGGCCTTGATGCGGGTGCGGGCCTTTTCCGCCGGGAATTTATGGGCAATTGCCCAGCGCGGCGATCGGCTGACAAAACCAAGGCGCAGCTGAAGTTCGAAATCGTTGACCTTATAGACGATGCCATCAATGTCGTAATCAAGGTCCGGGCGCTGTGTGCCGAGCTCGTCATAGAACGCCATGATGTCATCGGCATCATGCAGCAACCGGGTCAGGGGATTGGTGACAAAACCCCATCCTTCGACCTTATTGAGAAAATCCCACTGGGTCTGGGCAAGGCTTTCGGACAGTTCGCCAAAGCTGTAGGCAAAGAACCGCAGCGGGCGCTTGGCGCTGATCGATGGATCAAGTTGGCGTAGCGACCCGGCAGCCGCGTTGCGCGGATTGGCAAAGGTTTTGCCACCGGTCTCGGCCTGTGTTGCGTTCAGTTTCTGAAAGGCTGAGCGCGCCATATAGACCTCGCCGCGGATTTCGACCACGTCGGGCGCATCATCGGGAAGTGTTTTCGGGATGTCGTCAATATGGGCGACATTGGCGGTAACATCCTCGCCCTCCGACCCGTCACCACGGGTGGCAGCGGTGACCAGTTCGCGGTTCTCATAGCGCAGCGACAGGGAAAGACCATCGATCTTTGGTTCGCCCACCACTTCGACCGGGCTGTGCGCGGTCAGGTTCAGGAAGCGACGAATACGGGCCAGAAAATCAATAATGTCTTCGCGCGAAAACGCATTACCGAGCGACAGCATGGGACGGGCATGCTTCACCTTGGCAAAGCCTTCTGCCGGGGCGGCGCCGACTTCCTGTGTCGGGCTGTTTTTCTTGAGCGTCGGGTAGTGCGATTCCAGTTCGATCAGGCGATTGAACAGCGCGTCATAGGTCGCATCCGAAACCAGCGGGTCGTCATTAACATGATAGGCCTCGTTATAAGACCGGATGCGGTCTGAAATTTCCGCATGTTGTTTGCGCGCATCGGTGCTCGACGACGGCATTTCAGGAAGATCGGACATGTTTGACGCGTGTTCGGCGCTCATATTCTTTTTGTTCCGTATTCAAGGTTGGGCCGACACGTTGGCGTCGGGATCAATTGGGTTGTTCAAGCAGACTGTCGGCTGCCGCGCGGGCCTCGGCTGTCACGGAATGACCAGCCAGCATACGGGCGATTTCTTCGCGCCGCGCGCCATCGATCAGGGCGTCCACACGGGTGACCATGGTGCCTTCTGCCTCGCGCTTGGCGATATAGAAATGCGTGCGACCACGGGCCGCAACCTGCGGGCTATGCGTGATCACAAGGATTTGGCGTTCCTTGGCCAGAAGATGCAGGCGCTGACCAATTGCCGCTGCCGTTGCCCCGCCAACGCCACTGTCAACTTCGTCAAAGACCAGACTGGGTACGGCGGAAACACGGGCCAGAACGACCTTAAGGGCCAGCAGGAAGCGCGAAAGCTCACCGCCTGATGCGATCTTGTTGAGCGCGCCGGGTGGGCTTCCGGGGTTGGTGGCGACGGTGAATTGCACACGGTCAATACCGTCCTGACCCCAGTCGGCTTCTTCAAGCTCGGCAATGTCGGTGACAAAGCGGGCCTTTTCCATACGAAGCGGCGGCAATTCAGCATTGATTGCACCGTCAAGCTTGGCAGCGGCTTCCTTGCGCGCATCATGCAGTTTTTTGCCCGCGGCAATATAAGCGTCGCGATATTCGGCAACGGCAGCCGTCAGGCGGTTCAGTTCCTTTTCCCCGAACTCAAGCTGATCAATCTGGGATCGGAAATCCTTCATCAGGGGATTAAGGCCATCGACCGGCACATTGTATTTGCGGGCGGCCGCGCGCAGGGCAAACAGGCGTTCCTCGACATTTTCCTGATGGCCGGTATCAAGATTAAGATCAGCCAAGGTTGCAGAGATCGACCGATTGGCTTCTTCAAGTTCGATGGCCGCACGATCAAGGGCCTCGATGATCGGTTCAAACCGGCCATCGGCCTTTTCAAGTTCGCGTTCGAGGCAGCGCTGCGCACTGCGAAGCGCACTTTCTGCCCCCTTGCCACGTGAAAGTTCCGATCCGGCATCATTCAGGGCCGCGACCAGCTTTTCGCCATGCATCAGGAACTGGCGTTCCTCGGCCAGGCGCTCTTCTTCGCCTTCTTCGGGGGCGAGCTTTTCAAGCTCATCCACGGCGTGGCGCAGCCATTCTTCTTCTTCGCGGGCTTGCTCAATGCGGGTGCGTGCGGCATTGAGTTCCTTTTGCGTTTCACGCCATGCCCGCCAGTGATCGCGCACGGTCATGGCAAGCGTGCCAAGATTGCCATGGGCATCAAGGGTCGCGCGATGTGTGGTCGGATCAAGGAGGCCGTGCTGGTCAAACTGGCCCTGAATTTCAACGCAGTAATTGCCAACATCGCGCAGCAGGCCAACTGACACGGACTGATCATTGACATAGGCGCGCGATCGACCATCAGAGGTAACCACACGCCGCACGACAAGGTCTTCGCCTTCAAGGTCGATATCCTGATCGGAAAGCAGGGTGAAAACCGGATGGCCCTGCGGCAGGTTGAAGGTTGCAGTGACACTGCATTTGTCGCAGCCGTGGCGGACAAGGCCGCTGTCGGCGCGTGCACCCAGGGCAAGTCCAAGCGAATCAAGCAGGATCGATTTACCAGCACCCGTTTCACCTGTGAGCACGCTAAGCCCGTCGTGAAAATCGAGATCCAGTTTGTCGATAAGGACTACATTCCGAATGCTGAGGCGTCGAAGCATTGCTGGGTACTGATGTTGTTAACGGAGCAGCAGACAGGTACAGCCAATTGTGAATTTGCAGAGTGCCCAATCCCGCCCGGCCTTGCAAGCCTTGCGAGGGCGAAACAGCCTTCAAGTCAGTCGCGATAACGACGTTTGATCAAACTGCAGTAATTTCAGATGCTAACCGCAAGTTGTTCTTTTTTTGTTCTATATTGTCGCAAGGCGGATTGTCAAGCAAACCCTTGGCCTTGCGACGGTTCGGCGACCTGAAATCAGAACAGGCTGGAGATGGAGTTTGTGGTGGAATCCCACCAGCTTTCCTCTTCGCGCTCCGGGGCGTCTTCGCCAAGCATGAGGCTATAGGATTCGCTGTAATATTCGCTGCCCGGGAAGTTGTGGCCCAGAACGGCAGCGGTCCGTTTGGCTTCGCCTTCAAGACCAAGCGAAAGATAGCATTCGGTCAGACGTGCGAGGGCTTCGGGGACGTGGGTGGTGGTCTGGTAATTTTCGATCACCGATTTAAAGCGGTTGATCGCTGCCAGATACTCGCTGCGGTCCTGATAATAGCGCCCGACATCCATTTCCTTGCCGGCAAGGTGATCGACCGTCAGGTCCTTTTTCAGCTTGGCGTCGCGGGCATATTTGCTGTCCGGGAAGCGGCGGATGACGTCATCAAGCGCATCCATCGCGTGCTGGGTCATCTGCTGGTCGCGGCCAACATCGGAAATCTGTTCGTAATAGGACAGCGCCTTGAGGTAATAGGCATAAGGCACATCCGGGTTTGCCGGATGGAGCGAGATAAAGCGATCGAGTGCGTTGATCGCATCGTCATACTCGTTGTCCTGATAATAGGCATAGGCCGACATCAGGGTCGCCTTGGTCGCCCAGACGGAATAGGGATGCTGGCGTTCAACTTCGTCAAATGCCTCGGCAGCTTTCTGGTATTCCTTGGCGTCAAGCAGGTCCTGCGCACCGTTATACAGTTCGGAAACCGGACGTTCGACATATTCCGGTGCCTCATTGCTTGAACATGCCGCAAGCATCAGCGACACGCCGCAAATGGCAATGAGTTGTTTGGCGCGAACGGTACTTAGCACTGTGACCTATCCTCGAAATTTGTGATGCACTCACCGTAAAATCCGCCGGACTATATCATGTGAAGGGCGTGCTTGGGCAAGTAGTAGTGTCGTCAATTGCCGACTTTTATTTGACCGCAGATATCGCAAGCCGGATCAAAGGGCCGAAATTTGCTCCGCGCAATAAAAAATGGCGACCACACGGGCCGCCACTTTCAACATAAGATAACCAATCCAGCCTGGCTTCAGGCGGTGGCAAGAACCGGCTCGGCAACGCCGCGCAGGGCTGCTTTGGACAGCGGAACAACCCGATAAGCACTTTCATCAGCCAGCAGGGCCTGCAGCAGCAGGTTGTTGACGTGGTGGCCGGATTTGTACGCGGTGACCTTGCCCTGGAGCTGCTTGCCAGCGGTATAAAGATCGCCCAGCGCATCAAGGATTTTGTGGCGAACGAACTCGTCTTCGTAGCGCAGGCCTTCCTCGTTCATGACTTCGTCACCGGAAAGGACAACAGCGTTATCAAGCGACCCGCCACGTGCCAGACCGGCAGAGCGCATTGCTTCGACTTCATGCAGGAAGCCAAAGGTGCGTGCGCGCGAAATATCGGCAACAAATACGCCGTCATCAAATTTGACAGACATGCGCTGGTTCGCGATCGCCTTGCTGGCAAAATCGATTTCGAAATCAATCTCGAACCCGTTGGCCGGCTCGACCCGCGCGGTGCAGCCGTTATATTCGACTTCAATCGGTTTGAGGACTTCGATGACCTGACGCGGGGCATCCAATTCTTCGATGCCGACACAATCGATAAGGAAGTTAAATGGGGCGGAGCTGCCATCCATGACCGGAACTTCATCGGCATCGATATCGATCAGAACGTTATCAATGCGCGATCCGGCAAGGGCAGCCATCAGATGTTCGATGGTGCCAATCTTGATGCCCTTGGACGCATCGCCAAGGCAGGTGCAAAGACGGGTATCAATCACACCATCGTAACGTGCCGGAAACAGCGGCTGGTCATCCAGATCCGTGCGGCGAAATACGATGCCATGATCAGCAGGGGCAGGGTGCAGGGTAATGCGGATCTTCTGGCCGGAATGCAAACCGACACCGGCACAACCGATGGAGGCTTTCAACGTGCGCTGGGCCACATAGCCGTCACCGGAATGGCCTGTCTGCGCGATGGCAGCACCAAGATCGGCAATATTGTTCACAGGAACCCCCAAATCAGGTCAGTCAGTTTGTCATCAATCAAAGTCAAAGCATGTTTAAAGCCGTCTTCAAACCCGTCGGCCCCTGCTTTGTTAGTTTCAAACATTACAGAGGATCGAACAATCACTCAAATCACTCTTTGTTACGCTTTGTAAACTTCATATGTAATTGAAATTAAATAATAAAATTGAAATTCAATTAGTGTTTCGCGATATCTGTAACAGTCCGGGGTTGGGGGCTTTGATCACAGGCAGGGATGTGTTGCGTCATGTAATCTGGTGCACCCAAAAAAAAGGGGAAGGCATGCCGCCTCCCCCATCTTCGCGCGGAGATCGTCGTCAGTTGGCCTGACGACGAAGGAAGGCCGGAATTTCAAGAAGGTCATCAGACGCGCCTTGCGTCTTGCCCCGGGAAGCGGGCTCCTTCTTCATGACAGGTTCACTGTCTTCGCCAAGGGGCATCTCGGTCTGACGCGGGGCAGGTGCCTGCGGCTGCGAGACTTTCGGTTCCGCGTGGTGTTGCGGTTCCTTGGCGGTTTTGTTCTTGCCAAACAGGCTGCCCAGAACCGAACGCGGAGAGGTTGCATTCTGGGCATCGGCTGCTTCGAATACATCCGGGCTGTACGGTTTGTGCTCGGCTTCGCTCGGGCTTACAGCGCGCGGCGGAATAAAGGCCATGTCGCCGTTGCTGGTGGTTTTTTCGGTCGGCTTGTCAGCGCGCAGAACCGGTTTCGGCTTGAGAACCGTCTGGCCCATTTCAATCGAACCGGTTTCCTGTGCTTCGGCCTGATGGCTGATTTCCGGCTGCTGTGCGCTGCCGGTGGCAGCAAAGCGATCCGCCGGAATGTGATCAACCGATCCACCACCTGCGTAATCGCCAGCGGCGGTGTTTTCAGCTGCAGCGGCGGCTGCATTGCCGGCACCATGCTGTGCGAAGGACGGGGCGGCTGCTGGCTGTTCTGCCGGTTTCGGTGCCACAGGCTGTGCGACGGAAACCGTGGTTGGCTGCGGACGGCGAACTTCTTCGGCGTCGATACCGGTTGCCACGACAGAAACGCGAAGCGCGCCTTCGATGGTCGGATCAAAGGTCGAACCAAAGATGATGTTGGCTTCAGAAGCGACTTCTTCGCGGATACGGTTCGCGGCTTCGTCAACTTCATACAGCGCCATATCCATGCCGCCAGTGATGTTAATGAGGACCGCACGGGCACCCTTCATCGAAGCATCTTCAAGAAGCGGATTGGCTATTGCGGCTTCGGCTGCCTCGAGGGCGCGTTTTTCACCCGATGCTTCGCCGGTACCCATCATGGCTTTGCCCATCTCGCTCATCACAGTGCGGATATCGGCAAAGTCAAGGTTCACAAGACCGGGAACCATCATAAGGTCGGTAATCGAACGCACGCCGTTGCGCAGAACGTCATCGGCCATCTGGAAGGCATCTGCGAACGTGGTTTTTTCATTCGCAACCCGGAACAGGTTCTGGTTCGGAATGATGATCAGGGTATCAACATACTGCTGAAGCTGCTCTATGCCCTGTTCGGCGGTGCGCATGCGGCGCGTGCCTTCGAAATGGAACGGCTTGGTAACAACCCCGACGGTCAGAATGCCAGCCTCTTTGGCGGCACGTGCAATGACCGGGGCGGCACCGGTACCCGTACCACCGCCCATACCGGCGGTGATGAATACCATGTGGCTGCCTTCAAGCTGCGCCTGAATGTCTTCAATGGATTCTTCTGCGGCGGCACTGCCTGCATCCGGACGTGCGCCTGCACCCAGCCCCTGGGTGATCTTGCGGCCAAGCTGCATCTTACGCGTTGCTTTTGCCTGGGTCAGGGCCTGAGAATCGGTGTTGGCAACAACAAAGTCACATCCTTCGAGTTCGGATGCGATCATGTTGTTAACGGCGTTGCCGCCGGCACCGCCGACACCGATAACGGTGATCTTCGGTTTTAGGTTTTCTTCCGTTTCTGGAACGGAAAAATTGATTGTACTCATTGTTTGCTCTTCCTCTCCGCGCTTTAGAGCTTAAAGATCACACAAGCCTTCCCTTTGCCTGTGCGTGCCAGAAATGCTTCGGGCACAAGACCTCCAAGTTCGTTTTAGCGGGCAAAGAGTTATTGCCTTCTTAATACGGCTAAAAGTTTTCAGAAAATTGGAGAAAAAAGTACGCCTGATTTACGTACTAGAAGTTCTCTTTGAACCAGGCGCCCAAACGGCCCCAACGCCCACCTGATTGACGGATTTGCGCCATGGCTTCGCTCAGCGGGTCGTTTTGTTGAGCAACGGCGCGCAAAAGCAGGCCGGAACAGGCCGAAAAGGCCGGGCCAGCCGTGGCTTCGGCAAGGCCGGAAACCCCATGCGGCAAGGCAATGGTCGCCGGACGTTCAAACATCTGGCTGGCCAGATCGGCGATGGCATTAAGCTGACTGGCGCCACCGGTCAGAACGATGCTGCGGCCGCCAATCTGTGACAGACCATGTTCTTCGAGCTGATCGCGAATCAACTCGAAGGTTTCTTCAAGACGCGGCTTGATGATGTTGATGAGCATCGAGCGCGGCACATGATTGAAGTTGTTTTCGTCCTCATCCCCAATGGTCGGAACGGCCAGGATTTCCTGATCGTCAGACGGTGATGTCAGGGCACTACCATGCAGGGTTTTCATACGTTCCGCATGGTTAAGCGACGTATTGAGCCCATAGGCAATATCACGCGTGACATGTGCACCACCTACCGGGATCGAGGTCGTGTAAACCACCTGACCGGCGTTGAACACGGCAACACTGGTTGTCCCAGCCCCCATGTCGATCACGGTCGCACCAAGATCACGTTGATCGGGTGTCAGGGCAGAAAGGCCCGATGCCAGCGGGGTGACCACGGTTTCTTCAATCGCCAGATGGCAACGCGCGAGCAGGGTATCGAGATTGCGCAAAGGGGCAGTCTGGGTGCGGACAAAATGCAGATCAAGACCAAGGGTCGATCCATACATGCCGCGCGGATCATTCATGGTATTGGCGCCATCAAGGCGGAAGCCAAGCGGCACAGTGTGGATCAGCTCATCACCCGCCTGACGCAGAAGGGCTTCTTTCTGGTCATTGAGTTTGCGGATCTCAAGATTGCCAATCGGACGGGAACCAAGCGGGAGCTCAACCGTATGGGTTTCCGATTCCGGGCGACCACCTGAGAGGTTTACAATCACCGAGTCGATGGTTTGTCCCGCCATTTTCTCAGCGGCGTTGACTGCGGCAAGGACGACTTCCTGTGCCGCATCCAGATTGGAAATGGATCCACTTTGCAGACCCTTGGACATGTTGTGACCAATGCCGATGATCTTGGGCGGCTGGTCCTTTTCACGCCGCGCAATAAAACAGCAGACCTTGGACGTTCCAATGTCCAAAGCCGCAATCAATCCTGATCTGGTTTTGCCGCGTGCCAATTGAATGCTCTGAATTTTTATCGGTTATGTGGCGGGAGTTTTATAACTCTACCTTATTAAGCCCGTTTTCCACCAAAAGCGGTTGCAATTTGGTTAAGGCAGACCATCCCATAACGCATCTTTCATGCGAATGTTCGCAAGAACTGTGTAAAAACAAGATTGGCAGTCTGAAAAGAACCGTCCGAGGCGCTTTTTCGGCGGCGGTTTGTAAGCTGGCAGAAGGGCGGTCAGTTCAGACCGCGCCCTCCTTCTTTGGCGGATTTCGCCGTTGCTCGGCAGCCCCCGGCGTCAGACGGACAAAAGTCCGGTCTGGAAGGCGCAGATCAACAATCAGAACATCGCGATCAAGGATGCCATGATCACGATCCAGCAGTTCAAGCCGCTGCCAGGCCTTTGCCATGTTTTCTTCAGGCAAGCGAATGAACATGCCGTTGGCAAGCTGGATGTTCCAGCGGCGATGGCCGATGCGCTGGGCGCCGGTGATCTGTTCATAAAGATGCGGGATGGTCTGCAAGGTGGTCAGCATTTCAGCCGCGGCCTTGGGCGCGTCATCGCCGACCAGAACCGGCAGATCAAGATAATCACCCAGTTCATAGTTCTGAAGCTGTTCGCCGTCGCCATCAATCAGGACATGCTCGCGACCTTCGGTTTGCCACAATGCCAGCGGTTTGCGCTCAACGACCGACACGATAAGGGTATCGGGCAGCTGACGTTCGACCGTTGCGCTGCGCACCCATGAAAGTTCCTCGACCCGTTCACGCGCGGCATCAACGTCAAAGGTGATAATCGGCGTACCCGGTTTCTGTCCGATGGCGGCCAAGAGGGCATTGGTGTCGGTTTTTTCGCGGCCGGATACTTCGATATTCTTGACCGTCATGCCGAACTCGGCTGATAGGCGCACGCTTTCCTGTTCGGCCATATCAAGCCATTTATCGGCCTTGCCGGTATATAAAAGGGCGGCCGGAATAATCGTGATTGCGCCAACAAAGCCGCTCCACCACATGACGCGGGCGATCTTTTTAACGTTGGATGCAACGCCATGCTTTTTATCAAGCTTTTCGCGGCGTTCGCGGGCCTGTTCTTCTAGCGTTCGCATGAGGCGTCCTCCACCATCCACGCAACGATATCGGCAAAGCTCATACCGTCGTGACGGGCGGCATCCGGAACAAGCGATGTCGGCGTCATGCCCGGCTGGGTATTGATTTCAAGGATCGCCAGATGATCCTTTTCCGGGTCATAGCGGAAATCGGCCCGCGCTACACCACGGCAACCAAGCGCCTTATAGGCTTCTTCGGCGTGGCGTTGCAGGCGATCACGCAAATCGCTTTCGATGTCGGCCGGGACGATATGTTCTGATCCGCCCTGGGCATATTTGGATTCAAAATCGTAAAAGGCATGATTGCCGGTCAGGATTTCGATGACCTCCATCGCCTTGCCATCCTTGACGGCAACGGTCATTTCCCGACCGGGAATGAATTCTTCCTGCATGATACCAGCACCATGGTCCCAACTACGGGCGAGCATGTTCTGCTCTTCCTCGGCCGTCAGGATGATCTCAACCCCGACAGACGATCCCTCGTTATTGGGTTTAAGGACGTAGGGCGGCGGCAATGCCTTGCCCGATGCAATGTCTTCACGCGTCACCCAGACGTGGCGGGCACAGGGGATTTCATATTCGGCAAACATCGCCTTGGCAGACATCTTGTCCATGGCGATCGCCGATGCCCTTACACCGGAATGGGTGTAGGGTATGTTCATGATTTCAAGCAGTCCCTGAACCGCACCATCTTCGCCCCAGCGACCATGCAGGGCGTTAAATATCACATCGGGTTTGGGATCAATTGCGCCAAGCTGACTTGCGATATCGCGCGTCGCATCGACCTCGGTGACCTGATAGCCCTTTTCGCGCAGGGCCTTGGCGCATTCGCGTCCGGATGACAGGGATACTTCGCGTTCTGCTGACCAACCGCCCAGAATGACAGCGACATGTTTGCTCATGCGTCTTTTCCTATGATCGAGTGGCCAAGGCGCTCACCAATGCGCCGGATTTCCCAGCGCAGCTCAACGCCGCTATGTTCTTTGACCCGTTTGCGGACCTCATCGCCAAGCTGCTCAAGATCAAGGGCGGTGGCATCGCCCGTATTGATCATGAAATTGCAGTGCTGTTCGGACATCTGTGCGCCACCGATTTTAAGGCCTCGGCATCCGGCAGCATCAATGACTTCCCAGGCGCGGTCCGGCACCGGATTGGCAAATGTCGATCCGCCGGTACGTGATTTGATCGGTTGTGATCCTGCACGCGCCTGCTGGATTTCATCCATGCGTTTGGCGATGTCGGCCGGGTCGCCCGAAGTGCCGCGCAGAATGGCGGATGTGAAAATCCAGTCTTCCGGCACACCGCAATGGCGATAGGACATGTCCATCTCATCGGGTGTGACGGTATGGATGGTCCCGCTGCCATCAATGGCAGTTGCCGACACCAGAACATCCTTGATCTCGGTGCCATAAGCCCCGGCATTCATGCGAAGTGCCCCGCCAATGGTGCCCGGAATGCCCGACAAAAATTCAAGACCGGCAATCCCGTTCATCTGGGCTGTTTGTGCGACGTTCAAATCAAGCGCGCCGGCGCCGACATGGAGATCACCATCCTTGATGGTGGCCTCGGTAAACGGGCGGCCCAAGCGGACGACAACGCCACGAATCCCGCCATCCCGGACCAGAAGGTTGGAGCCAACGCCGATCACGGTCACGGGCAAGTCTTGCGGCTTGCCTTTCAGGAAGTCGGCAAGATCGGCTTCATTGGCCGGGCGAAACATTACATCTGCCGGGCCGCCGACCTGAAACCAGGTGACCTTGGCCAGTTGCGCACCTTCACGCAGCTTGCCGCGCACCTTGGGCAGGCGGTCAATCAGGGGCGTATGGTGTTCCGGCGTGCTCATATCTGTTTCAGTTCTTGATCGCTTCAAGTTGGGCGGGCAGGGCATTGGCCCAGGCACTGATCGAACCAGCGCCGAGACAAACGACGAGATCGCCCGGTTTTGCTTCGGCTTTGATGACTTCGGCCAGTTTTTCCGGGCCTTCAAGGGCGCTGACATGGCGATGGCCAAGATTGCGCAGGCCTTCGACAAGCGCATCCCGCGAAGCACCCTCAATCGGGCTTTCTCCGGCTTCAAAGACGTCGGCGACAATCACGTTGTCGGCATCGTTAAAGCAGGTGCAGAAATCTTCAAACAGGTCATGCAGCCGCGAATAACGGTGCGGCTGGACCACGGCGATGACGTTGTTCCGGGTGGCCTGACGGGCGGCCTTTAGCACGGCTTTGATTTCAACCGGGTGATGGCCGTAATCGTCGATGATGGTTACGCCATCAACTTCGCCGGTTTTGGTAAAGCGGCGTTTCACACCGGTAAAGCCATCAAAGGCGGAAACGATTTTCTCGTCCGGAATGCCAAGTTCCAGCGCAACCGTAATCGCGGCCAGCGAGTTCGAAACGTTATGGTCGCCCACCATCGGCAGGCGGACATCCTTGATCACCCGTTCTTCGCTGTCGACGCGTTCGCGGATGACAACATCGAAGACACTGTCGCCGATATTGGTGCGGACATTAACCGCACGCACATCGGCCTGCGGCGAGAAGCCAAACGTGAAAATACGACGATCAGTGATGCGCCCGATCAGAGCCTGGACTTCAGGATGGTCGATGCACAGAACGGCAAAGCCATAAAATGGAATATTCTGAACGAAGTTCTTGAAGGCTTCGCGCAGCTGATCGAAGTCTTTCCAGTGATCAAGATGTTCCGGGTCAATGTTGGTCACGACCGAGATGGTCGACGGTACTTTGACAAAGGTGCCATCAGATTCATCGGCCTCGACCACCATCCAGTCACCTTCACCCAAACGCGCATTGGTGCCGTACGAGTTGATGATGCCACCATTGATCACGGTCGGATCCAACCCGGCGGCATCAAGCATGGTCGCAACCAGGGACGTGGTGGTGGTTTTGCCATGCGTGCCACCAATCGCAATTGCGGCCTTAAGGCGCATCAGCTCGGCCAGCATTTCAGCACGGCGAACGACCGGGATCATGGCCGCGCGCGCGGCGGTGACTTCGGGGTTGTCAGGTTTGACGGCGGTGGAAATGACAACGACCTTGGCGTCTTCGACATTTGCCGCCTTGTGGCCGACAAAGACCTTGATGCCAAGGGCGCGCAGGCGCTGCACATTGGCATTGTCGGAAATGTCCGACCCCTGAACCGAATAACCGAGGTTATTGAGGATTTCGGCAATACCGGACATGCCGATGCCACCAATACCGACAAAGTGGATGGTGCCGATGTTGAGCGGCAGGGTGTTCATTGAGTGTCTCCTCGGTCTTTGGTCATGTTTTTGTTGTCCGGGCTTCCGGCCGGGTTCAGGCCCAGCATATCAAGCACCATGTCTGCCAACCGCTCTGCGGCGTTGGCGCGGCCACTGCTTTTCGCAGCCTTGGCCGCACGGGTAAGTGCGGCCGGGTTGGTTAGAAGTTTTGCCAGGCGATCCGTCACGGCCTCACTACTAAAGCGATCCTGCGGCATCAACCATGCACCGCCAGCCCCTTCGACCTGTTGCGCGTTATAGCGCTGATGATCGTCAATGGCATGGGGCAATGGGACCAGAAAGCCCGGACGTCCAGCGGCAGTCAATTCCGCAACGGTCGACGCGCCGGATCGGGCAATTACCAGATGGCAGTCGCGCAGGCGTTCGGGGATATCATCAACGAAGGATGCCAGTGTCACGTCGATCTGCGATCCGTCATAGGTTTTGCGCACGGCTTCGATATCTTCTTCGCGGGCCTGCTGGGTGACGATCAGGCGTTTGCGCAGGCCTTCTGGCAGGTTCACCAGTGCGGTCGGCAGAATTTCAGACAGAATGCGCGCCCCTTGCGACCCACCGGTGATCAGCAGGCGGATCGGACCATCATTGGTCGGTGCGTCATATTCGCTCGATGCAAGGGCGGCGACTTCGGCGCGGACCGGGTTGCCGGTCCAGATGACTTTGGCCTCATCTTCGGGCGCTATCATCGTGACCTTGGCAAAGGATGTTGCAATACGTTGGGCGTTGCCTGCAACCAGACGGTTGGCGCGACCCAGAACCGCGTTTTGTTCGTGAATGGCATAGGGAATGCCAAGCCACTTGGCGGACATGGTCGCCGGGATGGAGGCATAGCCACCAAAGCCGATTACGGCTGCGGGTTTGACCTTTTTAATACGACTTCTGGCCTTAAGCGTGCCAAGGCCAAGGCGGGCGGCCCCGATCAGGCGGCCCTTGATGCCTTTGCCTGCAATGCCGCCGGCCGGAAGGATGACAGTCTCGACGCCTTCAACACCTTCGGTATAGCGGGCAGCACGGGCATCTGTGAAAAACAGGACCTGTGCGCCACGACGCACGAGTGATTTGGACAAGGCAACAGCCGGGAACATATGCCCGCCGGTGCCACCGGATGTTACGGCGATCACCTGACCTGCCAGCGGTGTCTCGGCAGCAGTAAGTTCTGGATTTGCGAAGTCAGTCATCTTGTCCACATGTAAAACGACGGCGGTGCAGGGAAGCTCCCTGACAGTTACCCCCATCAGAACCCGACAAAGGTTAATATCCCTTCAAACCGGACCCTGAATAAGGCCCGAATTTGTCGTTTTGATGCAGAAAGTTTTTAAGGCGGGATGTCGACTATTCGCCGGGGCGTTTGCGTGTCAGGGCAAGGACAAATCCCATGCCGATCGCAATGCCGATTGTCGCCGATCCACCGTATGAAACGAACGGCAAAGTCATGCCCTTTGGCGGGACCAGCTGCAGGGTGGAGGCCATGTTGATCACGGCCTGCAAGCCGAACTGAACCAGAATGCCGGTGACAGCCAGAACAACAAACAGGTTGCGTTCCCCCATCAGGCGCGAAAACCCGCGCATGATGATGAAGGTAAAGACACCAACCACCAGCACACAGAACAAAAGACCGAATTCTTCGCCCGCAACGGCAAAGATAAAGTCGGAATGCGCATCGGGGATGGAGTTTTTGACCCAGCCTTCACCCGGGCCTCGGCCCATGATGCCGCCGCTCATGAAGGCTTCCATCGATCGTTCGATCTGATAGCTGTCACCCGATGCCGGATCCAGGAAGCGATCCACGCGCGACTGAACGTGCGGCAGGATCAGATAGGCGGTAACAGCCAGTCCAACCGCGCCAAGCCCCAGACAGAACACCAGAATGATCGGAAGACCGACCAGGAAGATTTGTACCGACCAGATCGAAGTGATGACAACGGTCTGGCCAAAGTCCGGCTGGATCATCAAAAGGAAGATGCACACCGCGAGGATCAGGCTGGAAACGATATAGCCCGGGAAGTTCGGGTTCAGCCGCCCTTCGGCAAACATCCAGGCAATCACAACCGCAAAGGCGGGTTTAAGGAATTCCGAGGGCTGCAGGTTAATGCCGGCAATGTTGATCCAGCGTACTGCACCCTTGATGTCTGATCCGATGAACGGGGTGACGATCAGCAGAAAGATCACACCCAAAAACATGAAGGATGCCAACCGTCTGATCCACTTCACCGGCAACAGAGAAATGGCAAACATGCAGATCGTCGCCATGCCAAGGAAGACAAACTGGCGGGTAACAAAGTGGAAGCTGTCGACATTGATGCGATCGGCGACCGGCGGGCTTGCTGACATCACCAGAAGTGCGCCAATCCCCATCAAAAGAATGATGGCAGCCAGCAACCAGCGATCCACCGTCCACCACCAGATCCCCAGAACCGAGGTATCGGCACGCGAAAAGGCGATATGAGTGTTATGACCAAAAAGGGACTTCATGCGCTTTCCTTTCCGGTCAAATTGCCATCGGCCAAGGCGGTATAAAGATCGCGGAAGGCGTCACCGCGTGCTTCAAAGCTTCTGAACTGATCGAATGACGCGCAGGCCGGGGTCAACATCACCACCGGATTGTCATCACCGCTGTCCTTGGCATCGGCAAAGGCGGCCTTGGTTGCGACATCAAGGGTTTCGCATTTCGTCCACGGCAGGTCATTGCCAAGGGTTTCGGCAAATTCGTTGGTCGCAGCGCCAATCAGATAGGCTTTCTTGATGTGGGGATAGAATTCCTGCAGGCCTTCGATCCCGCCTTCCTTGGGTTTGCCACCCGCAATCCAGTAAATGTTACGATAGGCCGACAGCGCCTTTGCCGATGCCTCGGCATTGGTGGCCTTGCTGTCATTAACGAACACAACGCCATCAATGGTGCCAAGCATTTCCTGTCGGTGGGCAAGACCCGGGAAGGACATGATGCCATCAATGATCCGCGTGGCATCGACACCCCGCGCGCGGCACAGACCATAGGCAAAGGCAATGTTTTGCCAGTTATGGCGCCCGGGCATCTGGGTGACGGTCGTAAGATCAAGAATGAGGGTTTTGGCCCCGGTCATGTCATCAATCAGCCAACCATCGCCATCGACATAGATGCCGTGATCGACGGGCTGTTTGACTGAAACCTCGATGATGTGGCGACCGCCTTCACGGGCCAGCTCCATGGACATCTTCGCACATGGCTCATCATCAATGGAAATGATCGCCCATTTCGGGCCCTTGGAGTGGGCAAAGATCAGGTGCTTGGCACCGATATACCCATCCAGCCCGCCATGACGATCCAGATGATCCGGGGTGATGTTCAAAAGCGCGCAGGCATCAAAGGCCGCATGTTCCAAAAGTTCGAGCTGATAAGAAGACAGCTCAAGAACAAGGCAATCATCAGATGTGGAGGGTTCAAGTCCAAGGGCCGCATTGCCAAGGTTGCCACCGGCTTGTGTCTTGATCCCTGCCTGTTCGATGATGTGGGCCGTCAGGGCGGTGGTGGTCGACTTGCCGTTGGTGCCGGTGATCGCCAAGGTCGGCACATCGGGCTGTGCCGTGCACAGCAGGTCAACATCGCAAATGATCGGCTTGCCTGCACGGCGGGCCTTTTCAGCCGCGGGATGCGGGGTCGGGAAGGTTGATGGAATGCCCGGGCTGATGACCAGCATATCGGGTTCCGACCAGTCGCATTCCGCCAGATTGATCGGTACCAAGCCAAGCGGTTCGATCTGTTCGCGCGATGACGGGTTGTCATCCCACGCCCAGACGATGGCGCCTGCATTGATCAATGCTTTCACACTGGCCAGTCCGGATTTCCCCAGACCCAGAACCGCGATGGTTTTGCCGCGCAGATGCGAAAGATCAATCACCTCAGTTTGTCCTTAACGAAGTTTCAGGGTCGCAAGACCAACCAGTGCGAGAATGACGGCAATAATCCAGAAGCGGATCACGATGGTCGCTTCCTGCCAGCCCTTTTTCTCGAAATGGTGATGAAGCGGCGCCATGCGGAACACGCGCTTGCCGGTCAGTTTGTAAGATCCGACCTGAATGATGACGGACAGGGTTTCGAGAACGAACAGCCCCCCAATAATCGCCAGAACCAGTTCGTGTTTGGTCACAACCGAAACCGCGCCCAAGGCACCGCCAAGGGCAAGCGATCCGGTATCGCCCATGAACACCATCGCCGGCGGGGCGTTGTACCAAAGGAAACCAAGGCCAGCACCGACCAGTGCGCCAAGGAAAATGGTTAATTCACCAGAACCGGCGACGTAATGGACCTGCAGGTATTCGGCGAACTGAACGTTACCGATCAGATAGGTAATCAGCGCAAAGCTTGCGGCTGCGATCATTACCGGCACGATGGCCAGGCCATCCAGACCATCGGTCAGGTTGACCGAGTTCGAGGCCCCGACCATGACAAACATGGCAAACGGCACAAAGAACCAACCCAGATCGAGCAGGAAATTCTTGAAGAACGGGAAGGCCAGCGCGGTCGAAAGTGGATCGGCGGTGTTATACGAAATCCACCAGGCAGCAAGGGCCGCGATCGAAAACTGTCCAAGCAGCTTCAGCTTGCCCGGAAGGCCTTTGGTATTGCGTTTGGAGACCTTCAGGAAATCATCGAGGAAACCAAGGAAGCCATAGCCGATGGTGACCAACAAAACCGCCCAGACATAAGGGTTGGTCAAATCAGCCCAGAGCAGGGTGGCAATTGACGTTGAGATCAACAGCAAAAGCCCGCCCATGGTCGGCGTGCCTTTTTTCGTCAAAAGGTGGCTTTCCGGGCCGTCTTCGCGGATCGGCTGGCCTTCGCTTTGTTTGGAACGCAACCAGTTGATCAGGTGCGGGCCGATCACAAAGGCAAGGACAAGCGATGTGATGATCGCACCGCCCGTGCGGAAGGTGATATACCGAAACAGGTTCAGTACCGGCATCTGATCAGCAAATTGATAAAGCAGATTATAGAGCATTGCTCTGGTCGTTCCTTTTGAGGCTTACTCTGATGCAGTTGTGGAATTCTCCACCACGCCACAGGATTTTAAGGCCGATACAATTTTCGAAACGTAAATGCCAAGCGATCCTTTGATCAAAACCACGTCGCCATCGCGCAAATCGGCCTTGATCGGCTCAATCGCGTCTTCGGCGGTCTCAAAGTGGCCGGCATTGCGTTCGGACGGCAGGGTTTTATCGAGCTCGGCCATCAGCGGCCCAACCGAATAAACCCGGTCAATCTCAAGCGAGGTTAACGGGTGATACAGATCGGCATGCATCTTGGCTGCAATATCGCCGAGTTCGCGCATTTCACCCAAAACCGCAATCTTGCGGCCGCCGTCGCCCGGTTTGCTCTGGGACAGCACCTTGATCCCGGCCATCATCGAGGTCGGGTTGGCGTTATAGGCATCATCAATCAGGGTAAAGGTGCCGTCGCCTGACGGCAGTTTGATGGTCAGCGTTTCGCCACGACCGGCCGGCGGGGTGACATCGGCGAGATCCTTGGACGCTTTGACCAGATCCGCGCCAATCGCATCGACACAGCCCAGAACTGCAAGCGAGTTCAGAACCCAGTGTTCGCCCGGGCAGCCGATGAAATATTCCAGATCCTGGCCGCCAACGCGCGCACGGACAGCACTGCCATCGGTGACAATGTTGGCTTCAAACAGGCGATAGTCGGATACCGCATCCGTACCAAAACACTTGATGTTACTCAGGCCAAGCTCCTTGGCGCGCCGTGCAAGGGCGAAGTAATGCAGGTTGTCACGGTTGAGGATAACCATGCCGTCATTCTCAAGGCCGTCGAAAATCTCGGCCTTGGCCATGGCGATTTCGGCTTCGTCCTTGAAGAATTCGGTATGTGCCCCGACCACGGTGGTAATCAACGCCACGGACGGTTTGACCATTTTGACCAGCGTGCTGATTTCGCCCGGATGGTTCATGCCGATCTCACAAACGCCATACTCGGCATCCACCGGCAGGGTCGCCAGTGTTATCGGAACACCCCAATGGTTGTTGAAGCTGGCCGGGCTGGCATGGGTTGTACCCTGCTGGGACAGCACGTATTTAAGCGCTTCCTTGGTGCCGGTTTTGCCGACACTGCCGGTAATGGCAACGATCTTGGCTTTGCTGCGTTGACGACCGGCGATGCCAAGGCGCTCAAGGGCGGCCATGGTGTCATCCACCAGAAGAACCTTGTCGCTATCGGTGATGCCGTTGGCATCTGAAACCATGACGGCATGGGCGCCAGCATCAAGGGCGGCCTGGGCAAATTTGTGACCGTCGAAATTCGGGCCCTTTAGGGCGATAAAAAGATCGCCTTCGCTGACTTTGCGGCTGTCAATCGAGATGCCGGTTACCGTCCAGTCGCCTGTGGTTTTACCACCGGTTGCGGTTGCGGCATCCGTTGCGGTCCATAAAACAGCCTTCGTCATAACGTCACTTTCTTTTCGCTCAGACCATCACGGCCAAAGCGCCGTAACGGGAATTAAGGTCAATTGCCGCCGGCAAGAATGCTGCGGGCAACAGATGCATCATCGAATGGAAGAACCGTATCACCGACAACTTGGCCTCTTTCATGGCCTTTTCCGGCGATAATAAGGACATCGTTGCGCTGAAGGATGCCAATGCCGCGTTTGATGGCCTCAGAACGGTCGCCAATCTCGACAGCACCTTCGCACTTTTCCTTGATCGCAGCACGAATGGTGGCCGGATCTTCGCTGCGCGGATTGTCATCGGTGATGATGGCAATATCGGCAAAATCGTGGGCAACCTGCCCCATCAGCTGGCGTTTCCCGACGTCACGGTCTCCACCGGCTCCGAATACACAAACCAGCCGGCCTTTGCAATGCGGGCGAACCGCCTTGATCACGGTTTCAAGCGCATCTGGCGTATGGGCGTAATCCACGAATACCGGCGCGCCGAAGCTGGTTTTGCCGACCAGTTCAAGACGACCGCGCACACCATCAAGTTTTTCAAGCGCAAGGATTGCCTGATCAAGATCCGCACCCGATGCCACAACGATGGAAAGGGCGGCCAGCGCATTCATCACCTGGAAGCTGCCCATCAGCGGCAGGTGGATGTTGTATTCGCCCTTGTTCGCAGCAAGACGGAGCTGGGTGCCGGTGCTGTCCGGCGTTGCCTTGATCAGTTTGATGTCATCGGCGTTCTGGCCATAGGACAGAACATTCACACCGCGCTTGGCGCACAGCTTTTTCAAAAGATCAAACTGTTCGACATCGGCATTGAGCACAGCAGTGCCGTCCGCGACCAGAAGGTCGGAGAACAGGCGGGCCTTGGCAGCGAAGTATTTTTCGAACGTGCCGTGGTAATCCAGATGATCGCGCGACAGGTTGGTAAAGGCAGCAACGGTGACCTCGACGCCATCAAGGCGGTATTGGTCAAGCCCGTGCGAGCTTGCTTCCATCGCGACATGGGTAACGCCAATACCCGACATTTCATCAAGACTTTGATGCAGGGCGACCGGGTCCGGCGTGGTCAGCGAACCGGGGATTTTCGCCCCGGCGGCGCGAATGCCAAGGGTGCCGATCGATCCCGACATGTTGCCCAGGATCGTCCAGAGCTGTTCGGTAAAGATCGCGGTCGATGTTTTGCCGTTCGTACCGGTGATCGCTGCAATGTTTGCCGGTTGCTGACCGTAAAAACGTGCGGCCAGCTGGGCATAGCGTTTGCGCGGATTTTCCACCGGGATCAGCGGAACCGTGGGGGCTGCTGGTCTGGGCGTGCCGTCCTTTGCAAGGATGGCTGCGGCACCAAGTTTGATCGCATCTTCGATATACTTGGACCCGTCGTCTCGTGCACCGGAAAGGGCGGCAAACATATAGCCATCCTTCACGGTACGTGAGTCTGCTGTCAGGCCCGTGATATCCGGGTCCTGTCCTTCGGCATGTTTCAATGCCGCCTGATCACCTGCCATGAGCTCAGAAAGACGCAAGTTTGCGCTCCCCCTTGCGAAGTTCGATCTGCAGCGCTTGCTCAATCTCCGGCGCCTTCGCATTCGCCGGCTCAATGCCCAAAAGGGGAGCAATACGTGTCACAACCTTGCCAACGGCAGGGGCGGACACCCAACCTGCTGTGGCAAATCCATAAGTTTCTTTGGTGCCTTTGGGCTCGTCCAACGTCACCAGAACCACGTATTTCGGGTCCTGCATCGGGAAAGCGGCGACAAAGGTCGACATGCGGGCGTTCTTGACGTAGCGCCCGTTCACGAGTTTTTCCGAGGTGCCGGTCTTCCCGCCAAGGAAGTAACCCGCCACTTCGGCCTTCTTGCCAGAACCTTCGGTAACGACCAGCCGCATCAGGCGGCGCAGCTGTTCCGAGGTTTTCTGGGAAAATACACGTTCGCCTGCCGGGGCGCCGTCCTGTTTCAGGATGGTTGCCGGGCGACGAATGCCACCATTCACAAGGGTGGAAATACCACTGACAACCTGAAGCGGGGTCACGGCCAGACCATGACCGAACGAAATCGTCATGGTGTTGATCTCGCGCCAGGGATTGGGCACAAGCGGTCCGCCGACTTCAGGAAGCTCGATCTGCGGTTTGTCGAGCATGCCAAGCTTTTTAAGGTAGGTGCGCTGGTTCTCGCCGCCAAAGGCCATGGCCATGCGCGCCGAACCAATGTTCGAGCTGTGCACAAGAATTTCCGGCACTGTCAGCCAACGGTTTTCGGCGTGATAGTCGCGAATGCGGAACCCGCCAACCGGCAGCGGTTCCGTCGCGTCATAAACCGAATTCAACGTTGACGTGCCGGTTTCAAGGGCAATCGCGGTGTTAAACAGCTTGAACACCGAACCCATTTCATAAACGCCAAGCGTAGACCGGTTAAAGCGCGCGTCCGCCGGTGCCTGACCCGGACGGTGCGGATCAAAGTTCGGAAGCGACGTCATGGCAACGACTTCGCCGGTATAGGCATCCATCACCAGCCCGGCTGCGCCAACCGCGCTATAGGTTTCCATCGCGGTTTCGACTTCTTCCTCAAGCGCGTATTGCACCCGGGTATCAAGCGAAAGTTCCAGCGGGCCGTTATTGATGCGCAGTTCGTTGTCAAACTCCCGCTCGGCGCCGGCGATGCCGTTATTGTCGATATCGGTGAAGCCCAGCGCATGTGACAGCAAACGCCCATGCGGATAAACGCGGCGTTCTTCACGCTGGAAGTTCAGGCCGGGAATGCCCAGCGAGTTGACTTCATATTGCTGTTCCGGCGTCAGGTTGCGGCGCAGCCAGACGAATGCCTTGCGCGAGCTTAGGTGACGGATCAGCGTGTCGCGATCAAGGTCGGGCAACACGGTCAGCAGAAGGTCTGCGGACTCAACCGGATCCTTGACGACGCGGGCATCAGCATAAAGCGAATTGGTCGGAAGATCGGTTGCCAGCAACATGCCGTTGCGATCAACGATATCGGCGCGCTCGGTCTTAAGTTCGCGGGTATCGGTGCCCGATGCGACGGCGGGTTCGTTGCCCTGACGCAGAACCGATGCATCCACCAGACCATAGGTGATCCAGCAAAAACCGATGATGAACATCGCACCGGTAATGAAGATACGGTTGCGCGCGGTTTCGATCGCAAGACGTTCGCGTTGATCCGGGCCCAGTTCCGGGCGATCACCACGCAGCCAGTATGAGAAACGGGTCAAGCTCATTGCGCACCCCCGGTTTCTGCCGCGACCGACGGGGCGTCGATGATCATGGAATCTGCGGCCTCGTCATACATCAGATCCCCTGGACGGGCGCGCGGAACGGGCATGAAGGCAACTGCTTCACCGAACTTGTCGATGCGATACTGATGCAGGTCGGCATCTTCGGGCAGATCATCGATGCTGGCCATTTGCAGCACGTCAATCTGGGCCAGGCTCAGATACTGCTGAGACAGGCGTTCGATCCGCTCGGGATTGTTCAGATAGCTCCACTCCGCCTGAAGCACATGGATGCTTTCCTGTTCGGCGAGAATATCAGACTGGATTTCGGCGTAGCGCTTTTCAAGGCGCTCTACCTCGTGGCTGACCCAATAGGTGCCGGTGCCAATCAGGATGGTCAGAACGAGGCCAATGATGGTTACCGCACGGGTCATTTGCGACCTCCCTGCGATGTGGCTGGCTGCTCGTTGCGGGCAACGGCGCGCAGTTTGGCCGAACGCGCACGCGGATTGGCGCGGATTTCCTCCTTCTGACCGGTCACGGCCTTGCGCGTGATGGTCGAAAATGTCGGAATGGCGACTTCCGGCTCGCCGGGCAGGCGACGTGACATCTTTTTCGGATCGCCGGAGCGTGCCTTCATGAAGGTTTTTACCTGCCGGTCTTCCAGCGAATGGAACGTCACCACCACTAGGCGACCGCCCGGTTTCAGCAAGGTCTCAGACGCCGCCATGGCACGTTCAAGTTCGCCAAGCTCGTCATTTACATAAATGCGCAGCGCCTGGAACGTGCGGGTCGCCGGGTCAATGCCATCCTTGGATTTGCGCACCACAGAACGGACCGCGCGGGCCAGTTGGGATGTCGTCGTAAAAGGTTCGTCAGAACGAAGTTCGACAATCTTGCGCGCGACCTTGCGCGATGCGCGTTCCTCGCCATAGCGGTAAACGACATTGGCAATGTCTTCTTCTTCGGCATTGTTGACGAAGTCGGCCGCGGTCGGGCCGGACATTGACATGCGCATATCAAGCGGGCCGTCTTCGCGGAACGAAAACCCGCGATCCGCCTGATCGAGCTGCATGGATGAAACACCGATATCGAGAACGATGCCATCAACCTGCTCTGCACCCGCTTCCGGGATCAGGCGACCCATGTCACCAAAGCAGCCCTCAACCATATGGAAGCGGCCGTCATATTCGGCTTCAAGCTTTTTGCCGGTGGCAACTGCGGTCGGATCACGGTCGATGCCGTAAAGTTCGCAATTGACGGAATCAAGAATGGCGCGGGAGTAACCGCCTGCGCCAAAGGTGCCGTCAACCATGATCTCGCCGTCACGCGGTGCAAGGGCTTCGAGGACCTCGCGCAGCAGGACCGGCTTGTGGGGACGGTCTTCGGTGGCAAAGCTCAGATCCTTGTCGCTCATGATGCGTCCTCCTCATCTACGGTGCCGGGACGTGCACCTTTGGGGAGTTCATTCATCGGTTTGAGCTTCAATGTCGCACCACGGTTGAGCGTGCGGGTCCGGCTGGCTTCTTGCAGGGGCTTGAAGATGTCAGGGTTCCACAGGCGGAAGGTGCGACCACGGCCAACAAAGGCGACCTGGTCTTCGATACGGGCAAATTCGATCAGTTCTGCGGGCAGAATGATGCGACCTTCGCCGTCATAAGGAAGCATATGCGAGGAGCCAAGGATGGTGTCTGCCAGGTCATCGGCCTCGTCAGAGAACATGTCGAGTTCATCAAGCGATGCGGCGATGCGCTCCATATGGCTGTGGCTGCAGCCTTCAAGCGCGCTTTCCTTGTGGGATTGATACAGGTAGATGCCAGCGAATTCTTCGTTGTCGAGGGCCGCACGGAACCGCTTGGGGACGGATACGCGTCCCTTCCGGTCCAGCTTGTGAATGTGCGTCCCTGTGAACAGCACTTCGCCATTCCCCTGATCAAAAATCCGATTTCAAAACACGGGCCCAATCGGGCTGTCTTGCGACTGTGATGTGACTGAAATGGATATGCCCCGCATGGCACGGAATTTGTGCCTATTTATGGGGTACCATGGGAAATGATGGGGGTCAATGGGATTTGATGGGCTACTTTGTGACGTTTTGGCGCTTCCCGAGGGTTTCTGCGGTACATGCAAAAAGGCTGAATTCGGCCAAAAATCCCGGAAAACCGGTGCAGCTCCATCTTCTGCCCATGAAATCCCAAATCCGTTCCACGGGTGCCCATGGGAAGACCATCGTAAAACCGGAATTTGGGTTTTGATGGTCCGGTTGTAGCATTGGGTTTGGATGGGCGTGATGAAGACAATTTGCGATTTGATAGCCAATCGGGTTTGATGCGCGGGCAAACTCCTGCAAAATGTCAAAACGATCTCTGATGGTCTTTTGATCGGTTTGACCTGCCATCAGAACGGAATATGGCCCCCAACGGGGCGGGCTCATCTGGCGCGGGGCAGCGTCAGTGAAACGAAGGAAGCGATTGTTGCGGATAAAAGCTGCCATTCTATTAATGGGTTGCGCATTCTCCGGCGCCTCTTTGTTGCCGGGGTTTGGCTCGGTCACAGGCGGGGAGGCATTCGCACAGGGGCTATCTCTTGACCCGGCCGGTGGCGGATCAACCTCACCCGAAGTTTCATCGCCGCAGATGCGGGAATTGCTGCCACTGATTATGCAGCAGTTGCAAAACAACCCGGAACTGATGTCGCAGTTCGGTCTGGGCGGGCTTTCCGGATTGAATGGCCTTGATGGGGCGGGATCGGGTACCGGTGTCCCCGGCATGACGGGGGATGGTGCCGCCAATATTCCCGGCCTGAGCGAGGCAATTGCAAAGGCCCTTGCCCAGCAAAATGGCGGAACGGGTATCGCTCCCTCCGGGATCCCGGAACAAGTCAAAGTCTATCGTGAACAATATCATCCGATCGATATTGATCAGGACGGCCGGATCAGCGCGGACGAGGCCGCGGCCTATGCCAGCTGGATGTTCCGCCGCCGCGATATCAATGGCGATAATGTCCTTGTCGCGCGGGAGTTTACCGCAGTTGAAAAACTCCCCGGTTCAGCAGAGGGCAACCGTCAAAGACTGCGCACCGAAAGCCGCCGACTGGGGTTGCTGTTTCCCGATTACGATGCCGATGGCGATCAGATGATCACCAAGGTAGAATTCCTGGCAAAGGCGCGCACAACCTATGATGACAAGCGCGGCGACGATGCGGATATCGATCCGTTTTCGTTCCGGACGGTGTTGCCGTTTTAGCGGTGATTCCATCTGAAACGCATTCATCACATGACAAGCAAGACATAAACTGGCATCCGATATGGTCGGTAAGCCGGAAAAGACGGAGAGGCTGATGGACACCAACGAATTCTTTGCTCCGGTGCGCACGACGACTGACGACACCAACGCGCCAGCGCCCGTTGCTTCGGATGCCTCTGGCGGCGTTGATGCCGCCGATGGTTTGCCAGCGAAACCTGCAACAGGAAAAGTTGATCGCCTTCCGGTCTGGGTGGACTTGCATTCTCCCACCACTGAGGAAATCAAGGAGATCGAGGAGCGCTTTGGTATCGAGATGCCGACGCGCGAAGAAATGCAGGAAATTGAGCTATCCTCGCGCCTCTATGATGAAGACGGGGCGTTGTTCATGACCGTTTCGGTTCTGACCAAGGCAACCACCGATGCACCGCAAACAACGGCGGTGACCTTCATTCTGGTCAAGAAAACCCTGATCACGGTGCGTTATGCTGATCCGGTCCCGTTCAAAACCTTTATCCGGCGTGTGAAGCGCAGCCCGTCACTTGCCAACAGTGCAGAGGCGGTTCTGTTTGGTTTGCTCGAGCAGATCGTGGATCGTCTGGCTGATTTGATGGAACAAACCGCGATTGATCTCGAAGGCCTGTCCAATCAGGTCTTTATCAGCGCCGAAGACAAGGGCTCTGACGGTGATCATCGCGAAACCCTGCGTCAGATCGGACGAACCGGCAACCTGTCAGGCAAGGCCAAGGACAGTCTTTTGAACCTGCATCGTTTGGGCTTGTTCCTTTCGACCCAGGCGCGGCTGAAAAAGGACGCCAAGGCAAGGCTCAAGATTCTGTCGCGCGATATTGTCTCGATCACCGAACACGCCAATTTCATCGCCAACAAGGTGACCTTCCTGCTCGATGCGACGCTGGGTATGATCAGCCTTGAACAAAACAACATCATCAAGATTTTCTCGGTTGCCGCCGCTGCCTTCCTGCCGCCGACCCTGATTGCCAGCATCTATGGCATGAACTTCGAATTCATGCCCGAACTTGAATGGCAGTTCGGATACCCGGTGGCGATTGCCCTGATGATCCTCTCGGCCGTCCTGCCGCTTTTGTATTTCAAACGCAAAGGCTGGCTTTAAGGCATCTGGCAAAATTGGTGGGGCTTCTGTCCTTTCAGACAGTCTTCGCGCTGCTAGATTAACGAGCGTATTTACCTGATTTCGGAGCCCCAAAATGAGCCAGACCGCCCTGATCCTGATTGATTGGCAGCAAGGATTTGATGACCTCGACTACTGGGGAAATCGCAATAATCCTGATGCTGAAACCAATGGTGCAAAGCTGTTGGCGCATTGGCGGGCGCAAGGGTGGCCGGTTTTCCATGCGAAGCACGACTCAACTGAGCCGCAATCGCGTCTGCATCCCGATCACCCCGGAAATGCCTTCAAGCCGGGGCTTGAGCCCCGCAATGGCGAGCCGGTCTATGGCAAGAATGTCAATTCGGCCCTGATCGGAACAAGGCTTGAGGCCGATTTGCGCGCACAAGGTATTTCAAAGCTGGTTCTGTGCGGCATCACCACGGATCATTGTGTGAATACGACCACGCGCATGGCGGCCAATCTTGGGTTTGAGGCCACCATTGCCGCAGATGCCTGCGCGACCTTTGATCGCAGCCTGCCAGATGGGCGGGTTTTCCCGGCCGATCTGGTGCATGACGTGGCACTGGCCAGCCTGAATGGAGAGTTCGCAGCGGTCAAAACAGTGGACGAAATCATTGCCGGGTAATCGGCAATTGACTTGCGTTTGCAACTAAAGCAGTTTCTGCCTCCAATCCCCGCGAAAGGTAAGTCTGCCATGACGAAAATCGATACCCAGGAAAAGCTCCGTGCCATCTATGGGGAGCCGCTTGGGCTTGCCGTATCCAAGTGTTTGCCGGCACTTGATCCGCACTGCAAACACTTCATTTCCCTGGCACCTTTTGCTGTGATTTCGTCGGCAGATCAGGATGGTAATGCCGATGTCAGCCCGCGCGGTGATGGCCCGGGCTTCATCAAGGTGATTGATGACAAGACTCTGGTCATGCCCGATCGTCCGGGCAATAACCGGGTGGACAGCCTGTCAAACATCATCGATAACCCGAAAATCGGGATGCTGTTTTTTGTGCCGGGCGTGAATGAAACGCTGCGCATCAATGGTGTGGCCGAAATCAGCACCGATGTGGAACTGCTTGGTCTGTTTACCGATACGCCCAAGGCGCCGATTACCGCCATCAAGATTAAGGTCGAGGAAGCTTTCCTGCATTGCGCAAAGGCCCTGATGCGCTCCAAGTTGTGGGATCCGGAAACCCGGATCGAACGCAAGACGCTGCCGACCTTGGGCAAGATGATCAAGGATCAGACCTCGACGGATATTCCGGAAGGCACACAGGAAGAAGCCGACAAGTATTTCGCGCAATCGATTGCTGAGCGCGGCTGATCTTCTGCCTGCAACTACGGGCATTTTGTTCGGGCGATGACGGGAAGCTGTCATCGCCTTAAATCTGTCTGGAAAAGATAAAACCAGATGGCCTGTAAGCCGGGTTCTGTCCATGCGGCGAACCGCACTGGATGACTATTCATCTGGGACGTCCGTCGCCGAACGCCTCCTGCAACCAACCCGAATGGTGGTGCGAAAACCCACCTGCCGACAATGCCGAAGCATCCGGCCGACCATTCCTATTAGGTTTTGCTCCCGGTGGGGTTTACCATGCGTCCCGCATTGCTGAAGGACCGGTGCGCTCTTACCGCACCCTTTCACCCTTACCGGATGGCTTGCGCGATCCGGCGGTATCCTCTCTGTGGCACTTTCCCTAGGGTCGCCCCCGCCAGACGTTATCTGGCACCGTGTTTCCGTGGAGCCCGGACTTTCCTCCCCGATTGCACGCATTCAGGGCAGCCATCCGGCCATCTGGTGGTCGGGATGTAGGTCACATCACGGGGGAGGTCAAGAAAAAGCGATATGGCTAGGTGGTCTAGCTGGCAACCGTACTGGCCAACAGCTTGGCAATGGCAAGGCATTCACCGTCAACCTGGCCGGAAATGTCGTTCTGGCGCCAGTGCCGCTGGAAGGCGATGGTACGTTGGGTTTTGTCTTCTTCGCTGGCTGCCCGGCCATAGCCGATGGCATCAAGCACGGCATGAAACTCATCCGGGTTTGAAGGTGCGGCGACCACGTTTGATGCGATGGCCGGAACGCCATTATATCCGGGCCAGAGCCCAATGGCGTTTTCGGCCAGCTGCTGCCAGGGGAACAGTTCCCCCGGGTCTTCCTTGCGGTCCGGGGCCATATCGGAATGTCCGATGATGCGGCCCGCCGGGATGTCATGGCGGGTCAGGATATCTTTTGTCAGGTCGATAACCGCTTCGATCTGGATATCCGGGAAAGGACGATAGCCGAACTCATGACCCGGATTGACGATTTCAATCCCGATGGAGTTTGAATTCACATCCCGGCATTCCTGCCAGACGCCGACGCCTGCATGCCAGGCGCGCTTGTCCTCGTCGACCAGCTGAAGGATGCGGCCATCTTCCTCAATCAGGTAATGGCTTGAGACCGAGCTTGCCGGGTCACACAGCCGCTCAAGGGCAGCCTGCCCCGATTGCATGCCGGTATAATGCAGGATCAGGATATCAATCGGGCAACCATCGGGGCGATCACCGAAATTCGGGGAGGGATGGGAAATGATACGTCCCTGTAAGCTTTTGTTATCCAAGCTGTCCCCCATTTGGATCAGTCCATCCCCTGTACTTTGCGCTGAACCGGTTTGCGCAACATGATCACAGCCACACCGCACAGGACAATGATGCTGCCGATGATTTTAAGCAGCGAGAATGTCTCGTCAAACACAAGGAACGACCCGATGACACTGATCACGGGTGCAAGCAACATCCAGGGCACCACGACATTCACATCCTGGGTTTTCAGCAAGTGATACCAGAAACCATAGGCAACGATGGACGACATCACCACCGTGAATGCCAGGTTCGCCCACGCCACCCAGCTTGCAGCAGCAATCGCCTGAAAGGCGTGTGGTTCAAAGATCAGCGACAGGACCAGTAACTGCGGGGCTGCCATCAATGCCATCCAGCCATTGAGCTGGAAGGTGTCGATATCGCCCAGCTTCTTGATCATGACATTGGCAACCGCCCACATGAAGGATGCAAACACCACAAGCAACAGCGGCAATTGCAGCTCTGTCATGGTCGGATCCCAGAACATCACGGTCACGCCAATAAAGGCCAACGCCATGCCCGATAGTCGTTTCCAGCCCAGCCGGTCATTGAAGAAATAGGTCGCAAGCATTGATGAAAATGGCACGCCCAGAAGGATGATGACGGCAACCGGCCCGGCATCAATCATCGAAAGGGCATAAAACAGAACACCGAAATGCAGGCCGCCAAACGTCACGGAGATCAGGGCAAGTTTGCCAAAACGCCCGTGAGGGACTTTGGTGAACGGGATCAACAGGATCGCCACAGCCGCAAAGCGGATCGCCGTCAGGATGAAAGGCGGGATTTCGCCAACCGCGCCTTTGACGGTCAGCATGTTCACGCCCCAGATAACGGCGACGGAAAAGGCCATAAGCAAGGCTTTGATCGACATGACGGGGCCTTTCGGTAAAAGGGGCGGTAATTGCACCAAGGATATCAGACGGATGGTCAATCCCGTCGATATTTTTAGACGGGTTATAAATCCTGACCTTGGCCCTTGATCCGATGTTTTGCCCCAAAGCACAAATGAGTTGTTCTCAACTCAGGGCTCAACTGTCACGCGTGGGCACAAGAATACGGTCAGGACTGACCAAGTTCCTCACGCAGCATTTCAAGTTCAAGCCAGCGTTCTTCGGAGGATTCAAGCTCTGCACGCGCCGCATCCAGACGGTCGACCTTTTTCTGGAAGCCGTCCGGGTCCTTGGTGAACAGGCTGCTATCCGATAGGGCCTCTTCAAGGGTTGCGATTTCGCCTTCAAGCTTGGCCATGGCACCTGGCAGGTTGTCATATTCGCGCTGATCCTTATAGCTCAGCTTGCCCGCTGGTTTGGACTTCGGCGCAGATGCCTGTGCGGTTTTCTTGACCTGCTTGGCAGCGGCCTTTTCTTCCTTGGCGGCCTCAGCGCGCGACAATTTGCGCTGGGCAATATAGTCGGAATAACCGCCGGCATATTCGATGGCCGTACCATCGCCTTCCATCACGATGGAGGATGTGACCACGCGATCGAGGAAATCACGATCGTGGCTGACAAGAAGCAGCGTGCCTTCATAGTCGCTCAGCATTTCCTGCAGCAGGTCGAGCGTATCCATATCCAGATCGTTGGTCGGCTCATCCATGATCAGAAGGTTGGTCGGCTTGGCCAGCTGTTTGGCCAGCAACAGGCGGTTGCGTTCCCCGCCCGAAAGCGCGCCAACCGGGCTTCTGGCCTGCTTTTCATCAAACAGGAAGTCGCGCAGATAGCTGACTACATGGCGGGGATTACCACGCACCATGACCTGATCACCGCCCACATCACAGAGCGTATCCCAAAGGGTTTTGGTGTCATCAAGGGCGGCGCGCTTCTGATCAAAGTAGCTCGGGTTCAGGTTGGTGCCGATCTTGATCGTGCCGCTGTCGGGTTCCAACTGCCCGGTCAGCATTTTCAAAAGCGTGGTTTTCCCGGCCCCATTCGGGCCGATAATGCCAACCTTGTCACCGCGCATGATGCGGGTCGAAAAGTCCGATATGATCGGGCGGTCGCCAAATGACTTGGCGATGTCGGTGGCCTCGATCACGACCTTGCCCGACGTTTCACCCGCATCGGCCGCAAGCGACACATTGCCAATCCGGTCAACCTGTTGGGAACGCTGCGCGCGCATGTCATGAAGTCTGCGCAGGCGGCCCTGGTTACGTTTGCGGCGCGCGGAAATGCCCTGTACCGACCAGACGGTTTCTTGTGCGATCAGCTTATCGAGCTTGGCGCGTTCCTCGGCTTCCTTGCGATAGATTTCCTCGGACCATTCCTCGAACTTGGAAAAGTTGATCGCACCCTGATGCATGACGCCGCGATCAAGCCACAGCACACCATTTGATACGGCATTGAGGAACGCACGGTCGTGCGAGATCACCACGACGGCACCCCGGAAATTCTTGATCTCGCCTTCAAGCCATTCAATGGTCGGCAGATCAAGATGGTTGGTCGGCTCATCAAGCAACAGAACCTGCGGGTCGGCAATCAGCGCACGTGCAATGGCGGCGCGGCGGCCTTCACCCCCGGAAAGCTGTTTGGGATCGGATTTCGGGTCGATATCGACCGATGCCAGCAGCATGTCGGCGCGATAGGCATATTCCTGTTCATGGTCATCAAGCGCATCGAGAACGAAATCCTCGACCGTGTCATAGCCGTCGAATTTCGGTTCCTGATTAAGATAGGCCACCTTGCAGCCCGGCTGAACAAACCGTTCGCCGCCGTCTGGTTCGATTTCACCGGCGATGATTTTCAGCAATGTCGATTTGCCGCCACCATTGCGCCCGACAAGACACAGGCGGTCGCGATCGCCAATGGCAAATGACACATCGGAAAACAGATCGTTTCCGCCAAAGGTCAGGTGAATGTCATTTATATTGATCAGCGGTGGCGCCATGGAAAAACCGACAAGTTTGAAAACAAAACAAGGTCACAAGGACCGGCCCCCTGCAAACAGCAAATCGGGTGCTGTTGCAAGGGAAATCATATCAGAGCGGGGGCAATCAGATGGCTGTCTGGTACCGTTTGGCTGATTAGCGAATGCTGCGTTCCTTGCGGATCTGATCCCAGGCGGCATTGATCCGTGCCATTTTGTCATTGGCCTGTTCGATGAATTCGGGCGGCATGCCCTTGGCGATCAGGGTGTCGGGATGGTTTTCGCGCGACAATTTACGGTGCGCTGATTTCAGGTCATCATCGCTGGCATCACGGGTCAGGCCGAGCTGTTCATAGGGATCTGGGCCGTTCGATGCGGTAAAGGCATGATGCACCCGGTCAAAATCGACATCGGCAAAGCCAAAGATATGGGCGACCTTTTTAAGGTAATCCTGCTCTGCCGGATGCAGTTCACCGTCGGCCATCGCGATCTGGTAAAGGGCCTCAAGCACGCCTTCAAGGATGGCGCGTTCACCACGGAACATGGTGGCCATCTGGCGGGCGTAAACCTCGAACCCCTCGGAAGATGACCTGGCCATATCAAAGATGCGCCCGACATTCTTTTCTTCGCCGTGCGGAATGTGAAACACCCGTTTGAAGGTGTTGATTTCGTCGCGGCTGACATGGCCGTCGGCCTTGGCCATTTTGGCTGCCAGCACGATCACGCCGGTCGCAAAGGCAATCTGGCGCGGATCATGACCGCCAACCTGCGGTCCGCGCATGCCGCCCTTGATCTTGTCGACCACGTGGCCGGCCGCTGCACCGAGGATTGCACCCAATGGTCCGCCCAGGGCGAAACCTGCGGTTCCGCCAATAATTTTGCCCCAGATGCTCATGGGTGATCTTCATCCTGTTTGTTGTCACGTAGCACGGGCGGAAAGGTCGGCCCGCTACTCAAGGCACAAACATAGTGCGCAAGTCGCGAAAAGAAATGGGCAAATTCACGGGAGGTATTGTCAAAGGTAGTGCTAATTAACAATTAGTCTATACTTTAGTGTTTATATATCTACTGATGGTAGAATGTTTTATGATGTTGAAATAACGAAAAAAAGAAGAAAATCAACATCGAGAATGTGGGGTGGAAACATGTCTTTCTTGTCGCGAATGAAACTGGTTTACCAGATTTCACTGCTGAGCATCGTCGCATTGGTGATTTTCGCCATTGTCGGCATTACCCAATTTGTTGCCGATCAACAACGTCAGTCCGCACAGGTGATTGCCAAGGCCGCCAGCGAAGATTCACGAACGGTTGGCACAGTGTCGCGAGCGTTTCTTGATACCCGACGCCACGAGAAGGATTTTGTCCTTCGACGCAGCATGGAATACGTTGCCGCGCATAGCGAGGCCGCAACAAATATCCGCGCCGGTCTGGAAGAACTCGCCGGTCGTGACGAGTTGGGCGAGCTTCTTGAACTGGTTGGTCAGGCACAGACTGCTGTCGATGCCTATGTCGCCGAGTTTGCCACAGTCGTTGAGCTGCAGAGCAAGGTCGGCCTTGATGAAAATTCCGGGTTGCTTGGTGAAATGCGCAGTGCCGCGTCAGAAGTCGAAACCGCTTTGGGGGAAGTGGCGAAGCTTGAAGCGATGCTGGGACTGAGTGGTACCAAGGATCTGTCTATTGCTGTTTTGCAAATGCGCCGTGACGAGAAGGATTTTCTCGCCCGCCTCGACCCGGCCTATGTCCAAAGCGTTGAAGCAACCGCCAAGCAGTTTTCAACCGCCCTTGAGCAGGCCGGCAGCATTCAGGATGAAAAGAAGGAGCAGCTTGGCAAGCTGATGGAGTCCTATCTGGCGGACTTCAAAACGCTGGCTGATGCTGTTCTGGAACGTGAAGCGTCGCTTGAGCGTCTCAGTGGTTATTATGCGGCGGTCGAACCCATTCTGGAAACATTGGGCAATGAAGTACGAACCGTTGCGGAGAACATGCAACTCCGCGCAGAGGAAATCGCCCATACCGGTGTTCAGGTAACCTTCGCCATCTTTATTGCCGGTGCCATCATCATGATCCTGATGTCGACGGTGCTGGCACGTGCAATTGTCCGGGCGATTACCGGCCTGACAACGAAGATGGCCCGGTTGGCCAAAAACGACTTTGACGTCAAACTCGATGAAGCAGACCGCAAGGATGAAATCGGCGAAATGGGCCGGTCTGTGGTTGTCTTCCGTGAAAACGGGCTGGAGCGGCAAAAGCTTGAAGCCCAGCAGCGCGAACTTGATGAAAAGCAACGCCAGCGCATGGAACAGCAGGAACAGCACATTCGCGAGTTTGACGATGATGTCGTCGCGATGATGAGCGAAGTGGGGACTGCCGTTCAACAGCTTCATTCGGTTTCCGAAGTTCTGCGCAACAGTGCGGCGACGGCCAATGAACAGTCGACAACGTTGTCTGCGGGCAGTGAAGAGGCATCTTCAAATGTGCAACTTGTCGCAACAGCCGCGACCGAGCTTTCGGCTTCCATTCACGAGATCGCCGGACAGATCAGCGATACCTCCAAAATGGCGATGAATGCCAGTGACCGTGCCCAGACAACCAATGACGATATTCAGGGGCTGAATGCCGCGGCCGTCCGGATTGGCGAAGTCATCAGTCTGATCAGCGATATTGCTGAGCAAACCAATTTGCTGGCCTTGAACGCAACCATCGAGGCCGCGCGTGCCGGGGATGCCGGCAAGGGCTTCGCGGTTGTCGCAAGCGAGGTCAAGAACCTTGCCAATCAGACGGCCAAGGCGACCGAGGATATCTCGACCCAGATCAATGATATCCAGCAGGCAACGCAGTCTGCGGTCGAAGCAATCGATGGCATCGTTCAGATGATTTCCGATATCAGCGAACGGGCATCATCTGTTGCAGCAGCCGTTGAACAGCAAACCGTTGCCACCAGCGAAATCTCGGAAAATGTCGAACAGGCTGCTTCTGCCACCAGTGAGATTTCAAATGCCATGCAAGGTGTTTCATCGGCGGTGGCCGAAACCAGTCAGGCGGCAAACGATGTGCGCGGATCAGCGGACAATCTTGGCCGTCAAAGCGATGGACTGAGTGAGCGTATTGACAGTTTCCTCTCGCGGATGCGGTCGATCTCTTAAGCGTCAAGCGCAACACAGTTTACAATTTCGCATTGGAACAAGGGGGAAGAGTAATTTTTCCCCTTGTTTTGTTGTGCCGGAAAACAAATCTGACTCTGACAAGCAAAACAAGACACCAGACACCAGACACCAGACACCAGACAAGAACAGCGAAGCGACTTGTCAACTGCACAATGCCGGACGCGATGGCCATCCAGGGAGTGGGTGGCTCGCACTACCGACAGTTTTACCCCGCCGCATGAAGGGCCGGGGTCACGGGGTGTCTTTATTTCGTTTTGAACTTTGATCTGCGCTGATGCGCGACATCGAACGGCTTGGTATCAACGTGGCGAACCCCTGGGGGGCTTGATTGAACTTTCTTTCCCGAATGAAACTTCTGTATCAAATATCGCTGATCGGGGCGGTGGCACTTGTGATCTTTGTCGTGGTCGGTGCCGTGCAATTTGTCGCCGAACAGCAGCGCCAGGCGGCGCAGTCTGTGGCGGACAGGGCACTTGATAACAAGCTTGTTGCGGATGCGATTTCGCGTGATTTCCTCAATGCGCGGCGGCGCGAAAAAGATTTCCTGCTGCGCAAGGACGAGAAATATGTCGCCGAACATGGCGACGTTGTTGTCGACGTGGTCGCCGGCCTTGGACGGCTTTCAGAAGCACCAAGCCTGAGTGCCTTTGATGATCAGCTGGTTCAGATCGAAACGTCCTTTGCCAACTACACAGAGAAGTTTGCAACGGTCGTCGGGTTGCAACGCGATATTGGCCTGAACGAGGAAGAAGGGCTTTTGGGGCGCCTGCGCGGGTCGGTACATAATGTCGAAGAGGCGCTCAAGAAATACAGTGCGGATAATCTGACCGTGATCATGCTGATGATGCGCCGGCACGAGAAAGATTTTCTCGCCCGTCTCGATCCCAAATATGTCGGACGGATTGATGACCGCCTTTCCGAGTTTGGGCCCGCCTTGGCCGCATCAAGTATTCCGGCCGATCAAAAGGCGGAAATCACCGACCTGATGAAATCCTATGTGACCGACTTCAAGGCACTGTCGGAAAAGATCCTCCAGCGTGAGGCGGAGTTGGGCTTCCTGTCTGACTATTATGCGGAGGCCGAACCGGTTCTTGATGAGATCAGTGCAATGATCGGGGATATCGCCGCATTGGAAAAACAGCGGGCAGAACAGATTGCGGCAACCAGCCTGACGGTGACGGTTGTCATCTATCTGATCGGGATCGCTGCGTTGTTGGCACTTTCGTTCCTGTTGTCGCGGGCAATCGTCCGGGCGATTTCGGGCCTGACCGGCAAAATGACCCGACTGGCCGACAACGACTTTGATGTGAATATCAACGAAGTGAACCGTGCGGATGAAATCGGCGAGATGGGGCGTGCCGTTCTGGTGTTCCGTGAAAACGGGATCGAGCGCGTCAAACTTGAAGCGGCCCAGAAGGCCGAAGACGAAAAACGCCGCAAACGCATGGAGACGCAGGAAAAATATATTGCGGAGTTTGATCAGGCGGTTGTTGCCGTCATGGCAGATGTCGGAACAGCTGTCGAACAGTTGCATCAGGTGTCCAACGTTCTGCGCAGCAGTGCCGAAACTGCGACCAATCAATCGATGGCGGTTTCATCTGGCGCAGAAGAGGCATCCTCGAACGTGCAACTGGTTGCAACCGCAGCAACCGAACTTTCGGCCTCGATCAGCGAGATTTCCGGCCAGGTTACGGAAACGTCAAGTATGGCGCAGTCCGCAACCGAACGGGCGCGCAATACCAATGACAATATTCAGGGGCTGAATGATTCCGCAATCAAGATTGGCGAAGTCATCAGCCTGATCAGCGATATTGCCGAACAGACCAACCTTCTGGCACTCAATGCAACCATCGAGGCTGCCCGTGCCGGGGATGCCGGCAAAGGGTTTGCGGTGGTGGCAAGCGAGGTGAAAAACCTTGCCAATCAGACCGGCAAGGCGACCGAGGATATCACAACCCAGATCAACGATATCCAGCAGGCCACAAGCCTTGCGGTCGATGCCATCGACGAGATTGTCAAAATGATCTCAGACATCAGCGAACGGGCCTCTGCCGTTGCGGCTGCGGTCGAAGAGCAAACCGTTGCCACAGCCGAGATATCGCAAAATGTCGAACAGGCGGCTTCCGGGACCGAGGAAATATCGGCCGCGATGCAAGGGGTGTCTGCGGCGGTGAACGAAACCAATCAGGCCGCGGGCGACGTCAATGCATCGGCCAACAATCTTGGTCAGCAAAGTGGTGATCTTCGATCCCAGATTGATGGCTTCCTGGAACGGATGCGCACACTTTAACAGCGAATTGTCGATAAGTATAAGGCGGCAGGGGCTTTACCCTGTCGCCTTTATCGCGATAAAATGCCGACAAACTTGCAGCGATCTCACTCTAAATAGCTGTAACACCCCGTCATATCGGACAACAGGGAACGTCGGATGGCTGATAAAACACGCATTGTCTCCTCGTCACATCTTGTCTCGGAACGCGCCGCCGAGCTGTCGGAACTTGAATTCGCCCTGATCCTGTCGGGCAACGCGTTCAACCGCTGGATGGTGCGCTGTATGCGGGCGGCTGGCATGCCCGATGTCTCGGTGCTTGATATTCTGGTTCTGCACAACGTCAATTCGCGTGAACGGGAAAAAAGCCTGTCTGAAGTCTGTTTTGTGCTGAATGTCGAAGACAGCCACCTTGTGAACTATTCCCTTAAAAAGCTTCGCAAGCTTGGTCTGGTCGACGGGGTCAAGCGCGGCAAGGAAGTGCATTACGCAACAACCGCCGAAGGCCGCGACATGTGCGAGAAATATCGCCAGGTCCGCGAAGACTGCCTTGTTGAAACCTTCCAGCGTCTGGGCGTGAATGCAGAGGAAGTTGGAGATGTCGCGAAAACCCTGCGGGCAATTTCCGGCGTTTATGATCAGGCATCCAGAGCGGCGAGCTCGATCTGACCTCGTCTCGGTGGGGAATTGCACCTTTTCCTTGTTCTGATCCTAAAAAATTTACGGGCGGCAGTTCAGACGGACTGTCGCCCGTTTTCTATTGCGTGACAATGGATTGACGCAGATCTGAAATTTCGCAGGGCGCTTTCCGGGTTGCAGTTTTTGCATGGTAGTTATGAAACAACATTGACAATTTATCGGCAAAATGTGATCAATGTGTCGGGAGGCTACTTTGGAGTCTCGATACACCAAACCGTGTATCGGCTTGCATCACACACAGGGAGACTTGAATAATGTTGAAAAAAGCACTTTCAACTGTCGCAGTTGCGGCAATCACCATGTCGGCCGGTTTTGCATCGGCTGAAGAAACCTGGGACATGGCAACGCCGTATCCGGACGCGACGTTCCACACCCAGAACATCATTGAATTTGCCAAGGACGTGAACGAAGCATCCGGCGGCGAACTGAACATCACCGTTCATTCCGGTGGTTCGCTGTTCAAGCATGCTGACATCAAACGTTCGGTCCAGCGCGGCCTGATCCCGATCGGCGAAACCCTGATTTCGCTGCTCGCCAACGAAAACCCGATCTACACCGTTGACGCGATCCCGTTCCTGGCGACCTCTTATGAAGATGCCAAGAAACTTTGGGAAGTTTCGCGCCCGGGCATCGAAGAAGCCCTGGCCGAAGACGGCCTTAAAGTTCTGTACGCTGTTCCGTGGCCGGCACAGGGTCTTTACACCGCAAACGAAGTCAGCACCGTTGCCGACCTCGAAGGTGTTAAATTCCGTGCCTATAACGCCACCACGTCCGAACTGGCGTCGCTGACCGGCATGGTTGCGACCCAGGTTGAAGTTCCGGAAATCCCGACCGCCTTTGCCACCGGTATTGTCGAAGCGATGATCACCTCGCCGTCGACCGGTGCGAACTCCAAGGCATGGGATTTTGTTTCGAACTTCTATGACGTTCAGGCATGGCTTCCGAAAAACATGGTTGTCGTAAGCGAAGCCGCATTCGACGGCCTGTCGGCTGACGTTCAGGCTGCTGTTCTTGACGCTGCTGCCAAAGCAGAGACCCGCGGTTGGGAAATGAGCATGGCAGAAGCCGAAGCCAAGAAAGAAATCCTGGCTGAAAACGGCATGAACGTTGCTGCACCGAGTGCAGAACTCAAAGACGGTCTGGCAGAAGCTGGTGACAAAATGGTCGCTGGTTGGCTGGAAAAAACCGGCGATGAAGGCCAGGCCATCATCGACGCGTTCAAGAACTGATAACCGGTTCTTGCCTGTTGCCGGGACCGGGCGGTTGTCGTCCTCCGTTCGGTCCCGGACAATCCGCACATTTTAATGTTACTGTCCGTTCGTGCGATAAATCGCTTTGGGGATAATCGTTGGCGGAAAGGGGGACTGCTGTGCGCAGACTGCTAGATTATTTATTCAAATTCAGTGCCGTGTTGGCGGCCGCATTCCTGGTCATCATCGCGCTGCTGATCCTGGCACAGTCCTTGGGACGCCTTGTCGGGATCGCGGTTCACGACGCCAATGAACTGGCCGGGTTCTCGCTTGCGGCTGGTACGTTCCTCGCCCTTGGTCCGGCACTGCGTGCAGGTACCCATATCCGGGTCATGATCGTTCTTTCGCACCTTAAAGGCCGTGTGAAGCGCGTTGTTGAGGCGGTCACCCTTGTGGCTGCGATCTATCTTGCCGGTTACTTTGCCTGGTGGATGGCCGTTCTGGCCCAGGAAAGCTTTTCGTATGGCGATACGTCGCCGGGCGTTCTGGCCTTCCCGCTGTGGATCCCGCAAACCGCCATGGCGTTCGGACTTGTCGTCTTTACCATCGCCCTGCTTGAAGCATTTGTTGATCTTCTGGCTGGCCGTGAACCCGCTTTCGTCAGCGGCGAAGCAAACGAACTGAACGAGTAGGGGGCGGTCATGGACGTACTTCAAATCGGTTTAATCCTGATGGGCCTGCTGTTCCTATTTCTGGGCGCTGGTCTGTGGGTTGCACTTGCACTTTTTGCCATTGGCGTTTTTGCCATTGATGTTTTCACCAGTGGTCAGACCGGTCCGATCATCGCCACCACGGCATGGTCAAGCCTGGCGACCTGGTCGTTGGCACCGTTGCCGCTGTTTATCTGGATGGGTGAAATCCTGTTTCGGTCCCGCCTTTCGGAAGACATGTTCACCGGGCTTGCCCCATGGCTGAACAAGCTTCCCGGCCGGTTGCTGCATGTGAACATTCTGGGATGCGGTATCTTTGCTGCGGTCTCTGGTTCGTCGGCAGCAACGGCTGCGACAATCGGGCGCATGTCGATCCCCGAACTTCGTAAACAGGGCTATGCGGACAGCCTGATCCTTGGCACGCTTGCCGGTTCCGGTACGCTGGGTCTTTTGATCCCGCCATCGATCATCCTGATTGTTTATGGTGTCTCGGCCGAGCTTTCCATCGCCCGTCTTTTCATCGCCGGCGTCATTCCCGGTGCTATGCTGATCGTCATGTTCATGAGCTTCGTTGGCATCTGGGCCACGATCAACAAGGACAAGATGCCGGCCGCCGAGCCCAGCATTCCCTTTGCCGAGAAAATCCGTGCATCGGGTCGTCTGATCCCGGTCATCCTTCTGATTGCGGCTGTGATTGGCTCGATCTATGGCGGGGTTGCCACCCCGACCGAGGCCGCGGCATTTGGTGTGGTTGGTGCGCTGATCCTTTCTGCCCTTAGCGGTTCGCTTTCCAAGGAAAGCCTGCTTGATGGTATCATGGGGGCCACCCGCACATCCTGCATGATCTGCTTTATCCTTGCAGGGGCGGCGGTCCTGACAGTTGCCATGGGCTTTACCGGTGTTCCGCGTGAACTGGCGGCCTGGATCGCGCAGATGGAGCTTTCACCCTATGCGCTGCTGGCGGCACTGACCGTGTTCTTTATCGTCCTTGGCTGTTTCCTTGACGGGATTTCGGTGGTGGTTCTGACCACCTCGGTGATCCTGCCGATGGTGCAGGCCGCGGGCATCGACCTTCTGTGGTTTGGCATCTATGTGGTGCTGGTGGTCGAAATGTCACAGATCACGCCACCGGTCGGCTTTAACCTTTTCGTGCTGCAAGGCCTGACAGGCAAGAACCTGTTCAAGATTGCAGTTGCTGCCTTGCCATTTTTCTTCTTGCTGTTGTTTGCCGCCCTGATGATCACCGTCTTCCCGGGGATCGTGACCTGGCTGCCAACGCAAATGAGTGGCTAACGGCGATCGACTGAACTGACTTAAATATTCGAATTTTCTGACTACAGATGCCTTAAGGAGTGCGCATCATGGCACCGCTCGACCAAAATTCGCCCACCTCGCAGACGACCGGACAGCCGAAATGGCAGTTCTGGATTGATCGCGGCGGCACCTTTACCGATATCGTTGCCCGCAAACCCAATGGTGCGCTTGTCACCCACAAGCTGCTGTCGGAAAACCCCGAACGCTATAAGGACGCCGCCATTCAGGGCATCCGCGAGCTGCTTGAGGTTGCCGACGGGGAAAAGATCCCGGCCGAAAAGATCGAAGCCGTAAAAATGGGCACCACGGTCGCAACCAACGCCCTGCTGGAGCGTAAAGGCGACCGTACTGTTCTGGTCACCACCAAGGGGTTCCGCGATGCGCTGCGTCTGGCCTATCAGAACCGCCCGCGTCTGTTTGATCGCAACATCATTCTGCCCGAAACGCTTTATGAAACCGTGATCGAGACTGAGGGCCGCTTTAACGCACAGGGTAACGAGCTCGAAGCTATGGACCTTGATGCGCTGCGCACGGACCTTCAAAAGGTGTACGACAGTGGCATTCGCGCCTGTGCCATCGTCTTCATGCATGGTTATCGCTATACGGCCCATGAGCTGGCGGCCGAAAAGGTTGCACGTGACATCGGCTTTACCCAGGTGTCGACGAGCCACCAGGTCAGCCCGCTGATGAAGCTGGTTTCGCGTGGCGACACCACTGTTGTCGATGCCTATCTGTCGCCGATCCTGCGTCGCTATGTCGAACAGGTTGCCGGTGAGTTGGGCGGCGTGAAACTGATGTTCATGCAGTCCAATGGTGGTCTGACGGATGCCGCCAAGTTCCAGGGCAAGGACGCAATCCTGTCCGGTCCGGCGGGCGGCGTTGTCGGTATGGTGCGGACCGCTGAAATGGATGGCTATAAACAGGTCATCGGTTTTGATATGGGCGGTACTTCGACCGACGTTTCGCACTATGACGGCGAATACGAACGCGATTTCGAAACCCAGGTTGCCGGTGTGCGCATGCGGGCGCCGATGATGAAAATCCACACGGTTGCGGCCGGTGGCGGGTCGATCCTGCATTTTGACGGGGCGCGTTTCCGCGTGGGTCCGGACAGTGCCGGTGCAAACCCGGGCCCGGCGGCCTATCGCCGTGGCGGTCCGCTGGCGGTGACCGATATCAACGTCATGCTGGGCAAGGTTCAGCCGGACTTCTTCCCGCATGTCTTTGGTCCCGAAGGCGACGAACCGCTCAATGCCGAAGCCGTCCGCAAGGGCTTCGAGGACATGGCGGCCGATATCGAAAAGAACACCGGCCAGATCCGCACACCCGAAGAAGTCGCCGAAGGCTTCCTGCGCATCGCCGTTGAAAACATGGCAAACGCGATCAAGCAGATCTCGGTACAGCGCGGCTATGATGTCAGCGACTATATCCTGCAGTGCTTCGGCGGTGCCGGTGGTCAGCATGCCTGTCAGGTTGCCGACACGCTTGGCATGACCAAGGTCTTTGTCCATCCGTTCGCCGGTGTTCTGTCGGCCTATGGCATGGGCTTGGCCGACATCCGTGCGATGCGTGAACAGGCGGTCGAAGGTCAACTTGCCGCCAGTGGGCTTGCTGATCTTGATAAGCAGCTTGATGTTCTGGCGGTTGACGCCCTGGCGGAACTCAAAGAGCAGGGCATTGGCGATGACAAGATTCGCCTGCTGAAACGTCTGCACCTGCGCTATGACGGTACCGACACCCCGCTGATCGTTGATTTCGGCGATGTCGATGCCATCAAGGCCCAGTTCGAAGAGCAGCACAAACAGCGTTACGGCTTTGTCATGAGCGAGAAGCCGCTGGTTGTTGAAGCCGTCGCGGTCGAAGCCATTGGCGAAACCCAAAGCCTGCCGGCTGCAACTGCCGAGCTGGACGGCGCAGAAGTTATGCTCAAACCGCTGGCAACCCGTCCGGTTGTGTTTGACGGCAAAACCGAACAGACCCCGTTCTACAAGCGTGAAAACCTGAAACCGGGTGCGACCGTTCGTGGTCCAGCCGTGATCGTGGAGCCGGTCGGCACCACCGTGATTGATCCGGGCTGGGAAGCCAAGGTCAATGGTCTTGATCACCTGATCCTCAATCGTGTTGTGCCGATGAAACGGACCGAGGCGATCGGAACCCAGGCCGATCCGGTGATGCTGGAAGTGTTCAACAACCTGTTCATGAACATTGCCGAACAGATGGGTGTAACGCTCGCCAACACCTCATACTCGGTCAACATCAAGGAACGTCTGGACTTCTCATGTGCTGTATTCGATCAGGAAGGTCTTCTGATCGCCAACGCCCCGCACATGCCTGTCCACCTTGGTTCGATGGGTGAGTCGGTTCAGGCCGTGATCAATAACAACGCCGGGAAAATGAAGCCGGGCGATGTTTACATGCTCAATGACCCGTATAACGGCGGCACGCACCTGCCGGACATCACCCTGATCACGCCGGTCTTTGGGGATGATGGCAAGGAAGTGTTGTTCTATGTCGCATCGCGTGGTCACCATGCCGATGTTGGTGGCATTACCCCGGGCTCCATGGCGCCGAATTCGCGTGTTCTTGAAGAAGAAGGCGTTCTGATCAACAACTTCAAACTGGTTGATCAGGGGGCGTTTGACGAAAAAGGTCTGACTGACCTTCTCGAAGGTGCGAAATATCCTGCCCGTAACCCCTATCAGAACATCGCTGATCTGCGTGCGCAGATCGCGGCCAACGAAAAGGGTGTGCAGGAACTGCGCAAGATGGTCGACCATTTCGGTCTTGATGTGGTGCATGCCTATATGCAGCACGTTCAGGACAACGCCGAAGAAAGCGTGCGTCGTGTGATCGATGTGCTGAAAGACGGTGAATACGCCTATGAGATGGACAATGGTGCGGTCGTCCGCGTCAAGGTCACCATTGATAAGGCAACCCGTTCGGCAACGGTCGATTTCACCGGCACGTCCGATCAGCTTGATAACAACTTCAACGCCCCGTCTGCGGTAACCCGTGCGGCTGTGCTGTATGTCTTCAGAACCCTTGTTGATGATGACATTCCGCTCAATGCCGGGTGCCTGAAGCCGGTCAACCTGATCGTGCCCGAAGGATCGATGCTCAATCCGCGTTATCCGGCTGCCGTTGTTGCTGGTAACGTTGAAACCAGCATGCATGTGACCGATACGCTTTATGCCGCCCTTGGTGTGCTTTCGGGTGGTCAGGGTACGATGAACAACTTCACCTGGGGCAATGATACGCACCAGTATTACGAAACCATCTGTGGCGGTACCGGTGCCGGTCCCGACTTCGATGGTACGGCAGCTGTTCATTCGCACATGACCAACTCGCGCCTGACCGATCCGGAAGTCCTTGAATGGCGCTTCCCGGTCCTGCTTGAAAGCTTTGAAATCCGTAAGGGTTCCGGTGGTGCTGGCAACCACAAAGGCGGCGATGGTGCGATCCGTCGTGTGCGTTTCCTTGAAGACATGACCGCATCGATCCTGTCCAACCACCGTCGTGTGCCGGTTCAGGCATGCCAGGGTGGGGAACCCGGTCAGCTTGGCCGCAATGCCATCGAACGTATCGACGGTACCGTGATCGAGCTCAAGGGCACCGATGGTGCGGAAATGCATCCAGGCGATGTCTTTGTCATCGAAACCCCGGGCGGTGGCGGTTACGGCAAGGCCTGATCGCCTACCCAACCAGATGTCCCGGGCCGGGAATGTGTTCCCCCCTTAAACACCTGATGTTTCCGGTCCCCAAAGCCGCCTTGCTCCCTGTTGCAAGGCGGCTTTTTCTTGATGTTGGCAACATCGTCCCTACATGCACTCAGGATGGGGATTCATTAAAAATCAACGACATTGCCATTGAGGCCCGTGGTCAAATCAACGATGATCATGGATGTTGCTGCTATCTTGGATGCGAAATACCAGATGCCTGCCCGCACAGGCGGTGTTTCGGCGGATCAGATTGGCCTGAACAGGACAGGAAGAGAGCACCGTGAAATTCTTCATATTGAACCAGCGCTATTTTGTGATCACCGCTGTTGTGGTTTTGGCATTGGCCTCTGTGATTTTGGGCCTTGCCGTTGATCGCTGGTTCTGGGTGCCCGCCATCATATTCGGATTGCTGGTGCTGGTCGGTCTTCATGACCTCTATCAGAACAAGCACTCGATCCTGCGCAACTATCCCATAAGCGCGCATATCCGCTTCATCCTCGAAAGCTTCCGTCCGGAAATCCGCCAATACCTGCTTGAAAGTGATCAGGACGAAATCCCGTTCAGCCGTCAGGCACGCGGTCTTGTCTATCAGCGCGCCAAGGGCGTGGAGGACAAACGCCCGTTCGGCACGATCGAGGAAGTCTATAAATCCGGCTATTCATGGATCACGCATTCTGTCGCGCCCAAGCACATCACCGATACCAACTTTCGGGTGCGTGTCGGGGGACCGAATTGCAAGCAGCCCTATGATTGCAGCCTCTATAACATTTCGGCCATGAGCTTTGGCGCGCTGTCGGGCAATGCGATCCTGGCACTGAACAAGGGGGCCAAAAAGGGCGGTTTTGCCCATGATACCGGCGAAGGCAGCATTTCACGCTATCACCGCGAAGGTGGCGGGGATCTGATTTATCAGGTGGCGTCTGGCTATTTCGGTGCCCGCAACGAAGACGGCACATTTTCCGAGGAAAAGTTTGCGCAAACGGCCGCTGACCCGCAGGTCAAAATGATCGAGGTTAAACTCAGCCAGGGCGCGAAACCGGGCCATGGCGGCATGTTGCCCGCAGCCAAAATCACCCCGGAAATCGCCGAGGCCCGCGGTATTCCGATGGGACAGGATTGTGTCTCGCCCGCCGCCCATAGCGTGTTTTCGACCCCGGTTGGCCTGATGGAATTCATCGGTCGCTTGCGGGATCTTTCCGGTGGCAAACCGGTCGGGTTCAAGCTGTGCATTGGCCATCGTCGCGAATTCATGTCGATCATCAAGGCGATGCTTAAGACCGGCATCACCCCGGACTTTGTCGTGGTCGATGGCAAGGAAGGCGGCACCGGTGCCGCCCCGGTCGAGTTTGCCAACCATGTCGGCATGCCGATGCAAGAAGGCCTGACATTCGTCCATAATGCGCTGCGCGGGGCCGGTTTGCGCGATCAGATCAAGATCGGGGCGGCCGGCAAGATCGTCTCGGCCTTCGATATCGCCCGGACACTGGCGCTTGGGGCGGACTGGGTGAATGCGGCCCGTGGTTTCATGTTTGCGCTCGGCTGTATTCAGGCGCAAAGCTGCCATACCAACTGCTGCCCGGTCGGGATCGCGACACAGGATAAAATCCGCCAACGCGCCCTTGATCCGGGCGATAAAAGCGAACGTGTCGCGCGCTTCCACAGCAACACCATGCATGCCCTGGCCGAAATCACCGGCGCAGCCGGTCTGACCGACCCGCGCAACTTTATGCCCTATCACTTCATGGTGCGCCAGAAAGACAACGAATTCGTCGATGGCAACGAAGCCTATCCGTACCTTCCCGAAGGCTTCCTTCTTGCAGAGACCGAAACGCCGGAACTGCATGAATGGCATTCACGTTGGGAACGCGCATCCCCGGAAACCTTCGCACCCAAGGAAATCCCGGTCGGGCCCTACAAGCGGGCAAAGGCGATTGCGGGAGAGAAGGCCGCGCAATAGCAGCAACGGCCAATTCGGATAAAGCGGACAAAGCCCGGCTGCCAATGCAGCCGGGCTTTGCTGTTAGCGTTGACACAGTTCTGCGCGTACTGCCAGCAACCCGTCACGGGTGATGCGGTAGGGTGCACCCCCTTGTGAGCGGATCAGGCGGCGTTTGCGCAATTTCTTGAAGACATCAAGCGTACATGCGGTCAGAAACCATCCGTCGCGGGTGATGTAATCGGCTTCAAGAACATGGTTTTTGTCGTCCTTGATCACTTTGATCAGGCCGCCTTGTGCGAGTGCATGCAGCACGCGCTGTTCATTTTTTGAAATATTCATCGGTCAAAGTCCGAAAACCAGTTGGTAAAACGGTTTCCGATCGGGACGGGCACAACAGTACCGGTCACGCGCACCCGATTTAAGGTCGGGCAGGCGGTCCGATCTGCTGATCAGCGGTCTGGCTTTGAAAGACTCTGGGCTGTCAAACCGCGATCAGCGGCTGTGCCGGGACTCTGACATGAAATCTCCGATTAAGGTTCGGACGCAAAGTTGTCCGATTACGCGCATTTGTCAAGCCGCGCGCTGCATTTCCAGCATGGGAACCTGATGGTCATTGACCGGGCCGGTCACCATGAAGCCGAATTTGCGGTAAAACGCCTTGGCGCGTTCATTGGTCACCGGGACGGTCAGGCGCACATTGCTGCGAACTCCGCGTTCGGCCAGCGCATCAAGGGCTGCAATCATCAACGCCTTGCCCGCGCCACTGCCTTGTGCTGTCGGATCAACAACGATCCAGCGGATTTCAGGGGCATCGTGGATGGCAATGACATAGCCCAGAAGCACATCATCATGGGCCGCGACATAGACAGAATGATTGTCTGAGCCAATACCGGCGGAGAACGCATCGAGGGCCGCATCGGTCAGGTTGCGCGCAAGTGAAGTGGTTGTCTCGTCCAGTTCTTCAACAAGACAGTAGGCTTCTGTCGCGCGTTCGGAAAGCGCACGCACGTCTGACAGATCGTCAGCGTTACCTTGGCGTATTTGCATATCAGGCACTCTAAGTCATTTTTCTTAAGGGTAGGCCCTTTGGGTTCAGTTTCCCCCAAAAAGAATACCGGGAGGTTAATTCACCCTCGCAATCGGCACAGAGTGAGGGCGCTGGTCGAGGATTGTTAAACATTCTGTTGCATTTTCCACGGTCTTGGAGATTGGGAGAATGTTATGGAACTACAAATAGTTATAAAAGAGTATCTTGCTCATTGTCGGCTTAAGGAGCTTTCAGAGAGAACGCAGCGCGCCTACCGCCAAGACCTCAAGGATTTTCGATCTTGGTCAGAGCGGGAGATAGTCGATAACCTGTTTGAGAAGGCCGCTGTTCTTGCTTGGTTAGAGGATATGCGGTTGCGCAAGCTCTCGGCCGCAAGCATCAAGCGTCGGATTGCCTGCTTACGGGCAATGTTTCGTTGGCTGGAAGATGAGGGCCGACTGGAAAATAACCCGTTTCATAAACTGCATGGCTTGGTACGGTTGCCGCGACGGCTTCCGCGGAATCTCACAGTGGATGAATTACGTGCTATTTTTGAAGAAAGTAATCTTCGCAGCGGAAAACATGATGAAGTTGAGCTCGCAACCTTTGCGTTAGCCTTGGAGCTATTGCTGGCAACTGGCGTGCGTGTGGGCGAGCTTTGCAATATTCGAATTGAAGATATTGATCTTTCTGGCGGAATTATTCGCATACGCGGCAAAGGTAATCGAGAGAGAAGTGTGTTTGTTGTAGATAGCGACTTGCTGCAGCAGCTCGAAAGCTATCTGAATTTACGGCGTCAACATAACATCTTGGTCAACAAGTTACTGTTTTCACCAGCGGGAACTTCCACCACGCCAGAATATATCCGGAAAAAACTTCATCAGTTCGTCGACGAACTTGAGCTAAGCCGGAAGATCACCCCGCATATGTTCCGCCATACTGCTGCAACACGCTTGCTTGAACGTGGTGTTGATATTCGGTTCGTTCAGAAACTGCTGGGACATGCAAGCATTTCAACCACTGAAATTTATACGCATGTGTCAGATCAGCAGCTTAAACATGCGATGTCTGCAGCCAACCCCAGAAGAATTTAGATCT
>NZ_JBSWWO010000005.1:0-82050 GCF_056160125.1 Thalassospira sp. ABD4_177 | reverse complement strand
GACCTTTTCGGGGATAGTCCCGGTCAGAATCGACCCGGTATTGGCGCCTACAAGATCGACTTCCGAAAGATCGGTATCCCCGAAGGCAGCGCCGGCGATGTTGGCCTTGCACAGTTTGGCTTCTTTCATCCGGGGTTCGTCGAAAACAGAATTGCGAAGATCAGCATTGGAAAAGTCGGTCGATTGCAGATCGGCCCGCCAGACTTCACCGGTTTTCTGGCCTTTGACATCCCGTTGTTCGACACCGCCAAACTTGACCCCCTGCAGCACAGCCTTGGAGCAATTGGCGAATGACATTCTGACACCGTTCATGATCGATCCGCTCAGCCGGGCACGGGTCAGATCCGCGTTCCGCATTGATGCCATCACCAGAATGGTATCGACCAGAAGCACACCGCGCAGAATGCAATCATCAAAGCAGGCCGCCGAGAGGTCAAAGCCGGTAAAATCAAGCTCGGTCAGATCACGCCCCGTGACATCCAGCCGCCCCCCGGCCGCCCCGCCACTGGTCAGCCATTCGGTATGAGCGTTCAGAAGAATACGGATGTCTTCGGGCATGGGTGTCGCCGACTTGCTGCCAATCGAATTGGATGTATTGGCCTGTGACAGATCGACATTGGACAGATCGACATTGCGCAGATTGGCACCCGAAAGATCGGTTCCCAGCAACAGGGTATCCTTGAGCCTGGCCCCCTTGAGGTTGGCGTTTTTAAGCTTTGCCCCCGAAAGGTTACAGCCCGAAAGATCCGCCCCCGCAAGGTTGACGGCAAACATGTTGGCGTCACTGAGATCGGCATCGGCAAGCCGGGCGCCGGACATATTGCTTTCTGCCAGATTGGCGCCTGACATCATCGACCCTTGCAGGTCGGCATTGGTCAGATCCGTGTTGCGCTTGACCTTTTTTTCGCGTCCGGAATCAACAATCACCATCACGCCGGAGCGAAGATCAGCCCCCTTGAGGTTGGCATTGCGAAGTTTCGCGCGCGCCATATTGGCCCCGCGCAAATCGGCCCGCATGAAGCTCGACCCTTCAAGGTCGGCCTCGACAAAGTTGGTTCCAAACAGATCACAGAAATCGAATTTGACGTCGCGGATTGCAGCCTGAATGAAGTTGGCACCTGGAAGCACCGCATCTTCGAGACTGATATTGCTCATCTTGATGCGCGACAGGTTGCCATTGCGCAAATGCAATCGCTTCCCGCCAGGCTGCTTCATCACATAGAGCTGATGCTTCTTGATGGCATCGACCAGTTCCGTGCGCGTTGTCATTTAGATGATCGTATCCCCGGTCGATCTTGAACGGCTTGTATGCGCGTCATTCTTGAAATCGTTAAAATTGTACCGAGGTTTTGCACGCTACATTCTGACAAAATATGACAATCGGCCCAAAAATCACGAACAGTTAAGTATATGAAGCCTCACGACTTATACCGTTGTATGGTTTTTACACAGGTTATTTGCACATAATGATCACAGACACCGATCCGGACCAGAAAATCTGTCAAAATGTGGTCCACCCTTATGTCGAGTCGTTTGTTATTATGGCCTTTGTCCGATGGTCTTGTTCTGGAAGCCAAGGGGTCCCATCTGCAAAATGTGTTTGAAAAGAAACCGGTCCAATGCACCATATTTTATTTGTCGATGATGATGCCAACATCCTGAACGGCTTTCGCCGACGCCTGTGCAGTGCACGACCGCAATGGAACATGCATTTTGCCAATAGCGGGGTCGAGGCCCTTGAGCTTGCCGAAAACCATGATTTCGATGTCATCGTTTCGGACATCCAGATGCCCGGCATGGACGGGGTGACCCTTCTTGAAACATTGCAAAAATCCCATCCCGATGCGGTGCGGATCATTCTGACCGGTCATGCGGACAACGCATCCTATTTGCGCACCATCGGCCCGGCGCACCAGTTTCTGAGCAAGCCGTGCGACAACGACACCCTGATTGAAAGCATCGAGAACGCCCTTGGCCTGCGGCAGTTGTTGCGCAGTCCCGAGCTGCGCACGCTTGTCGCGGATTCCAAAAGTCTCGCTTCCCCGCCAGACACGTACATGCGCCTCGAAACAGCCTTTTCTGATCCCAATTACTCGCTTGAGACGATCAGCAAAATTGTCGAATCCGACATTGCGCTCACGACCGAGGTGCTCAAGCTGACCAATTCATCCTATTTTGCCGTCACGCAAAATGTTTCATCGGTGGCGCATGCCGTGCGCATGCTGGGCATGGAAACGCTCAAGGCGCTTGCCCTGTTTGTCGGGCTTTATCGTGGCTTTGAAGGCCCGGCCAGTCAGGCCGCGAACCTTAAGCGCCTGTGTCATCGTTCCCAGCAGATCGGGGTAACGGCCGCCCTGATTGCCGAATATGAACGCCTGCCGCGCGAGATTTGCCACGCCGTTCCGTCGATCGGGATGCTAAGCCACATTGGCTCATTGATCCTTTACACCAACCGGGCCGATGAGATGCAGGCGGTTGTCACCCGGGTCGAAAAGGAAGGCATTTCAATAGACCAGGCCGAAACCGAACAATTCGGCGCCGGCCATGCCGAAATCGGTGCCTATTTGCTGGGCTTGTGGGGCTTCCCGGCCCCGGTTATTCAGGCGGTTGCCTATCACCACCGGCCAATGGATCTTCCGCATCAGGAAATGACCGCCCTGACGGCGATCTATGTTGCGCAGCATCTGACCCGCGAAATTGCCGTCCGCGATGCGGGACAGGTGGTTCAAAGCAGCATTGATACGGACTATCTCGCGCGCATTGGCAAGGAAAGCCATCTGGAAGAATGGGCCAACATCGCAGCAGTTGTATCGGACAAGTACCGGGAGCTGACCAACAGCTAAGCTCACGCATCCTTTTGCCCCGCAACTAGAGAAAAGCGGCAAAAAGGTCATTACCCTCCACATATGCGGACTATCAAAGACCCTCTGCAGGCCCCATGTATGAAGCATGGAACACACGCATGAGGTGAAAATGAGCGTCATCCTTTTTGTCGATGATGACAAAAACATTCTGGATGGTTTGCGCCGCCGGGTGCGATCAACCCGCCCCGGATGGCAGGTGCATTTTGCCCATGATGCGGAAAGTGCGCTGACCAAGGCAGACGAGATCGACCCGGATGTTGTCATTTCCGATATGCGCATGCCCGGAACGGATGGTGCGGGCCTTTTGACCATCATGCAGGAAAAACACCCGCATACCGCACGCATTATCCTGTCAGGCTTTGCCGAGGAAGAGGCGATTTTGCGCACAGTTGGCCCGGCGCATCAGTATCTGGCCAAACCGTGCGATGATCAGATGCTGATTGAAACCATCGAAAACGCGCTTGATCTGCGCAACCTGCTGACCAAGCCGGAACTGCGTGCACTGGTTGGCGGGATTGATGCGCTTGCTTCCCCGCCTGATACCTATACCAATCTTGTCAAAGCGCTGGAAAACCCGCTGGTCAGCAACGAGCAGCTGACCAGCATTGTTGCATCCGATATCGCGCTGACTGCCGAGATTTTGAAACTGACCAACTCGGCCTATTTCGCCATCAGTCAGAAAATCACCTCGATCTCGCAGGCCATTCGCATGATTGGCGTTGATACGCTCAAGGCGCTGGCGCTGTTTAACGGCCTGTTTCGCAGTTTTGATGGCCCCAAGCCCGCAGTCGACCGGATGATGCAGCTTTGCCAGCGCAGCCAGCAGCTTGGCGTGGTTGCGACCTTGATCGCCGAGCAAGAAAAGCTGCCCAAGGAAGTCATCAGTGTGATGCCCGCCATCGGTATGCTGAGCCACACCGGAAGCCTGATCCTGTATGCATTTCGCGCCAATGAAATGGCCGAGGTCGTCAAACGGGTCGAGACCGAAGACATCCCGATCTATGTTGCCGAGCGCGACCAGTTTGGTGCGGCCCATCCGGAAATCGGGGCGTATCTTTTGGGGCTTTGGGGTTTTCCCAGTGCGATGGTGCAAACGGTTGCCTATCACCATCGGCCACAAGACACCCCACATAGCGAAATGAACGCGCTGAGTGCGATTTATGTTGCGCAGCATCTCGCCCGTGAAGTCGCGATTGAACAGCGCACCGGTACAGCGCCCGAAAGCCGGATTGATCTGGAATATCTTGACCGGTTGGGCAAACGCGACCGCCTGCCCGTCTGGCGTGAAACCGCCCGGCTGGTGGAACAGAAATACCGCGAGTTGGACAAGTAAGGGAGAGAGATGATGACACAGAATCCCCCCGTGCTCTTTGTTGATGACGATGAAAACCTGCTGATGGGGCTTAAGCGCAAATTGCGTGGCAAGTTCGAATTCGACACTGCTGTTGGCCCGGTGCAGGCCCTTGAAAAAATCAAGGGTGGCCAGAAATATGCCGTCTGTGTCGCCGATATGCGCATGCCCGAAATGGATGGCGTACAGCTCCTGGCCGAGGTCGCCAAACTCAACCCCGATACCGTCAATATGATGCTGACCGGTAATGCCGATCAGCATACCGCGGTCGAGGCGATCAATCACGGGCACATATTCCGGTTTTTCAACAAGCCCTGCGAAGACGAAGACCTGATTGCCGGTGTGAAGGCCGGCTTGCGCCAGTATCAGTTGATCACCGCCGAAAAGGCCCTGATCGAGCAGACCTTGGCGGGCAGTGTTAAGGTCCTGACAGAGGTTCTCGCACAGCTTAATCCGGCGATCTTTGGCAAGGCCATGCGCGCCAAAATCTGGTGCGATACCATTGCAAAATCGATCGGCTATCCCCACCCGTGGGAACTGGGTCTGGCGGCGCTTCTGGCACCCATCGGGTATGTTTCCCTGCCGCCGGAAATCCTTGCGCGGCTTGGCGAGGAAAAGCCGCTGCAGCCGCTTGAACGCGACGTGGTCCGTCGTACGCCCGAAGTGGCGCAAAAACTGATTTCCAATATTCCGCGTCTGGAACAGGTTGCCGGCATTGTCTATCTGCAAAACCGGAACTTTGACGGATCGGGCTTCCCGGCCGAGGGCCCGGTGGGGACGGATATTCCGTTGGGTGCGCGTGTGCTTCGGGTTTTCAATGACCTTGGCAAGATCGTGGAGAGCGATCTTGTGGTGAAACAGCATTTTGACGAGCTGCGCCATCAGGCAAAGCGCTATGACCCGGACCTGCTTGATAAGATCGAAGCCCTGCTGGCCAAGGAAGACCCGTCCTATGACAAGGTCGCCTACCCCAAAGGGACCCAGCATGACATTTACCTTAAGAACCTGCGCATGGGTGACTTCCTGCTGACCGATATCGAAACCCGTGACGGGCATGTGCTTTTGACCCACGGCAACTATGTTTCGGAAATTCAGCTGCAGCGGTTGCGCGTGTTTCAGGAGCTCCATCAGTTCCATGAACCCATTCGTGTTCGCCGTGGTGGGCAGGGTAATGAAATGATCCCCGGGGAGAAATAATGACCCACGATCAGGACGATACCGAAGCACCCAAAATCCTGAGTGGCTCGGCCGAGGTCGCATCGGGTTCGGATTTGCTCGACGCCGCCAAGGAAATTGACGCGCCCGAAGACGTGCGTGCGCGTTTCATGGCGCTGCTTGCCGAACAGAAGCGTCGCAAACAGGAAACCACACAGCGGCTCAAGACCATTCTTGATAGCGTTGTTGAAGGCATCCTGATCGTGGATGCGACCGGCATGATCCAGGATTTCAACAAATCGGCTGCTGAAATCCTGCGCGCCACGGGCGATGAATTATTGGGGACGTCGGTCGATGTCATGTTCATTGATCGCAAGGCGACCGTGCGCCACAAGCTTCTGAACCGCTGCATCAATATCAGCAGTGGCGTTCTGAAGTATGACTATACGGAAACCATGTCCCAGCGCCTTGATGGCGACAGTTTTCCGATGGAAATCATCGTAAGCCCGGCAAATTTCAGCTCGGAAATGAGTTATCTGTATATTTTCCGGGACATCACGCGACGCAAGACCGCCGAAGAAGCTCAGAAAAAGCTTGAAGAAGACCTGCGCGAAGCGCTCAAGCTCGAAGCAATCGGCCATCTGGCAGGTGGCATTGCCCATGAGATCAATACGCCCAGCCAATATATCCGCGACAATCTGAAGTTCCTCAATGACAGCTATGGGTCACTGTCGCGCATGCTGGGGCTGGCATTGCAGACACTTTGGAAAAACCGCGCGCACCTGCCACCCAACACGTTTGAGGATTTCGCCCGACAAATGCGCGATTCCGATCTGGAATTCCTGCTTGAGGAAATCCCGCATGCCACCCAGCAGTCGCTCGATGGTATCAATCAGGTGGCGCGCATTGTGCTGTCGATGAAGGAGTTTTCCCATCCTGGCGGGGAAGAGAAAACCACCACCGACATCAACCGGGTTCTGTCAAACGTGATCGTGATTTCGCGCAATGAATGGAAACACAATGCCGACATCATCGAAAAGTTCGACCCGGAAATCCCGCATATTCCGTGCCACATCAACGAGGTCAATCAGGTCTTCCTCAACCTGATCGTCAATGCCGCCCAGGCCATTCAGGCTGCCGGGCGCAAACCCGACGAAGGCCATATCACGGTCAAGACGACATCGCTTGATGACAGCATCTTGATTTCGATTTCCGATAATGGCACCGGCATTGCCAAGGAAGACCGGTCCAAGGTCTTCAACCCGTTCTTTACCACCAAGGAAGTCGGCAAGGGCACAGGACAGGGATTGTCGATCACCCATGACATCGTCACCGTGCGTCATGGTGGGCGCATCTGGCTTGAAACAGAGGTCGGCAAGGGCACTACGTTCCATGTGCTGCTGCCCGCCGAAGATCGCACCGGCAACAAGCCCGACGAAAAAGCCGAGAAAGCCTGATCACACTAGCGCGGGGCAAACAGGATGATGCCCGCCCCCAGAAGACACACCAGCAAGCCGATGATATCCCAGCGATCTGGCATGCTGCGTTCGACCACCCACATCCAGAAGATCGAGGCGGTGATATAAACCCCGCCATAGGCGGCATAGGCCCGCCCGGCAAAATCGGCCTCAACTCGGGTCAGAAGCCAGGCAAAGATAATAAGCGAGAGAACACCGGGCACAACCCAGAGGATCGATTTCCCCGATCGCAGCCAGGCCCAGAAGGCAAAACATCCGGCAATTTCGGCAATGGCCGCAAAGATATAGGCCGCAATGCTTTGCATTCGTTCCCCGTTTGGTGATTGGCCATCAGAAGGCCGGGCGCAAGTCCCCGGCATATTTGCCCGCCCAGTTGGTCAGAACCGGGGTCAGATGATTTTTAAGCACCTCGGCCCGGGCATCGTCGATCACGCCATGTTTGCGCAAGATCGCGCCCATCGCAACCTCTGCCCCGCGCTGGGTGCCATCATCAATCTTAAGCGCGACACCAAGCCCCTGTTTGGGGAAGGCCGCACAATAAACGCCCTCTGCCCCGACCTTGACCAAGGCGTCCTCGCCGCATTCTTCCATGATGGCGCTACAGAACCGGCCAGTCCCCGCCACCATAAACGGCGCTTTGGCGCAGCCCTTGCGAATGCGTTTGATGGCATTAATGCGCGTTTCGGAAAGTTCCGATGGATCGGCCATGCGCGCCATGGCAAGCCCCAGATCGCGCAGGCGCATGCCGATCACCGGAATGCCGCAGCCATCAATACCACGCGGGCTGGATGACAAATCGCAATCGCCCATGTCTTCAAGAACCTTGATCAGGCGCTGCTGCACCGGGTGCTGCTCTTCAATATAGCCTGCGGGGTCTTCGCCAAGATGCTGCGCAGTCGACAGGAACCCGGCATGCTTGCCCGAGCAGTTATTATGCGCCTTGGTCAGTTTGACATGATCGGATGCCTGCTTGATTGCGGCATTGAGGCTCAGCGAATAATGGGCTGCGCATTCCAGCGCATCGACTGACAGCCCGACATGTTCCAACCAAGCGGCAACCGTATTGGCATGTTCTTCCTCACCATTATGGGAGGAGCACGCCAGTGCGATGTGTTTGTCCTCAAGACCAAAGGCATCGGCCGCACCACTTTCAATCAGCGGAATCGCCAAAAGCGGCTTGATGGCGGAGCGCGGATACATCAGCGCATCAATATCGCCGCCCTCATCAATCACCGTGCCATCTGCTTTCATCACCACATACCGGCCACGGTGAAAACTTTCGACCATGGCACCGCGGGTGGCTTCAACGAGAATCGGATTGGCAACAGGCGGCGTTGGAGAATGGGGCATTGCGGGGCGCTCCGGGACTGGATGGACGTGGTAGCGGGGTATAAACCCCGATCATGCTATGCCCGAAATATGGGAATGAAGGCAAGCAAGACCAGCCTGGCAGATATAAAAAAACGCCCTGCCAAGGCAGAGCGTTGATCATTGCAATATCATGATTTAAGCGCTTAGCAGGCGCTCATGGAATTGCCCAGAACCCGGTTGAGCTGTTCGAGAACGACTTTCGGGCTGGCATCCTTGCTGATGAAATCAGCAGCCCCCAGCGCGTCGGCCTGTGCGCGGGTATCGGCATCATAGTGGGCCGAGAAGAAGAAGACCGGCACATTGTCGCTGTTGGGATAACGGCGGCGGATTTCGCAGAAGGCTTCAAAACCGCTCATGCCCGGCATTTCGATATCCAGAATGATGGCATTCGGGCACATGCCGTCAAGCTGATCAATCAGATCATCGGCACAATCAAAACCGGCCACGTCATATCCGGCCCGGCGCAGCACGGTTTCAAGGGCTGCCTTGGCGCTGGGACTGTCGTCGGCGAACGCAACAAGTCCATCAGGACAAAATTGCGACGGCATGGCGCTGAGCGCGTTCATGGATGGCGATACTCCGAGAATTGGGACAAGTCCAAACTGGCAGATGAAAATGTCAAATTGGTTAAACACGCCAAATTTTTGCCACGCAATGTTCTGCCTTCATCCCGATCCTGCACCTGTTCCGCGAAAGTATAAGGCCGTTATGAACCACACCCGCCAGGGCCGAAACCACGACCGATCCGATAAAACCCCAATGTTTCCGGCGACATAACGTTACGGAAACCTGATTTGTCGGGTGGCATATCCGCCTAAATAGGTATTTCCATGCCTATTTACGGAATTAGGAGCAGGTGCTATAAACCGCCATGTCGCGAATGTGACCGGAAAACATGGTCGGGAATCCGGTGCGGCCCTGCGTTAAAGCAGTGTGGCTAAACCCGGAACTGCCCCCGCAACTGTAAGCGCAAAGGCCCTTTTTGCAGGCATTTGCGCGAGTCAGAATACCGATGGTGTTTTCTTGGCATGAATCGGCCGGGCGGGGTGTACCGGGTACTGGGAATCCGTAGTAGAATAGAATTTGGCAACGTTCCGTGCCCAACGCCGTATGGAAACCCCATATGGAGTCGCATCAAGGCCGGGATGAACCAAGCCGGGAGAAACCATGTCCGACCCGCTAAAGCTCGCATCCGAATTTCCATCTGCTGATTACGCCAGTTGGCGCAAGCTTGCCGAAGAGGCCCTTAAAGGCGCGCCGTTCGAAAAGAAGCTTGTCACCAACTCGCTTGATGGTTTTTCCGTTCAGCCGATCTATACCGCCGATGATCAGGATGACACGACCCGGCTGATCCATGAAGTTCTTAATGCCACGGTCGAGCCACGTGAAACCGTCACCGGCTGGGACATCCGCCAGCTTCATACCCACCCCGATCTCAAGGCCACCAACGCCGCCATCCTCGAAGATCTTGAAAACGGTGCCACATCGATCACGCTGAAACTGGATGCCGCTGCCCGCGCCGGGCGCGAAATCAGTTCTGCCGAAGTGGGAGTGGACGGGGTTGCCATTCATTGTCTGGCCGATCTCGATGCCGCCCTTGATGATGTTTACACCAACCTTGCCACCATCGGCCTTGATGGCGGGGCGGCGGGTGTTCCGGTCGCGGCCCTATTGGCCGCGCACATTGCCAATACCGATGGTGCGGACGAAGCAGCCCCGGCCTTTAACATAGATCCGATCGGCACCCTGGCCACGACGGGTACCCTTCCCTGTGGCGCAAAGGAAGCGGTTGATCACGCGGCAAGTGTTGCGATTGAGCTGATTGATCTGTTCCCGCTGGCGACCGCGATTTCGGTCAATGGCGCCCCTTATTATAATGCCGGTGCCACCGATGGTCAGGAACTGGCCTGTTTGCTGGCAAGCGGGGTGACCTATTTGCGTGCCCTGACCGATGCCGGGATGGCGGTTGATCAGGCCGCAGGTGCGATGGTGTTTAACGTCGCAATCGGCACCGACTTCTTTGCCGGAATCGCCAAGCTGCGAGCCCTTCGTATGATGTGGAGCCGGGTTCTTTCGGCATCGGGTGCCGAGGATGCAACGATCACGATCAATGCGGTTTCGGCCGAAATGGCGCTGACCAAGGTTGATCCGTGGGTCAATATGCTGCGCACCACAGTCACAAGCTTTGCTGCCGGTCTTGGCGGTGCGGATAGTGTGACCTGCCTGCCCTATGACCATCTGATTGGCCTGCCCGATGGCTTTGCGCGGCGCATTGCACGCAACACCCAGCTGATCTTGCAGGAAGAAAGCAACGTGCACCGGGTGATCGATCCGGCAGGGGGTTCGTGGTTCATCGAAAACCTGACCAAGGAACTGGCCAAGACCGCCTGGTCGAAATTCCAGGCACTCGAGTCATCTGGCGGGATCCTGAGTGCACTTGCCAATGGCAGCCTGAAGACCGAGATCGAGACCGTCTGGCACGCACGCGAAAAACGCCTTGCCACCCGACGCGATCCGCTGACCGGTGTTTCGGAATTCCCCAATATCGCGGAAGCCAAGGTCGCGTGCGAAGCCCCCGATCTTGAGGCAATCATTGCCGATGCCAAGGCCCGCCAGACCAAGTTTGACGGCACCGTCGGCAAAAGCCTTTCGGACATGATCGAGGCGGTGCGTGCCGGGGCCACCATCGGGCACATGTTTACCGATCTTTATGGCACCAGTGCTGCGACCCGTATTGGCGCACTGCCCGCCCATCGCCTTTCGGAAAGTTATGAGGCGCTTCGCAAGCGGGCAGATAGCCATAAGGCAAAGACCGGCGCCTTCCCGCAGGTCTTCCTCGCCAATCTTGGCAAGGTCGCCCAGCACACAGCACGCGCGACCTTTGCACGCAACTTCTTTGAAGCCGGCGGGATTGAAGCCATCACCAATAACGGCTTTGAAACGGCCGATGTGCTTGCATCCGCCTTTGCCGATAGCGGGGCCAAGATTGCCGTGATTTGCGGATCGGACCCACAGTATGCCGACATGGCAGCAGACGTTGCCAAGGCGCTCAAGGCCAAGGGGGCCAGCCTCGTTTACCTTGCCGGACATCCCGGCGATGCGAGGTCCACTTACGAAGCAGCCGGTATTGATGAGTTTGTCTTTGTCGGGGCCGATGTTCTTGGCATTTGTGATGCCGCACTTGATCATCTTCTTGGCAAACAGGGGGAGAAATAACCATGACCCGCATTCCTGATTTCTCCGACCTTCCGCTGTTTGACGGCGCATCCGCGGGTGCCAAGGACCCGTTTGAAAGCACGCCCTGGACCACGCCAGAAGGCATTGATGTCAAATCATCCTATGGTCCCAAGGATCTGGACGGGATTGATCATTTAAACACCATGCCGGGCATGCCGCCGTTCTTGCGCGGTCCTTATCCGACCATGTATGTGCAGCGTCCCTGGACGATCCGCCAGTATGCCGGGTTCTCGACCGCCGAAGAATCCAACGCGTTCTATCGCCGTAACCTTGCCGCCGGGCAAAAGGGCCTTTCGATTGCCTTCGACCTGGCCACCCACCGTGGCTATGACAGCGATCATCCGCGCGTCGCCGGTGATGTCGGCATGGCCGGTGTGGCGATTGACAGCATCTATGACATGCGCACCCTTTTTGATGGCATCCCGCTTGATCAGATGTCGGTTTCCATGACCATGAATGGTGCGGTTCTGCCGGTGATGGCGCTTTATATTGCGGCGGCCGAAGAACAGGGTGTGAAGCACGAACAGCTTTCGGGCACCATTCAGAATGACATTCTGAAAGAATTCATGGTGCGCAATACCTATATCTATCCGCCGAAACCCTCGATGCGCATCATTTCGGACATCTTTGCCTTTACCTCGCAAAACATGCCGAAATTCAACTCGATCTCGATTTCCGGCTATCACATGCAGGAAGCCGGTGCGACGGCCGACCTTGAGCTGGCCTATACGCTGGCCGATGGCATTGAATATGCCCGTGCCGGTCAGGCGGCGGGTCTTCCGATTGATAAATTCGCGCCGCGTCTGTCGTTCTTCTGGGCGATTGGCATGAACTTCTTCATGGAAATCGCCAAGATGCGTGCCGCCCGCATGATCTGGGCCAAGCTGATCAAACAGTTCGATCCGCAAAACCCGAAATCGCTGTCGCTGCGTACCCACAGCCAGACATCTGGCTGGTCGCTAACCGCCCAGGACGTGTTTAACAACGTCATCCGCACCTGTGTTGAGGCGATGGCATCCACACAAGGCCACACCCAGTCGCTGCATACCAATGCGCTGGATGAGGCATTGGCCCTGCCAACCGATTTCTCGGCCCGGATTGCGCGTAACACCCAGCTGTTCCTGCAACAGGAAAGCGGCACCACCAATGTCATTGATCCGTGGGGTGGTTCATATTATGTCGAACGCCTGACGCGCGATCTGGCAGAAAAGGCATGGGCCCATATCGCCGAGGTCGAAGAACAGGGCGGCATGGCCAAGGCGATTGAGGCCGGCATTCCGAAAATGCGCATCGAAGAAGCCGCGGCCCGCACCCAGGCCCGCATCGATAGCGGCCGCCAGAGCCTTGTCGGGGTGAACAAATACCGTGTGACCGATGATCGTCCGGTCGATGTTCTTCAGGTCGATAACGCCGAAGTCCGTCGCCAGCAGATCGCCAAACTCGAACGTCTGCGCGCAGAGCGTGACAACGGCGCTGTTGAAAGCGCGCTGACGGCGCTGACCAATGCCGCAGATAGAGGCAATGGCAACCTGCTGGAGCTTGCCGTCGAGGCGGCTCGTGCGAAATGTACGGTTGGCGAGATTTCCGATGCGCTTGAAAAGGTCTATGGCCGTCATCAGGCGGTGATCCGGTCCATCTCGGGCGTTTACAAGACCGAGGTCGGGGCCGATAACGAAGCGCTTGCCAAGGTTGATCGCCTGATCACCGAGTTCGAAACCAATGAAGGTCGCCGTCCACGTATCCTGATCGCCAAGATGGGGCAGGATGGCCATGACCGTGGTCAAAAGGTCATCGCCACCGCCTTTGCCGATCTGGGCTTTGATGTCGATATCGGCCCGCTGTTCCAGACCCCGGAAGAAGCCGCCAAACAGGCGGTCGAAAACGATGTTCATATCGTTGGGGCAAGCTCGCTTGCGGCGGGTCACCTGACCCTTGTGCCGCAGCTGCGTGCGGAGCTGGACAAGCTTGGTCGTGAAGACATCATGATTGTTGCCGGGGGCGTGATCCCGCCGCAGGACTTCGACAAACTGTTCGAAGCCGGGGCCGAAGCGATCTTCCCTCCCGGAACGGTCATTGCCGAAGCTGCGGGCGACCTGCTAGAAAAGCTTAATCAGTCTGGTGAGGAAGCGGCCTGACGGCTGTCTCCCACCGCGACATCCCGCTTTGCTGGCACAAGACGCGCCACAGTCAAGGAACGCCTGGTGAAAGAAACGCTGCGCACCATACCTGCAGGCTCGGGCGGCACGGTCAGCCCGCGCAAGGCCGTGCGCAGACGTGTGCTTTCAACCGATGAAATCGTCGAAGGTGTTCTGGCAGGCGACCGCACCATTCTGTCACGGGCGATCACACTGGTCGAAAGCCGCAATCCCAAACATTTCGAGCAGGCGCAGGCGGTTCTCGCCCAATTGATGCCAGATACCGGCGGGTCGCAGCGCATTGGCATTACCGGGGTGCCCGGTGTTGGCAAATCGACCTTTATCGAGGCATTTGGCAAGAACCTGACCAAGGCTGGCAAAAAGGTCGCCGTCCTTGCGGTTGATCCGACCAGTGCACGATCAGGTGGCTCCATCCTCGGGGACAAGACCCGGATGAACGAGCTTTCGATTGATCCCAATGCCTATATCCGCCCATCGCCCAGCAGTGGCTATCTGGGTGGGGTCAATCGCATGACGCGCGAGACGATCCTGCTGTGCGAGGCGGCCGGTTTTGATGTGGTTCTGGTCGAAACCGTGGGTGCGGGACAAAGCGAAACCATGGTTGCCCAGATGACCGACTTCTTCCTTGTTCTGATGCTGCCCGGCGCGGGCGATGAGCTTCAGGGTATCAAGAAGGGCGTTCTTGAAATTGCCGATCTGATCGCGGTGAACAAGGCCGATGCCGATCCGGCCAAGGCGCGTGAAGCCAAACGTGAATATTCATCGGCCTTGCGGATCATGCAGCCCAGCAGCAAACATTGGCGCCCGCAATCGGTGATGGTCTCGGCGCTCATCAATGACGGGCTTGATAACATCTGGGATCTGATCAACCAGCATCGCACGGTGATGGAAAAGGAAGGCGAATTCACCGCCAAACGTGCCCGCCAGCAACATGACTGGATGTGGACGATGTTGCGCGACCGGTTGCTTGAAACCTTTACCGCGCGTGATGACGTAGCAAGCCGTCTTCAGGCGCTTGAGGCGGATGTGCTTTCTGGCACCACCAACCCGACCGCAGCGGTCGAGGAATTGCTGGGTCTGATCAAGACGGCTGCGAAATAGGCAAAACAAAAGGCCGCACAAATGCGCGGCCTCGTGAAACAATACCCTAAAGCTGGCTTACTTGGTTTCAGCAGCCTTGAGCTTTTCTTTCAGAACTTTCAGCTTCTCGACCGCATCGTTGATTTCCTGATCAAGATGCTTGAGACCTTCGCGCTTTTCGCTCGGTACGGATTCAAGTTCATCCAGGGCTTTCTCTACGATATACAGCATCCCACGATCCTCCTTATTTTGATGTCGGCGACGTCACCTTGGCGCTTGTGCACCGCGAACGTTCACGCTGATTAGCATAACACCAAGCATGAACCAACCGATGTGTAAATTCAAAGACGTGGATCAAGAATGATCCCAAAGTATCAGTGAGCCGTCTGTTCAAGACGTTCTTTTAGAACCTGCAGGCTTTGGGATGTGGTTTGCAAAATCTGATCAAGGCCGGAGAGTTTTTCGCGGGTTTCGCGTGAAACGGCTTCAACTTCGTCAAGCGCGCTTTCAAAGATATAGAGCATGTCTGTGCCCTTTCATTGTTGTTTTTGATGATTTAAAGCTACCGCCCAAATTCGCTGAAACCGTGTCAGCAATGCGCTATTTCTGCCGTATTTGGCAAAGCGTACGCGCAGGACGGCAAGGCTGATCTGTGATTTTTCACCGGCAGGTTTGGGCGGTTTATGGTAAAACCCGCCAACTGATTTTCTGAGACTGGATCAAAACCGCGATGACGCATCTGGTGCTGGCACCAATGGAAGGACTTGTTGACTGGCGCGTTCGGCAATTGCTGAGTGCGACCGGCGGGTTCGACCTGTGCGTGACCGAGTTTATCCGGGTGTCGCAAAACCTGTTTCCAGCCCACGTGTTTCATCGCTATTGCCCGGAACTTCTGAATGGCGGCAAGACGCTTTCAGGGGTGCCGGTTCTCGTCCAATTGATGGGCCATGATCCGGAACTGATGGGCGAAAACGCCGTTGTCGCGGTCGAGCTTGGCGCACCGGGCATTGATATCAATTTCGGCTGCCCGTCCAAGACCGTGAACAAGCGCGAAGCCGGTGCGTCGCTTTTGAAATGCCCGGAAAATCTGTATGAAATCGTATCAGTCGTGCGCCGTGCAGTGCCGGATCACATCCCGGTCAGTGCGAAGGTCCGGCTTGGCTATTCCGACAAGGAGATGTTCCTTGATATCGCCCGTGCGGTAGAAGCCGGTGGCGCCCAGCATCTGACAGTGCATGCGCGCACCAAAATGGAAGGCTATAAACCGCCAGCGCATTGGGAATATCTGGCACGCATCCGCGAAGCCATTTCGATCGGCATGACCGGCAATGGCGAAATCTGGGATGTCGCGGATTATGAGAAATGCCGCGACATTTCAGGCTGTGACAGCTTCATGCTGGGCCGTGGGGCGATCGCCGCACCCGATCTGGCAAGCCGCATCAAGGCATTTGAAAATGGCACGCCGGTGCCGCGTGAAAGCTGGTCCGATGTTTTGGCGATGCTGCTGGCCTATTGTGATCTGATGGCATCAGACGGGGCATCGGAAAATCATCAGGCCGGGCGTATCAAACAATGGATGGCCCTGATCCGCAAAAGCCACCCGCAAGGCGAAACCTGCTTTGACGAGATCAAACGCATCCGCGCGATTGACGAGCTATGCGCCAAGCTGCGCTTTGACATGTCATTACCGGAAAATCAACGGACGCATGACCAGATCGCTGCGGAATAGCCGGTCAGATCGCAAGAAAACTCAAAAGTAAAACGGGCGGCCCTGAGGACCGCCCGTTTTTATTCGATCGCTATGTCCGGCCGAGATCAGGTGCCGAAGCCAAAGTCATCAGCGTTCAGACCATAATCATCATCGTCCGGATCGCCAACGCCCATCAGCGTGACAGAGGCATCATTGCCAAGTTCGATGACGACATTGCCATCGGTATCAAGATGCATGTCATTCACAACTTGGTTGAAGTTGTTGTAGCTCCACTCAGACAGATCGATGATGTCTTCGCCCTGTTTGAAGTCGGTAATGATGTCGTGACCATCGGTTTTACCGATCTGGAAGGTATCCCAACCCGTCCCACCGGTCAGGGTGTCATCCCCGGCACTGCCATAAAGATGGTCATTGCCCGAACCGCCAAGCAGCAAGTCATCACCGGCATTGCCCCACAGCGTATCGTTGCCCGAGCCACCATCAATCGTGACGTCGCCATAGCTTTCGATGTCGCTGGTCAGGTCAATGATGTCATCACCGTCGCCGGCTTCGATCACTTCAATGCCGCTGATACGGACATTGTCGTTTGCATCGCTGACACTGTCGCGGATGAACAGGGCGTCGTTGCCATCGGTCATCTGCAGGGTGTCGATACCCTCGCCACCGATAAAGACATCGTTCGACTGGTTGTAACCGCCGAGATTGACATATTCGCCGGTACCGTCGTCACCACCATCGTCATGGCCCCAGCCATTGCCGTTGTGGTTGTGATGTCCCCAACCGTTATCGTGGCTGTGGCCATCCTCGCTCGGTGAGCCGTCATTGAGCGCATACCAATTGTTATCCCAGACGCCGTCCGCGTTGTATTGCAGGACGTCATCGCCGGCACCGCCATTGAGCACGTCTTCACCCACACCGCCGGTGATCGTGTCGCTGCCCGAGCCACCCCACAGAGTGTCGTTACCATCACCACCGTCAATGACGTCATCGCCGGCGTTGCTCCAGACGATGTCATCGCCGGTGCCGCCCAGAACAGTCACATCACCGTAAGACAGGGTGTCACTGGTCAGATCGACGATGTCATCCCCGTTGCCGGCATCAATGACTTCGATGTTGGAAATACGCGGGCTGGTGCCCGGATCGGTCTGTGTATCATCAAGGAACAGGGCATCGTTGCCACTGGTCATGGCCAGCGTATCGGTGCCATCGCCACCATCAATGATGTCTTCGGAACGGTTATAGCCAGACAGATTGATCTGCTCGTTGGTGCCATCCATGCCCGGATCGCCAACGTTCTTCGCGGCATAGCTGCCGGTCCAGCTCGCATCTTTCTGGTATTCGATATAATCGTCGCCAGCACCGGCATCGATCACATCCGAACCCTTGCCGCCATTGATGCTGTCATTGCCATCGCCGCCCCAGATGGTGTCATCCCCGTCGTCACCGCCAAGGATGTCATTGCCATCAAGGCCAGAGAGCAGGTTCGCGCCATCATCGCCAAACAGGTAATCGTTGAAGTCCGAACCAATCAGATCTTCGATCGAGCTCAGCTTGTCATTGCCGTTGCTGCTGCTTGCCGTGCCGCTTTCAAGACTTGCGGCAACTGCCGTGGTCGAGTTGGCATAGCTTGCGGTATCACGGCCGGCACCACCGACCAGGCTGTCATGACCGGCACCACCCATCAGGGTGTCATTGCCGGCATCGCCATACAGCTTGTCGTCGCCATTACCGCCTTCGATGGTGTCATCGCCCGCGCCGCCATAGAGACGGTCGTTGTTTTCACCGCCATCAATAACGTCATTGCCGTCACCACCCAGGATGCTGTCATCGCCGGTGCCGCCATTGATGGTGTCATTGCCAGCTTCGCCATACAGCTTGTCCTGACCCTGACCACCGGTGATGGTATCCGCACCTTCACCACCCCAGACACGGTCATCACCCGAGCCGCCATCAAGGGTATCGTTGCCGGTACCACCCGTAACGCTGTCCTGACCACTGCCGCCTTCGATCAGGTCATTGCCGGCATCACCCGAAAGCGTGTCGTCACCGTCACCACCATACAGGCTGTCATTGCCATCCATACCGGTGATGGTGTCCTGACCATTGAGGCCATAGACCGTGTCATCGCCCGAAAGGGCAGCAATCGTGTCATTGTTGCTGGTACCGTAAAGCAGATCATCCTGCGGCGTCGGGCCAGATGTGGACTGTTCGACACCGACAAACATGTCTGCATCAAGCTGGCTCAGCGAGACACCGACAAGGGTCAGTGTGCCCTGACCATTCAGGTTGATCACGGTATCGTTGCCGACCTGGGTCATCTGGTCTTGCAGATCATCCCAGTCATCAATGTCGAGCGAGGCCAGATTGATCGTGTCTTCGTTGACATTGAAGTCGGTCACGACCTTGTCGCCGGAATTGCTGGAAACAATGATCTGATCCGCGCCCGAACCACCGGTGTAGGTGTCATCACCCGCACCGCCATCAAGCGTGTCGTTGCCAGATCCACCCAACAGGGTATCGGCACCATCGGTTCCGGTCAGGGTGTCATTGCCGGCACCGCCATCCATCAGGTCGTTGCCATTGCCACCTGACAAGACATCATCGCCGTCGCCACCGCTTAGCGTATCGTCACCATCACCGCCGAGCAGCGTGTCATTGCCGATGCCACCATCAAGGGTGTCATTGCCAGCGTCACCCGACAGAAGGTCGTTGCCCGCGCCACCAGCGATGCTGTCATTGTCATCGCCGCCGTAAAGGACGTCGTCGCCACCTTCGCCATCAAGCGAGTCATCACCAGCAGAACCATAAATGGTGTCGGTATCCTCGCCACCGGTGATGGTGTCGTCGCCTTCCATGCCGTCGATATAATCATCGCCGCCGCCGCCATCCATGACGTCGTTCCCGGCATGGCCGATCAGGCTATCGTCACCGGCATTACCCTCGATGACGTCATTGCCTTCATTGCCTTCGAGGCTGTCATTGCCCGAACCACCGGAAATGACATCGTCGCCGCTGCCGCCCGTGATGGTGTCATCGCCTTCACCGCCAGAAAGCGTATCATCGCCTTCCATACCATTGAGCGTGTCATCACCGGCACCGCCATCGACGGTGTCGTCACCAGCCAGCGCATCGATATAGTCATCTTCGCTGGTGCCAAACAGGACATCGTCAAACTGGGTCGGACCACCGTCATTCTCGATGCCGATGAACATATCAGACGATACATCGTTCAGGCGCACACCACGCAGCGTGACGGAGCCCTGATCACCGAGATCAATGACCGTGTTGCCATTCACTTCGGACAGAAGCGGGGCGAGTTCCGACCAGGTGCTGATATCAAGCGCGTCGAGCGAGATCTGATCAACGCTGGTATTGAAGTCCGTAACGACCTTGTCACCGATCAGGCTGGTGACCTGAACAACGTCGGCACCGGAACCGGTGTGGATTTCATCGTCGCCTTCGCCACCATCAAGGGTGTCGTTGCCATGACCGCCATACAGTTTGTCATCGCCGGTACCACCATCAAGATAGTCGTCGCCACGTTCGCCGTGCAGCGTGTCATTGCCTTCGCCACCGATCAGGGTATCGGCGCCATCGCCGGTCCAGATCAGGTCGTTGCCTTCGCCGCCATCAACAGTGTCTTCGCTGATATCGGCTTCGACATTGTCAAACTGGTCGTCGCCAGCCCCCAGATCGACTTCGTTGTCCTGGCTGTTGCCATAGACATAGTCGTCATGGGCAGATGCGATGACCTTTTCGAAGTTGGCCAGGATATCGCCAACCGCATCACCGCCAAAGGCACGTCCGCCTTCGCCCGGGTTGTGGGTATGAGCATCGGTGTCACCAAGGAAGATTTCGACACCTTCATCGGATCCTTCGTAGCTGATGGTGTCACGACCATCACCGCCATCAAGATAGTCACCACCAGCGCCACCTTCGATGGTGTCATCACCGGCACCGCCCAGAAGCGTGTTGTCACCATCCGATCCGGTCAGGACATCGTCGCCATCCGATCCGATGACGTTTTCGATATTACTGATCGTATCCGATCCGGTTTCATCCGACGTCGCGGTTCCGGCAGACAGATCAACCGTCGCACCGTCTGCGGCAGTCATATCAAGCGTATCTTCGCCGTCGCCACCATCAAGGGTGTCGTCGCCCGCAGAAGCCGTCAGCGTATCGTTACCGGCACCGGCATCAACAACGTCGTCACCTGCACCATCATCAATGACGTCTGCACCGTCGCCCGCAGCAATCGTGTTGTTTGCGCCGTCACCGGTGATGGTGTCTGCCGCCGCACTGCCGATGACATTTTCGAAGCCGGAAATGCTGTCATTGCCGGTTTCGGAACTGCTTGCCGTACCGGCCGCAAGGTCAACCGTGGCACCGCTGGTGGCATCAGTTAGATCAAGCGTATCGTCACCTTCGCCGCCGGCAAGGGTATCATCGCCCGCACCTGCCATGACGGTGTCATTGCCCGCACCGCCATCGACGATGTCTGCACCTGCACCGGCATCGATCACGTCGCTGCCTTCGCCGCCATTGATGGTGTCATTGCCTTCGCCACCATCAAGGGTGTCGTCACCGGCACCGCCTTCAAGCACGTCATCGCCGGCGCGACCCGAAAGGATATCGTTGCCCAGACCACCGGTCAGGGTGTTGTTGTCGTCCGAACCGGAAAGCGTATCGTTGCCATCCGAACCCGTCAGGTTTTCGATGCTGGAAAGCTGATCGGTCTCGCTTGCACCAACCTGTGCCGTACCTGTTGCAAGGTCGGCATTTACCGCACTGCTTGCATCGCTGTAATCGGCGGTATCATTGCCTTCGCCGCCAATCAGCCCGTCATTGCCCGCACCACCCGACAGCGTGTCATCACCAGCACCACCATTGAGGATGTTGTTTTTCGCATCGCCGGAAATCGTGTCGTCATGATCCGAACCGGTGACGTTTTCGACCTGATAGATCGCGTCATTCCCGGCGCCACCGGTTGCGGTGTAGTTCGCCAGATCGACATTCACACCAGCAGTCGCATCGTCATAGGTGACGGTGTCTTGTTCGGCACCACCGACAATGATGTCATTGCCTTCGCCACCGCTAAGCGTGTCTTCACCGGTGCCGCCGACCAGCGTGTCATCGCCAACACCACCATCAATGATGTCGTCGCCATAGCTGCCATCAAGGTAATCATTACCGGCACCACCATCCAGATTGTCATGGCCAAGTTCGCCATTGATGGTGTCGTCGCCGGCATTGCCCCACAGGGTATCGGCACCCGAACCGCCATTGATGGTTACATCGCCGTAGGAAATCGTGTCGCTGGTCAGATCGACCACGTCATCGCCGGCACCGGCATTGATGACCTCGACCCCGTCAAGGCGTGCGCCATCGGTCGTGGTTTCTTCAACCGCAGTATCGAAGCTGATCGAGCGGACGAAGAAGTCACTGCTGTCAGAACCGCTAGAGCCATTGGCGTACGGTTCGCTTTCAAACGCGATATAGCGGAATTCAACCGGGTTGCCGCTGCCATCGGTGGCATTGATGGTCGTCGTACCGACACCATTGCTGGTGTAATCGATCGTGCTGTCATCGAGCGTACCGGATGCCACAAGATTGCCATCGGCATCAAAGGCCTGCCAGGAGCCGACCTCGCCACCGCCTTCGCCAGCCATCAGGTTGGAAACCTGGACCGTCGCGGTAGAGGCATCTGCACCAAGGTCAACAACAACCGCTTCGCTTTCGCCGGACTGCGGATCGTGGTTGATCTGGCCACCGGCAGCACTGCCACCGTCATTGCCGATGCCATTGCCATCGAAGTTGACGGTGTCATCCGCTGCGGCAAGGTTCAGTTTGCCATCACCATCAACATAGGACGTACCGAAGTCAAAGGCATACAGGTCCGCATCCGACCAAGCCGCCTGCACATCTGCAGAACTTGCTGAATCGGTCAGGCCAAGCGTGCGGGTTTCGGTCGTCGGCGTGGTGGTTTGACCATCACCAAGTTTCGAACCATCAAGCACCAGCGCGTCACCGCCATCGGACATATCAAGGGTGTCGTCACCCTCGCCGCCGATGAAGGTATCGTCAGAGATGTTCTTGCCGCTGATATCGGCAACATCGCCGGTTCCATCAACACCCGGGCTACCGGTGTTTTCGGTGGTATCGCCGCTGTCGGCTGTATCGTCGGCTTCGAAGTTCAGAACGTCGTCGCCCGCACCGCCATCAAGGGTATCGTCACCGGCACCGCCGCTAAGTTCGTCATTGTCGGCACCACCGGAAAGCGCGTCATCGCCTTCGCCACCTGCCAAGGTATCGTTGCCAGCACCGCCATCCAGGCTGTCATTGCCGGTACCACCGTAAAGGGTGTCAGCACCGTCATTGCCCAGCAGAGTGTCATCACCCGCACCGCCGGAAACCGTATCGTCACCGGCAAGGGCATCGATGGTGTCATCGTCATCGGTGCCTTCAAGCGTGTCATCATTGGGCGTTGCGCCATCGGTGATGTTGTTGAAGTCATCAGCGCTCAGTTCACCAAGGCCAACACCAACAAAGGTCACCGTGCCACCCGCCGGCAGGTTCAGGACAGCATTGCCAGCGCTGTTTTCGCTGAGCAATGGAACAAGGTCGCCCCAGCTTTCGAGGCCAAGATCATCAATCGAGATTTTGTCTTCGCCACGGGTGAAGTCGCTGACGACATCATCATCGGTACCATCAGCAAAGACGAAGGTATCCGCACCATCGCCACCGGCGACCGTGTCATCACCAGCACCACCGTCGATGGTGTCATCGCCCGCACCACCGTCGATCACGTTGTCGCCGTTCGACCCGGTAATCTGGTCATCGCCAGCACCGCTCGTGACATTTTCGAAGTTCGAGAACTCATCATCACCGGTCTCGGCAGAGCTTGCCGTACCTGCACCAAGATCGACAACCGCATCGCCCGATGCGTTCGACAGATCAAGGGTATCGGATCCGTCGCCACCATCGAGGCTGTCATTGCCGGCACCGGCGATGACCGTATCGTCACCGTCACCTGCCAGAACAAGGTCGCTGCCTGCGCCATCGGAAATGATGTCGTTGCCAGCACCACCATCGATCAGATCGATGCCATCGCCACCATCAATGATGTCTGCACCGTCACCGGTCGAAATGGTGTCATCCGCACTGCTGCCGGTAACGGTATCATCACCGGCACCCGTGGTGACATTTTCAAAGCCGGAAATGACGTCTTCGCCGGTTTCGTTGCTGTTGGCTGTGCCGTCCTGCAGATTGACCGCAACATCAGCGTCAACATCGGACATATCCAGCGTATCAAAGCCAGCACCACCCGAAAGCGTATCGTTGCCAGCATCGCCAACGACCGTGTCATCACCAGCACCGGCATCAACGATGTCATTGCCTGCACCGGCATTGATGTGGTCGTTGCCGTCACCAGCACTGATGCTGTCATTGCCTTCGTTGGTCCAGACGGTGTCATCACCCGTTCCGGCATCCACCGAAACACCGCCATAAGATTCAGTCTGGCTGGTCAGATCGACAACATCATCGCCATCGCCCGTATCGATCACTTCGACACCGGAAATCGACGGTGCATTCGATCCGTCTGCATGATCGTTATCAAGAATGATCGCATCACCGGCCGAGGTACCGACAAGGGTATCAACACCCTCACCACCATCGAACTGATCATCGCTGAGACCAAGGCCTTCGAGATCGGCAACATCACCCGTGCCATCAACGCCCGGGCTACCGGCATGGTCGGTTTCATCGCCGGCCTGACCGGTGCGATCGGCTTCGAATTGAAGAACGTCGTTACCATCGCCACCATCAAGGGTGTCGGACCCTTCGCCACCGCTCAGGGTGTCGTTGCCGCCACCGCCGATAACGGTGTCATCACCAGAACCGCCGCCGACAGTGTCGTCACCATCGCCGCCGTCTACGGTGTCGTTTCCGTCGCCACCATCGACCGTGTCGTTACCAGTGCCACCACCGACAGAGTCGTTACCCGAACCACCGCCAACGGAATCATTGCCCTCGCCACCGTCAACGGTATCGTCGCCGTCACCGCCATCGACCGTGTCATCACCGCCGCCGCCGCCGACAGAGTCATTACCCGTGCCGCCTCCAACGGAGTCATTGCCCGTGCCGCCGCCGACAGAATCATTGCCGCTGCCACCGTCAACCGAATCATCGCCGTCACCGCCATCAACGGTATCGTTGCCATCGCCGCCATCAACGCTGTCATCACCGGCACCACCATCGACCGAGTCATCGCCTTCGCCACCGCCAAGGGTGTCTTCACCCGGCGTACCGACATTGTCGATACCGGTGAAGTGATCCGGCGTCAGGTCGCCGACGGCCACACCCGACAGGGTCACCGTGCCACCAGATGGCAAGATAATGACCGCACCGTCAGGGCCATCAGACAGCAGGGGCTGCAGATCGGTCCAGGCAGAGATGCCCAGATCCGGCAGCGAAATTGCGTCCGCATTCAGATCGAAATCAGTGACAAGGTCGGTATCGGTTCCGTCTTCGAAGACGAAGGTATCAGCACCATCACCGCCCGAAAGCGTATCGTTGCCCGCACCGGCTGCGATGGTGTCATCACCCGCACCACCAGACAGAATGTCGTCACCGGCACCGCCATCAAGCGTGTCGTTGCCTGCACCGCCGTCAATCACGTTGGCATCATCCGAACCGGTAATGACATCCGCGTCATCCGAGCCGGTAACATTTTCGATGTTGGCAATGGTATCCGATCCGGTGTTGGCACCACTTGCCGTGCCCGCCGCCAGATCAACCGTCACACCACCGGTGGTACCCGACAGATCAAGGGTATCGATACCGTCGCCGCCATCGATGTCGTCATTGCCGCCATCAAGGGTAATGGTGTCATTGCCCGCACCGGCTTCAATCGTATTGTCGCCAGACGATCCGGCGATGGTGTCATCGCCATCGGTCGCGATGACATTTTCAAAGCCGGAGATGCTGTCGCTGCCGGTTTCACCGCTGCTTGCTGTGCCTGCGCCAAGATCGATGGTCGCGCCATCGGCAGCGGAAATGTCAAGCGTATCGTCGCCATCACCACCGATCAGGATATCGTCGCCGGCACCTGCTGCGATGGTGTCATTGCCGGCACCACCATCGATGGTGTCAGAACCTTCGCCGCCATTCAGGACGTCATCACCCGCGCCACCATCAAGGGTGTCGTTGCCCGCACCGCCATTGATGTTGTCAGCCCCTTCGCCGCCCAGAAGGACGTCATCACCATCGTTTGACCAGATGGTGTCGTCGCCCGCACCACCATCAACCGTGACATCGCCATAGGAATGGGTGTTGCTGGTCAGATCGACAACGTCGTTCCCGTCACCGGCATCAATATTTTCGATATCAACGATGGACGGGTTGGCTGCACCGTTTTCATGATCGCGATCGAGAATGATTGCATCGTCACCGGAACCGGCAACAAGAGTGTCATTGCCTTCGCCGCCCACGAAGCTGTCATCGGACAGGTTCTTGCCCGAGATATCGGCAACCTCGCCGGTCCCATCGGTGGTCGGGCTGCCGACATGATCTGTGGTGTCGCCGTCTGCAGCAACGCTGTCACCTTCAAACGACAGAACGTCATAACCGGCACCACCATCAAGCAGGTCGGCACCTTCGCCGCCGGCAAGGGTATCGTTGCCCGCACCGCCATCGAGGGTGTCGTCACCGGCACCACCATTAAGGACGTTGTCCCCGGTCGAACCGGTCAGGGTGTCATCACCTGCACCACCGGTCGCACCTTCGATACCGTCCAGGGTATCGGTGCCATCGGTCGCAGTCCCCGTGCCGTTTTCCAGATCAACAACCACACCATCGGTCTGGTCGGAATAATCGACAATATCGTCGCCCGCGCCACCGATCAGGGTGTCATCACCGGCACCGCCCGAAAGCGTATCGTTGCCCGCACCGCCATCAATGACGTTGTCGAACTCGTTGCCTGCCAGTGTGTCGGCATGGTCGGAGCCGATCAGCGTCTCGAAACCATCAAGGGTATCGTTGCCCGCACCACCGGTTGCCGTACCGGCATCCAGATCGGCATTCACGCCACTTTCGGCATCTTCGTAAGACAGGACGTCTTCGCCTTCTCCACCGATCAGCGTGTCATCGCCGCCATTGCCAAAGACCGTGTCATTGCCTTCGCCGCCATCCAGGATGTTGGCGTTTTCATCACCGATCAGGACATCATCGCCATCACCACCGGTGACGTTTTCGATGCTTTCAAGGGTATCGTTCCCCGCCTCACCCATCGCGGTGCCAGCACCCAGATCAACGGTGACGCCATCTGAGGTATCGAAATAATCGGCGGTGTCGGATCCTTCGCCGCCGCGCAGGGTATCGTCGCCTGCGCCACCAATCAGGGTGTCATTGCCTTCGTCGCCATAAATATCATCGTCGCCAGCCTGACCATCGATGATGTCATCGCTTTCAAGAGCGTGGATTTCATCACTGATCTGGCTGCCGGTGATGTCATCTTCGAACTCGGTGCCAAAGATGGCGTCATAGCCAAAGAAGTTTTTCTGACCAAGGTCGTCAACCGAGACGCCTTCAAGCGTGATGCTGTCGCCATCGCCAAGGGTGATGACCGCATTGCCGTTTTCATCATCGGCCATCTGGTCACGCAGGGCGGCATAATCCTCGATGCCATAGGAAGACAGATCGATGATGTCTTTTTCGACGTCAAAGTCGGTTGCGGTGTCATGTCCGCCGCCCGGCCCAAGCACGATCTGGTCTTCGCCTTCGCCGGTAATCAGGACGTCATCGCCAGCTCCGCCGACAAGGGTATCGTCGCCAGAACCACCATCAAGGGTGTTGACCCCGTCGCTGCCGACCAGTGTATCGGTGTAATCGGTCCCGATGACGCGTTCGAAGTTGCGAACAACATCATCCCCGCCGCCACCGGTCGCATATTCCTTGACCAGATCGACGGTGACACCGGAATCGACATTGGAGTAGTCGACGGTATCCAGCTCGCCGTCACCCCCATCAAGGATGTCATCGCCGGCATCGCCATAGACCCAGTCATCGCCTGCGCCAGCTTCGACAATGTCGTCGCCTTCGCCGCCGCTGATGGTATCATCGCCGGCTTCACCCAGAAGGATGTCGCCACCGGCACCACCATCGATGATGTCATCACCTGCACCACCGCTGATTTCGTCGATGCCTTCGCCGCCATCAATCACATCATTACCGGCACCGCCATCGATCGCATCGCCACCGGCGCCACCGGAAATGGTGTTGGCTTCCTCGTCACCGGCAATCTTGTCGTTGAAGTCGGAACCGACGACATCTTCGATATCGACTAGCGTATCATTGCCCTGACCGGTTGCGGTGCCCGCCGCCAGATCAACATCCATGCCCTGATCGGCGCTGCTGTAATCGGCAGTATCGGCGCCTTCGCCCCCGTCAAGGACATCATCACCCGCGCCGCCAACAAAGGTGTCGTCACCGGCAAGGCCGGTCAGGGTGTTGTTTTCTGCGTTACCTGAAAGGGTATCGTCAAACAGGGTCCCGGTGACGTTTTCAATGCCTTCAAGGACATCATCGCCGTCACCGCCGGTAACTGTGCCTGCCGCGAGATCGGCATTGATACCGGCCCCTTCGGTCGCGTAGTCGGCGGTGTCATTGCCGTCACCACCGCGCAGCACATCCGATCCGGCATTACCGACCAGCGTGTCGTCGCCGGTGCCACCATCAACGGTGTCATCGCCTTCGCCGCCAATCAGGCGGTCATTGCCTGCACCACCATCAATGCTGTCATCACCTTCAAGCGCGTTGATGATGTCATCGCCACTGCCGCCGATCATCTCATCGGCGTTCTCGGAACCAAGCTGGACCTCGACACCGATGAAGTTATCGGCCGTCATCTGCGACGGGGTTACACCCTGCAGCGTGATGGTGTCGCCACTGTCAAACGTGATGGTCAGATCACCATTGGCATCCGTGCCAAACATGTTTTCCAGGGCACCATAACCGGCAATGTTAAAGCTGGTCAGGTCAATGGTATCAACCGCCGGATTGAAATCGGTAATGGTGTCGCTGCCGTCACCCGGATTGAAGATCACCTGATCGGCACCTTCGCCGAGCGTCAGCGTGTCATTCCCGGCACCGGCATCAAAGGTGTCATCCCCCGCGCCACCGATAAAGGTGTCGCTCTGTCCGCCACCAATAAAGGTATCGCTGAACTCCGAACCGCGGATCGCATCGATGCCTTCAAGGGTATCGGTGCCGGTTGCGGTGCCCGAAACAGTATGGTTGCTGGTATCGACCGTAACGGCAGATTCAGCGTCGACATAACTTGCGGTATCAAAGCCTTCGCCACCGATCAGGCGGTCATCGCCTGCACCGCCCAGAAGGGTGTCGTTGCCCTCGCCACCATCAAGGGTATCAGAACCTGCACCGCCAGAAATGGTGTCATTGCCTGCACCACCTTCGACCAGGTCGTCGCCGCTGCCCGACGAAATGACGTCGTTACCGTCACCGCCCGTGACAGTATCCGCACCATCACCGGTATTGATGATGTCATCACCAGCAGCGCCATCAACAATATCGGCACCTTCGCCCGTCGTGATGACATCGTTGCCTTCGCCGGCATTGACGGTGTTGTCGCCGTTACCAGCATTGATAGCGTTGCCACTGTCATCACCGATGATCAGGTCATCATCGTCACCAGTCGTGACGTTTTCAATATTAGTAAAGGTATCGGTATCCGTGCCATCGGTGGCAGCACCGTTGGTGAAATCAACGGTCTGATCGCCTGAGATATCGCTTAGATCAAGGGTATCGTTACCCGCGCCACCATCGATGGTGTCGCTACCTTCACCACCGCGCAGGGTGTCATTGCCCGCCCCGCCCAGCAGCACGTCATCACCAGCGCGACCATCAAGAACGTCGTCACCCGCTTCACCCGAAAGCGTGTTGCGGCCGCTATCACCGCGCAGGGTATCTGCGCTGGCCGAACCGGAAACGTTCTCGAAGTTCGAAATGGTGTCGCCGCTGCTGGTCTCGCCAGTTTGCAAATCAACCGAGACACCGGACTCATCTGTGAATGACAGGGTATCTTCACCCTCGCCACCATCAAGTGTATCGGTGCCCGTACCGCCGGAAATTGTATCGTTTCCAGCACCGCCTTCGATCACGTCATCTCCGGCACCGCCGGTTACGATGTCGTCGCCGTCACCCGCCAGAACAGTATCGTTGTCGCTGCCACCGGTGATCACGTCATCATGATCGGATGCAATGATCTGTTCGATACCGCTGAAGGTATCGGTCCCGGTATCCTCGCCGGTTGCCGTATTGGTTGCCAGATTGATGTCGAGACCAGATGCTGCATCCGAGTAATCAATCGTATCGGCACCGGCGCCACCAATATAGGTGTCATCACCCAGTTCACCGACAAAGCTGTCATCACCTTCGCCGCCGTCCAGAACATCATTCCCGGCACCGCCGGTCAGCATGTCGTTTCCGGCGCCACCATTGATTACGTTGTCGGCTTCGTTGCCGGTAATGGTGTCGTCATATTCCGTGCCAGTGACATTTTCGAAACCGGAAACCGTGTCATTGCCATCCGCACCGGTCGCGGTTCCTGCAGACAGATCAACATTCTGCGCACCCGTTGCATCGGAATAATCAAGGGTGTCGGTCCCTTCACCACCCGAAAGGGTGTCATCACCTGCACCACCCGAAATCAGGTCATCGCCAGCACGGCCTTCAATCGTGTCATCGCCAGCGCCGCCCGAAAGAGTGTTGGCTGCGTCCGAACCACCGATGCTGTCATTGGCATCCGAGCCAATCACGTCTTCGATGTTGCTCAGCAGATCGGTACCGTCAGCCTTGGCCGCCGATCCGGCTTCAAGATCCACATCGACACCGGTTTCGCTGCTGCTGTAATCAATAACGTCCTGACCAGCACCGCCGTCGATCACGTCATCGCCAGCACTGCCGTTGATGGTGTCGTTGCCCGCACCGCTCAGAATGGTGTTATCGGCATCCGACCCGGTAATCGTATCATCCTGCCCCGAACCGATGGCATTTTCGACATTGAGAACCGTATCACCCGTCGTCGCGTCCGTTGCGCCGGTCGCCAGATCAAGGGTAACGCCTTCTTCGGCGTCAGAGTAATCAACGGTATCAATACCGTCGCCACCATCAATCAGGTCGTTGCCAGCACCGCCGCTCAGGGTGTCATCACCGGCACCGCCAAGCAGGGTGTCATTGCCGCCGCCACCCGAAAGGATGTCGTCACCATCTTCACCGGACAGGACGTTATTCCCCTGGTTGCCGGTGATGGTGTCGTCATAATCAGAACCGCCCAGGTTCTCGATGCCTTCGATCTGATCGTTACCAAGCCCGGAAACAGTGCCTTCTGCCAGATCTGCCGTAATACCGTTGGTCGCGTTGCCATAGTCAACGGTATCAATGCCGGCACCACCGTTCAGAACGTCATCGCCACCGCTTGCGATCAGGGTGTCATTGCCCACGCCGGATTCGATTGTGTTGTCGCCGCCATCGCCAATCAGCGTGTCGTTAAAGGCCGAACCTGTAACGTTCTCTATGCTTTCAAGGGTATCTTCGCCAGCCGCACCCGTTGCAGTTTGCGCAGCAAGGTCAACAGTCACCGCATCCGTGGCATTGGCGTAACTCGCGGTATCGCTGCCTTCGCTACCCGACAGGGTGTCGTCACCGCCAAGACCTTCAAGGATATCGTCGCCGTCGCCGCCAATCAGGATGTTGTCGGCATCAGAACCGATCAGCGTATCGTTACCTGCCCCGGCCACAATGTTTTCAACATTGCGGATCGTATCGTTGCCACTTTCTGCGAATGTTGTTCCCGCCTGAAGGTTGACCGCGATGTCACCGGCCTCATCGGAATAGTCAACGGTATCAATGCCGTCGCCACCATCAAGGATGTCACGGCCTGAACCACCGTTCAGGGTGTCGTCTCCAGCACCACCGAAGATGCTGTCGTCCTCTTTAAGGCCGTAAATGGTGTCGTTGCCATCAAGGCCGGACAGGGTGTCCTCACCATCGGTACCCGACAAGGTGTCATCACCAGATGTCCCGACGATGTCACGCACACCGATAAAGTTGTCTGCGGTAATGTCATCCTTGCTGACACCCTCAAGCACCATCGACGTGCCTTCACCGAAATCAATGACAAGGTCACCGTTTTCGTTTTCGGACATGTTCTCGTAGAGCTCGCCGTAGGTATCAATACCCAGCGCACGAATATCGATCTGGTCTTCGCCAACTGCGAAGTCGGTGATGGTATCGGTGCCATCATCCGGCCCGACAACATAGACGTCCTCACCTGAACCACCACTCAGGGTATCGTCACCACCGCCACCAGTAATGGTATCTGCACCGGCACCTGCTGTGATGATGTTATCGCCAGCATCACCGGTAATGACGTCGTCCTGGCTGGAGCCAATAACGTTTTCGACACCACTGATGCTATCGGTGCCATCGGCATCGGTTGCCGTGCCTTCCGACAGGTCGATATTGACCGCACTGCCACCTTCGTAGGTGACGGTGTCATTGCCTGCACCGCCTTCGATGGTGTTACTTCCCGCACCACCAACCAGAAGGTCATCGCCTGCACCACCATCAAGGATGTCATCCCCTTCGCCACCAAGAAGGGTGTCATTGCCTGCGCCACCTTCGATGGAGTCACTTCCGGTACCACCCGACAGGGTGTTGTTGGCGTCATCCCCGATCAGAGTATCGTCGTGATCAGAGCCGCGAATGCTTTCAATGCTTTCGAGCGTATCGTTGCCAGCTGCACCGCTTGCAGTTCCTGTCGACAGATCAACCGTGACCGAACCGTCCGCATCACTGTAGTCAGCGGTGTCAAATCCATCACCACCCACCAGGGCGTCGTTTCCTGCACCACCCGAAAGCGTGTCGTTGCCTGCACCACCAAGCAAAGCATCGTCGCCTTCACCACCGGAAATAACGTCGCTACCCGCACCGCCGGAGAGCGTATTCGCCCCTCCATCCCCAATAAGGGTATCGTTCTGATCCGAGCCAATAACGTTTTCGATGTCGCTGAGCGTGTCCTGATTACCAACACTCCCACTTACACCGGTTTCCAGATTGACGGAAACACCACCACCGGCCGAGTAATCGACCGTATCTTCGCCGTCACCACCATCAATGACGTCCTGACCAGCACCACCATCGATCGTGTCGTCGCCGCTATTACCGAAGATGGTGTCGTTGCCAGCCCCACCGTTGATCGTGTCGTTGCCCGCCAAGGCATCGATAATCTCGGCCGAGGACGAACCCTGCAAGATATCATCACCCTCAGTCGCACCAAGGGAGCCGATATCGATAAAGTTGTCCGCCGTGAGATCTTCCGGTGAAACACCATTTAGGGTCATGGTGTTATCATTGATCGTGATTACCGCGTTACCATTGGCATCGGTACTGAGCAGTTTCTTCAGGGCTTCAAAATTGGGGATATCGAAGCCCGCGAGATCAATCTTGTCTTCCGCCGGATCAAAATCAGTGATCACGTTCGCATCGGTCTGCGTTGTGAAGACAAAGGTATCTGCGCCTTCACCACCGGATAGTACGTCGTTACCACCGCCCGAATTGATAACATCATCGCCGGCACCACCTTCGATGATATTATCAGCCGACGACCCTGTCAGAGTGTCGCTAAAGTCAGAGCCGACCACGTTTTCAATCGAAACAAGCGAGTCATCTCCGTCGGCGCCAGTCGCGGTAGAGGAGCCAAGGTTGACATTCACTGCCCCTGAGGCGTCCGCATATATGGCGGTATCCGAACCGGAACCGCCGACAAGCGTGTCGTCACCTGCGCCACCCGCCATGGTGTCATTGCCGACACCACCATTGAGCACATCATCACCACCACGACCAGATAGAACGTCGTTGCCACTCCCACCATTCAGGATATTGGCATTGTCGTCGCCTGCAAGAGTATCGCCGGATGCGGAACCCGTAACATTTTCAAAATTGGCAATCGTATCTGAGTCTGCACCTGATGTTGCCTGACCGGTTTCAAGATCGACTTCGACACCACCCGCAGTTCCCAGATAGCTCAGCGTATCGTTGCCTTCTCCACCATCAAGATCATCGCTTTCGGCACCGCCATTGATCACGTCGTCACCAGCACCACCAGTAATGGTATCTGTGCCGGTTCCGCCGGTAATGACATCGTTGCCTTCACCGCCGTCGATCGTGTCATTGCCAGCCCCGCCCGAAACCGTATCGTCGCCTTCTTTGGCGGTGATCACATCGCTGCGGTCCGTACCGACAAGGATGTCCTTGTTTTCGGTACCTTCGAGTGAGCGGATGCCCTTGAAGTTGGCAAAGGTCAGGCTATCGGGATCAACGCCTTCAAGCGTAATGACAGCGTCACCAACCGTGATCGTGGCATTGCCTGCTGCGTCTTCACCGATGAAATCGGCGATGTCAGAAAACAGCTCAAGACCTTCAATCCCCTGGATATCAATGACATCATTGGCCGGGTCGAAATCGGTAACCAGATCATTTCCGCTATCAGCGGTTACGACAAACGTATCTGCGCCTGAACCACCGGTGAGCGTATCGTCCCCGCCACGACCATCAAAGGTATCGTCGCCTGCACCACCATCAAAGCTGTCATTGCCACTGCTGCCCAGCATGGTATCGGCGGCGGCACTGCCTTCAATCTCTTCGAAACCGGAAATCTGATCCGTGAAGGTGTTGCCGGTGACCGTTCCTTCTTCAAGATCGACTGTAACACCTGCACTAAGGCCGCCAACACCTGAGCTGTAGCTTAGCGTATCGTTGCCATCGCCACCGATAAGGGTGTCGTTACCTTCACTCCCGAAGACCGTATCGTTACCAGCCCCTGTATCAATGATGTTGCCTTGGGTATTGCCATAGACGACATCATCGCCGGAGCCGGAAACAACGTTTTCAAACCCTGAAAGGGTGTCATTGCCATCACCGGTCGCCGTGCCACCGGCAAGATCCACGGTGACACCGCCTTCAACATCGGTGTAGTCGACCGTATCGATTCCGCCGCCACCCGACAGTTCATCGTCACCGCTGCCGCCGGAAATGGTGTCATTACCATCGCCGCCCAACAGCACGTCATCACCACCGCCGCCGGAAATGGTGTCATCGCCCGCCATACCCGAGAGCGTGTTGGCATTGTCATCGCCGGCAATCACATCGTTATTCGTTGAACCATCGACATTTTCAAAGTTGGAAATCCGCGCAGTACCGGAATCCGTCGTCGCCGTACCGTTTGCAAGATCGACATTCAGGCCAGTGTCGTTGCCAAAGCCGACTGTATCAGTACCCTCACCGCCGTCGACGGTATCGTTGCCACCGACGCCACGCACAACATCGTCGCCAGCACCGGTCGAAATGACGTTGTCATCGGCAGAAGCCACAACCTTATCGTCACCCGCACCGGTCGTGACGTTTTCGATGCTGTTCAGGGTATCAATTTCACCTGAGGCACTGTCGCGTGCCGTACCGCTGGCAAGATTGACATCCTGGCTGCTTTCACGGGCGCTCAGATCAAGGGTGTCGCTACCTTCACCACCGAAGATGGTATCGACGCCATCTTCGCCAACAAACAGGTCGTCGCCATCGCCGCCATCAAGGGTGTCATTGCCACCACGACCGACGAGCGTGTCATTACCCGCACCGCCCTGAAGGACGTTAACACCATCATCGCCATAAAGTTCGTCGTCATGGCTTGAGCCGGTCGCGTTCTCGATACGATCAAGGACATCGTCGCCATCGGCACCAGACGCGGTGCCATCGGCAAGGTCAACCTGCACGCCACCATTTGCGCCGGAATAATCGACGGTATCGACACCTTCCTGACCGCGCAGGGTATCGTTGCCTGCACCGCCCGAAACCGTGTCATCACCATAGCCGCCCGAGACGACGTCATCGCCGTCACCACCGCTCAGCGTATCGTCGCCGCCATAACCATAAAGCGCGTCGTTGCCATCCGTGCCGGTGCCAACGTCATTGTCTTCGGTTTCAAAGATGCGACCGAAACCACGGAAATCATCCGCAGTCAGACTGTCTCTGCTGACACCTTCAAGTGTCAGCGTACCCTGATCGCCGAAATCGATAACGGTATTGCCGTTACCATCATCGGACATCATGGTTTGCAGGGTTGCGAAGTCCTGAATGCCGAGTTTGGAGAGATCAACAATATCTTCCGAACCGGTAAAGTCGGTGATCGTATCGTTGCCGAAATTCTCGGTCAGTTCGAAATCGTCGTCACCAGCACCACCGGTCAAGGTGTCATCACCTGCACCACCGGTCAGCGTATCGACGCCCTCACCACCTTCAAGAACGTTATCGCCATCATCACCGGTGATGTGATCGTCATAGTCCGAACCAACGACATTTTCGACCATCTGGACGACGTCATTGCCCGCCCCACCGGTCGCAGTTTCATCCGCAAGATTTACCGTAACCGCACTTTCGGCATCGCTGTAGCTGACAGTGTCAACACCACTGCCGCCCTGGATTTGGTCATCGCCTTCGCCACCGCGCAGGAAGTCATTGCCTGAACCACCCGCCAGAACGTCATTGCCGGAACCACCAACCAGAAGGTCATCATCAGCACCGCCCTGCAGCATGTCGTCATTATCGCCGCCAAACAGGCTGTCGCTGCCATCACCACCCTGCAGGATGTCATTGCCGCTTTCGCCGCGTAGAACGTCGCTGCCACCACCACCTTGCAGAAGGTCGTCGCCAAAGCCGCCTTCAAGCGTATCATCGCCGTCATTGCCCTGAAGCGTGTCGTTGCCAGAACCGCCGCCGAAAACATCGGTCTCATCGCCGCCCTGGACCAGATCAGCCCCACTGGTCGGGGTGTTGTCATAGGCATTGGCGTCGCGATCATCGGCATCAACCACACCGCCATCACCGTCACCCTCGGCATCACCGGATGCTTCGCCACCGGTTGCATCCTCGCCAGAGGTCTCATCACCCGTGGTACCGCTTTCAGCATCACCTTCAGAGGCAGCACCCTCTTCGCCGGCACCGGCTTCACTATCGCCAGATGCCGGTTCTTCGGCGGTGCTTTCATCGCCGGTGGTCTCGCCGGAAGAGGCATCCGTACCGGAGGTCTCATCACCGGCCGTTACAGCTTCATCCGAACCGGTCTCGCCAGAGCCTTCTGCCGATGTTTCTTCGCTGCCCTCGCCCGAAGTGTCGGAACCGGATTGCGGATCGGTCGTCTCACCGCCGGTTTCCGTACCAGCTTCGGCCCCAGCCTGGGCACCGGTGTTGGTGTTGTCTTCAGTGGTCTGATCGCTGTCGACACCGGTTTCGGCACCAGTGGCCTCTTCGCCGGAGGTGGCTTCGCCATCCGAGCCATCTGTTCCGCCGGTTTCTGCGCCAGCGGTTTCTTCACCAGCCGCGTCACCACCGGACGTCTCATCACCGGTTGCGTCGCCTACCGGTTCTTCAGAACCTTCGCCGGCCGTCTCACCAGAGTCAGTGCTGCCGCTATCAGCGGTGCCGCCTTCGGCACCGTCGCCAGACTCTTGTGAACCCGTATCGCCGGACCCAAGGGTGTCATCACCGCTGCTGCCCGCCGCGCTGTCGGAACCGCTGTCGCCAGTGGTTTCCCCGCCGGTTGCCTCTTCGCCGGATGTCTCGCTGTCCGCACCAGTGCCGGTTTCAGAACCAGCTTCGGTGTCGGAGCCTGATGCTTCTTCGCCGCCAGTCGCATCACCGGCCGTCTCGCCAGAACCGCTCTCATCCGTGCTATCGGTCGCGCCAGATGCGGTTTCGCCACTGGTGCTCTCACCGTCTGTGGCGCCCGACGTTTCACCAGAAGACGCACCGGTATCCTCACCCGTTCCTTCGGAACCGGATGTATCAGAAGGATCGCCATCGGTTTGGGTTTCAGAGCCCGTATCGCCGGTACTGCCGGTTTCGCCCGTGCTGTCTGAACCGCCGGAAGTAGCCTCGCCCGAGGTGGTATCTTCCTGCGCTTCGGAATCATCGGTCGAACCGGTTTCCGTTCCGGTCTCGCCAGAGGCGGTTTCACTGGAATCACTTGCGCCGCTGTCGCTTGCACCACTGTCAGTGCCGCCATCGGTCTGACCGGTTTCGTCGCTGCCTGATGCACCGGTGGTGTCATCACCGGAAGCCTCGCCGGAGGTCTCATCAGACCCCGTCGAACCCGTTTCATCCGTGCTGCCGGAATCTGTTTGGGTATCGCTGCTATCGGTTTCACCCGCGCCGGTTTCACCTGTCGCGTCATCGCCCGTGGACTCATCCGTCGTCGATCCGCTGTCATCCTGTGACGCAGACTCTTCGGCATCATTGGTACGACCGGCACCGGAATCGAGATTTACGTCCACACCCTGGTCAGACTGGCTGTAATCAAGGGTGTTTTCACCCGCACCACCGTCAATAACGTCCGAGCCATCGCTTGCGCCAAAGGTGTCATCCCCCGCGCCGCCAGACAGGCTGTTATCGCCGGAATCGCCGGTCAGAACATCATCACCAGACGTCCCGCGCAGATTTTCAATATTGTCAAAGGTAACGCGATTGGCCCCGGTCGCGTCTGTCGAGCTACCTTGCGACAGGTCGGCGCGCACGCCGTCCGCTGCCCCATCAAGCGACAGGGTATCTTCACCGGCACCGCCATCAATATTGTCTGCGCCGCCGCCCGATGAAATGACGTCATCACCATCAGAACCGACGATGGTGTCATCCCCTTCGCCGCCCTCGATCACATTGGCCTCATCCTCGGCCGTGGCGGCATCACCGCCCTCGGACGTGACTGAAACTTCGTTAATCTGGGGAACGTCAACCAACGTCACATTGGCAAGGTCTGCCTTCGAGACGCCCTCGAAAACAACCTTGTCGCCGGTCGAAAAGACGATGAAGGCATTGCCCGCCGCATCTTCGCTGACAAGCGCCATCAGGTCGCTGACACTGTCAACGCCAAGGTCGCTTAGCGCCAGTTCATCTTCTTCGACGTTGAAATCGGTAATTGTGGTCTGCTCGAAACCGCTTTCGAGCACAAAGGTATCGCGGCCCTCGCCACCGGTAACAACATCCTCACCCTCGCCCGATTCGAGAATGTCGTCGCCTTCGCCGCCAACTAGGGTGTTGTCACCATCATCGCCCACCAGAACATCGTCATAGGCACTGCCGATGACGTTCTGAATGTTGGTAAAAACCTGGGTTGCTGCAGATTGGGGGTTTCCGTCGCCAGAATCATTTTTGACCGCGTCAGAATCCCCTTCTGAGCGGTCATCAAGTACCTGATCAATGTCGGTGTCGGTTACTCCAACACCGTCGTCTTGGTTGGCGGGCGAGACCAAAGCACATACTCCCTACATGGGAATTGTTTTTACCAATTCTGCGGCGAACACACGCCCCAGAATCCATTTATACCCTAGTATAAATTAGATTTTTGCGATTAAGCAAGAGCAAATGACTCGCTCCGGGGCGAATAATGCGCTTTTTCTCATATTTTCCGGTATTTTGGAAGGGGAAAGCCCGGCCTGTCAGAATCTGTCAGGTTGTATAGATTTCACGCCTATGACCTATATGTTCTTTACCTGATCACTGTTCACGGAATGCGCGATCAAAGCTGGTGGTGATCGGTGAAAACAGGTACGCGAGAATCGTTCTGGCACCTGTCACGATCTCCAATTGCGCCGGCATCCCGGGCGAGAGAATCATGCCTTCATGCTCGCCAAGACTTTCGGCATCAATCTCGACCATGGCCTGGAAATAGGATCGGCCTTCTGAGTCCGTCAGGCGGTCTGGCGACACATCGGTCACCGTACCCTTGACCGGTGCAAACCAGCGCTGGCTAAACGAGGTCACCCGGATATTGACCGGAAGCCCGGTCGAAACGACGTCGATGTCGTTGGGGGAAACGCGGGCCTCAATCACAAGGCGATCATCGGCTGGCACGATTTCAAGCACCTGCGCCCCGGGCGGGATCACCCCTCCGACCGTGGTGAACTGCATGTTGGTCACCGTGCCATTGCGCGGTGCCTTGATGTCGGAGCGCACCAGGATATCCTCAGCCGAGCGCAGCCGTTCATTAAGATCGGAAATCTCGCTTTGCACATCGCGCAGCTCGGTGTTGATTGATTGCAAATGGTCGCGCATCAGCTGCGATTGGCTGGCTTTGACCTGCTGGATTTGCTGTTCGATCCGGGCAATATCGGCGGAAAACCGGCCAATATTACCGAGGGTTTCGACCAGACGGCTTTCGAGCTGCAGCAACCGGGTCCGACGCGCATAGCCGAGCTCCACCATCGGTTTGACCATGGCAAGCTCTTCCTTGACGATCCCGACCTGCTGCTCGGCGGCGACCTTTTGCTCACGCGTACCGACAATTTCGCGTCTGAGCTCCTTGATGCGCTCGTCATAGAGCTGAACCTCGCCCTGAAAGGCGCTACGGCGGCTTTCAAACAGGGTGCGCTGGGCATCCGTGATCGAAAAATAGCGCGGGTCTTCAAGTGGCGGCGGGAAGGTCAGGTAGTCTTCCTGCGCGCGTTCGGCAATCAGACGCGTCTGGGTCGCCAGCGCATTGAGATAACGGTTATTAAGCAAATCATAACTGGCACGTGAGCGGGTATCATCAAGGCGGACCAGAACGTCACCGGCCTGAACCCGTGCCCCGTTACGCACCAGAATTTCGCGAATGATCCCGCCTTCAAGATGCTGAACACTCTGACGGCCGGAAAACGGCGCGACCACACCACTGGCCGTGGCGGCCGAATTGACTTCGGCCGTGCCCGCCCACAGCAGGACGGAGCCAAACCCCAGAAACAGGATTAAAAACCCGATCCGCACCAACGGTTTGACGTCGGTGCTAAGCTCACGCGCGGTTGGAAGTTGCACTCCACCAGACATCAGGCACCACCCTGTCGACGTTCAGCCGATCCTTCGACCACACGCAATTGCGGGCGACCACGCCGGGCGGTTTGGGCGCGTACCTGTTCGCGCCCTGCCGGGCGATCTTCCGCGTCCGCTGGTCTGCGGCGCGGTGTGCGGGCGGCGGCGGCCCGTTCGGCGTCCTCGCGCACCTTGCGCATGCGCATTGCCGCTTCTTCGCGGGCCTTGGCGATCGCCTCGGCTTCGCTCATTTTGCGTTGTGCTGCAGGCTTCCGGGCAGGCTGTGCTTTTGGTTTCGCCGCCGGGCGTTTTGGCGCCAGATCTGCCGCACTGGCCGGGCGCGCTTCACGCGATGCCGGGGCTGGCGGATCCTTGCGAGCGCTATCCCTAGTTGCTTCGGCTTTTTTGCGGACCGGGCGCATGGTCATCATCGTGCCGCCCGGGGTCGGCTGCGGTTTCATTTCCGTTTTGGCGATGCCGGCGGCCTGCTTGGCTGCCTGTGCCCGGCCCGATCCGGTTTCACCCGTCGAACCGAAATCAGCGATTTCCGGCATCTCTTCAATTTCTGGCTCCGGCACAGCTTCTGGCACGCTCACAGCAGTCGCCGGATGGCTGTTTGGGGCGCTGTTCTTTTCAACGATCGGGCGCGGCGCATCGGGATTGGGTACCTCGATCCGTTTGGGCGTGATGCGCATCTGCCCATCAGCAGGCGGGGCATCGGCCGCAGGTTCATCCGGGCGAACACCCGGTGGCAAACCACGCGAAATTTCTTCATTTTCGGGGGCTGCTTGTGGTGCCGCCGGTTTATTGCCGCCCTTGACCGGCACCACCTGGATTTGACCATCGGCCAGCGCCAGAATGGCATCGGCATGCGACAGAATTTCACGCTCGTGACTGACGATAAAGGTCGTGATGCCATTGCGCCTAAGCACTTCGATCAGCTCGCTGATATGCGCGACACCACTGTCATCAAGGGCGGTTGTCGGCTCATCAAGCAGCAGCATGCGCGGACGCGAAAACAGGGCCGCGGCCAAGGCAATCAATTGCCGCTGCCCACCCGAAAGGTTACGTCCGCCGCGATCCACGCGCGTGTCATAACCATCGGGCAGATCAAGGATGAACTGATGCGCACCGGCCAGCTCAGCCGCCTGAATGATGTCGCGCATTTCCGCATTGCCCAGACGGGCAATGTTTTCGGCAATCGTACCCGGGAACAGGAAAGGGTTTTGCGCCAGATACCCGATCTGCGCGCCCATTTCGGTGCGATCCACCCGGGATGCTTCCACATCATCAAGCTTCACCGACCCGGAACCGGGCAACCAGATGCCCATGATCAGCTTCAAAAGGGCGGTCTTGCCAACTCCGTTAAATCCAGCAATCGCAATGATCTGCCCCGGCCCGGCCTTGAACGAGAATCCCTTGAACAAAACGTTGCGGCTGTTGGGCGGCGCAAAGACAAGCCGGTCCACACTGACCGCCATGCCACGCCCGCGCGGCATGGGTGCGGGGACGGTCTGACGTTTTTCAAGCAGGATGTTGTTAAGACGTTCAAACGAACTGCGCGCCGCATTCCAGCTGCGCCATGCGGTAACGGCCCCGTCAAAGGGCGCCAAGCCCCGCATCCCGAGGATCATGGACGCCACCATGATGCCGATCGTGATGCTTTCGGACAGAACCAGATAGGCCCCGACACCGATAAAGCAAACCTGCATGGCAAGGCGGACAAAATGCGAAAGCGTGGTGGATGTGCCAACGCGCCGGCTGGCTTGCCCTTCCCAGTAAAGCGAATCCGACTGGTCCGCCTGCCAGCGCTGGCGGGCCGACTGGGTCATGCCCATGGCTTCCATCGCCTCGGCATTGCGGACATAGGTTTCTTCCTGCGCAATCCCGCGATTCTGGCTTTCTTCCGACCGGTCGACAGAAATTTTGGAGGCCGCCTCGTTGGCAATCGCAATCACGATCAACAGCAACGCACCACCGCACGCCACCATGCCAAGACGGGTGTCGAAAATGAACACGACCCCGATATAGACCGGCGCCCACATGAAATCGATCAGGGCAAAGGGCCCGCTGCCGGTCAGAAAACCGCGCAAACCATACAAATCACGCAACGGACGCTGGCGCATCTGGCTGCCACGGGCTGATTGCTGCACGACGTGGGCAAACAGTTCCCCACCGAGGCGCAGATCAAGCGCGGTCCCGACCCGGATCAGAACCCGCGATCGGAGCTGTTCCATCGATGCGATGAAGACCAGAACAAGGCCAATACCAAGTGTGAGCAAGGCCAGCGTATCAACCGATCGACTGGAAAGAACGCGGTCAAATACCTGCATGGAATAGATCGGGATCACCATGTTGAGCAGGTTGATCACCATCGAGAATCCGCCGACAAGCGCAATCGACCGCCAGAACAATCGTTCCAGCGGGGTTCGATCCCCCTCGCGTCCCGCATCCGTCTTGCGGGTTGGCCGGATTCTATCCAACAGGCCCATTCGTTCCTTCCGCTCTTTCCGCCCTTAAAACAGGGGCGAAATCCTTATATCTGTTGCCTTTGGCCATTTGCTAATCACGCATGGCAAACCACCCGCGCAGCGAAGCTATGACGGGCAACCTAGCCAATGGCATACTCCCACTATTCTAGTCGAATATATAAGGATGTGTTAAAATTTTGCCGCAAAGCCCTTTATTTCATTGCCTTACCGCGCAAATTGATCAGGCAATTCTGGCGAATTTCCGGCACCGAATCCCGCACCCCCGTGATCGGCCAAAATCTGTGCTGGATCAAAGCCGTTAACACCCTGCCTGATATAGGCTTTTTTCACTACCGTGCGATCCGCCATTTGCGCAACTGCCCCTTCGCGCCCTATCTTTGAGGTATCGCACCAACACCAAACCCGACAGGCACCCCCTTCATGGCTGACAACACGCCGCAACTTCCGGGCTTCATTCAACGGTTTCTCGCCATCCAACCCGGCGGAGTGTCTCACGCGGGCGGGCTGATGGCCTGCATGATCGGGGTGCTTGCGGCCTGCGCCTGGATGCTGGGCGGGATTTCGATGATCATCTCGGCTGGCATTGCAGTTGCCTTGATGCTGGCGCTGTCGCCGATGATCTCGCCAGACGTCTTGATGAAAATGCTGCGCGCCAGTCCGCTATCGGGTGAAGACTATCCCGCCATCCATGAAATGAGCCGCCTGTTGTCCGAACGCGCCGAACTGGGTCACAAACCGAAACTCTTTTTGCTGCCCGGCAAAGGTGTCAATGCCATCACGACCGGCACAAATGACGACACCACCATAGCGATTTCAAGCGATGCGGTGCATGGCCTGTCACCACGCCAAATGCGCGCCATTCTGGCCCATGAGGTGGCGCATGCATGGCATGGCGATACGCGGATTTTGCTGATTACCGATGTGCTGTATCGCGCAACATGGACGATTGCGCTGTTTGGTCTGGCGATCTTTATCTTTGGCGATTTCAATCCACCGGCCTGGATGATTGTCCTGTTTGGCGCGGTACCGACCATCAGTTTCCTGTTTCAGCGTGCCGTCATCCGCGACCGCGAATTTGCCGCCGATCATGGCGCCAGCGATTTGCTGAATGGCCCCGAAGACATGATTGATGCCCTGCTTCATATCGATCAGATCAATCGCAAGCGGCTTGGCCTTGTGCCCTATCGCAGCACCCAGCCGCCCAGCCTGCTGGATACTCATCCGTCGGTCGGCGCCCGCATCAAGGCGCTCCGCGCGCTCAAACCCGGCACATGGCAGAAATTCTTTGAAAACCGGCGCATGCCGCCACAATAATCGGCCATGACTGTAAAGGAAAACACGAACAGTCCCGATCTCGGCACTTGCGCGATCTGTGGGCGCACGATGATCGCAGGCCCCAGTGTTGATCGCCATCACTGGCGGCCAAAATCACAGGGCGGGACGGAAACCGAATGGCTGCATCGCGTTTGCCATCGCATGATCCACCGCCTGTTTGATGAAGCCACCTTGGCGCGGGACTATGACAGCCCCGCCAAGCTTCTCACCCATCCTGACATCATCAAGTTTGTTAAATGGGTGCGCAAGAAACCCGATAATTACGTCGACTGGCCAGAAAGTGCCGGGCGGTATGGCCGCAATCGCGGCAGGCGCCGATAAGGTGCTGCATTGGCGCCGCCGGGAAAGAACTGCCAATTTAACCATTTACCTGCCAAGATAGGCGCAATATACGCGTCAAACGCGAAACCGCCGACAGCAGGAAACGCTTGATATGCTCAATGAACTGATCCCGGTCTTTGTCACCCTGTTCGTGATCATTGACCCGCTGGGTCTGGTGCCGGTCTTTATCGTCCTGACACAGGGCACAAGTGCCGCCCATCGTCGGCGCATGGCAATCCGGGCGTGTTTGACCAGTTTCTTTATCCTGGCGGCCTTTGCCCTGATCGGCGAAGGGTTGCTGGGCGTCTTTGGCATTCATATGCCCGCCTTCCGGATTGCCGGGGGCACGTTGCTGTTTTTGATCGCGCTTGAAATGCTGTTTGAAAAGCGCAGCCAGAAACGCAATGAACGCGCCGAACAGGTTCATCAGGAACTCGAAGACGACCACGAGGCGGAAAAGGCCGCAAAGACCGCCAAGGCCAAAGCCAAGAAACCCGCGACCAAAACCGCAGACGGCCCGACCATTCCCGATGACGAGGCCGACGATGTCTCGATCTTCCCGATGTCGATCCCGTTCCTGTCAGGCCCCGGTGCGATTGCATCCGTGATGCTTCTGATGGGAAAATTCGAGGACAATATCGCCATGCAGGCCAGCGTCATTGGCGTTGTCGCCGTCGTGATGGTAATCGCCTTTGTCTTCTTCCTGCTGGCAAACGTGGTCGCCAAACGCCTCAGCCCGACCGTCGCCACCGTGGTATCGCGCCTGCTCGGCATGATCCTGGCCGCCCTTGCGGTCCAGTTCATCATCGATGGCATCAAACAGGCGTTTTTCTGAAATCTACGACGGTCCTCAACGATCTGGAAGCAAGACACAAAAAAGAGTATGATCAAGCTTCAGAGCCTGACGTCATCAAAGGTTGCAGCATGAAACCGTCAATCGCGCTTGAACATCATCGGGAAGCAATTAGAGAGATTGTCGCACAACACCGTGCCCTGAATGCGCGCGTTTTCGGTTCTGTTTTGCGTGGACGCGATGGCGATGACAGCGATCTTGATATCCTGATCGATCCGACGCCTGCCACGACCATGTTCGACATTGGCGCCATTCGGCATCAACTCCGCGCAATTCTGGGCGTTGAGGTCGATGTCCTGACCCCGAACGCACTACCAGAGAGCTTTCGAGAAAGAGTCTTAAGGGAAGCTACTCCGGTATGACGCATGACCGGTCGCGTCTTTTCGACTATCTGCTACACATACGTGAAGCCATCGCGCGCATCGAAGCTTATACAAGCGATCTCGATGAGGCAGAGTTTCTCGCCAATCAACTTGTGCAGGATGCGGTCGTTCGGAATCTGGAAATCATTGGCGAAGCATCGCGCAACATCACACGTCACTTCCCTGACGTCGCAAACGAAAACCCTGATATCCCGTTTGCCTTCGCATATGATATGCGAAACGCCCTATCTCACGGCTATTTCAAAGTCGACTTGGCGATTGTATGGAACACCATCCAAACTGACCTCACAAGCCTTGACGAGAAAGTCGCAAATCTGCTTTCCAGTCTGAAAATTCAGGGCAGCTGAAAACAACTGCCCTGAAATGTATCGATTTAGTCCCAGCGCTTCGCCGCACGCAGGATGGCGTCGGTGCCGATCTGGTAGTGATCGTAAAGGGCAATGCTATCGCCGCACTGGCCAAAGGCGTTGACGCCCAGTGGGGCCACCGCATGCCCACGCACACCACCGAGCCATGCAAGGGCGGCCGGATGACCATCAATCACGGTGACAAGGCGGGCATCGGATGCCAGCGGTTTGAGCAGGTTTTCCACATGGGCCATCTTGCCATCGGCCTTGCCTTCAAGGCGCGCACGCTCAAGATCCTGCCATTCGTTGTACAGGCGGTCGGTCGAAGTGACAGCCAGCAAGCCCAAGCCCGGATGGGTTTCGGAAAGCTTTTCCCAGGCGGCAATCGCTTCGGGGGCCATGGCACCGCAATAGGCAATTGCCATGTCGCAATCCTTGCCCGGCTGGCGCAGCCAGTAGCCACCCGAAATAATTTCGGATTTTTGGGCATCTGACAGGTCACGTTCCGGCTGTGACAGCGGTTTAGTCGACAAACGCAGGTATATCGAACCACCGTCCGGGTCCTGCATATGTTCAAACGACCAACCCATGATGACGGCCAGTTCATCCCCAAAACTTGGTTCAAAACTGGTCAGGCCGGGCTGGCCCATGCCGATCATTGGCGTTGATATCGACTGGTGCGCGCCGCCTTCCGGGGCCAGCGTAATGCCGCTGGGTGTCGCCACAACCATGAAACGCGCATCCTGATAACACGCGTAATTCAGCGCATCGAGACCGCGCGCGATGAACGGATCATAAAGCGTGCCGATCGGGAACAGACGTTCGCCAAACAGGCTGTGCGACAGACCAAGAGCAGCAAGATTGAGGAACAGGTTGTTTTCGGCAATGCCCAGCTCGACATGCTGACCATTTGGCGATCTGATCCATTTCTGCGCCGAGGGGACCTTACGTTCCTTGAACTCATCAGCCAGTTCTTCGCGGCCAAACAGTCCACGCTGGTTCACAAAGCCGCCAAGGTTGGTCGAAACCGTCACATCGGGCGAGGTGGTGACAATGCGATCAGAAAGGTCGCTGTTCTTCATCTTGGCCAGTTCGTTCAAGACCTTGCCAAAGACTTCCTGCGTGCTTGATGTTTCCGTCCGCGCATAGGGCATTTCGGGAATCGTGATGTGCTTGGCTGACTTGTTGCGCGGGGCATCATCGTTAAACGGCGCCTTGGCGATATAATCACGCAAGCGCTCGGCACTGATATCAAGGCCCGCCGCGATATCCCATTCCTGCCCGTCGGCAACCTTGTTTTGCAGTTTGAAGGCATCCATTTGCGGCACATTCATCAGGCCCGCATGGTTGTCCTTGTGCCCCTGAAGCGGCGTGCCATAGCCCTTGACGGTATAGGCGATAAAGACGGTCGGCTTGTCATTGGGTACGGATTCAAAGGCGCTTAGAACCGCTTCCATGCAATGCCCGCCGAGATTGGTCATCAGATCATGCAACGCGTCATCGCCATACTGCCCCAGAAGATCGGCCAGTGCGTTATCGCCCGGCATGTCGGATGTGATCTGTTTGCGCCATGCCGCCCCGCCCTGGAAGGTGAGCGCGGAATAGATGTCATTGGGCACGTCATTCAGCCACTTTTTCAGCGACTTGCCGCCCGGCTTGGCAAAGGCGTCATGCAGCTTGCGGCCATATTTGATGGTAATCACGTTCCAGCCAACCGCCCGGAAGAACCGGCCAATGACGCGGAATAGATGGGCATCAATCATGCCATCAAGGCTTTGGCGGTTATAATCAATCACCCACCAGACATTGCGAATGTCATGTTTCCAGGTGTCGAGCAACGCCTCATAGATGTTGCCTTCATCAAGTTCGGCATCCCCCACCAGTGCCACCATACGACCGGGTGTTTCGCCCTTTGGCAGCATGTCCTTGTAGCGCAGGTAATCCTGCGTCAGGGCGGCAAAGTTCGTGACTGCCGCGCCAAGCCCCACGGAGCCGGTTGAGAAATCCACCTGATCGCCATCCTTGGTCCGGGACGGATAGGATTGCGCGCCACCGAAGGATCGAAACGCTTCAAGCTTTTCCTTGGTCTGGCGGCCAAACAGGTAATTGATCGCATGAAAGACCGGGCTTGCATGCGGCTTGACCGCCACCCGGTCCTGCGGGCGCAGAACATTGAAATAAAGCGCTGTCATCAGGGTCGTCATCGATGCACAGCTGGCCTGATGGCCACCAACCTTGATGCCATCGCGTTTGGCGCGCAGATGGTTGGCGTTATGGATGGTCCAGCTTGAAAGCCAGCGTACTTTCTTTTCAAGCAGACCAAGCATCTCAAGATCCTTGGCATTGATGTTGGCTGTGCTGCTTGCTTCGATGATTTCACCGATTTCCGGTGCGGTTTCTTGTGCTGACATTTCCTGATGGCCTTCTTTTTTATCCGTTGTGACGGGGTTTGTGGGGCGTCGCCCCGGCAGGACGACAAACCGGTATTATGATGCCGATTTTTAAGGGTACTGCGCGGAAATCAAGATGACGGCGCTGCAATTCACACAAGATTCGATCAACTGCCCGAATTGTTGGAATCTGCTGCGACGATCAGCACAAAACCCTCGAATTTCCGGTCCGCTGAAAAATCCGGCAAATCGCGGCGATATCCCGGCATTTATGCGATTCGATCAAAACCGCTCGACTGCGCCAGAAAAGTCATCTCCGCAGAAAAGTGCATTTTCCCGCAACCCAACCGTGCGTTAAATTCTTTATTTGCCAATAGCTTATACTGAGATATAGTCGTTCCCATCCTAAAGTCCGTTTCTGGTGACTCCGAAATTGTCAAACTCCGTTGCTTCCCATCCCGCGATCTGTGCGAAAGTTGCCCTGCCCCGATGACAGGCGCAGTCGCAACACTTTCAGCCGCATTTCATGCAGCGGGTTGCTCGTTTGCCGAGCGGACCGGCCGCATGCGACTGCTTGTCCCGCTTGTTATCACCTACCTTCTGACCAGCATCACGGCGCACGCCCAGTCAGATTCAGAGTCAAAAATCTGGCCGGACAGTCGGTTGCGCCAGAACCTGAAAACCGAAGTCACCTCCAGCGCCCCGCCCGATATTCGCATTCCGATGGACACCGGCTCTGACTTCTGCCGCGGGATCGCAAGCTGGGCGGAACACTCGGAATATCATGTCGAACTATTGCGCCTTGCAATAAGGCTGAGCAGCACGGATGCCAAGATCACCCCGGTTTGCATGGACTACCCGACCGAAGCACGGCGCATCTCGATGCTTCAGTCCGGCAGTGAAATCAACACAGTCTTTTTTGGCACCGATGACGTCCGCGAAGAGAAGCTGTTGCCCGTCTATATCCCGATCTATCTCGGCACCACCGGCTTGCGGCTTTTCATGCTGCGCCCCGGGATCCATGATGAATTCAGCAAGGTTGAAACGCTTGAGGACCTCCGCAAGTTTTCCATGGGTCAGGGCCTTGGCTGGCCAGACACCGAAGTTCTGATCAACAATGGCTTTAACGTGATTTTGGGCCGGTACAAGACGCTGCATCGCATGCTCTCAGCCGAGCGTTTTGACCTTTATCCACGGGCCTACTGGCAGATTGTCTGGGAATGGACCTGGATGCGTGAACAGGCCCCGGGGATCACAATTCACCCCGGCATTGCCCTTTATTACCCGCAACCGATCTATTTCTTTGTCAGCCCGAAATATCCCGAACTGCATGACATTTTGGAAACCGGCCTCAGACGGGCCTATTCAAACGGAATGATGTTTGATCTGATCAAATACCATTTCGAAACGGCACCGTCCTTTAAGCAGATTTCCCTACCTGACCTTCGGATTTTGCGGGTACCAAACAGCCTTCTGTCTGACAGATCCCACGCGGCATTGCGGGATTACGGCCTGCTTGACTGAACCGCGATAACCCCTATTCAGCGGCAATCACCATTTTATCGCCATCGAGTGCGCTCGAAAGATCAGCCAGAATATCATCGATGCTTTCAAGCCCAGCCGAAAGCCGGATCAGGCCATCGGTGATCTGATATTCCACGCGTTCTTCGGCAGTATAGGTTGAATGGGTCATGGACGCCGGATGCTGGATCAGGGTTTCGGCATCCCCCAGGCTGACCGCACGGGTGATCATGTTAAGCCCGTTCATCAGTTTGCGGCCTTCCTCGATCCCGCCCTTAAGCTCGAACGCGATCATGCCGCCGAACCGGTCCATCTGTTTTTTGGCCAGTTTGTGGTTCGGATCGCTTTCAAGGCCCGGATAAAAGACCTTCTCGACCTTCGGATGCTTGGCGAGAAAATCGGCGATCTTTTCGGCATTGTCGCAATGGCGTTCCATGCGAAGCTCAAGCGTTTTAAGACCACGCATCACAAGGTTGGCGTCCTGAGCGGACAGCACCGCACCGGTCATGTCCTTAAGACCGACCAGACGCACCTGCGTCATGTCCTCAAGGCTCCCGATCACCGCACCCGCCATCAGATCGCCATGGCCACCGAGATATTTGGTTGCGGAATGCACAACGATATCCGCACCCAGCTCAATCGGGCGCTGCAGATAGGGCGTGCAATAGGTATTATCGACAACCACCTTGGCACCGTGCTTGTGCGCGATGGCGGAAATGGCTTCGATATCAACCAGACGCATGTTCGGGTTGGCCGGTGTTTCGAAATAGACAATCTTGGTCTGATCGGAGATCGCCTTTTCCAGCTCTGCCGGGTCGGTCAGATCAACATGGGTGTGCTTGATGCCGAACTTTTCCAGGCCATGACGGAAATAGGCAAATGTGCAGCCATACAACGTGCGATCGACAATGATCTCATCCCCCGGTTCGATAAACGACCAGAAGACGGATGTAATCGCGCCCATGCCTGATGCAGTCGCAACTGCGGCCTCACCGCCTTCAAGTACAGCCAGGCGCTTTTCGAGAAGATCAAGCGTCGGGTTGGCAATGCGTGAATAGATAAAGCCCTGCTCGTCGCCGGCAAAGAAACGCCCGCCCTGCTCGGCTGTTTCGAACGCAAAGGTCGAAGACATGTAAACCGGCGGATTCAGCGCACCATTGTGGCTTTGCGGATCGTAACCGTGATGGATCGCACGGGTGGCAAAGCCGGTTTTAGCGCGAGTGTGGTTGTCATGGGCAGACATCGGAAGGCTCCTTGAAATGCAGTTATTCTGCCCGCATCACCGCAAGCACCGTGCCAGATTTGAAAATCACTTGTTTTCAAAGGGTTACCGAATTCGCATCCTCTGCATGCGTAAATATTTATTTACACACCAGCACAGACTGGCACCGGAAAGCACAAATATACTGGATTTCAGACCCTTAGAGATGTACATTTTTCATTACAGTGTAAATTTATCGGTACAGTTATGCGGTTCGAAATTCGCGGTGAAAACAGGCTCGGCATTACGCGCGACGTGATTAATGTCCTTACCGATCACGGTCTGGATATCCGGGCATTTGAAGTCACCACCCATCATATCTATGCCGACATCCCCGCCGTGCGCCCGGAACGCTTTCTGCTTCTGTCCCACGCGCTCAAACAAATTCCCGGCATTTTCGATATTACCGAAATCGACCGCCTGCCGACCGAACGCAGGCGTGCACAACTGCATGCGACGCTAGCCGCCCTTGGCGATCCGGTGATTGCCGTTGATGCCAACGGTCAAATCGCACAGGCCAACCCGGCCGCACAGGCGATTTCAGCATCCCCTGACAAACCTCTTCGTGATCAGGATATTGCCATTATCCTGAATGAACCATCCATTGAAGATTTGCGCCAAAGTGGTTTTCGCCTACCAGAACGTGAGGTCACACTGGGCGGTCAAACCTATCTTTTGCAGGTCGAACCGATTGGTCATGTCGATGACGGATCAGACAGTGCTGACGACGCCCCCTGGGGCGGAGTAATGGTCTTTCACCGCCCGGCCCGGTTGGGCCGCGTGATCACCGCCCTTCAGGATCGCAACCATACCGGTTTTGACGACATTATCGGCACCAGCCGCTCCATGCTGCGCGTCAAATCACAAGCCGAGCGCCTGGCGGCCATTGATGCGCCGATCCTGATCCTGGGCGAAACCGGCACCGGCAAGGAGCTGTTTGCCAGCGCCTGTCACCGCGCAAGCTCGCGCTCGGATCAACCGTTTCTGGCCCTTAACTGTGCCGCCATGCCCGAAGGTCTGGCTGAAAGCGAACTGTTTGGTTATGCCGCCGGCGCCTTTACCAGCGCACGGCGCGGCGGCAAGCCGGGGCTTCTCGAGCTGGCCGATGGCGGCACGCTGTTCCTCGATGAAATCGGGGAGCTGACCCCGTACCTTCAGGCCAAGCTTTTGCGCGTGCTGCAGGATGGCAGCTTCCGGCGTGTGGGCGGCACGGATGAAATCACCGTTGATGTCCGCATCATCAGTGCCACCAACCGCGACCTTGAAGCCATGTCCCATGACGGCACCTTTCGCGAGGATCTCTATTTCCGCCTCAACGTTCTGGGCATTACCCTGCCGCCGCTGCGTGAGCGGGTCGAAGACATTGCCGATCTTGCGACCTTCTTCATCGACCGCACCGCGCAGCAAACCGAACGCAGCACACCACGTCTGGCCCGTGACGGGCTTGATTGGCTCTGCGCCCATGACTGGCCGGGCAATGTGCGCGAGCTTGAAAACACCCTGTTTCGCGCCGTCGCCCTTCTGGACGGCAACACGCTTGGCGCCCGCGACCTCGCCGATGCTGCGAGCGGCACAGCGAGCGCGCCCGCACCCCAAACCCACATTCCGGCCGAAACAGACCAGGACACGCCCGACAGCCCGACGCCACAAACAGACCTTATCGCCACCGCCTTGGCGCAAAGCGATTTCAACAGCGGCATGGATTTGCTTGAACGCGAAATGCTGGTGCGGCTCTATCCGGACTACCCAAGTTCACGCAAGCTGGCTGATCGGCTTGGCGTTTCACATACCTCGATCGCTAACAAACTGCGCAAATATGGCATTGGCATCTAAAAACCCATCTGCCCCACAACAGCATTTCTTGCCACTTACATTGCACTGCGGCATGATCCACCTAACTTAACAAGAGGATCAAACTCCTCACATACAGGGAGAAGACAAAATGCTGACAGGTAAACGCGCACTCGTCACCGGCTCCACCAGCGGGATCGGCCTTGCCATGGCCAAGGCACTTGCAGGCGCTGGTGCGGATGTAATGCTCAATGGCTTTGGCGATGCAGATGAGATCGAGGCAACCCGCAAGGGCCTTGAAACCGATTATGGCGTCACCGCGCATTATAATGGCGCCGACCTGTCCAAACCGGACGAGATCGAAGCGATGATGAAGGACGCCGAGGCCAAATTTGGCGGCGTCGACATCCTGATCAATAATGCCGGCATCCAATACACCGCCAATGTCGAAGATTTCCCGCCCGAAAAGTGGGACGCGGTGATTGCGATCAACCTGTCATCTGTCTTCCACACCACCCGCCTTGCCGTGCCCTATATGCGCCAAAAAAACTGGGGCCGCATCATCAACACCGCATCCGCCCACGGTTTGGTCGCCTCCGTCCAGAAGGCCGCCTATGTCGCCGCCAAGCATGGCGTGATTGGCCTCACCAAGGTGACAGCGCTTGAAACCGCCGAAACCGGCATCACGGCAAACGCCATCTGCCCGGGCTGGGTGCGCACCGAACTGGTCGAACGCCAGATCGAAGCGCGCGCCAAGGAAAACAATATCTCGGTTGAAGAATCCGCAACCCGTCTTGTCTCGGACAAACACCCGTCCAAACAGTTCGTTTCCCCGGAACAGATCGGCCAGACCGCACTCTACCTCTGCTCGGACGCCGCATCGCAAATGACCGGCACGCACCTGTCGGTTGATGGTGGCTGGACCGCGCAGTAACGCAGAAACATCCCAAAACACCAAAGCCCCGCCAGCACATGCTGCGGGGCTTTTTCTTTGCACCGATTACACGGCACCTAGCTCAGATCGCAATCACATGCTGGGCGCTTGGCATTGGCGATACAATCGGACTTTTTCGAGTAGCCCTGCGTGGAAGCACCAACAATCTCGCCATTACTCGCCGTACGTCGCCAACGCCAACCATCCTTTGCCTCGTAGACCTCCCAAAGATCGCCAAGAGAATCTTTACAATTCGACATTTGCCTTCTCCGTATATCTGCGAAAAACTATACGGGTCCCTGACGCCTCAGCATCGTCTCTGTGATCGTTAGATTAGCGACTTCCCAAGATAACGATCTCAAAACCGTTATCTAAGTGAACGCCACCTTCCCGTGCAGGGCAATGACAGTATTTTGTGTTTTAGAAAAGTGGAGGCGGATGTCGATCTTTAATCACGCGCTTCAACTGTTTCTGAACCTGCTCGAGAGCTTCCTCATCAAAACGGCAACTATCTAGGCCTTTTACATCGACGAAGTCCGCTTCTGCTACATTCTTCGCTCCACGAAAGTCAGCATTCTCCAACCGGGCACCACGGAAACTTACATTTCTTAGGTTCGCGTGCTCAAATGGTGGATGATAGACTTGATAAAAATATGGCGTTCCGTCTTCATCCTCTCCGACTTCCTCGTGCCAATCGTTCTCGTCATGAACAATTTTGTCCCATTTCAGAATTGCACCCTTGAAGCTCGCGCCTTCCAAATCAGAGTGCGAAAACGTGAGATTCTTGCCTCTCAAGTTCCCGGGAAAAACAGTGCTGTCCGTCTTTGAGAAAACGCAATCACGCGCATTTAGAAACATGAAGCTCACGTTCTCCAGATCTGCACCAACTCGATGCAATTCGTCGAGGTAGTATCCATCGGCAAACTTTGATCCACTTAGGTCGTTTATACCATGATTTGAAAAGGCAAAGTCCTTGAGCTTAATGCCACGGAAGTCAATTCGTGTGCTGCCGAGCTTAGCAATTCTCCTTATAGCTCCAGCGATACGATATTGCGCTTCATCACTACCCCAAGATTTGAAGTCATCAATTATCTCCTGCTGTCGTTTAATTTCATCTCTGTCGATCTGCCTCCTCGCAACAAACGCGATCAAAAGACCAAAAACAGCAATATCAAAGAGCATCCCCGAAAACTCAACAAAGACACCCTCGAAATAGCCCTCGCTAAATCGCGGAAACATCAAATAAACAACGACAGAAAAACACACCCCTAGCACCATAATTAGCCCTACAAACCAGAAGGGCTTTTCACCTGCCCAATCAAGTAAATCGCCTGCTAGAGAGCGAATTTTTGCCTTCATTTCTAATGAACCCCCTACCGTTAAATATTAGGCAAATCTACCACGAACTAGAACGGATAAGAAATTCACCCCAAATACCGCCCAAGATGCTCCACCAGCATCCTGATCTTCGGGCTGAGGTGCCGGTTGGTTGGGTAGATCGCCCAGATGCCTTCATCGGAAGGTTGGTATTTGGTGAGGACCGGGACGAGGTCGCCACTCGCAATCCACGGATCGACGTAATAGTCGGGCAACTGCACGATGCCGATGCCCTTGCGCGCCGCATCGAGAAGCGCCTGGCCGCTGTTGGCGTGGATGGAGCCATGAATGCGGACCGTGCGTTCGCGGCCATCTTCTTCAAAGCGCCAGTAATCGAGTGTGCCGACCAGACAATTATGATGGTGCAGCTCCGATAGCGAATAGGGTTCGCCACGTTTGGCGATATAGCTGGGTGCGGCACAGGCATAAAGACGGCGTGTTGAAAGCTGCTGGGTCATCAGACTTCCGGTTGTGCCCTCCAACCGACCCAGACGGATCGCCATATCATAGCCTTCAAGCACCAGATCAAGCTTCTGGTTGGTAAAGCGGCATTGCACTTCAAGATCCGGATAGCGGGTGACGAAATCATTGACCAGCGGGGCAATCACCGTTTCGCCATAGGTGGTCGGCGCGGTGAGTTTGAGCTTGCCGCGCGGCAGTTCCGTCAGGTTGCCAATCGCACGTTCTGCCTCGTCCAACCCATCGAGCAATTGTCGGCAATGCTGATAATAAATCTGCCCGGCCTCGGTCACGCTGACCTTGCGCGTTGTGCGGTAAAAAAGCTGCACGCCCAGCTTTTCCTCGAGTGCGGTGACCTGTCGGCTGACCTGGGCGACCGAAATGCCGAGCTGTTTGGCGGCGGCCGTAAAGTTCTGTCGCTCGGCCACGGCGATAAACTCGCTGATCCCGTCCCAGGCATTCATCGCCCGACCTCATCCAGATTATTACACATGCGTAAAAGTGAATTACCAAAATAGCGGATTATCACATCGATGGAAACAAATAGACTGTTAGCATTACACATCCAAACATCGGAGTAGCGTCATGAGCCTTGAGCCCATTACCTGTAAAGCCGCCATCGCCTGGGAAGCAGGCAAACCGCTGTCGATCGAAGAAGTTCAGGTCGCCCCGCCGAAAGCCGGCGAAGTGCGCGTCAAGATCGTCGCGACCGGCGTTTGCCACACCGATGCATTCACCCTGTCGGGCGAAGATCCCGAGGGCATCTTCCCGGCCATCCTCGGCCATGAAGGCGGCGGTGTTGTTGAGTCCATCGGCGAAGGTGTCACCAGCGTTTCGGTTGGCGATCACGTGATCCCGCTTTACACCCCGGAATGCGGCGAGTGCAAATTCTGCAAGTCGGGCAAAACCAACCTGTGTGGCAAAATCCGCGCGACCCAGGGCAAGGGCTTGATGCCGGACGGCACCTCGCGCTTCTCGCAGAATGGCAAGCCGATCTATCATTACATGGGCTGCTCGACCTTCTCGGAATACACCGTGCTTCCGGAAATCTCGCTTGCGAAGATCAACAAGGAAGCCCCGCTTGAAGAAGTTTGCCTGCTTGGTTGCGGGGTCACCACCGGCATGGGGGCCACGGTCAACGCGGCCAAGGTACAGAAGGGTGACTCCGTGGCCGTCTTTGGCTTGGGCGGTATCGGTCTTTCGGCCATCATCGGCGCGCAGATGGCCGGTGCCGGTCGCATCGTTGCCATTGATCTGAACGAAAAGAAATTCGATCTCGCCAAGAAACTGGGCGCGACTGATTGCATCAACCCGAAAGACTATGACAAGCCGATCCAGGAAGTCATTGTCGATCTGACCGACGGTGGTGTTGACTGGTCGTTCGAGTGCATCGGCAATGTCAATGTCATGCGGTCCGCACTTGAGTGCTGCCACAAGGGTTGGGGTGAATCGGTCATCATCGGTGTTGCCGGTGCCGGTCAGGAAATCTCCACCCGTCCGTTCCAGCTGGTCACTGGTCGCGTCTGGCGCGGCACGGCGTTTGGTGGCGTCAAAGGCCGCTCGCAGCTGCCGGAATACGTTGAACGTTACCTCAATGGCGAGTTCAAGCTGTCGGACTTCATCACCCACACCATGAAGCTCGAAGAAATCAACGAAGCGTTCGACCTGATGCATGAAGGCGAAAGCATCCGTTCGGTTATCCATTACTGATCGATATATAAACGTTTGAATAATTGCGCCACTGTCGGAAATTTTCCGGCAGTGGCCGATCAGAAGGAGGCCCAAATGGGTATCGAGAATTCTTCAAGCAACAAGGTCTTTGGCGGCTGGCAAAAGCAATATACCCACCCGTCAAACACGCTTGGCTGCGACATGCGCTTTGCGATCTTTCTGCCGCCGCAGGCCAGCAACGGCACCAAGGTCCCGGTCATGTACTGGCTGTCGGGCCTGACCTGCACGGATGAAAACTTCATGCAGAAGGCCGGTGCATTCCGCATTGCGAGCGAACTGGGCATCGCCATCGTCGCCCCGGACACCAGCCCGCGCGGCGATCATGTCCCCGACGATGAGAACGAGGCGTATGACTTTGGCAAGGGCGCAGGCTTTTACGTCAACGCCACCCAGGAGCCGTGGGCGCGCAATTATCGCATGTATGATTACGTGACCAAGGAACTGCCCGCACTCATCAAGGACCACTTCCCGGTCAATGATGATGCGGCCATTTCCGGTCATTCCATGGGCGGTCACGGCGCACTGATGATTGCGCTGCGCAATCCGGGCACTTTCAAGTCCGTCACCGCCTTTGCACCGATTTCCAACCCGATCAATTGCCCGTGGGGCCAGAAGGCGCTTGGCAATTATCTCGGTGATGACAAATCGGCCTGGAAAGACTGGGACAGCTCGGAATTGATGAAGGCGGCAAGTGCGCCCGATGTGCAGACCCCGGCCCTTGTCGATCAAGGCGGTGCCGATGGCTTCCTGGCCGAGCAGCTTAAACCAGAAGTGCTTGAAGCCGCGGCCAAGACATCAGGCTATCCCGTCTCCATCCGCATTCAGGATGGTTATGACCACAGCTACTATTTCATCTCGACCTTTATCGAAGATCATATCCGCTTCCACGCCAAGCATCTCGGGCTTTAACTGAACAGATACCGGTCGCTCAACGGTGTGAATGGCCGGTACGTTCATTTTATATGATCTTCTCCCAGAAAGCCGTCTTCCTCGGATGTGTTTTTTGCAAATGCCGCACATAATCCTGATGCGGCATATGGCCGCAATAATCGTCTATACGTTTTGCAAGACTCTCACATTCGCCAAGATGCTTCGCAGCATAGTAGTATCGCTTTGACTTTGCCTTGACCAGAATGTGATCAATCATGCTGCGCAGAACGAGTGTGGCTGCCAACGGATAGTTTTCATCAAGCATTTGCGCCACAGCAGTCAAAAGTTCGTACTCATTTCCATCCAGCAATGTAGTTTTCGAAAAAATCAGGCGCGCGGCGCGCTCCAGATCCGGCCATAGCAGGAAAAAGTCCAATGCCCGATGAGGGTCAGGGTCACCCATAACCCGGTCAAGCGCCCGCTCTTCAACCTCGATATCTTCGAAATCAGGGAGCTTGCCGAGATATCCTCTCAAATGCTCCACCGACATGAACTGATCGAAACACCACCAACGGAATTCCTGCGCCTTTTCTTCCTGACCGGTCACTTCAAGCGCCCTGATACGCACATTCGCCCACGCAAACCTGTCCAGATAAGGCTCATAGCCACCGGCCCTGTGTTTTGCGTTATCAAGAAACGTCAATGCTTCTTCGTTACGTCCGGCCTCAAGCAAACGCCCAGCGATCCCTGTTGCGATGACCGGAAATGTTTTTTGATCTTCGGTATATTGACCGATATATCCATCCACATCGCCCATAAGGTCAGCGATATCCTTGAGCGTGTATTCAAGGACATGTTTCCTATGCTGCCCCCTGAACTCCTCCTCATACAAAGGCCCTGACAAACCATATCCGACAATTTTTCTTTCTTTAGGGGACGGCTTTTTTTCCTTCTCCCCTAACATTCTTTCAAACTTTTTCTTGAGAAACAAAATCCCGGTCTGCCCCAGCGCATCCTTCATCAGGAAAAGCAGATCATCGAACTGGCCATAACCATTGTGCAAAATATAATTGCCAATGCATTCTGCCAGATATTCGGGCTTTTGTTCCGTTTTTTGAGCTACGATTGCTGCATCTTGACAAACATTTTGAAATACCCGCATCAGCAATTCGGGATTTTCTGAACACCTCTCGAGCGTATCATCCGCAAGATCCATAAGTTGCCATAACAGGCCAAGCGCATTTTCCCGACTATTGACCGCAACCCTTTCGGTAATCATCCGACGCAGATTTTCCAGATCCTTGGAAAGTTTTTTGATTTTGCCGTAATCGAGAAACGAGCCCGATTTTGCAATTGTGGAAAGACGCTTTCTGATTTCTTTTTCAAGCGACTGGGGATTTTGCGCAGCACTCAGTTCCATGCGCAGATATCTGCGTGCATCAGCATCATCTGCCGTCACATCCATCAGCAGTTCAGCCAGCCTTTCGACACCCAAAGCTTTCAGGTTTTTGATATTCAGCGTTTTTGGCGATGCCATACTTTCCTCATTACTTCAAAGAATGCGCATATGTCGAACAGGCACATGAAATCCTTTGTATCTTTTTTCCTTAATCAAAACTCCGCGCATCAATCGCATCGGCGACATCATCGGCCATTTTAAGCGTGCGGATGATCAGCGGTACGACCATTGCAACGATGGACCGATCAAGCCCGCGGGCACGCTGGGCATCGCGAATTTCGCCTGCCACCTGTGCGATCACCGGGATGAAGCGCAGCACCATCGAAATCGCCAGACTGACCTTTTCCGGATTGACGCCAATCGGGCGCAAGGACTGCATGGCGCGTTCAAGCGACGCCAGAAGATCAGATGTTTTGGTGGTCAGGGTCACAAGCGATGCAAACAGCACAATCGCAGCGATCCGGGTGACGACCAGCAACCCCGCCTGCCAGTCAGCCAGCCAAAGCTGAGCGGCAAAAAAGACCAGAAGCAGCCACAGGACCGGTTTGATCTGCGCCCACAGAACGCGCAGGCCGAAGCCGGAGACGGGATAGAGCAGCAAGATGGTCGCCAGAACAACCGCCACCACCGGCCAATCGGGGATCAGGAACACGCCCGTACCAAGGGCAATCATGGCAAGAATCTTGGCCCCCGCCGTGGCCCGGTGCAGGGCAGAGTTCCCGTCGATATAAAGGCCCGCGATCACGCCATCATCTCCCGATATTTCGGAAGAACTTCGGATGGCGCACCATCAAGCACCACACGACCACCCTCAAACGCCAGCACCCGGCCGTAATCAGCAATCAGGTCCAAATCATGCGACACCGTAATCACCGTCTGATCGAGTTCGGCAATGGCGCGCTGCACCCGGTTGCGATTGCGCAGGTCCAAAAGCGTGGTCGGCTCATCAAACACGATATAGCGCGGATCCATCACCAGCACGCCGGAGATGGCAAGGAGCTGCTTTTGCCCACCACTGAGCAGGTGACTGGGATGGGTTTTGAAATCCTGAAGGTCATAACGGGCCAGCACGTCATCAACGCGGCGATTGACCTCGTCCTTGGAAAGCTTGAGCGGTTTCAAGCCAAAGGCAATGTCTTCCTCGACCACCGGATAGACGATCTGATTGTCAGGGTTTTGAAAGACAAAACCGACATGACGTCTGAGCTTGCGACCATCCTTTGCCGCGTCCAGATCATCAACAATGACCCGCCCCGTGCTTGCGGTTTGCAAGCCATTGAGCAACCTGACAAAGGTGCTTTTTCCCGACCCGTTCGCGCCAACAATCCCGATCCGCTTTTCCGTTAGCGTCAGGTCAACATCAGCAAGCGCACGTCGCTGTTCAAACTGCACAGAGACATTTTCAATTCGGATCATGGGGTCTGTCCGGAGTTGTCAGGGAAATTGGTACGGGCTCAAAACAGGTTCAAAACGGGCGCAAGTACATCACTTGCGCCCATAAGACGTTAGCCCGCCTTGGAAATCAAGGGATAGGCGCGCCGCACTGCAAGGCATGCAGCGGTTGCAATCACTACCTTGATGGCATCCCCGATCAGGAACGGTGCCGCCCCCACGGTTGCCTGCCAATAGCTGATCTCGGCCACGACCGCGACCCAGGCATTGCCAATGGCATAGAGAACGACAATCCCGCCAAAGGCGATGGACAGGCCGGCATTGACCACATTCAGGCGGCTCCAGAACTTCTCGATCAGAAGTCCAATGACAAAGGCCGATATGGCCCAGCCAAACATGAACCCGCCGGTCACCCCGATCATCACGCCAAAGCCACCGCGCCCACCGGACAAGAGCGGCAAGCCAACAGCAACCAGAACAAGGAACAAAACAATCGAAAGCCCGCCACGACGGGCACCCAGAATGGCCCCGGCCAGCATCGGACCAAGCGATTGTGCAGTCACCGGAACACCGGTCACCGGAAGGGTAATTGGCGGAAACAGCCCAAGAACGGCGGTCAGGGCCGCGAACAGGGCGACATAGACGATATCTTTGGTCTTCATGTAACGGTTTCCCATTCCCGTTAAAGATTTTCCCGCAATCAACCCCTTGAGCAGGAAAACCTCTCGTTAACCGGTCCGCCCGACCGGCTCAACGCGCTATGGGATAACCGCAAATATCATCATCGCCAAGCAAAATGACGCATGATTGGCCACCTTGAGACCCGCGCACTGCTAATATGCGATGGATTTCAAAACCTTAGGCCTCGCCATCTTCGACAAAGGTTTTAAGCCGCATCAGGGCAGATTCCCAACGTCCCGCGACCTGATCAAGATAGGCGCGTGCGTCGGCCAGTTGATCGGGGCAAAAGGCATACTGGCTTTCACGCCCGACCCGATGGTTTTGCACAAGGCCGGCCGCCTCCAACACACGCAGATGCTTTGTCACCGCCTGACGGGTCATGTCGGCATCATCAGACAGGGCCGAGATCGAGCGCGGCCTGCCATCGGCCAAACGATCAAAGATCGCCAACCGTGTCGGATCGCCCAAAGCAGCAAACAGGACGGAAAAATCACTACCATGTTTGCCATTATCTGTATTTTTTTCAGCGTTCTGCATGTTTCTTGATATTTTCCAACTGGAACCCCCAGCCATTTGTATTGGCCCGCAGCGCATCAGCAATGCGATGGGGTGGCAGCTTATCAAATCCGGTTTCGCGCACCTTCACCGATGTAATACCCGCTGTTTCTTCCAGCCAGAATTCAACAAGGGTTTCAGGTTCGCCACTGTAATCGATATCGGGATCAACCGCATAGGGATGCCATGTATAGGCAAAATAGGCCGGTTCCTCCATCGCCTTGATCGTCGAGTTCCACGGCACATGGGTGAATCCTTCGATGGTCATCATGCCCCTGGACACCTCGCCCACGACAAACGGCGCCTTGATATCAATCCCGAACCATGTGCCGAACTCCTGATGGTCTGTCAGGGCCCGCCACACGCGCGACCGGGATGCCTTGATTTCAATCGACTTCTCAATGGTATTTGACATAACGCAACCTCCTGGTTGCACTTAAACTGCCAGAAGAGATTTCATTATGCAACCAAAAAGCTGCCTAATAAATTCTACCAAAAAGAGATCGTTTAACGCATTCTACCGGCAGTAGTTGCGTAACTCAGCCACGAGGCAAATCGAGATGCACATACACGAAATTATTAATACGATCAGAGTTGCTGTGGACAAATCACTTAGTGACAGCATTAAGTTTCAAGGACTCGCAAATTCTATCGAAGACAACCCCACGATAAAACCTGAGTACTTAATCTCAGTAAATCTTGCTCACGAATTTTCAAAAAATTCTAACAGTGCAGAACGGATCGTTGAACTAGAACCTTTAGCAAGAGATTTCAAAAAAACACCACGAATCTATGCTCTTTGTGACATACACAACAGGAGGACTAAAAAAGAATCCCTTCCAAGAAGAAGAAAAACGGCAGCACCTTCCATCAACAAAATTAAATTTGGCCCAAGAGATTCTCAACGATTTGACGTATCGATCACTGACCGCACTTCAAAAGACAAGATTCTGATAATAGAAGCAAAGAAATCACTTTCGAATGTTTCGTTAATAAAATCAGACATAGACAAATTATTTAAAATTGTTGAAGCGTACGATATTAGCGGGGCTTTTCGTTACGAGACGATATATTTCTGCTGCGTCTTCTACAGCCTTTCAGAAAAGATCACCAAGTCTCGGTTTGATGCAAAGAACCGGAGAAACGTCCAAAGAATTTCAGAATACTTCAGAAAAAAATCAAACACTTACAAGTGGTTAACACACAGATGTGGGATGGTAAAAGGCAGCTACCAAGGTCGCGGTATAACTGGTGAACGTGTTTACTATGAAAACGATGAGTATGAGGACGTTTTCCTTACTCCCGAGTACCATTACCAGCCTGGAATGCTAATATTTGGTAACAAGCCTGATATAAAACGATCAAACCTACGAGTATGATAATTTTAGAGCGGGCCTGCTTTGCAGGCCCGCTCTTTGCTCCCGTCATCCTTGGGTCAATGCCGCGTTCATGTAACCGGCAAAGCCCGTGCAGCTATCCTTATATCCCCATATCAGGATGCTGCGGATTGGCGGAGCCCCCCTGTCTCGATGATGAAGTTTTTCACGTCCTCAAGGCCATCCATCGCCTTGAGATTGGTGAACAGGAACGGACGATCGCCGCGCATCTTCTTGGCATCGCGATCCATCACACCCAGATCCGCCCCGACAAGCGGCGCCAGATCGGTCTTGTTGATCACCAAAAGGTCCGAACGGGTGATACCCGGGCCGCCCTTGCGCGGGATTTTGTCACCGGCCGAAACGTCGATGACGTAAATCGTGATGTCGGCGAGTTCTGGTGAGAAGGTGGCCGACAGGTTATCGCCACCCGATTCAATAAAGATCGCCTCAAGACCAGCATGCTTGGCAGCCATGTCTTCGACCGCAGCCAGATTGATCGAGGCATCTTCGCGAATGGCCGTATGCGGGCAGCCGCCGGTTTCAACGCCGGCAATGCGATCTGCCGCCAGTGCGCCCGAACGGGTCATGAATTCGGCGTCTTCGCGGGTATAGATGTCATTGGTGATTGCAGCGATGTTGAAATCATCGCGCATCGCCTTGCACAGGCGTTCCAAAAGGGCGGTTTTACCGGACCCGACCGGGCCACCAATTCCGATACGAAGGGGAGAGCTCATGATCTAAATAGCCTCGTATATTGGGTTTCGTGTTTCATCGATGTCCAGTCGACCATCGGTGCCGCCGCACCAAGATCAGCAAGTTCAGTTTGCATGGCATGATCGACCGCAATGGTGACCGCGCCATCAAGCGATGTCAGCGATCGCACGCCATCGGTCTGGCCCAGCGGCACCAGACGCACCGCACTGGACACAAGGTTTGCCGCCATCGCATGCAAATACGCCGTCAGCGCATCACGCAACGGTACATCGGACTGGGCCGCGGCAATGCCCACCGCCACCGGATAGGATGGCAAACGATCATCTTCGCGCATGGCATTGGCCCAACGGGTGATCATTCCATCACCCCAGACCTTTTGCATCGTCGAGACAAAGGCACGTCCCTGTGCGGTTGCTTCCAACGCCATCTCGGATGTGCCGCGCCAACAATCGGCCTCGACCCCGATGTCAAATAGCGCAGTCTCATCACCCGCACGCGCAGCCCGCCATGCGGCACAAAACAGTACGGCATCAATCCGCCCGGCCCCGAATTCCAGAACGCCTTCAACCCAGTTGATCAGGCTATCGGCCGATGTCACCCGCCCGTCTTCGACGGCATATTCAACGCCATGCGAATAGGTATAGGCACCGACCGGGAATGACGGGCTCAGCCACGTCATCAGCCGCATCAGGCCAGCCGGGTTAAGGGTCAGGTCATCCGTGGTCATGGGAATGCCCGTGGTGATGATCGTGAGAGTGGTCGGAATGCGATGAATGGCCCTGATCATCATGGTCGAAATGATCATGGCCATGGCTGTGGCCATGCGCCCCACTCAGCCCGTGATAGGCACCATTCAGCGGATCAAACGGTGCAATTTCGTTTTCCACCACACCGCCAAGACCGGTGATCATGTCACGCATGACATGGTCATCGATGATGCGCAAACGCCCGTCATCCAGAACCTGAACCGGGGTGTGGCGGTTGCCGATATGCCAAGCCAGCTTGGCGGTTGCAATCGGCCCCGCCGCCGTGATGGTCAGAACCGGTTCGTCCGCCGCGCGCACGACAATCACCCCGCCATCAACAAGCCGCAACCGATCCCCATCTGCCAATCGCACCGCATGCGGCAGATCGAGCAGGAACGGCTCCCCCCTATCATCATGCAGGCGAATGCGGCGGCGATGCCGGTCGGAAAAGGCCAAGGTCACCGTGCCGCGCACCTCGGCCGTGTCGGCACGATCAACCGGGATATGTTCAATGGCATGACGCATGGTCTTGTCTGTCACAGATCAGAACAGGAAGTAACGCTGTGCCATCGGCACAACATCCACCGGCTGACAGGTCAGAAGTTCACCATCTGCTGTCACCTGATAGGTTTCCGGATCCACTTCCATCGCCGGAAGCGCATCATTCAGCTTCATGTCCTTCTTGCCAATATTACGCGTGTTCGACACGGCGAGAAGTTCCTTCGACAGACCAAACTCGGCGGCAATACCCGCATCAATGCCCGCCTGGGATACGAACGAGAAGCTCGATTTCGCAAGTGCATTGCCGTACGAACCAAACATCGGACGGTAATGGACCGGCTGCGGGGTCGGGATCGATGCGTTCGGATCGCCCATGGCGGCCGCAGCAATCATGCCGGCCTTGATCACCATGTCAGGCTTGGTACCAAAGAACATCGGTTTCCAGACAACAAGGTCGGCGATCTTGCCCACTTCGATGGAGCCGACATGCGCACCAATACCCTGCGCAATCGCCGGGTTGATGGTGTATTTCGCGACATAGCGCTTGGCACGGAAGTTATCGTTGCCGCTGCCAGAATCCTCGGGCAACGCACCGCGCTGCTTTTTCATCTTGTCGGCGGTCTGCCAGGTACGCGTGATGACCTCACCCACGCGGCCCATGGCCTGACTGTCTGACGAGATGATCGAAAACGCGCCAAGATCATGCAGGATATCCTCGGCCGCGATGGTTTCACGGCGGATGCGGCTTTCGGCAAAAGCGACGTCTTCGGGGATCTTCGGATCAAGGTGATGGCAAACCATCAGCATGTCGAGATGCTCGTCAATCGTATTGACCGTGAACGGACGGGTCGGATTGGTCGAGCTTGGCAGGACGTTGGCTTCGCCGCACAGCTTGATGATGTCCGGTGCGTGCCCACCACCTGCGCCCTCGGTGTGGAAGGTATGAATGGTGCGGTTCTTGAACGATGCACGGGTGTGTTCGACAAAGCCGCTTTCATTCAATGTATCGGTATGGATCATGACCTGCACATCAAGATCATCGGCGACGGACAGGCAGGTATCAATCGCCGCCGGGGTCGTGCCCCAGTCTTCATGAAGCTTCAGACCACAAGCACCTGCCTTGACCTGCTCTTCAAGCGATCCGGGCAGAGTCGCATTGCCCTTCCCAAAGAAGCCGATATTCATCGGAATGCCGTCTGCTGCCTGCAGCATGCGGGCAATATGCCAGGGGCCTGGCGTACAGGTGGTGGCGTTCGTGCCCGCCGCCGGGCCAGTACCCCCGCCCAGCATGCTGGTCACGCCGGAATAAAGCGCGTCTTCAACCTGCTGCGGGCAGATCCAGTGAATGTGGGCATCGATACCACCTGCGGTGATGATGTTGCCTTCGCCGGCGATGACTTCGGTGCCCGGACCGATGATGATATCCACACCGGGCTGCACATCGGGGTTGCCCGCCTTGCCGATCCCGGCAATGCGGCCATCACGAATACCGATATCGGCCTTGATGATGCCGGTGTAATCAAGGATCAGGGCATTGGTGATCACGGTATCAACCGCACCATTGGCACGCGTTGCCTGTGATTGGCCCATGCCATCACGGATCACCTTGCCGCCACCGAATTTGACTTCCTCGCCAAGGGTGGTGAAGTCTTTTTCGACCTCGATGATCAGATCGGTGTCCGCCAGGCGGACCTTGTCGCCGACGGTCGGGCCAAACATGGCCGCATAGGACGGACGATCAATTTCGTAAGCCATTTATTCCATCCCCCCGCTTAAAGCTTGCCGTTGATTTTGGCGTTAAAGCCATAGACCGTGCCGGTCCCGGCATATTTCACCAGATTGACGTCGCGCGACTGGCCCGGCTCGAAACGAACTGCGGTACCGGCCGGGATATCAAGGCGGAAGCCGCGTGCGGCTTCACGGTCAAAATCAAGGCCCGGATTGGTTTCATAGAAATGATAGTGCGACCCCACCTGCACCGGACGATCCCCGGTATTGGCAACGGTGATGGTTTTGGTTTCACGCCCCTCGTTCAGGATGAGGCTGCCTTCCTTGGTAATGATTTCACCTGGAATCATAACGCGCTCCTCTTTCCTTAACGGATCGGTTCATGAACGGTCACAAGCTTCGTCCCGTCCGGGAAGGTCGCTTCGACCTGAATTTCGTGGATCATTTCGGCAATGCCATCCATAACCTGATCGCGCGTGATCACGGTCGCCCCGTCGCGCATCAGATCGGCAACAGATTTGCCATCACGCGCGCCTTCAACGACATAGTCGGTGATGATCGCGATCGCTTCGGGATGGTTCAGCTTCACCCCTCTCTCAAGGCGATTGCGCGCAACCATGGCGGCAACCGAAACCAGCAGTTTGTCCTTTTCGCGTGGCGTCAGATTCATGCCTGCCTACTCCTTGGCTTCATCGATTAAATCTCCCACAAACGCGGCAAGCGTGCGGGAAGCCCCCGTGTTTGATGGCGGAATGATTTCCACCACACACCGTAAACCCGGCGCAATTTCATCGGATCGCGCGCCATGAAGCGTGCAATCACAATCCCCTTCATTGCGGTCGCGGCACACAACACATCGCGCGCCTCAAGCCCGTCAGTCGCCTGCGCCAAACAGTCGCGCGCGGCTTCAAGCTTATCTTCAGCACCCTGCCCGACCAGAATGGCAGTCGCATTGGCCCGTGCGCCATCAAAGGCCGCCTCGTGATCAAGCATGCGCAACACATCCCCTTCGAGATGCAGCGCATCGCGCCAGATCGGGCGCCCGTCAATCGAGACATCCCACGCATCGCGCGCAAGCCCGGTCGTGAAAACCTCGCCGCGCGCAAGGCGACCAAACACCATCATCTCACCGGCCATGACCATGCCCGTACCCGATGCGTTCACGGTCGTTTTGCGTTTGAGCCGGGCCTGATCAAACAGGATGCTTTCGTGGGGCAACCATTCAAGCCAGCCACCATCCGCCACATCCAGATCAACCGACATTTCGCAATCCGGTCCGACCGACCGGTAAATCTTTTCTGCCGCCTGGGCAGTAAACAGCGCCGATGCGCCTGCTTCGACCTTGCCGGCAAAGGCAAGCCTATCACCACCGACCATGCCGCCCGATGTCGTGACCAGAACAGCTGTCGTCAGATCCCCCGCGGTTGGGCGCGGGAACAGGATTTTCATCGGGTCACGGTAATAAAGATGATCAAGGGCTGCATGCCCGCCTTGATGCGCCGCACCTGTGCCCTGACGAAACGTCACCTCGGCCCGGCCATCGGTAATGATGCGGGCAGGCGTTGCTGGCGTTTCCATCTCCGCATTCGGATTTGCGGATGTTGTCGGTTCAAGTTTGCGAAGCTGCACAAAGACACCTGACTAAAGCGGACCACTTACGGGACCTTAATACCAAGGGGCTTCACAGCAAGATGCGGGCCAACCGTCAACACCCTGCTGATACAGGGGATTTGGTGGTGTTTGGCCCGATGGGTGGCGCAGTATCTGCGCAAATTTTTGGCAAATGCTGATCAAACAGTCAGATAGGCGCGGACTTTTTCACGGTCGAGGGTTTCCTTGGCACCCGACAAAACGACCTCGCCACGCTCCAGCACGACAATCTCGTCGGCCAGTTCGTGAGCGAATTCAAAGTACTGCTCAACCAGCAGGATCGCCATATCACCGCGATCAGCCAGCTGTTTGATGACGCGCTGAATGTCCTTGATGATTGATGGCTGAATACCTTCGGTCGGTTCATCAAGCACCAACAATCGCGGACGGGTGACAAGCGCACGCCCGATGGCCAACTGCTGTTGCTGCCCGCCTGAAAGGTCCCCGCCACGACGGCCCAGCATGTCACGCAGCACCGGGAACAGCTCGAAAATCTCATCAGGGATATGGCGCATCGCACGCGGGAGTGCGGCAAAGCCGGTTTCAAGGTTCTCCTTCACGGTCAGAAGCGGGAAAATCTCGCGCCCCTGCGGGACAATCGCAATGCCATTGGCCGAGCGCCGATAAGACGGATCGCGTGAGATATCCTTACCTTCCCATTTGATATTACCATCGGCAATCGGGTGCTGGCCCACCACGGCCCGCATCAGGGATGTTTTGCCAACCCCGTTGCGCCCCAGAACCGCGGTAACCTTGCCGGTTTCGGCATTCAACGACACCTTGCGCAACGCATGGGACGCGCCGTAAAACAGATCAATATTGCTGACATCAAGCATGATTAATTCCCCTTAGGGTCCAAACTCATTCACATAATCGTCCCGGTCGCCCGGATTTGTGCGGATATGCGGAGCGAAATCACAGGAAGATCTATATCTTTCAAGATTTTGCGACAAAATAGCCCGTGCAAATCCGGGTGATCCGAAGGACAACCGATATGAGAGAAAGCAGCTTCGTCAAATCCCTTGACCGGGGATCACCCCGCTCTGCGGGTTTTTCCTAGATTTTTCTCTCATATCGGTTGCCGGGTCGGTCATGTGAATGAATTTTGACCCTAACGCCCCAGATAAACTTCAATGACCCGCGGGTCTTTCTGCACATGATCCAGGCGGCCTTCGGCCAGAACCGATCCTTCGTGCAAAACGGTCACCTTGCAATCAAGGTCACGGACGAACTCCATGTCATGCTCGACCACGACGACCGAGTATTCCTTGGCGATGGATCGTAAAAGCTTCGCCGTTTCCTCGGTCTCGGAATCGGTCATCCCGGCAACTGGCTCATCAACCAGAAGAAGTTCGGGTTCCTGCATCAACAGCATGCCGATTTCCAGCCACTGCTTCTGTCCGTGCGAAAGATTGGCCGCCATTTCATCACGCTTGTCTTCGAGCATGATGGTAACGAGCGTCTTTTCGATCTTGATCTTTTCCGCGTCAGAAAGGCGATGGAACAGCGCCTGAAACACCCCACGCCCGCCCGAACATGCCAGAAGCAGATTGTCAAAAACCGTATGGCTTTCAAACACGGTCGGTTTCTGGAATTTGCGCCCGATGCCCAGATTGGCGATCTCGGCCTCGTCCATCTTGGTCAGATCGATCTCGCTTTTAAAAAGCACGTCGCCGGTATCAGGACGGGTTTTGCCGGTGATGATATCCATCATTGTTGTCTTGCCCGCCCCGTTCGGGCCAATGATGGCGCGCAGTTCGCCCGGCTCGACATAAAAGGACAGGTTATTAAGCGCGCGGAACCCGTCAAAGATCACCGATACGCCGTCGACATACAGGATGGTTTCCGACTTGGCGGATTTGACCTGCGGATCAATCGAGGCATTCATTTGAATGGCTGCTTCGCTCATGCCTTGCCTCCTTCATTTGCGCGGCGCTTGCGCCAGGCTGTGATGACGGATTGCCTGTCGGGCGACCCGAAGGCCGGAATGGCACCGATCACGCCTTTTGGCAGGAACAGGGTGACAGCAATGAACAACCCGCCCAGGAAGAACAACCAGAAGTCCGGCATCGCCCCGGTAAAGAAGGTCTTGGCGTAGTTGACGATAAACGCCCCCAGCACCGCCCCATAAAGCGTGCCACGCCCGCCAACCGCGACCCAGATGACGATTTCAATCGAAAGGGCCGGGGCAAATTCGCCCGGATTGATGATGCCGACCTGCGGCACATACAGCGCACCGGCAATACCGGCCATCACGGCTGAAACGGTAAAGACGAAAAGCTTGTAATATTCAACGCGATAGCCCGTGAACCGCACCCGGCTTTCCGCATCACGGATCGCAATCAGAACCTTGCCCAACCGCGACTGGGTAATACCGCGCGCCAGCACATAGCAAATGCCAAGGAACACACAGGATGCAACAAACAACCCGGCACGCGTGCCATCCGATTGCAATGAATAGCCCAGCAGATCCTTGAAATCGGTCAGGCCGTTATTGCCGCCAAAGCCCATATCGTTGCGGAAGAACGCCAGCAACAGCGCATAGGTCATGGCCTGCGTAATGATCGACAGGTAAACGCCCGTCACCCGCGAGCGGAAGGCAAGGAAGCCAAACACAAAGGCCAGAAGCCCCGGCACGAACATCGCCATGACGATGGCAAACCAGAACATGTCAAAGCCATACCAGTACCATGGCAATTCCTGCCAGTTCAGGAAGACCATGAAGTCCGGCAGGACCGGGTCACCATAAACGCCGCGATCACCGATCTGACGCATCAGATACATGCCCATGGCATAACCGCCGAGCGCAAAGAACGCCCCGTGGCCCAGCGACAAAATCCCGCAGAACCCCCAGATCAGATCAACACTCAAGGCGAGAAGTGCGTAGCACAGATACTTGCCCAGCAAACTGACCATCCAGGTCGGGACATGAAAGGCCGAGCTTTCCGGCAGCAACAGGTTGCTCATCGGCACCAGAATGGCAGCCGCAATCAGAATACCCAGAAGGATCATCCCGCCGCGGTCATTCAGCAGCCAGCCAATCACCGGCGTCATTTGATATTTTTGACGGTAATCGGTCATGGATCAGGCCTCCACCGCGCGACCTTTAAGGGCAAACAGCCCCTTGGGTCGTTTCTGGATAAACAGGATCAGCGCAATCAGGACAAAGATCTTGGCCAGAACCGCACCTGCCATCGGCTCAAGGAACTTGTTCACAATGCCAAGGCTAAACGCCCCCAGCACCGTCCCCCAAAGGTTCCCGACCCCGCCAAACACAACCACCATGAAACTGTCGATAATGTAAGTCTGACCAAGGTTCGGGCTGACATTGGAAATCTGACTGAGCGCCACACCGGCGATGCCGGCAATCCCCGACCCCAAGCCAAAGGTCAGCGCATCAACATAACCGGTGCGAATACCAACCGACCCAGCCATGCGGCGGTTTTGCGTCACCGCGCGCATCTGCAAACCAAACGCGGTATAGCGCAACACGGCCGCAATTCCGGCAACAACAATCACACTAAACAGAATGATCCACAGCCGGTTATAGGTCAGAACCAGACCGGTCGAAAATTCAATCGCGCCACTCATGAAATCAGGTGCCGTGACCTGCTGGTTGGTCGCGCCAAAGATCGTACGGATGGCTTGCTGCAAAACAAGGCTCACCCCCCAGGTCGCAAGCAGGGTTTCAAGCGGCCGACCATACAGGAAGCGGATCACGGATCGTTCGATCACAACCCCGACTGCACCGGCAACCAAAAAGGCCGCGGGCACGGAAATCACCAATGACCAGGCCGACCCGGATGGCAGGAACGATCCCAGCGCCTGCTGCACCATAAAGGTGGTATAGGCGCCGATCATGATCATCTCGCCATGGGCCATGTTGATCACCCCCATCACCCCAAAGGTAATGGCAAGACCAACCGCGGCCAGCAACAGCACCGAGCCCAGGCTGATCCCGCGATAGACATCGCCCACCGTCTGCCAGGTCGACAGACGCCCTTCGACGGATTCAAGCGCGTCATTGGCCGCGGCAATGACTTCGGGCTCAAAGCCTTCGGCCTCGGCACTGGCTACGAACTGATAAAGCACCGCACGGATTTGCGGGGTGGTTTCGCTAGAAAGAACCTCAATCGCAGCCAGGCGTTCTTCGGTGGTTTCACCGGCCGCCAGCGCCATGGTCGCACGCGCAAGCTCCATACGGGCCAGAAGCGTTTCGTCTTCTTCGCGGTCAATCGCACGCAGCAAAAGCGGCATCATCGCCGGATCGCGGGCATCCATGATCTGTTCGACCGCACCACTGCGCACCGTCAAATCCGGGCTGAACAAGTTCAATGTCGCCAACGCATCGCGCAAAACCCCGCGCAGACGGTTATTGACCTTGATCTTGGAAATTTCCTTGGAGCCGCTTTCGCCGATCTCTTCGCCGCTGACAATGTCGATATGGGTATAGACCTTGCCCTGTTTGCGGGTGATCACAACGTGTTCGTCACTGTCGCGGACATAAAGGTCGCCTTCAAGCATCGCACGCAGGATCGGCGCAACACGGGGATCCCCGTCTGCGGCCATTTCCTCGATCACGCCGATCTTCTTGGTCGAGCTTTTGACATTAAGCCGCTCGGTCACATTGCGAAGTTCTTCGTCGCTATAGGCCAGCGCCCCCTTGGGCAGGGCTGTGGCGACAATCAAAAGACAAGCCAGAACCATCGCGAAACCCTGGATGGCTTTGCGGACCTGTGGAAGGCAGAACGGGGAACGGCGCAGCATCGAAAGCATGTCATTGCGCATGATCACCAAACCTTTGAATACATAACGGAAAAGGAAATAAAGAAATCTCGGGCATGGCCCCACAGAAAGGCCACCTCAAAGTGAACGGGCCGGCCGCATACACGCGACCGGCCCATCCGAAACCAATTAGTACATCGGTTTTTCACAGTTGCCGCAGACCCACGGATAGGTCCAGTCGGCGGTCAGCTTTGCGCTTTCCGGCAGGAAGTCCGACCATGCATCGCCAACGACGGTGCCATCGGTTTCCCAAACGATGTCGAACTGACCATCATCCTGAACTTCGCCGATCAGAACCGGCTTGGACAGGTGGTGGTTGGTGTTCATGACAGCGGTACCGCCGGTCAGGTTTGCAACTTCCTGGCCATACATTGCCTGGCGAACGGCATCAACATCGGTGGTGCCAGCCTGCTCGACAGCCTGTTTCCACATGTTAAAGCCGATATAGGTTGCTTCCATCGGGTCGTTGGTCACACGCGACTCATCACCGATGAAGGCATGCCATTTTTCGATGAAGGCAGAGTTTGCGTCAGACTCAACCGACTGGAAGTAGTTCCAGGCAGCAAGGTGACCAACCAGCGGCGCGGTGTCGATACCGGCCAGCTCTTCTTCACCAACCGAGAAGGCAACAACCGGAATGTCTTCGGCCTTGATGCCCTGGTTTGCCAGTTCCTTGTAGAACGGAACGTTCGCGTCACCGTTAATGGTCGATACAACGGCGGTGTTTTTGCCAGCCGATGCAAATGCTTTCACGTCAGCAACAATCGACTGCCAGTCGGAATGACCGAACGGGGTGTAGTTCTCCATGATGTCTTCATCAGAGATACCCTTGCCGTTCAGATAGGAACGCAGGATTTTGTTGGTCGTACGCGGGTAAACATAGTCGGTACCCAGAAGAACGATACGCTCTGCCCCGCCACCATCTTCGCTCAGAAGATAATCAACAGCCGGGATCGCCTGCTGGTTCGGAGCTGCACCGGTGTAGAACACGTTGCGCGAGCTTTCCTCACCTTCGTACTGAACCGGATAGAACAGCATGCTGTTGAGTTCCTCGAAGACCGGCAGAACCGATTTACGCGAAACCGACGTCCAGCAACCGAACACAACATCAACCTGTTCCTGTTCGATCAGCTCGCGGGCTTTTTCAGCAAAAAGCGGCCAGTCGGAGGCCGGATCAACGACCACTGCTTCGACTTCCTTGCCAAGCAAACCACCGTTCTTGTTCAGGTCATCGACCAGCATCAGGACGGTGTCCTTCAGCGTGGTTTCGGAAATCGCCATTGTCCCGGAAAGAGAGTGCAGCACGCCAACCTTGATGGTCTCTGCTGCCTGTGCGGCTGACATTGCCATCGCAGACACTGCCATGGCCCCGGCGCCGATAAGCGCCTGAAGCTTCTTATTCATTTATAGCCTCCACTGAGTTTTTATTGCACCGCCGTTGCACCTGCTAAAACCGTGCCAGACTCAGGGACCAAATTGAATAAAATCGCGAATCGGGGGATTCCCACGCAATAAGCAACTATTTTACAACTTGTTTGGGGAAAATATTTGCGCACCCTATTCTATCTCTGATTATTTTTCGGTCATTGATGACAATTTGATTATTTTTTGATCAGATTGACGGCGCCGTTTTCAGGACTTATGTGGGGTGCGGAAGTTTCGCCTGTGCTGAGCTTATTGCACCACAATCCGCCCTGTGCCGGCCTGCTTCCCGCCCCGTCGGGAGACCGGCGGGGCGTTTTATTTTACGCGTGATCCTGCCCGCCAATTTTCCGGTTTTGCGCCAACAAAAAGGGCGGCCCCATTTTGCAGCCGCCCTTTGCAGTATACCTAGTTCCGGAACACTTTATTCCGGCATGCCCGCGCGGATCCATTGACCAAGCTTGGCACGCTCTTCCTCGGTCATTTCCGTCAGGTTGCCCAGTGGCATGGCGCGTCCGATCACGGCCTGGGCCAGCACGCGCTGGGCGTTGGCTTCGATCTGGGCGAGATCATCAAACATCACACCGGCCGGCGCCTCGTCGAACCCTTCATCCGTTGGATTGGCCGAATGGCATGTGGTGCAACGCGTCTGGACGATCGCCTGCGCGTGATCGGCGGTAATGACGTCTTCCTCGGCCAGCTTGACCGCATTGGGATCATAACTGGCAAACATTGCCAGCACCGCCATGCCGATGGCTGCAGCCGGAAGCTGCCAGGCAATCGCCTTGCCGGTGCCGCCGGCATTGCGCGTGTTAAAGAAATGACGCACCAACCCGCCAATGATCAGGATCAGCCCGACAATCAGCCACGACTGATCATGGGAAAACAGCATCGAATAGTGATTGCTGATCATCATCAGCAAGACCGGCAGGGTCAGATAGTTGTTATGGGTCGAACGTTGCTTGGCCTGCAGCCCCAATGCCGGGTCAGGCTTTTCACCGGCCATCAGACTGGCGACGACCTTTTTCTGATTGGGGATAATGATGCGAAACACGTTGGCGGCCATGATCGTGCCAATCATCGCACCGACATGGATAAACGCGCCGCGCCCGCTAAACACATGGGTAAACAGATAGCTCGCAGCCATGATCAGGATAAACAGCGCGACCGCAAGCTTGCCGGTGCTTTTGCCAATTGGGCTTTTGCAGATGATGTCATAGATCACCCAACCGGCAAACAGGCTGCCAAGACCAATCAGGATCGCATCCATCTTGGTCAGCGCCAGAACGCTTGGGTCAATCAGATAGCTTTCCGCACTCCAGTAATACATCGTCACCAGAAGCGCAAAACCGGTAATCCAGGTGAAGTAGGCCTCGTATTTGAACCAGTGCAGTTCGGGCGGCATGGAACTGGGGGCGACCATCCATTTGTTCACATGGTAAAACCCGCCGCCATGCACCATCCAGGCTTCGCCATAAACGCCTTCATCCATGCCCGGACGCTTGCGCAGGGACAGATCCAGCCACACGAAATAGAACGAAGACCCGATCCAGGCGATGCCCGTAATCAAATGCGCCCAGCGCAGGATCAAATTGATCCAGTCCTGAAACAGAATATCCACGGTGCTTGAAACCTCCGTCTCGCCCATGCGCGGTTTCCGGCGCGCTGGCAGCCCTGCCTTGATGATACCCCGGGCCTTTGATGCGGCTCTGATGGCGCTATTTTGCCCGGGTTGCGTCCAGTCGATCTGTTTGTCGATCTGTTTCCTGTCCTATCACAGTCCCCCGACCGCCTCTATTATTTAGGGGGTGAGCATAATCGAAATGACTTTCAAAATAATCTTTAAAATGGCAGAGTGGCTCCGCCGATAAATGCATAAAAGCGCCAACCAACAACAAGAAACCGCCCCAGACATCAGGAGCTTCCCGCGCCATGTCCGACTTTGAGGACATCCAGATTTTTGTCCGCGTTGCCGAACTTGGCAACCTTTCTGCTGCCGGGCGCGAATTGCGCCATTCGGCCGCTGTGGTGTCAAACCGGATCGCCCGCCTGGAAGAACGTCTGGGTGTGCGCCTGCTGAACCGTACCACACGCCGGGTCAATCTGACGACCGAAGGCGATGTCTATTACCGGCACTGCCTGCGCATTCTGACCGAAATGCAGGAAGCCGAAAACGCGATTGCCAATCAGAAAAACACCACCCGCGGACCGGTCACGCTGACCTGCCCGGTGGCGTTCGGCAACAAATACGTTGCCCCGATCATTCCGAAATTCGTCGAACAGAATCCGGATGTGCAGATCCGCCTGCATCTGTCGGACCGGTTGCTGGATTTGCTGCAAGACAAGGTCGATCTCGCCATTCGCATTGCCGAGCTCAAGGAAAGCTCGCTGATCGTCCGCAAGCTGGCCTCCAACAAACGTATGCTGGTCGCAAGTCCGGACTATCTGGAAAAGAACGGCACACCCAAGGTTCCCGCAGACCTTCTCAATCACAATTGCCTGCTGCTGCGCTTCCCGGGATCGCAGCAATATCAATGGACATTACAAGGCCCCGGTGATGAGCCGCCGGTGACATTGGCCGTCGCAGGTTCGATGGATTCAGACAGCAGCGAAGTCCTGACCCGCTGGTGCCTTGATGGGCATGGCATTGCGCTGAAATCGAACTGGGAAGTCGATGAATATCTGCGCGACGGGCGCCTCAAACGCGTTCTGCCGGATTATCAACCACCATCCCATGCGGTCTATACGCTTTATCCGGAAAACCGCTATCTGCCGACCCGTGTCCGCGCCTTTGTCGATTTTCTGGTTGCGGAATTTGGCGGCACGCCGCCCTGGGAACGCTGAGCGACCAGAACGCGAAACAAAAAACGCCCCGAACGGAAGTCGGGGCGTTTTTGCATTCGATTAGGCTGGCCTAGTTTTTGGCGAGTTCAAGATAGCCGCTCAGCACCGCTGCGACATTGTGCCCGATCACGTCATGGGCATAGCCGCCTTCCATGGTGAAGACGGTTTTAAGCCCCAGCCGTCCGATCATCTGACCGATGCGATTGAAATCATCGGTCTGCAGTTTGAAGTCACAGATCGGCTCCGCCTCGTGGGCGTCAACGCCAAGCGCCACCACCAGTGCATCGGCCTGCCAGGTCAGAAGTTTCTGCATCGCCTTCGCAAAGCCAGCCCCCCAGGCGCCAAAATCACTGCCGCCCGGCAGCGGCACATTAAGGTTCGCCCCCTGCCCGTCATTGCGGCCGGTTTCATTGGCATAGCCCATGAAGAAGGGGAACTGATGGGTCGGGTTGGCATGGATCGAGATCGTCAGAACATCCCCGCGCTCATAGAAAATATCCTGCGCGCCGTTGCCGTGATGGTAATCGATATCAAGGATCGCAACCTTTTTCGCCCCCCTGGAAATCATGTGCTGGGCGGCGATGGCGGCATTATTCAAGAAACAATATCCACCATAACGGTTGGCATGGGCATGATGTCCCGGCGGCCGAGTCAGCGCAAAGGAGGACTCATTATCGCTCCAGGCGGCCTCGGCGGCTGAAATGGTCGTTTGTGCGCCCCAATAGGCGGCCTTCCAGGTGCCTTGCGTAATCGGCGTGTCCGATGAAATGGCATATTGGCCCAGACGCGCGCTGATATGTTCGGGCTTGCCGCCGGAAAAACCACCGGTCGGCCAGACATAGGGAAACGCATCGCCTTTGTTGCCGGCCCTGGTCCAGCTATCCCACGCGGTTTCAAGAAAATCGATATAGTCCGCATCATGGATCGCCCGGATCGGATCAATGCCGAAATCCTTGGGATCGAAAAGCTGCGCCTTGATCGCGTGCGCCACCGCATCGCGAATGATCGGAATACGTCGCGCGTTTTCAAAACACGGCACCATGCGCCCATGATGCATTTCGCCAGCCCCATCATGGGCATCGTGACGCGAATTGAAGAAAACCCGCATGGCACCGCTCTCCTGACTAAAAACGATCAGGCACCATCATGACGCCCGAAGCTACCTGTTGCACGCAGAAAGCGGCTATTTCTTGGCGGTATAAAGCAGTTTTTCGATGGTATCGAGGAACACACCCAACTGATTGCGCAGGTTTTCCGACTGATCGGCAAGGCGATCGGCCATGTCGCGCGTGGTGTCGGCGGCCTCGCCGGTGCGCCCTGCCATACCCGAAACAACAGTGATGTTGTCGGTAACTTCCTGCGCGCCGCCCGATGCCTGTTCGACATTGCGCGTAATGTTGGTTGAAAGGCTGGCCTGGGTTTCAACATTGCCCGAAATGGTGTCAGAGCGTGCCGCCAGATCATCAATTACGCCTGCGATCTCGCGGATCGAGCCGACCGATTGTTCAATCGCGGTCTGGATGTCCTGAACCTTTTCCTCGATGCTTTCGGTCGCCTTGCTGGTCTGGTTGGCAAGTCCTTTGACCTCGTTGGCGACAACGGCAAAGCCTTTGCCGGCTTCACCGGCACGGGCGGCCTCAATGGTCGCATTCAGCGCCAGAAGGTTGGTCTGGGCGGCAATGTCACGGATAAAGCTGACCACTTCAACGATCTCGCCCGCTGCGGCTTCTAGCTGCCCGATACGACCATCGGTTTCCTGCGCCAGGCCATTGGCACGGTGCGCAATCTCGACCGACTCACGGGCCTGATCGGACACATTGCGGATCGATTCATTAAGTTCTTCGGATGCGCTTGAAAGCTCGCTGACATTGCTTGCCGTCTGGCGGGCAGCGGCGGCAACATTGGTTGATCGCGAGCTGGTCTCATGGGCGATGGAATTCGCATCACCTGATGCCTCGGCAAGGGCGATTGCCGCGCTGGCAATATCATCAACCGCGGCAAAGGAGCCGCTTTTGAATTCATCGAGAATATCTGCAAAGCCTGAAAGCTTCTGCTCGATCGAGGCACTCGCGGCATTGATGCGCTTGGCCGAAGACAGATATTCCCCAACCAACCCGGTCTCGACGATGCGGCGGTAATAACGGTTTTCCGAAACAGCCCCCATCGATGCGGCGCTTTCGCGCAGGAACGCGTCATTGCGGTCGATCAGGCGGTTGATCGCAATGAACAGTTCGCGCATGTCGGCATGACTGTCGACATTGGTGATGCGGGCTTCGTAATCACCATCGGCTGCGGCCAAGACCACATCCAGTGCTTTTTTGATACCTGATTTTGAACCACCAAATAGCGACATTAGAACCTCGAACCTTCGATTTCGGGGGTGGGGAGACACCCAATTTCTAGAGACTTTGTATAAACTTGTCGTACGACATACCCATATCAGACAGCTTTTGCATCAATGCCTTGGACGCCGCATGCATGCCGTCCTTCCGATTGGGCACGCTTTCCTCGATTTTGCGAAGCTCCGCATACAGAGGAATGATCGTTTCGCTCAGAACTTTCGGGTCCGGCACCCGGCGGTTGGAATGGTATCCAACCACATTGTGATTGGCATCAAAAGTCGGCGTCACATGGGCATAGACCCAGTAATGGTCACCATTGCTCGCCATATTCACGACATAGGCAAAGATTTCGTGGCCTGAAGAAATCCGGTCCCACAAAAGCTTGAAAATGCAGCGCGGCATATCCGGATGACGGATCATCGCATGCGGCTGACCAAGAACTTCACCTTCCGCGTAGTCGGAAAGGCGCAAAAACACCTCATTGGCGTAAGTAATATGGCCCTTGAGATCGGTCTTGCTGACGATCAGTTCTTCCGGTTTGAAATGACGTTCCCGCCCTGAAGGCTGAATGTCAGAAGGCTTTGCACTCACCTCAAGACCCCGTTTCTTGTTCTTATAGACACGCTAGAAATTCAGATCTGCAGGCAGGCTGAATTACTCAATTATCATGTAAAAATTCTAGTTAGAAGAGAAAACATTAGCTTTTTATACGCCTCTTTCTCAATAGCTAATAGCCGAAACTGGAATTATTATTGGATGGAATATTATCCCGCCCACAACTATTCAACCCTTGCTTTATAAAATTGACACGTCGCGCCTGCCTGCATTTGCATCCGCAAAACCAATGCGCAAAGCCCTTCGCGCAAATGCAACGATCCGCTCCTATTGGAAGCAAATCTCTGTCTCCGGCCAACTTGAACGCAAGACACTCCAAAAGGGGTGCCCGCCCCTATGCATTTGTCTGATTTTTTCGGCGACGCTAGGAATTAATCATCTTTGTAACGATTTCATGTATCATCAACCGAAACGGGAACCGTCAGGAACACAACGGATGACGAAAGATCTTCGGAATTTTCCATATCGCGTCGTCATACATGAAAAGCATTCCGCACAAGGGGTGCTGGACTGGCTCGACGTCAATGTCATGAGCAAGAACTGGACGATGGGCATTCGCAATATCGAAATCCCGCGCGGCGCGGCCGCCCCCATTGTTGATATGGTGATCTATTTCAATCGCCGCGAAGACATGGAACGCTTCCGCGACAATTGGGCCGGCAAGACCCGCGAACACAAGGTCAAGCTGCATGGCTGGAGGGCTGCGCTTTATGCCCTGCTTCATCCGCGCACCGAAATGGTCGCCTATGAAAAGGTCGCCGAACCCAAGGCCAAAAAACCCGCCCCCGCAAGGAAGAAAGCCTAGCCCACAGATCGGATGGCCAGAACTTTTCCGGTGCTGCCGATAACACCATTCCAATAA
>NZ_JBSWWO010000004.1:0-117982 GCF_056160125.1 Thalassospira sp. ABD4_177 | reverse complement strand
GCTTATCGGTGATTTCGCTAAACGATTACAAGACCGTTTCAATCGCCCGTTTGATGATCGCAAGGTCATCGTCGCGGGTCCGCCAATTACTGAATGCAGCACGGAAACCGAACCGTCCGCCATACACGGTCGGCGTCAGGAACAGTTTGCCGGTCGCATTGATCCGTTCAAGCAAAGCCCGATTGTCATCATCGCTGCCGCGTGACGAAAACATTGTCACATTGAGTTTCGGCTCGCTCAGCAGTTCGAGCTTCTCATGGGTTCGTACCCAAGCGGCAAGGTTTGCGGCCTGATCACAATTGGCACGAATGATCGATGCAATCCCGTCACGGCCATAGGCCACCATCATCACCCAGAGCGGCAAGGCGCGGAAACGTCTGGAATTTTCCACCCCGCGATTGATGTAGCTATTGCCATCTGCCTTGGTATCAAGATACGGCGCAAAGGCCCGACAGCAGGTTTCCAGCACGGAAACATGCCGGGTCAGGAATATACCGCAATCATACGGGACATTGAGCCACTTATGCCCGTCCGAGGTAATGGAATCCGCTCGCGCAATCCCTGCGGTGTAATGCGCACGACGATCATCAAGGGCAGCAAAGAAACCAAACGCGGCATCGACATGCAGCCACCCCCCAAAGGCGGCACACAAATCGGCAATCGCATCAAGATTATCGAAATCCGTCGCATTGACTGTCCCGGCCGAGGCGATCACAATCTTGGCGCGCGCCGAACTGGCGGCAAGTTTGGCCTTCAAATCAACGATATCGGTTTCTTCGGATCCCGGTTTTGTTGCCACCTTGGTAAAGCTGTTGCGGCCAATGCCGGTAATCGACAGATCCTTGACCATGCTAGCATGCGGGCTTGCGGCAAAAATTTCGAGATCGGGTAAAACACCGGCACCATCGGCATCAACATTTACACCAACCTGCTCACCGCACCATTGGCGGGCTGCGACCAGTCCCAAAAGGTTTGATACCGTTGCACCGGTCGTCAGTACACCATCAAACCGATCTGATGGCACACCGCCCAAGTCACACAGCCAGTTGATGACCTGTTCTTCGACAGCAGCATTGACCGATCCTTCCGGGCCGGTGGCGTTCTGATCAATCGCGCTGGCAAGCCAATCGCCAACCAGTGCGGCTGGCGTTGTGCCACCAGTAACAAATCCAAGATATCTCGGACCAATTGATGCGGCGAGCAGCGGCAGAATGTCTTCCTTCGCTGCCCGCAACGCATCAAGTGCACCGCGTCCCTGCCCCGGCATGGGGCGCGAGGGGTCAAAGGCAGAGAAATCGCGGCAGGTTACATCCATGTCATCCGCGCCCTGAATGAAGCTGTGCGCAATATCGCCTGTCTCGACAAGGATACGTCCAAGCTTTTCAAGGTCATCAAACATGAGATGACGTTCATCGACAGTGGGGCTGTCATCTGAACGGTTTGAAATGCGGTTCATTTGTTTTCTCCCGAAAGAATGCGAGCATAATCGGCGCGATCGATATTCGCCCCGGTCAAAACCAGTGCGACCTTCTTGCCAATGTTACTTTCACGCTGCGCAATGGCTGCTGCCAGTGGCACGGCACCAGCACCCTCGGCAATGGTGTGGCACGAACTGAAATAAAGACGCATGGCATCGGCAATTTGTTCGTCAGTGACGGCAACGATATCCGCCGCACCGTTTTTGATGATTTCAAATGCGGTCGGATCCGGGCTTCGGCAGGCGACGCCATCGGCAAATGTATTGGCCGTCGGTGTCTGGATGATCTCGCCTGCAAGAAATGACTGGCGAATGGCATCAGCGCCCGTGGCGACCACGCCAATGATTTCGGTTTCAAGCCCCAGCGCATCGCGCACTGTGATCAACGAGCAAATTCCAGATCCCATGCCGACCGGCACATAAACCCGATCCAGACCGGAAATCGCATCAAACAGCTCCAACCCATAGGACGCGACACCACGCACAAGTTCCGGGTGGAACGGCGGGACCATGACAAGGTCTTCCTTGCTCGCGAGCGCCTTGGCGTATTCAGCTGCCTTCTGAAAATCATGACCATGTTCGATCACTTCAGCCCCCCAGGCCCGCATGGCGGCATTCTTTTCAACCGAATTGCCATGCGGGACAATGATCGTCGCAGGCATGCCAAACCGGCTGGCAGCATGGGCAAGGCTTTGTCCATGATTGCCCCGCGTTGCCGAAATAATCCCGCGATTCACATCGACAGAGCTTCCGAGATAACGACAAAAGGTCAGACCACCGCGGATCTTGAACGCGCCCAGTCGGGTATGGTTTTCATGTTTGACATACAGGGACAATCCGGTCGCACGATCAAGCAGGGGCCACTGAATTGTCGGGGTCGGCGCAACATATTGATGCACAAAATCCGCCGCCTCGCGCAATTCATTTGTATTGAACATGGCATTGTATCCCTACTTAAGAAAAATCGTGACAATTTGAACGCATGACGGTTTCCCGCCGAACGGAGGCACAATGGGAGCAAAGTGCCTCCGTCATACGCGGCGGTGGCTAGCCGCGCCGGGGGAAGTCGGACAGGAACGGTTTCGCCAGTTCCTCTTCAACGTCTGCGCGTGTCACGCCAATATCCTTAAGCATCTGATCATCAAGACGTTGCATCGCATAACGATCACGCGAGCGGGCCTGAAGGAGCGCAAGATATTCGACCATAGAGATCACCACACCAGTGATCGCGGCACGCCAGGTCACCGGCTTGGTGCCCGGTTTGCCATTGGTGGTTGCGCGATCATTGACATGAATGCCGGAAACCTGGATTGTATCGTTACAATTTACCATTTCCATCTCCTTTCGGTGAATTGTCTCGATATTATTTTGTCATTGACATTGTGATTGTGTCAATTTAAACATTGTCACCATGACAATATGGTTCCCGAAACTTGATGAGGCTGGTGGTCCTGTTTATCGACAGATCGCGCAAGCCATCCGCACCGCAGTCGAAGACGGCTCTCTGAAACCCGGAGACCGGCTGCCCACCCATCGTGATCTCGCCTATCAACTTGGCGTCACAGTCGGGACAATCACCCGCTCCTACCGTGAGGCAGAGCGTCTTGGGCTTGTCGCAGGCGAGGTCGGCCGCGGAACCTATGTCCTTCATAATATTCAGTCGGAACTCGACATGGCGGCGACCGCCCCCATTCCGATGGCGTTTACCAACAATCTGAGCCAATTGGCGCAAAGTGCCGGTCCCGAAACGCCCGAGACGCCGACAGCACGCGACAGCGAAGAAACCGGCCCGATCAATTTCAGAATGAATTGCCCGTTGCCGCCGCAGGAAGGCCGCATTCGCGAGAACCTGCTGGATGTCGCAACCACCATGACGACCGACGACATGGTGTCCTACAAGTCAGAATACGGTGTTGCCCATCAGCGCGCCGCGCTGGCCTTTGCCGCCGGGCGACTTGGCCTTGATGACAATCCGGATCGCGTATTACCCACGGCAGGTGTTCAGCACGGGATGACGGTTTCCTTGTTGGCGACTGTCCGCCCCGGCGACCTCGTTCTGTGCGAAGAACTCACCTACCCCAACCTGCGTAGTCTTGCCAATCTGCTGCAGTTCCGTCTGCGCGGTGTTGCAATGGATGACGAGGGCATTATGCCCGATGCGCTGGAAAACATGTGCCGCACCCAAAGCCCACGCGCCATCTATCTTATGCCGACCCTGCACAATCCGCTGTGCAGCACCATGAGCCAACAGCGCCGCATCGAAATCGCCGAGATTCTCCGCAAATATGACCTGACCCTGATCGAAGATGGCATTTACCATTTCCTTGATCCGGATGCCCCACCGCCCTTGTCCTGCTTTGCGCCGGAGCGCAGCATCTATCTGGACGGTGTTTCCAAAAGCATCGGTGGCGGATTGCGCGTTGGCTATATCCATGCGCCGGGTGAAATGATTGGCAAACTGGCCAGCGCGATCCGGTCAACCTGCTGGATGGTCTCGACCATCAATCTCGAACTTGTCACCCGCATGATCATGGATGGCAGCCTTGCACAGTTCGAAAGCTGGCATCGTGAAGCAGCCGCCCAGCGCCTGGCCATCATTCTTGGCACGCTCAAGGGCTATGACATCCGCTTCCACCCGACCAACTACCATATCTGGCTGGAACTGCCCGAACATATCGATACTGGTGAATTGGTCATGAATGCCGCCAATCACGGCGTCCTTCTGACAGCAGCCCAGCAATTCTCGGTCGGGCCAGTGCCACGCGGCCTCAGGCTAGCCTTTGGTGCGGAACGATCCCCCGAACGGTTGCGCCGTGGCGTTCAAACGGTTGACCGGTTACTTCAAAGCAGTGATTTCGGCAACACCTCCGTAATCTAGCGCCCCCTTTTCGCGACCCTGAGACCACTTGAAAATTTCGGTCAAGATACGGTTCTTGCTGGCATTTCAATTATTTCCGCACGCAACGCTTGACCCCGTAAATGGGTTGCTTCCAAGATATGTAAGGGTCAGGGCCTACTAGTTTGATTTGAATGGCAGAGCTTATATTTGTGAAATCCGAGGAAAGTCCCGCAGGGCGGGTCGGCATCCCGCACAAGGGATTTGACGCGGGAGTTCGCAAATATAAGCTCTGTCCTTCGGATCGTTCAGATTTGCACGGGCTGCTTTGTCGCAAAACCTTGAAAGATATCTATCTTCCTGCAGTTTCGCTTCGCGCATCCGCACAAATCTGAAAGACCATTCGAACCAAATTAGTAGGCCCTGACCCTGAGGGGCCATTTTCCCGGCTTGATATCATATCTTGGGCAGCAGAAAGTCAGCAGATGCCAGTTTCCCGCCTTGACGCAGAAGATTGCGGTTTCCCGCATTTCCGTATTCGCAGCCCACACAAAGACCAACAGCCGAAAATTTTTGATTTTTCATCGCATTATCGCGCGGCAGAGGCTTTAAAATTCGGACTTTCGATGTCCGAACCCGGCTTCAACATCTTTGTTCTTGGCTTGGATCGTGCCGGTCGTATGACGGCGACACTCGATTACCTCAACAAGGCCATGGAAGAACGTGAAGCCCCGGATGACTGGGTCTATCTGAACAATTTCTCGCGGACCAATCGCCCACGTCCTTACGCCCTTCCCGCCGGTCAGGGACAAAAACTTCTGACCACGATGGAAACACTGATTTCGCATCTGCGAGAAGCTTTTTCCTCGGCCTTTAACGCACCGGCCCATCTGACCGAAACCCAGACACAAACCGAAGAAGCCCGTGCCCAGTTGCGTGAAAAGTTCGATGCGCTGCGCGAATATGCGCGCGAACGCGGGCTTGATGTTCAGGAAAACGAAAAAGGCGTGATGATCGTCGCCCTGAACGAGGACGGCGAACCGGTCTCGCTTGATGAAATCCCCAAGGATCGCCGTCACGAAGCCGAAGACGCCTTTGAAGATGTCGCCGAGGAAGCTCGCAAGACGCTGCTGTCGACGCGCGACCTTGAAGAACAGATCGCCGATACGCTCGATAGTCTTCGCCGCGGGGCGGCCAAGGTTGTTTTGAAACCGCGCATCAAGAAGCTTCGTGACAAATTCACAAGCCCTGGCCTCAAGGCCTGGTTTGAGGCGCTTGAGAAGGACATTCTCGATAATGTCGACGCGTTCGAAGAAGCCAGTGACCAACCCGCCATTGAAAGCGGCGATGGCAAGATCCCCGAAACCGTCGATGATCGCTATGCCGTCAATCTGCTGATTGACCATTCGCGCGATGACCATCCCGATGTCGTCCTTGAACCAAGCCCAAGCTACGACAACCTGTTTGGGCAAATTCAATACCGTCCGATTGGCGGCGGCATGCATCCGCATTTCAGCCTGATCAAACCGGGCGCGCTGCATCGTGCCAATGGCGGCGTTCTGGTATTGCGCGCAGAAAGCCTGCTGGAGCATGAAGAATGCTGGGGCTTTTTGAAAGCAGCGCTACGTGACCGCGAAATTCGCATCGAGGAAACCCACAAGGGCGGTGCGCCAACTGCGGGCGCCCCGGAACCACGCCCGATCCCGCTCGATCTTAAGGTCGTGATCGTTGGCGCCCCGAAATTCTATTACACCTTCTTCTCGCTGGATGTGGATTTCCGCAACCACTTCCGGGTTAAGGCCGATATCGATGCCGATATGCCGGCCGCCGGGCGCAATATTTCGATCTATACCGGGCTTCTGCGTGCTTCCGCCCTGTCACGCTCCGGCATTCCGGTCGACAATGGCGCAATCCGTCAGCTGCTTGGACAAGCCGCCCGTTGGGCTGGCGAACGTGACAAACTGACAGCCCAGATCGAACGGGTCGAAGATGTCGCGATTGAGGCTGGCGCCCTTAGCAAGGCCGAAGGCCGGGAAAACATCCGCGCGGCGGACGTCAGGCGCGCGATTGAAGAACGCCGCCACCGCAATTCACGCCTTGAAGACAAGTCGCATGAACGCGTCCAACGACGTGAAATCCTGATCGACAGCTTTGGCAGCATCGTTGGCCAGGTCAATGCGCTCACGGTTCTTGATTACGGCGACCACGCCTTTGGCCTTCCCGCCCGTGTATCGGCACGATCCTATGTCGGAAGTCTTGGGGTGCTTAACATCGAACGCATGGTCGATATGTCCGGCCCGTTGCAGCAAAAATCGGTGATGATCATTGAAGGCTTTCTGAAGTCACGCTTTGCGCAGGACTTCCCGCTATCCTTTGCCTGCAACGTCACGTTTGAGCAGAACTATGGCGGGATCGAAGGGGATTCGGCCTCTATGGCGGAACTTTGTGCCATTATTTCCGCAGTTTCAAACATCCCGATGCGTCAAAATGTGGGCGTAACAGGTTCCATGAACCAGTTCGGTCAGGCCCAACCGGTTGGTGGCATTTCGCACAAGATCGAAGGTTTTTATCGCATCTGTGCCGATCAGGGCTTTACCGGTGATCAGGGTGTGATCATCCCGTCTGCCAACGCGGAAAATGTCGTGCTCCGCGAAGAAGTTGTTCAGGCCATTCGTCAGGGCAAGTTCAACATCTGGACCGTGGAGCATATCAATGATGCGATTGAACTTCTGACCGGGATGGCGACCGGCGATCGATCAGATGGCCAATATGCGCCAGACACCGTCTATGGCAAAGCCATGGAACGTCTGCGCAGCAACGATCAGATATTGCGCGAACGTCACGCCTATGGCCCGCGCACGGAGATGTAGGAATGCAAAAGCCACCCCACAAATGCCTGAACGCTGTGACCCGCGTGTCACAGCAATTCGGTATTGGTAAAACGTGGGGTGGTCCGCATTTTGTGATCGCACTTGGCATGTCGGTATTGATCAGCAACGCCGTCATGCCGCCCGCAATCGCACAAACCACCGCGCAAGAAGCCGGGAAAACAGGTATTGAAATGATCCCGACGGATTTGCCTGCGCATGCCTCAAGCGTTCCGGAGGATAATGGACCTGTAAGCCTTCTTCCCGGAACAATCCCGGCCGAAGCAGTCATTGAACAAGATATCGAAATCCCGTCTTTGGCGGATCAGTATCAGCGGACAATCAATGGCAAGCCCCCTATCCGCCCGACCCGAAAACAAGTAGCACCACAAACGGTGGTTTCACAGAATCCTGTACCTGCATTATCCGAAAAAACACCTCAACCTGCGGAGACACCCAAGCGTCAGGAAGCCTCGCAACCTGTCAGCTCGAGACCGGTCGAAACTGCAGCACCAATCGGCAATGGCGGTCGGCACTTCATTCAGCTGGGTGCATTTCGTGACACGTTTACCGCGGAAACCTATTGGGCCAGCTTTAGCATTCGATATCCCGAATTGACCAAATCCCACGAAAAACAGATCGTTCCCGCCGACCTTGGCAGTCAGGGGATATATCACCGACTGCAACTTGTCGGCTTTGCAGACTCCGAGTCCGCACAAAAACAATGCCGCCAACTCAAAGCTGACGGCACCGATTGTTTTGCCACGCATCGTTAGTTTGTTGATTATCCGCCAGGCGCCAGCAGGACGATCTTGTCAACGATCAGAGTCGTTGCCTCTGTGCAGGTCGTCATCAGGGCCAGATGCCCGGTAACGCGCACCTTGTCCCCCGGACGGAAACGGCTTGCCTTGTTGGCCAGCGCATAAAGTGTTCCGTCCTCGGCACGGAACGTCACGCATTCCTCCCCGTGGTCAGTGATTTCGCCACCGACGGTAAAGTTTTCCTTTTGCAGGAACGAGCAACCTGCCAACGCCAGAGCCACGCCCGCGATTGCGATTTTCCGCGTTAATCCGGCCCCAAAAAGGTTTTTCATCCGTCGTGCTCCTTTGCGTGATCGACAGTATTTCGTCACAAATACGCTTCATGCGCGTTAAGGTTCTTGTAACGCCATGGAAGATAGAATGGTTCCATCCCTTTTAAGGGGTTCGTCGTTCATTGTCATTGACAACAAGACAGCCAATGGAAAAGTCGCAAATCGATTTATTGATGGAACTTGCTGCTGATGTTGAGCATCAGACAGCAATCAATACGCGTGCGACTGAAGAATCCGACGATAGCGAACAACGCAACGCGCTTTCTACCCTGGTTGATCTTGCCCGTGACATGCAAACCCGCCTTGATCAGCAACAAAACCGGATCAGACAGCTTGAACTCATGGTCGAAACCGATGAGTTGACCGGGCTGTATAACCGGCGCGGATTCATGCGCCGCATGCGCGAGGCAATCGCGCGCGCTGCCCGCACCTCTGAGACCGGGATTCTGGTCATTGCCGACCTTGATGGTTTCAAGGAAATCAATGACGTAAATGGCCATGCCGCCGGCGATGCCGTTCTGCGCCACTTTGGTCAGAACCTGCGCACCCATACGCGTTCCGATGACTTTGTTGCACGCTTTGGCGGTGACGAGTTTGCCATCCTGATGACTGGCAGCAATCCTGCCGCGGCGACAAAACGTATCGCACAGCTTCAAAAAGCAACAGCCCGCTTCCCACTGATCTGGCAAGGCAAGGCACTTGCGATCAAGGCAAGCTTTGGTCACGCATCCTATGACGCCAAATGCGATATTGCCGATTTGATCCGCGCAGCTGATGAAGCAATGTACGACCAAAAGCACAGCCGGCGCGACGCGGGCGAGCTTAAAAAAGCCGGCCATAACGCAGCCTGATTAACCAATCCTGCCACCGACTTCCCGTTCACGCTTTCTCGCTCAGTTTCACATCGCATTGAATAGTGCGCTGGCAGATGTACTTAAAACCCCGATTTTACTGTGCGTTTCAGCAACAAAAACGTTTGTATTTAAAGTCACGAACCTTCATTCCAAAGTCGGAATGTTTTTTTTGCCATATCAAGTGCAAATCCTTCATTTCCTTTGTAAGATCGCTATTTAGTAGAGACAGATATAGCTGCGGCATAAAAAATAATCAGGCGGCTTACCATGACGGTTCAGAAATGACAGACAATACCGGCTCCTCGGCGGAAACGAATGACCAAGACCTTCTGGCAGCGATGGCTTTCTGCTGGGCCGATATGCTTCTTGAGGTCGACGAGAATGGCTATATCCTGTTTGTCGCAGGTGCCACGGAAAGCCTTCTCGGCTGCACGCCCGATCGCCTGATCGGCGAGGCCTTTGAAAAAATTGTCGTCAAATCCGAACGCCCTTTATTGCGCGCCTACCTTCATGGTGGCAGCGGTCTGAAACGTCTCGAAGAACTCGATCTTGATTTTCAGCTTTGCGAATCTGACGGACAACCGGTTCAGGAAGCTGTTCCCCTGTCACTGAGCGGCTATATGATCGCCGACCCGTCAAGCCGCTATTATATCGCGGCCCGCCATCGCGCCATTCGCCCGCGCGCAAGATCGGGGATTGATCGCATCATTTTGCAGAACGCGGTCATCCGTCAGAACATGAACGCAGAAACAAGCCAGACCAGTGCAGCTGGCGATATTTCAACCATGAGCTATCATAGCGAGGCGCTGGTCGTGCTTGAAAATCTGGCCGCTTCACGCTCCCAGGCTGAAACAGCTGCCACCAACGAGCTCGCCCGATTGATTGGCATTGGCGCCAAACAGTTCAGTGCTTCCGTCATCAAGGATCAACAAACCGAAGAAAAACCAGCCATAATTCATCCAGTTGATGAACCGATGATCGAACTGGAACGGCGGATCGTGGCCTATGCCAGTGCACTGCGCGCCGATCTTGACGACATCGATGCCGGTAATGATACGGCGGCTGTTGAAAATATCGACGGACTGATATCACTCACCAATGGCCCTCATGGCAAAGGTCAAAGTGCCAAAAAACCCAAAGCCAATGACCTGTTTGGCAATGACTATGAAAGTGCGCGCAACATCCATCATTTCGACACCGAGAATGATGAAAATGACCGCGAAACCAACCTGACCCGCGCAGTTGCCTATGCGCTTAACCGCATGCAGCGCAAAGCGCAGAACGACGTTTCCGCCGCCCGCCTATCGGCAAGCCTGCCACACCTGATTAACGAAACACTGAAATCCGTAAGAGCCTTCCGCGAAATTGTTGAAAACGGCTCCTTTGCCGTTGCCCTGCAACCGATTGTCCATCTGGGCAGTCGGAAAATGCACCATTTCGAGGCGTTGGCGCGCTTTAACATCGGGGACAGTCCGCTTGCCGTTGACCAGATCATTCATTTCGCCGAGGGAACCGGTTTGATTACCGAGTTCGACCTCGCAATGTGCAGCAAGGTTCTCGATCATTTGCGCGACAATCCCGATAGCATTCCCTATCCGGTTGCCGTAAACCTGTCTGGTCATTCGCTTGAACAGGCTGGCTTTATGCCTGCCCTGATCGAATTGCTGGATGGCTATGACATCGCATCGAAACATGTCCTGTTTGAAGTCACGGAAACCTCGCGCATTCGCGGTCTGGCCGATGTGAATAACGGCCTGCAAATGCTGCGCGAACGCGGTCATGAAATCTGTCTGGATGACTTTGGCGCAGGTGCGGCCAACTTTGAATATCTGAGCGCCCTTGATGTCGACATTATCAAGTTTGACGGCGGGGCCATGTGCACCGCCCTTGCCAATCCAAAGGGCCGCGCGTTTCTTAAGGCAACCGCCCTGCTCTGCCGCGATCTTGGCATTTGCACCATTGCCGAGATGATCCATGATCAGGCCAGTTATGAACTCGTGCGTGATCTTGGTATTGATTATGGGCAAGGGTACCACCTGGGTCCGCCGATCACGATTGGCAGTGACGACGACTATCACAAAACCAACATCACAAGTCCGACCAGCAGTGCACAAACAGACGACCAGAGCGCGTCGACCACAACAGGAGGACGCGCATGACTTCCCGTCATCCGGTTGATCCCCGAAACCAGACCAATAACGCCACCGACGAACTGACAGATTACGACGCGGATGTCTTTACCCTTGACCCCAAGGTCATGGCCGAGGCCGAAGCCCCCGTCATCGTGATGGATGCACAGGGCGTGCCCCTGTTTGCCAACAAGAATGCGGTTGGTTTTGCCAATGGTATTCGTGACGGACTGTTCCCGGAAATCTATCAACTGATCCGCCGCACGCTGACGACACCGGGCGGCGTCGTTGAGATGATGACCTTTGAAGTGCAGCGCGGTACAGCAACGCTTGAACTGACCGCACTTCCGACCACGAAAAATCAGGTCATGATCCTGCCGCGCGATGTCAGCATGGATCGTAACTTGCGAGAAGCATTGATTGACTCACGCCAGCGCTATCGCGACATCGTCGAAGTATCCTCGGCCTTTGCGTGGGAGACCGACGAGAGCGGAAAGTTCATCTTTGTCTCTCCGCGCGGGGCGCTTGGCTATCGCGCCGATGACATCGTCGGTCGGTTCCCGGGGCACTTCCTGCTCGATACCGCCGATCAGGACAGTGAACACGTGTTCCGCAGCCAAAAGGCTGTGCGCGATGTCCCAATCTGGTTCCGTCGTTCAAACGGGCGTGACGCGTGCTTGTCGGTATCCTCGACACCGGTTTATTCCCGCGAGGGGATCTGGGTCGGCACACGTGGCCTCGCTCATGACATTACCGAGCAGCGCCGCCGCGAAAGCGAAGTCGCCACGGCCCGAAACCGTGACCGCCTGATGACCTATATCGTGCGCACCATGCGAGACGAAATTGATCCGCTTTTGGTTCTTAAAGGCGCGTCAGAGGCCAGCACGCGTGCTCTGGTCTGTTCGTACTCCATCATTTTCAAGCGCAATGACGAAACCGGTGAAATGGAATTGGCCGCCGGTGACGAAGACAAGGCTGCCAACGACATTGCGAATAAAGCGCTCAAACACCTGCAAAACGCCAACGAAACTTTTGACGCGCAGATCGGAAAATTCCGGATCGTTGCATTGAGCTGCCATTATCATCAGCGTAACAACGGGGCAGTGATCTTCATGTTTGATGCCGATCACCCGGAACCGACCGATGGTGAACGCGCCATCATGACCGAGGTCGCCGATCAGGTCGGTATCGCCATCGAACAGGCCATCCAGCATGAGCGCATCCTGACACTTTCGCGTACAGATGGCATGACCGGGCTTCTGAACCGTCGCGCGTTTTTTGAAGAACTCAAACGTCGTCACAGTCGCCTGCGCCGTGAAAATGCGCCAGCCGCCTTGATGTATGTCGATATGGACAACTTCAAACTGGTCAATGATATCCACGGCCATCAGGCTGGTGATGACGCCATCCTCGCCCTGACAAAAGTGCTGCTCGATAATGTGCGCCCGGCCGATCTTGTGGCCCGTCTTGGCGGTGATGAGTTCGTTTTGTGGTTGGAAGGTGCTGATATTGATGCCGCATCGGCGCGCGCCAAGACCCTGATGAAAGAAAGTGCTGTTCTTGGTAAGTATTCCGGTGACGCCGATCATCCATTGGGGATATCTGTTGGCATCGCCGTTCACGAAGCAGATTCACAAGAAACGCTTGAACAACTTGTGCAACGCGCAGATCAGACCATGTATCAGGTCAAGAAGCTCGGCAAAGGCCGTTTTGGTATCGCTGCCGCACCCGGATCAAAAGATTCGGCAAAAATCGAAGATTAGGAGGAATGCCCGATGAAGGGATTTTTGCAGCGGGTATTTACCAAGCGTAGCGAAACGCCAATCACCTATCACGAAGCCAAGGAAATGGCGGCAAGCCCGGATGCTGATGTGCGCGGAAAGCTGGCACAGCGCCATGATACGCGCCCCGAAATCCTTTATTTCCTGGCATCTGACCAAGACTCGTCTGTCCGCCGACATATTGCTGCGAACGAAGCAACGCCGGTTCAGGCCGACGTTCTTCTGACCGACGATAATGATGACAGCGTGCGTGGCAGCCTGGCCGAGAAAATTGCCCAACTATCTGCCGGTCTGAGCCCCAATGAAACCGACAAACTGCGTCGGATGACCTATGAGGCGCTTGATAAGCTTGCGCGCGACCAGGCCGTTCATGTCCGTCAGGTTATTTCCGAAACGCTTAAGGATATCGCAGACGCGCCGCAGCCAATCATTCAGCAACTGGCGCGCGATGCCGAAAGTGTCGTCTGTGGCCCTGTCCTGCAATATTCTCCGGTTCTGACCGAAGACGACCTTCTTGAGATCATTGAAGGCAGTTCTGGTCGTGGCGCGCTCAGCTTTGTCTCGCGCCGCAGAAACGTTGGCGAAAAACTTGCCGATGCCATTGCCGCAAGCAGTGACAAGGATGCAATTTCCCATCTGTTGGGGAACAAGTCCGCCCAGATCCGCGAAGAAACGCTTGATCAGTTGATCGACCGCGCCCCGGACTATCCGGAATGGCACGAACCCCTTGTTGAACGCCCAAGCCTGACACCGACTGCGGCCGGGAAGCTCGCACGCTTTGTTGCCGAAAACCTGATCAGTGTTCTGGAACGGCGCAAGGACCTTAAGAAAGATCAGCTCGAAGCTGTCCGTGAAGTGGTTCAGCGACGCATCGCGTCCGGTGAATTTGAAAAGCGCGATGAAGTCGCCACCGATGCGAAGAAAATCAAAGCTGACAAGGACAAGACCAAAGCAAAAGACAAAGCAGAACCCAAGTCCGACAAAACGTCGGACAAAAAAGGTGTCGTCGCCGATGACGACGAAGAGGAAGAAGAACCAGCCTTTGAAAAAGCGCTGGCCATGCATGCCAAGAAAAAGCTGACCGACAAGGAAGTCGCAAAGGCATTGGCGGCCAATGATATCAAATTCGCCCGTGCGTCACTTGCCGTTCTGGCAGGAATTTCACCCGAAGCGGTGACAAAGGTGCTGAACACCCACTCGGCCAAAGGCGTTGTATCGCTGGCCTGGAAAGCCGGCCTGCCCGCCGATCTTGCGGTTAAAATTCAGGTCAAGCTTGGCCATGTCCCGCCAAGTCAGACCCTTAATCCGCGGAGCGGCAATCAATATCCGCTGAGCGAAGATGACATGAACTGGCAGCTTGAGTTCTTTACCGGCATGGCGACCAGCGGCGTGCGTTAATCGCCGCTGGTGCTTGCTTGTGAAGCCCTAATCGGCCGGGCGTTCCATACTGATGTGGGGAATGCCGTCTTCTTCATATTCGTCGCCAAATTGCACGAATCCGAGGCTCTCGTAGAAATCACGAAGATATAACTGACCGTTCAGGTAAATCGGCTTCCCGGCGAAATCGCGTATACAAACATCAATCGCGCGCAGCATCACTTCGCGACCAATTCCCTGACCACGCAGTCGTTCGCTTGTCACCACACGCCCGATCGCCGGCCGATCACCTTGTTCTGCGTGATCGGGATCAATGCCCGGCGCAACAATGCGGGCCGCCGCCAAAACATCATCACCATCATACGCAACGACATGCCGACACTGTGGATCAAGGCCATCAATGTCGGGAAAGATGCAGGTCTGTTCGATGATGAAAATCTGCTGACGCAGCTTTAAAAGGCTGTGTACGTGACGCGAGGACAGATCATCAAAATCACAATCCAACCAGGTCAGATCAGATGCAGTGAGTGCCATTGGTGGTACTTTCATTGTGGGGCGGTAGGAGATTTGATCTCAGGCACCGGATTTTTCGATGTGATAGATAAACACATCCCCGTCCTGCTCGGACGAAATCAGACGGTTGCCCGTCATCTCACAAAAGGATTTCATATCCGCAACAGAGCCGGGATCAGTTGCCATTACCCTAAGAACCCCGCCGCTTTTAACATCGCGCAGCGCCTTTTTTGCCTTAAGAACCGGCATCGGACACATCAGACCGCGCGCGTCGAGAATTGCATCATGGGGACCACTTGAAGATGACGACATGAGAAACCTTATAAAAAATACGAAACCGGTCCGATATAGCGCCATTTGGCGATTGTTGCATTTGCACAATATGTTAGACTGAAGAACAACAATCAATCAAACGCTGTTAGCCTGCCCGCGATGCAAATCTATCTCCCGATTGCCGAGATATCGGTAAATATATTCCTCATCCTGGGACTGGGCGGCGGGGTCGGCTTTTTGTCTGGCCTTTTTGGCGTTGGTGGCGGGTTTCTGATTACCCCGCTCTTGATCTTTTATGGCATTCCACCGGCTGTTTCTGTGGCAACTGCTGCCAACCAGATTGTGGCATCGTCTGTATCAGGCGTGTTTGCCCACTGGAAACGCGGCAATGTTGACCTCAAAATGGGGCTTGTCCTGCTGGCCGGTGGTATTCTCGGTTCGACCGCAGGTGTCTGGGTCTTTGCCTGGTTACGGTCGCTCGGTCAGATCGACCTTGTCATTTCGCTTTGCTATGTGATTTTCCTTGGCATCATCGGCGGCATGATGCTGTTCGAGGCGACACGAGCGATTTTCCGCACCCGGCGCCGCGGCGGTCAGGTTCGCCGCTCCAAAAAGCACCAGCATAGCTTTATCCACGGCCTGCCCTTCAAGATGCGCTTTTATCGCTCGGGGCTTTATATCAGTGCGCTTCTGCCACTCGCCGTGGGATTCTTTGTGGGTATGCTGACCGCCCTGATGGGCGTTGGCGGCGGTTTCGTAATGGTCCCGGCGATGATTTATCTGCTGGGCATGCCGACCGGTGTAGTGATCGGCACATCGCTGTTTCAGATTATCTTTGTCACCGCCAACGTGACCTTCCTGCAATCGGTGCAAACCCAGACCGTGGATGTCGCACTTGCCATCCTGCTTTTGATTGGTGGCGTCATCGGTGCGCAGTTCGGCGCCCAGTTTGGCGCACGCCTTAAGGCAGAGCACCTTCGCGCCCTTCTTGGCCTTCTCGTTCTTTCAGTCTGTTTGAAACTGCTGTTTGATCTGGTGATCACGCCGGGGGATCTCTATTCCATCATGCCGGGGGATCTGTAATGACAGTTTCTTCGCGCTTGCTGGTGGCGATTATGGCGCTTGGCCTGCTGCCCGTTTTGACAATGGGCACTGCGGTCAAAAAGGCCTCTGCCGATCCGCTTGTTGTTGATCTTTCCAACCACCTTGTCGCCATCACGACCGGTTTTACCGGAACCAACGTGCTTTTATTTGGCGCAGTCGAGGACGAAGGCGATGTGATCGTCACCGTGCGCGGCCCGGATCAGGACATGGTGGTGCGCAAGAAAGAACGCAAAGTCGGCATATGGGTAAACAGTCAAAGTGCGCGCTATAAAAACGTGCCGGCCTACTATGCCAGCGCGTCAAACCGCCCGATGGACATCATCGCGCCGCCAGAGGTTTTGCTTGATTACCGTATCGGCCTGCAAAACCTGCGCTTTGTTCCCGAAAGCGAAATAAGCGATGAAAACAAGCCGATCTATCGCGAAGCCCTGGTTCGCAATATGCAGAATTCCGGTCTGTTTGGCGAACGTCCGGCAAAAATCAGCTTCCTGTCCAATCAGCTGTTTCGAACCGACATCCATTTTCCGGCCAACACCCCGACCGGAACCTACACCATCAATGTCTATCTGATGCGCGATGGCCGCGTTGCCAGCGTCAAGACAACACCGCTGGTTGTATCAAAAACCGGCGTCAGCGCCGAGGTCTATGAGTTTGCCCATCGCTACTCGGCACTCTATGGCATTATCGCCGTCATTATTGCGGTTGTCTCCGGCTGGATCGCCAGCGTCGCATTCCGCAAAAGCTAACAGCGCTCTGCCCCGCTCACGGTATGGCTGCGCTTTACCGACCCTTGTGATTTCGCAGATGCAGCATTACGTCCAACAAAGCTGCAACGCATAAATCTTTGTCGTATCAGCCAAAAATCACTTGGAAAGCGGCGATGACTTGCGGCACAATTTAACAGTCCGCTCGTAACAACAGTCCCACATCTGTTCAGTGTCGCAGCGGTTGAGTGCAACTGTTCAGAGAACCCATATGCCTTCATTTGATGCCGATCAGGAACTTCGTGCGACCTCAAACAGGACTTTTCTTGTTGTCGTGGATGACAGCGATGAAATGACCAAGGCATTGCGTTATGCCTGCCGTCGTGCGCAGCATACCGGCGGCCGCGTAGCCCTTCTTAGCGTTATTGAACCCGCCGAATTCCAGCACTGGATGGCGGTTGGCGACCTGATGAAGGAAGAAGCCCGGGACGAGGCGGAATCACGTGTCAACGAGCTTGCCGCCTATGTTCATGAACAAACCGGCAGCATGCCGCTTCTGTTCATCCGCGAAGGCCGGCTTAAGGACGAGTTGCTTAACCTTCTTGATGAAGAAGAACAGATTTCCATTCTCGTTCTGGCAGCCGGCACCACGAGTGACGGCCCCGGCCCACTGATTACAGCTCTGACCAAAAGCGACACGGTCGGTCAGCTGCGTCTGCCCCTGACCATTGTGCCAGCGGCCCTTTCCGAAGCTGACATCGACGTGCTCAGCTAACTTACGGTGAAATCAGACTTGTCCTTGAAGGGCCGCACCTTGTGGCACGGAAACGCAGCTATCAAGAAACTGCATATAGGCGTCAAAGGATGACTTCTGGCCAAACAGAATGTGCGAGCGGCTCTTGATGGCGTGTGACACGACAGAGCGACGGCGTTTATCCGTCGCCAAAGTCAAAGCCGTATCCACGAAATCGGCAGAATGATACGCCACACAGTCAAAGACCGATATCTGACGATAACAGGTATGGCTGCGTCGTGACCGGGCAGCATTGCCCGGCAATGTCACCAGCGGCACGCCAAGGCCCAGACAATCAAAGGCCAGCATCGCATCATTCCAGGCCGGGCTTTCAAGCACGACATCAACCGCACAAAGAAGCGACAGCAAATCGGCACGATTGCGCACATCGACAAACCGCATCCGCCCGGCAACATCAGCGTGATTGATGGCAAAGCGACGCCCCCACGCGGCGTCCCAGCTGTCACGTTCGGGTGCAATCAACAGAAGTTCTGCCGTTTCATCAAGACGCAGGATTTCCGCAATCAGCGGATCGAACTCGGCCGTCAGCACATCGAGCGGCTGAGGACACAAATAGGTATTACGGTCCTGTGCCAACCGCCAGCGCCGCTGCAAATCGGTTGTCGACATCTCAACCGGTTCTGGCGGACTGGCATTTACAAACAGGCCCGGAAGGCGCACCAGTTTTTCACTGAACCGCTTTTCCCCGCCGGCCGTTTCCCAGTCCTCAGCGATCAGATGATAATCGATGTTTGAAAGACCGCTCGTCGCAGCAATCCCGCCACCCGAAATCTGAAGCGGCGCCAGACGCCAGCTTGCCAACAACATGGTATAGGCGTCCGCCTGCGGGTCGACATAATGCAATACATCAAGCCCAAGACCCGATATCACCCGTGCCGAATGCAGGGGATCAAGCGGCAATGGCACAACAAGGTCGCCATGCTCATCAATACGCGCGGTAATATCATCTTCACCGGTTGGCGGGCGGATGATGGTGACATCGAACCGGTCACGGTCAATCGCCTCGGCCAGACCGGCAATCCAGCGCCCGATACCATTGTCCCACATATTGGCAGACACAATGCCAATGCGGATTTTGGTACCCGTGCGCGCAGGAGACGAACTGACTTCCGGCACGTCGTAGCCTGACACCAATCGTTCCCAATAATGTCCAACCGCCCGAAGTTGCTTATCGCCTTCCGGGCGCAAGGCCGCGCGCCAGACGGGCGGGAACCGCGTCAGGACAATGGGATCAATCCGGTCAGAGCCGACAAATTCAAGATCGGGCTCAAGCGCATCTTCATCAAGCGTATCATCAAGAAGATCACGCACAACTTCATCATTTTGCGCGGCAAGATCAGTCGGCACGGGTGCAAACAACAAACGGCGTGCTGTGCGGAACAAGGCGGTGTTTTCACCAGCTGCGATTTTGCGATCTATGCCGTTTTGCAAGACGGACTGGGCGGAACCGGTATCGCCTTCTTCGGCCAGTTCAACAGCCAGGCGGAATACGGCATCATCCCCACCACCTGCCCCGATGGCAGCGCCAAACCGTTCAACCGCCTCGCTATGACGGCCAACAAGGCTGAGTGCTTCACCCATCATCAGCAGCAATTGCGGATCTTCAGGATTATGGGCCAAAAGTGGTTCAAGCGCCCCGATTGCTTCTGTCCCCTGCCCGACACGCAGGTTAAGCAACGCAAGCGTTCTGCGTGCTTTGGCATCATCGGGATCAAGGGCAAGAACCTGACGCAGGCAATGCTGCGCCCCGGCAAACTGACCAAGCCGGAAAAGTGCATCGCCATAGGCGGTCAAGGCCCGCGGATTGCCGGGCTCCAGCGACAATGCACGGCGCAAGGGTTCGCTTGCTGAAACAGTGCGTCCCTGATCCAGCCGGATTTGACCAATCAGCACCAGCGCATTGACGATGTCATCGTGCATTTTGAGCGCGGTCAAGCAGGATTTTTCTGCCCCGTCCACATCGCCCATCGCATATTGGCAGGCAGCATAATTGGCATGAATTTCCGCAACATCCGGCGCCAGTTCGAGGGCGCGTTCATAATTCTCGCGTGCTGCATCAAGTTCATCAAGCTGGCGATAGGTGTTGGCGATATTGCAATAAAGGGCTGGCGCATCCGGGCACAAGCGAATGGCACGCTTGAACGCCCCAACGGCATCACGGAGCTTACCAATCGCCTTAAGGGCCTGTGCATGGTCATGCTGGATTTCCGCACTATTGGCATCGGCGATCGCGGCTCTGCCCATGCGTTCCGCGGCAAGCGTCTGGTTCCCGTGGCGCATGGCAACAAGGCCGGCCAAATGCATGGCCTCTGCGGCCTGCGGGAATGAACGGATCATTCGCTGACAGGACCCTTCTGCCTCTGCGTAGCGACCTGCCTCATACAGGTTCAATGCAGAACGGTAGATGTCGGCAAAATCAGACAAGGAATACCTATTACCCAAGAGAAACCGGATTTCGTTTCACCATAAGGTCGAAGCGTTAACAAACCACATCTTTGCCATAAATTTTCCAACTATTCCATGCTTGGAAAAATAGTGCAGATTTGCCGTTCTGGCCGCCGAACTTCACTCAATCGATCAGGTCAAATTTCGCCGCATAAAACACTGAAAATAAAAAGAACCCTCCAAAATCACTTCCGAAGGGTTCTTTGTCCCAAAAGGGTTATGGGCCCGCCGATCGACGTGTTTAGTTGGCGTGTCCGAAATATCGCCCGAACCGATTTGCCAGAAAATCTTCGAGTGTGACCTCTTCCTGGCGCACATAACCGGATGACGGCAATTTGCCGGTCAGAACCATATCCATCACAGCACACAATCCGGCCGATGTCGTAATCTGGATCGCCGACCAGTCCTTACCGCCCACATGCGTACCATGCACCTTGCGAATGAAGCTTTCTTCGCGCAGTTCGCCGCGCTGGGTTCCAACCGCATCGGCAAAGATCACGATCACGTCCTGCTTGGTAATTGGCAGGGCATTTTCAAAGATTTCCTTCATCATGTCGGGGCGTTCGCCCAGACGAAGGTCCTCGATCAGGATTTTCAGGATTTCCTGATGCCCCGGATACCGCACAGTCTTGTAATCAAGATTATCGACCTTGCCCTCAAGCATATCGCACAATGCGCCGACACCACCCGACGTATTGAAGGCCTCATACTCGGTGCCGTCGATGGTAAAGCGCTCATAGCCTTCAAGCGGCAGCACTTCGACACGTTTGCCGTTCAGGATCGCTTCACACGGGTTGAGATACTCGTTGATTAGGCCATCGGTTGACCAGGTCAGGTTATATTTCAAACGGTTGGTCGGGTTTTGCGGCAAAGCGCCAACCCGCAAACGAAGCTTGTCCACACGATCAAAGCGTTTGAACAGATCGTGGGCCGCAATTGAAATAAACCCGGGCGCCAAGCCACATTGCGGAACAAAGGCGCCTGCTGCCCCCTTGGAAATCTCGCGAATGGCGCGCGTGGTTTCGACGTCTTCGGTAACATCAAAATAAGATGCGCCGACCGACCGCGCGACGCGCGCAATCGCCACATTCAAAAAGAACGGACAGGTCGACAGGATTGCGTCATGTCCCTTGGCGACTTCGGTCAATGCCGCCTCGTCGGTGACGTCGACCTTTACCAGTGTTGCCGCATCATCCTGGCCGCATATTTCAAGCATATCACCACTGGCATCCGCCAGTGTTACCGCATAATCGCCACTTTCATTGAGCATTACCGCAGCGATACGACCGATTTTCCCGGCCCCGAGGATCAAAATCTTTTTCATGTTCTCTAACTCCCGAACGAACAGACATCATCACCGTTAATGCTGCGCCTGCCCTGATCATGTTTTGTTTTTGCCTAATCATGCTCGACCGCTAGACGAACGCTTTCAACCCGGCGATACTGTCAAAACAAAACAAAGACCCGTCATTTTAATGGGTAAAACCGATGAAACGTCATATCGATGAAGTTGATCGTCGCCTGATCGCCCGCCTGCAGGAAAATGCCCGCATTCCGACCGCGGCCCTCGCGCGTGACGTTGGCCTGTCGCGCAGCGCGGTTCAGGAACGCCTGGAACGGCTTGAAAAGGCCGAAATCATAAAGGGTTATACCGTTCAGCTTGGCGACCACGCAAAGCCCGTATTGCTTGCCGAAGTCATGATACAGCTTGAACAGAAACAGTCCGCGGGCGTGGTCGGCGCGCTTCAGAAAATCCCGCATTGCATTCGATGCCTGGCGGTTTCTGGCGAATATGACCTGATTGCCGAAGTCGCGGCCAACACGCCCGAAGAACTTGACGGGGTACTGGACCGGATCGGCGGGATGCCGGGAATAAAACGCACCTCAAGTTCGATCATCCTTTCAACCAAGTTCGATCGCCGCTAAGATCAGCACGGGTTTGGGGAAAACCTCTTTTCGGGAAGAAAACCGAGTGAAATCAAAACGCAGATATTCTGTCCTGTCTGTACTGCTTGCCGGTTTTATCGCCACCAGTGTCTTTGGCGTCGGACTATCCCTTTATGTCGGCCTTGGAACGGCCTATGAGAACACCCGCAATTTGTGGGTGATGCTGGCCGATATTGATCTGACATCGGTGCAACGCACCATGCATGAACGCATGAGCGAGGTTGATCAACGCTCCGACTGGGTCGCCGAACAGGTGGCCAGCGGCGCCCTTGATCCAAGCTTCCAATATGGCTGGACCAATGCCATGCGCGCCCTTGCGGCAGCCGACATGGGCGTCATGGCCTATGGACTGGTCACCGGTGAACGCCAATTTATCGGCTTTAACCCGGAAGATATGAGCGAAATCAGGCGCACCCTGCCCGAAGACGACATGCTGTTTTCCGAACTTGCCCATGTTCGCGGCCCCGTTACAAACCGGACGGGATATCCGCGTTGGGACCCGTTCTTTAAGCGCACTGTGCTGACAAGCTGGATCCCGCTATTCTATGACGGCCACTATCTGGGCACCTTCACCCAGTATCTGTCACTGTCGAACCTGTCGGACAGTCTGATCCGCGGGCGCGAAGATTTGCCCGGCACGCCCTTTATCCTGATTGGTGGCAATCGCGTCATGGCCCACCCGGAACTCAGAAACTGGGGTGAGAAAACCGCAAGCGTTGGGGATAACGGCGCGGAAATTGCGCGCAGCCCGATCCCCCTGCCCACCATCAATGATATCGGCGATCCGGTTCTGGCCAATCTTGGCAAGTCCGAAAATATCCCGCTTGATCCCGATGACGAACGCCACAACAGCGGCATCAGCCTGTCGGGGCTTGATCACAATGACCGGTATCATCTGATCGTCACGCGTCAGATCTTCACCGCCCCGATTTCACCGGTCGTCATCGGCATGTATTTCGACGAGGAACTGTTTGACGATGAATGGGACCGGCTGGTTCTGGCATCCATCCTTGGTGGCGGCGTCTTTGTCCTGTCGGTCATTGTTGCGATTATCCTGTCGCGGCACTTCACCAAACCGATCCGCCGGTTTGCCAGTGCGGCGCGCGCCTTTGAAGACGAAGACATCGCGTCTTCCGATATCCCCCAGCTCAAGGGCAGCCGCATTCGCGAATATGACGATGCCGCACGATCATTCAATCACATGATGATGGCCGTTCACGACCGCGAACGCATCACCAGCCTGTTTGGTAAGTTTGTCCCACAATCGATTGCCAAGAAGCTTCTGGCATCGGGCAATGATTCCGGTGTGCTGCCGCCGCAAACTTCCGAAGCCACTGTGCTGTTTATCGACATTGTCGGCTTTACATCCATGTGTGAAAGCCTTGATCCCAAACAGATCATTGCAATGCTCAATGACTATTTCGATTGCGCAACCCAGATCATCGAAAGCAATGGCGGGATCATCACCCAGTTTCAGGGGGATGCGATCCTGGCGGTCTATAATGTGTTTGATGACCTGCAACACCATGCGGACGCGGCTGTTGACAGCGCCATCGCCCTCCAAAAGGAAGTTGAGAAACGCACCTTCGAAGGGTTGGAGTTAAAAGTCCGCTGTGGGGTCAATACCGGCTCGATGGTGGCCGGGAATGTCGGTGCGAAGGCCCGGCTGTCCTTTACTGTTCACGGCGACGCGGTCAATACCGCATCCCGGCTTGAACAGGAAAACAAGGTTCTGGGGACACAGATCCTGATTTCGGAAACCACCCGAAATCTGTTGGCCAATCCGGAACGTGTCAGCAAGGCCGGCGATGTCCTTTTGCGCGGCCGCCACAGCAAGACCGAACTGTTTACAACGCAGACCGGCAGCTAAGCACAAACAGAAGGCACTGACCTGAAAGGTCAGGAAGCCAAAAAACAAAACGCCGCATTGGATGGACCGATGCGGCGTTTTGTAAAACCTTAGAACAAGGTACCGGGAATTAACCCTGGCGTGCCTTGAAACGCGGGTTCTTTTTATTGATCACGTATACGCGGCCACGGCGGCGCACGATACGGCAGCCTTTTTCCCGCAGCTTCGCGGATTTCAATGAGTTCCGGATCTTCATAATCTTAAACCTTAGAAACTTGGCCCCTTCGAGGAAGCCGGAAAATAGAAGTACGACATGCCCCTGTCAACACCTAAAACAGGTTGCGGCGACAGAAAGTGGAACAAATCCACCCCAAGTCGCCAGCAGCAGTCTAAAACCTGAGCGATCAGTTGATCGTTGCGTAGAACCGATAAAAGGCCAGGCCGCCATTTTCAAGCATTTTTACGCGATTCATCCACATTTCCATCTCTGGCTCGAGATAATCCATCATATCGGGGTCCACACCGGAACTCTGGATATCGGAAAGCATGGTCATCCAGGCCAGTTTGATGTGTTTGAGGTGCGTTTCCGACTCATCCTTGGCAATACGGATATCGAATTTCAGCTGCCCCAGACGGGATTTGTATTCCTGTGCAGTCCACGGAAACAGTTCTTCGTCTTCAAGCTTTGCCCAGTCTTCCAACTCTTTGGCATCAAGATCGCGCGTCAGGACATAATCGGTAATCAGAAGCTGCCCATGTTCGCGCAAGGTATCAGCCAAAGCGGCAAGAAAACTTTCCTTTTCCGGGATTTTATATAGCTCGCCGTACGAATAAACGACGTTGAAATATCCCTTGCGCAGATCGGGCTGCAACGGATCGAATGTCTGCACCGGGACTTTCTTTTGAACGCCAGCATGAACAGATCGATCCATCCCCAGAAGGGCCAACTCCCCGTCCGGCTCAAGGGCCGTCACCCAGACCCCCAATCGATCGGCAAGCACACGCGCCACACCACCCAGTTTTGCACCGATTTCAAGACAGCTCAGCGTCTCGTCAAGGGCAAGCGGCTTGGCCAGTTCCAGCGCATATTCATGCCCGCCGGGCATCATGATGCCATGATCAAACAACTTGTCGTACAGCCGGATGCGATCCGGTGGCCAGCGCCCGATTTCTTCATCAAGATCAAGCTCACCAAGCTCCGGCTCCACCGGGCGGGCAAGCCAGACACGCATCTTGCGCAGCCAATCGGCATACGCATCGATTTCAAGCTGCAACAGGTAGTATTCGACCGGGTCGTCATAACCTTCCCACTTGGCCCGCAAACGCGTCCCGAGACCAAGATGGTGCCCCGGCGGCATTTCGAACTCTGGCGCCTCCCCTTCGGCCGCGCCTGCAGACATTGCGTCCGCGTCGGACATATCATCATCCGCTTTGGACTTGCGTTGCCAAAATTTCAGTTTCAAGGCGACTACCTGTTTGTTCGCATTCGGGGTTCAAGTGATTCTTGAAAATATGGCAATTAGTCAAAAGTGACAACGTGTTAAGATTTCAACCCTATGATTGCACCGCGAAATGCTATCGATAAAATTGTAATTTGCTGAATTCCCGCGCCGGGAAGCATGTCTGACAGGAACTTTCATTCATCATGAACACTGACCACCTCGGCATCTATTATCGCATGCTGAATATTGCGCCCGGCGCGAGCGCGAAGGAAATCAAGCTGGCCTATCGCAAGCTGGCCTTTGAATTTCATCCGGACCGCAACACCGACCCGGACTCGGAAGACAAGTTCAAAGACATTACCGAAGCCTATGAAATCCTGATTGGCGAACGCAAACCGCCAAAGCCGTCAGCGGGTGCCGCGGGGGCGAAAAAGCCCGGCGGAACTACAAATACCCGCCCAAACGGCCAATCCACTTCCGGCGCCTATGGCCCGAATGCGGCTGGTGCGCAAAATGCCAACCAACAGAAACAGGGCTTTGCCGGCGCCGGACGCAAACAGGAAAAAGCGCGCGAAACGACAGAAGAAAAAGTCGCCCGCGCCAATCAGGCTTACCGCGAGCAACAAGCCAAAACAAACGCACGCAAAAGCAACATTCACCCCGGCGCCCGACGACATAAAAGCAAACGAACAGAACCCAACGCACAAGGCTTCATTCAGTGTGCTGTCACCGGCGTGGTATCGGCCCAGCCGCGTCAGGTCGAATTTACCGTTGTTCGTGGCTTTCTGAATTCCTGTTCGATTGAAACCATTACCGCCAACCTTGCCCCCAAGGGCGCGAAACGCATGGCCCTTCGCGCCAGTTTCAAAACGTGGCTGCGCGGATTCTGGGGCTGGAAAAGCTTCTTGCCCGCGTGGAAGGCCATTCTGGGTAATATGCGGGGTGGCACCTTCCCACCCGAAGGCAATGCCAAGATGTTGTTCACCCAGGCCAACGCGTTTGAACGGTCGGGCAACAAGCCGCTTGCGCGCGCTGTCTTGATGCAGGCGCTTGATTTTATCGGTGCCAACCGGTCTGCCCTTGCCGAACAGGTCCGCGCAAGCCAGCGCCGCCTTGATGACGGTCAACCAGCGCGCCGCGTACGCGATGAATGGAAACGCGCAGGCATGATGGATGCGCTTTTGCATCTAAGCCCGCTTTTTGTTCTGATCTTTGCCGCTCTGATCGCCTTTGGTCCGGGTCAGGGCTTTGTTACCCGTGACATCCCAGAACTGGTCGCGCGTCAGGGCACTGAAATCACGCGACAGGTCAAGGACCTGATGGCCGAAGACCGTGATCCTTATTATGTCGACCGCGAACTTTTAAACTTGCGCGATGGGCCAAGTGTTAATGACACCATCATCCGCCGCCTCACCCGTTTTGAAACCGTCTATGCCGCCGGTGACAGTCAGGGTTTCTGGATCGAGATTGAAACCAGTATTGGCGAAACCGGGTTTGTAAATCTGGATGCCTTGGTACCGGGCAATGGCGCGGATGCCCGGGATGCATGGTGTGCCGAAAACAAATGCGACTGACCGGTTTCCCGATCAGCCGCATCCAATTCATCAAGTCTTTTAGCGACCTTATCCCTTGGCGGGGATCGCCTTAAGCGCGGCCAGAAGATAATCCCAGAAGCGGGCAACACTTGGTACATGCACACATTCATCCGGGCTATGGGCGCGTTTGATGGTCGGACCGAACGATACCATGTCCCAGTGCGGGTATTTCGAACCCAGCACACCGCATTCAAGACCGGCGTGGATAACGCGAATTTCTGGCTCCTTGCCAAACATGTCCTTGTGAACGGACTTCATCAGGCTGACGACTTCGCTGTTGGCATCGGGTTTCCAGCCCGGATAAGCATCACCCCAGGCTACGCTCGCACCGATATTTTCAAACACGGCCGTTGCAACTTCGCGCATGGCATCGCGGGCGGAATTGATCGAGCTTCGGGCCGACAGCGTGACGTTGGCTTTGCCCTCGGCAAGCTTGACGATGGCAAGATTGATCGAGGTTTCAACAACCCCTTCAACTGACGTGCTCATCGCCTGAACACCGTTCGGCGCACCAACGCAGGCATTGTTAAATGCAGCAGAATCTTTGGCACTCATGGCCTTGGCAGGCAGATCTGCCTGGGTTGCGCGGATCGCGAAGTTCGGCTCAATCGCCCCGATTTCGTCTTTGACGTCACTTGCAAGCGCGCTGAGTGCGGCGTCGAAATCGGAAAGCTTGCCTTCCGGCAGAACGATGGTAGCAAAGGACTCACGCGGGATCGCGTTGCGCGCGGTACCGGAATTGATCGTAACGATGCGGGCATCAAAATCGCGGATTGCCGTGCGCAGGAAACGCGCCATCAGCTTGTTGGCATTGCCAAGACCAAGAATAATGTCGATGCCCGAATGGCCGCCTTTCAAACCGGTCAGCGCTATATCGCGCGCCACCAGATCGCCGCCAACGGCTTCTTCGCTATATTCATAGGTCGCGACCAGATCGCCACCACCGGCGCATCCGACACACAGCTCGTACTCGTCTTCGGTATCAAGATTAAGCAGAATCTCGCCCTTCAGGCGGCCCGGCTCAAGATTCATGGCACCGGTCAGGCCACGTTCTTCGTCAACCGTGAACAGAAGTTCCAGCGGACCGTGCTCAAGACCGTCTTCGGTCATGAAAGCCATCATTGCGGCAGCGCCAATACCGTTATCGGCGCCAAGCGTTGTGTTATCCGCCGTAATCCACTCCCCATCCATCAGCATCTGGATCGGATCAGTATCGAAATTGTGGGTCGATCCGGAATTGGCCTGGGTCACCATGTCGACATGGGCCTGCAGAATAACCATCTTGCGGTTTTCAAAGCCCGCGGTTGCAGGGATGGAGATCACAAGGTTGCCACCGCTGTCACGGAAATGCGCGGCTCCTTTGTCATCGGCCATCTTTTCCAGAAGCTTCAGAACAGCTTCTTCCTTGTTGGACGGACGCGGGGTATCGCAAAGCTTTTGGAAATTGTCCCAGATTGCGACAGGCGCAATTTTACGGATCTCGTTCACGGTGGCGCTCCTGGCAAATTTTCGTCTACGGGTTCTCACTTACCCAGATCTGTTGATTACCCTATTGCCGCACGAATTTAAAGCATGCCCAAGGTGATTTTACCCAAGCCAGATACAAATTCGAAAAAACACCGGTTCTGTTGCAATTAGCGCGATCAATATAGCGATCTGCGCAACATGATTTTACATTAATCAACGCCGACCACCTGACTGCGGCGTTGCAGTAGCATCACGTCACGCCAAAGGCCGGCCATCGGCCCATAGCCCATACGCCCCAATCCACGCTTTCGCCCAACCGTTTCAAAACCCAACGCGTGATGCAGGGCCAGACTGGCCTCATTTTCCGGAAAGATACCGGCCTCAAGCGACCAGATACCGTGTTCTTCGCTGGCTTTAATCAGTGCAGCAAGAAGCGCCTTGCCAATTCCCTGCCCTTGGCACGCCGGGTCGACATAAACCGATATCTCGGCAATACCGCGATAGACACATCGATTGGAAACACCCGATAACCCGGCCCAGCCGACAACCGTATCTTCGTCATCACAAGCAACAAGTCGGCATTCCGTCAAATGCCCCTGATCCCAACTTTCCCAGGTACCGGGATCTTCCTGAAAAGTGGCGTGGCCGGATTTGATAGCCTGGCCATAAATCTCAACAACACGATCAGCATCTGACGGGGTCATGGGACGGATATTCATCAACGCCTCGCTAAGCACATCGCCACAGCACAGTGGCGGCGGTTTGAAACTGTGATGGAGATTTTAATCCAGAAACAGCCCATCAGCTATCGGATTCCTGGCCTGGGAAACGGAAGATCAGTTGATCACGCCCGGCATCTTTGGCCGCATACATCGCGTCATCGGCAATCTTCATGGCCTCTGACAGTTCCACGAATTTTTGGCGCCCCTCGCCACCGACCGTCGCGCCGAAGCTTGCCGTCACATGCACGCAGGCCCCGTCAGTGCAGTTCTTATCAATCGGCATCTGGATATCGCGGATCATGTTCGACAGCCGTTCACCGATGCGCTTGGTGACGGCCGCGGTCGCGGATGGCAACAGAACAGCAAACTCTTCCCCGCCCAAACGCACGACAAGGTCATCATCACGCAGGGCCTGACGCAGGGTATCGGCGACCTTTTCAAGAACCCGGTCCCCCACCGCATGTCCATGGGTGTCGTTGACCTTCTTGAAGTAATCAAGATCAAGAACAATCAGACCAAAGACCCAGCTTTTGTTCTTCAGATGGCGGATTTCGCGCAGCCTGCTAACCGCACTTTCAAAGCCGCGCCGGTTAAGAGCACGTGTTAACGCATCGGTCGATGCCAGCGTATCAAGCATCTGCTCCTTGCGTTTATGATCGGTAATGTCTGTGGCAGACACCATGATACCGCCATCATCCATCATATTCATGCGGATATCGGCCAGGCGCCCCGAAGGTGTTTGCATCTCGTCAATATTGGCGTGGCCGTGACCGTTGCGCATCATTTCTGCACAGCATTCACGCAGGGCCGCGATATCAAATTCCGGCTCGCTGCCGTCTGATTTCTCATCGCCAAACAGGCGGGAAAATTCGTGATTGGAATGAATGACATCAAGCTTGTCATCAAGCATCGCAACAGCCGATGGCACCATCCGTATGACTTCGGTCACCGCCTGCTCAAGGCTTGCTTTGGCGCGCACCAGTTGCTGATGCATTTCGACTTCGTCGCGCACATCATGCGCGGTTGTCAAAATGGCGGGCTTGCCGTCATGCCACAAAATGCGTTCATCGGTCAGATCGCGCCAGACGAAGCTGCCATCATCAAGCACGTCACGCACGCGATGGCGGTCACCGCGCCGTTCACCATTCAGGATGGCTGCCACATGCTTGATGGCACGCGGGCGATTTTCCTCGGGGATGAAGCGCAGAATCTGGGGGTTTTCCATGAATGTGCTGGCATTTTCCGCCCCCATCAGGCGGGCAAAGCTTTCATTCACATAAAGGGCTGTCATGTGGCGATGAACCATCACACCGATAAAGGACCGCCCCAACATATGATCGACCTGCATCGCAGTCGTGCCATTGTCGATCATCTGTGCAGTAGTCAGGACGGCATTTCCGCCTTCCCATTCCACAGTCTCGTCACTGATTTCCATCCAGACCGGGGTACCGTCGGTACGAATGTTATAAACCTTCTTCCAACCGTGGAAGCCGCTGCTTTTCTGGAAACTGTCGGAAAGCGTATCCGCCTCGTGATGGAAGCTTGGCGGAATGTACTGGTGCATGTCCGGGTTGCTCATGAAATCCGAGACATCGCGTCGGCCCAGCATTTTCGCATAGGCATCATTGACATACACAGCTTCAAGATCCTTGTGTACAACAACACCTACGCGTGACCGCCCATACAGACGTGCGATTTCCGTTGGCTCGAACCGCATCAACGTCCTGTATCCCCCAAGACACCTAAACCCTGAATTAAAGCACAGTTATTTGCGACTTGTTTCTGTGCATGCCATATCCAAAAGGTTACACCACTTCTGGTATAATTGGAACCAAGGGATGCCGCCCCTACCCCAATGAAGGAGACCGCCCCCCAGAACTCTTATCCTCTCAACCGACAATAGATGCAGCCGCACATACATAAGCATACCAACATATTAAGAACAATGACAAATCAACAGAATGACTCCACAAACAGCACATCGGCCGGGAGAAATGCTGTGCGCCCTATGGAATTCAAAATAATCGACAGCAAACGCACCTGGGACGGCTATTGCAAGATTGACGTTTATCGCCTGCAACATGACAAGTTTGACGGGGCCCAAAGTCCGATTCTGGAACGTGAAATCCTTGAACGCGGCCATGCTGTCGCGGTCCTGCCCTATGACCCGGTCCGTGATGAAGTCGTCCTGATTGAACAGTTCCGACCCGGCACCATATCGGTAAATGCCAGCAATCCTGATATGCCTGTCTGGCTGACCGAGATCGTGGCAGGGATCATCGAAGACGGCGAAAGCGCAGAAGATGTCGCGCGGCGCGAAACCATCGAAGAAGCGGGATGCGAGATCCGGGGCGATCTTGACCTTATTTCGCATTACTACGTCACGCCGGGCTGTTCGAGCGAGACCGTTACGTTATATTGCGGCCAGGTCGATGCCAGCAATGTTGGCGGATTGCATGGACTGGCCGAGGAAGGCGAAGATATTCGCGTATTTACCGTTCCGGCCGAGGAATGCTTTGCCATGTTGCAAAATGGACAACTCTGCAATGCAATGACGACGATCGCGGTCCAGTGGCTAATGCTTAACCGGGACCGCTTGCGGCAGAATTCCGGGGTTTGAGTGCGTGGGTTGCTTGAAGGGAAAGCACCATAATCACACAATATTTACGTGGTACATTTTAAACTGCCTTGACTTTTGTGTGCAAAAAGACCAATCAACAATCAATCTAATTTGAAACCACCATGTTTGGAGTCTGTCATGGACATTCGCAATGGCACCATCGAAGCCATTGGCCGCACCCCGCTTGTGAAGCTTAAAAAGGTTTCCGAGCTGACGGGCTGCACCATTCTTGGCAAGGCGGAATACGCAAACCCAGGTGGGTCGGTCAAGGACCGGGCTGCTCTTGCCATCATTCGCGACGCCGAGGCGCGCGGCCTTCTGAAACCGGGCGGCGTTATCGTCGAAGGTACGGCTGGCAATACCGGTATTGGTCTTGCCACTGTTGGCAATGCTTTGGGCTATCGCACCGTGATCGTCATCCCCGAAACCCAGAGCCAGGAAAAGAAAGACCTGCTGCGTCTTCTGGGCGCCGATCTGCGCGAAGTGCCTGCCGTCCCCTATCGCGATGAAAACAACTATGTGCATGTTTCGCGCCGTCTGGCCGAACAACTTGCACAGTCCGAACCCAATGGCGCCATCTGGGCCAACCAGTTTGACAATGTCGCCAACCGTCAGGGCCATATTGACACCACAGCCCCGGAAATCTGGGAACAGACTGATGGTAAGATTGACGGCTTTATCTGTGCTGTTGGCACCGGCGGTACGCTGGCCGGTGTTTCCATGGGCCTTAAGGAACGCAATAAAAACATCCAGATCGGCCTTGCCGATCCGATGGGGGCTGCCCTTTACAGCCACTACAAATTCGGGGAGCTGAAATCAGAAGGCAGCTCGATCTCCGAAGGCATTGGTCAGGGTCGCATCACCGCCAACCTGGAAGGTGTCGAGATCGATCACCCGTTCCAGATCTCGGACGAGGAAATGCTGCCGATCGTCTTTGATCTGCTAAAGGAAGAAGGCCTGTGCATGGGCGGTTCGACCGGGATCAACGTTGCTGGTGCGGTGCGTCTTGCCCGCGAACTGGGCCCGGGTAAAACCATCGTCACCGTTCTCTGCGACCTTGGCACCCGCTATCAGAGCAAGCTCTGGAACCCTGCGTTCCTTAAGGAAAAAGGTCTGCCGAGCCCCGATTGGCTCTGATATAGGCCTCAATACCATTTGAAATGACAAACCCCCGCCGGTTATTGGCGGGGGTTCTGTTTTTATCAGGTCATTCGGGCCACCCCGGATTGTGATCGGCGGGTGACTTTTGCTGCACGCCCCCAAAGATACAGCCCGCAGAATAGCGCACAAAGCAACAACACCCCGGCAAAACCCGCCACAGCATTCCAGCCCCCCTGATCCCAGAACCAGCCACCAGCCGACCCCATAATGCTTGAGCCGAGATAATAGGCCAACAGATAAAGCGAAGACGCATGGCCCTTTGCCGTTTCGGCAAGTCGCCCCACCCAACCACTGGCAATCGAGTGTGCGATGAAAAATCCGCTGGTCAAAATGACGATCCCGCCAATGATCACCGGCAGGCTGTCAAATACAGTCAACCCGACACCAAGGGCAGCCAATATCAATCCCGCGACAAGCACCGGACCACGCCCGATCTTGTCTGATAATGCGCCCGCAATGGATGACGTCACCGAACCGCACAGATAGACAACAAAGATCAGGCCGATCTGGCTTTGAGACAAGCTGTAAGGCGCGTCCGAAAGTCGAAATCCGACATAATTAAACACCGTTACAAAACAGCCCATGGCAAAGGCACCGATCAGGAATACAAACGGCAAGCCCGCATGTTTTAAATGCCCGCCCCAGGCCCGAAGGTGATAACCCACCTGAAAACCGGGACGCCGCCGAAAATTACGCGATGCCGGTAACAGAACCGCAAAACCAAGGGCCGCAGCAAGGCCAAGCGCCCCCATCGCGCCAAGCGCAATGTGCCAGCCAAACAGATCGGTCAAAAAACCGATCACGACACGCCCGCTTAGACCGCCAATCGCCGTACCACTGATATAAATCCCCATCGCCATGCCAAGGCCCTTGGGATCTATTTCTTCGGCAAGATAGGCCATGGCAACGGCCGGCACCCCGCCCAACACCAGCCCTTCAAGCGCGCGAACAACAAGGAACGCGTGCCAGTCAGATAAAAACGGCGCGATCAGGTTCAGGACCGATGCCACACAAATGGACACCAGCATCAATTGTTTGCGTCCGATCGCCTCGGATACTGCCCCGGCCAACAAAATAGCCAAGGCAAGAAACCCGGTCGTCAGCGACAGCGCAAGCGAGCTTTCCGCCGGCCCTACCCTGAAATGTTCGGCCAGTTCGGGCAAAAGCGGCTGCACACAGTAAATCAGCGAAAAGGTCGCGTAGCCTGCCAGAAACAGTGCAATGCTGATACGGCGAAACGCCCCCGTCCCCGGCATGATCCCGACAGGACCATCGGTCTCGGTAACGTTGGTGGACGCGAGTGGGCTGTGCGACCGCGCTTCATGCGACGCATCAGATATCACCGTATCAGCGGCACCTTCAGATATTTCGGACTGTGCTTCCGGGCCATTTTCCCGAGAAACAGGCATTTGCGACCTCGTTTTGAATAATTCGTGGGGTGACGCTTATGATTGCACTCTCGCTCCCATCTGTCCAATATATGGAAGTGTCTTTTGTAATATTTTTTGGATATACCAAATATGGAATTGCGCCACATCCGCTACTTCCTTGCCGTCGCCCGCGAAGGGAACTTTACCCGTGCGGCCGCGCGTATCGGCATTGGGCAACCTCCGCTTAGTCAACAAATCCGCGATCTGGAACATGAAATCGGCACCGCCCTTTTCCACCGCGTGCCGCATGGCGCCGAACTGACCGAGGCCGGAACGGCATTTCTTGAGGTCGTCGCCCAATTCCCCGATCTGGCCGACCGCGCCATTCGCGCCGCCCAACGCGCCGGGCGCGGCGAAGTTGGATCCATCCGGGTCGGTTTCACCGCATCTGCGGCCTTTAGCCCGTCTGTCCCGCGCGTATTTCGTGATTTTCGCCGCAGTTATCCCGGCGTTGAGATGACCCTTGAAGAAGCCAACTCTGCCCAGCTGGTCGCTGGCCTTATTGACGAACGCCTTGATGCGGTCTTTCTGCGTCAGGACGCCATTGCCGGCGATGGCATTCGCCTGCATGTGATTTCAAGCGAACCGATGGTCCTTGTCCTGCCATCAGGCCATCCGGCGGCCAAGCGCGAAAAGGTTGCCTTGTCCGAACTTCGTGACGAGGCCCTGATCCTGACCCCGCGCGCTGTCGGCCCGACCCATTACGACAAGGTCGTCACCGCCTGTCGCGATGCCGGGTTCGAACCACAAATGGGCCAGATCGCCCCGCAACTGGGATCGGTGATCAATTTCGTTGCCGCCGAGCTTGGCTTTTCACTGGTTCCCAAACCGATGACGCAGCTACAAGCCAAGGGTGTTGCCTATCGCGAGATTGAGGGCGAAGTGCCGATTGCGCAGCTCTCGCTTGCCTATCGAAGCAACGATATCTCGACCGCATTGCGCAATTTCGTCAGCCGCACTCTGAGCGCCCATCAGACCTGACGCCGCCAACCAATCTGCCTTCGGGGCTGGCATGGGGAAAATTTCGCGCTAGATTAATGCCAACCGTGAAATCAGGCGCGCCGCAAAAACCCATTTCTGCGATGCCCGCGCCAAACCGAAAGTCTGGCTATGCTACGATATTCCCTTCTTGATCTTTGCCCCTTGAATGCGGGCGAACATCCCTCTGACGCGCTGCGAAATACTCTGGCGCTTGCGCAACATGCCGAAAAGCTTGGCTATCACCGCTACTGGCTGGCCGAACATCACAATATGCCGGGCATCGCCAGTGCCGCGACCTCTGTTGTCATGGCGCATGTGGCCGCCGGCACAAAAACCATCCGCGTCGGTTCGGGCGGTGTGATGCTGCCCAACCATACGCCGCTTGTGATCGCCGAACAGTTTGGCACTCTTGAGGCACTTCACCCCGGCCGTATTGATCTGGGCATCGGCCGTGCACCGGGTACGGATCAACGCACCGCCGCCGCCCTGCGCCGTGATATGCATGGCTCCGAAGAACGCTTTATTCAGGACGTCTTGCAGGTTCAGGCTTTCCTGGCCCCGCTTGAAGGCAATCCGCCAATCCGTGCCGTCCCCGGTTATGGGTCACAGGTCCCGATGTGGCTTCTTGGCAGCAGCCTGTTTTCTGCTGATCTGGCAGCACGCCTTGGTCTGCCCTTTGCCTTTGCCTCGCACTTTGCGCCCGACATGCTGATGGATGCGCTAACCCTTTATCGCAACCGGTTCGAGCCAAGCGAACAGCTTGATAAACCCTATGCGATTGCCGCCATGGGCTTCTTTGCCGCGGATACAGACGAGGAAGGCGAATATCTGGCCACCTCGATGCAGCAGCAATTCCTTAACCTGCGGCGCGGCACACCGGGCCAGCTGCCCAAACCGGTCGAGGATATGAACGAGGTCTGGAACCGCGTTGAAAAGGCCGGGGTCGATCACGCCATGCGCTATGCCGCCATCGGTGGTCGCGACACGGTGCGCAAGAAGCTGCGTGAGTTCGCCTACATGACCAATGCCGACGAAATCATGGTAACCGCCAACATCTATGATCAGACCGCACGTCTGAAATCCTTTGAAATTGCCGCCGATCTGTTTGGGGAAATGAACGAAAAGTCTGACAATAAAGACTGCGCCTAAGCCCCACAGACAGCCGATTTTTTCGCAAATGCCGGGTTCTTCGTGAATCCTGCATTTGCATTTCATCATACGAAATACCAAATCACACCACTTGCGCTTGCATCATAGCTCGGACAATATGCGCCACCCATTGAGTCCTTCAACGATAGCCCCGTGTTTCAAATGGTTATGGTGCGCCCTTCATGACCGACTTCCTGCTGGCAGCCCTGCCAATTGCGACCATTCTGTTTCTGATGATCAAGGCCAACTGGGGTGCTGCGCGCGCTGGTGCAGCCGCCTGGTTTGTCACGGTCATCCTTGCTGTCTTCTTCTTTGGCGCACCGACCGACATGCTGATCATTGCCCAGGCCAAGGGCGTGATGCTCGCACTTTATATTCTGTATATCGTATGGGCGGCCCTGATCCTTTATTTCGCGGCCGAAGAAGCCGGCGCGATCAAGACCATCGGGCGTGCCATTCGCTCGCTGACCGATGATCGGCCGCTACAACTTCTGATATTGGGTTATGTCTTTGCAAGCTTCCTTCAGGGCGTTGCCGGCTTTGGCGTTCCGATTGCCGTTGTCGCCCCGCTTCTGCTGGGTATGGGCTTTTCGCCGGTGCTTGCCGTTGCCGCCCCGATGATTGGCCATAGCTGGTCGGTTCTGTTTGGCAACATGGCGACGTCGTTCGAAGCACTGATTGGTGTCACCGGCATTCCCGGCACGGAACTTACGCATTATTCCGCAATTCTTCTCGGCCTGTCGGGCTTTATGTGCGGCGCGGCGGCTCTTTGGCTGGATGGCGGCTTCCGTACCATTCGCCGGCGGATCGTGCCGCTGATCCTGATTTCCGGCGTGATGGGTGTCGTGCAGTATTTCATGGCCAATTACGGTGTCTGGACGCTAGGCGGCCTGACCGCCGGGATCGCCGGACTTGTGACATCCATCATCGTAACCCGGTTCTGGAAGCCCCATCCCGATGATGTCGCCGAGCAGGTTGTTGATGATCATCACCACATGCCCTTGGTCGAGGCACTGACACCCTATTTGGTGTTTATCGTTCTGGTCACACTGGCGACCTTTGTCCCGGCTGTTGAAATGCTTCTGGGCAAAATCCGCTTCACGCTCGATTTCCCGGAAACAGCCACCGCAACCGGTTGGGTGATTGAGGCCGAAAGTGCCAAGGCCATTGCCATCTTTGGCCATCCGGGCGCGCTTTTGCTTTATACTGCCGCCATCAGCTTCACCTTCTTTAAGCTGCGCGGCCACTACGATAACGGGATTGGCAAACGCATCTGGCAACGCACGCTTAAAAGCGGCCTGCCGACCAGCATTGGCATGGTGCCGGTGATCGGCCTTGCCATCATCATGGATCACGCGGGTATGACCTATGCCCTGGCCGAAGGCGGTGCTGCGATCTTTTCCGGTGCCTTTGCCATCGCCTATCCGGTGATTTCACCGGCCATTGGTGCGCTTGGCGCCTTCATGACCGGCAGCACGAACAATTCCAACGTGGTATTTGGCATGTTCCAGCGCCACACCGCCGAACTTTCCGGTCTGTCGACCGCCCTTGTTCTGGCGGCACAGGCAACCGGGGCTTCGCTTGGCAGTATGCTGGCCCCGTCAAAAATCCTGGTGGGGTGTTCGACGGTGGGTCTGTCGGGCAAGGAAGGACCGGTTCTGTCGGTCGTTCTTAAAACCGGTGTCATGTTGACCGCACTATGTGGCTTCATGGCGCTGGGCATTCTTCTGATCACGACGATGAACGGGGGCGCATAAGATGAAACAGAAACTGTTCAATCCGGTCCTTCTCGTCCTGACCTCGATTATTCTGCCAATTGCCGCCTTTGAAGCACTGGTCACAGACAACATCGCGGTAAGCGACATCCTGTTTGCCCTGTTTTGCGCGATCATGGCGCTGATTGTCGTGCGCAAATAAAAAGTGCCCGCCGACCAAATTGGCGGCCGGCACTTTTTAAAAACCGAGCCAGAAACCTTACGGGCGGAGCGCTGCCAGTTTGACGCCAAAGGCAATGAAGACCACACCGGTCGTGGCCTTGAGCGTGCGCTGAAAACGACCACTGCCGGCAAAGCGGGTCAGTCGTGCCAGTAACATAATCATGGCCGCAAACCAGATGGCGTTGATCGCTGCATGCAGGCACACCAACATAAAGGCGGATGTCACCGCCCCCTCTCCCACCGGGATGAATTGCGGAAACGCTGCCAGATAGAAGATCGAGACCTTCGGGTTCAGCGCATTGGTCAGAAACCCCTCGCCATAGGCCTTGATCAGGGTGCGTTTGCGCTTTGCCGGTGAAACTTCGGCAACTGTTTTCACCCCGCGCCAGGCGTCGCGCAATGCCTTAAACCCGACCCAGCACAGATAAGCCGCCCCCAAAAACTTCACGATCATGAAGGCCTGTGCGGATTGCACGAGGATGACCGAAATACCGAGGATCGACAAAGTCCCATGCAGGTAAAAGGCCGTCACAAATCCGGCCACATTGGCCATCCCGGCCATACGTCCCGATGTCGGCACCGTCTTAGCGACCAGAACACCATTGGGCCCCGGCGACATGACAAGCAGTGACGCAACCAGCGCAAAACTCAGAACCTGTGACCAATCCATGGGGCGATCCTTTGCAAATGACCAAATGGTGCGCATTGACTGATGACGTTTCGCACCTTGCCTTGACTATATCCCGCCTTGATCAACCAACAAGAAAATCATTGTGACCATACATTTTCCCTGACCGGTCCGGCGAGCCTGCCGGGATCAGGAAAATGATAAGTTCTTGGAAAATGATAAAGAATAGAAGTGGCCGCCCGGATCAGGCGGCACTACGGTCGCTGCAATAAAAGTCAATATGGCAAAAGCCATGCGACGACGGGGCACGAAACTCCCCACGAGCAAATTCTTCTGAAGTCTTGGCAATGTGCCTGCACCCGCAGGCGCAATGTGAGCCCTGCTGACTAGGTTAAACATGCACGTTACCCGATCCATCCGTTCCATCGCCCTTTGCGCCCCCTTCCTACTTGTCTCCACGCTTGGTAACGCCGAAACGCCGCTTACGGGACCGAAATGGGGTTCCCATATTGACCTTGAAGGCAAAGGCGGCACGGATCGCAACCTTGGCGAAACCGATCTTTTCATTCCGCTTTGGCAGGATGAGGACACATTGACCTTCACCAGCCTTCGCGCCCGGATGGATGACAATAACAGCCACGAAGGAAATTTCGGGCTGGGCATTCGTCAAATGCTTGATACGGGATGGAACATTGGCGGCTATGGGTATTTTGACCGGCGCCACAGCCCCTATGGCAACAAATTCAACCAATTGACCTTCGGCGCAGAAGCCCTGTCGCTTGATTGGGATTTTCGCGCCAATGCCTATGTCCCGATTGGCACGACACAATACATGGAAGACAGTCTGAGTACTGTTGATGTGAGCGGCACCACCTTGATGTACAATCAAGGTGAAGAACGCGCATTACGCGGCTTTGACGGGGAGATTGGTTGGCGCATTCCGTTATTTGAGGCTGATGCCGGACAGCAACTCCGTGCCTATGCCGGTGGTTATCGCTTTACGGAAGACGGTGTTGATACGGTACAGGGTCCGCGTGGGCGACTGGACCTGACCTTTGATGAAGTTCCTTTTTTATGGGAAGGATCGCGCTTCTCGCTAGGGGCTGAAATCCAGCATGATAGTCCACGTGGCACTCAAGGGTTTGCCAGCTTCCGCCTTCGTATCCCCTTGCAAGGTTTTGGCGATGCCCCGAAACCACGCCTGACAGCGATGGAACGACGCATGACCGATCCGATCATCCGCGACATTGACGTGGTCAGTCAGGCCGGACAGTTCTCTAAAGCAAGCGCAATCACCCAAACAGCGGACGGCGAAACGATCACGCTGTTAAACAGCAATTCAACGTCGGCGGGCGATTTTGCCACCGCCATCGCCAATGCAGGCGCCAATTCCACCGTCGTGCTGAGCGGGAACTACACAAATGTCAGTTCCATCACCACTGTTCAGAATGGGCAAACAATTGTCGGCGGCGGGGCACTCGACATCAAAACACCGACAGGGCGTTCGGTTACGGTCACCATTCCTGATTCATCAATCTCGGGCCCGGGTAACAGCGGCGGTGGCAGTGGCGCCAGCCGCTTCTTTGACATGGCCGATAACAGCAGCCTGATTGGTGTGACGGCAAACCTTACCCGGTCATCAAGCTCAGCCATCGTGAGAATCGCCAACAAGAAGAATGTCACAATTCGCGACAACAAACTGACAACGACCGTCAGCAGCTCAACCGCATCCACTTTTGATATCGAAGACGGTGAAAATATTACAATTGAAAATAATGACATATCCATAATTGCCAATGGTAGCACTTCTCATTTCCTGGCGATCCGTGGCACCAACTCAAACATCAGCGTCAACGACAACATGATTTCCACAACAGGGACGGCCGCCACCAAACGTTACATTTTGCTCGCTGGAAGCGTAAATATATCCAACCTGTCTGGTTCAGGTAATACGTCCAACATCACGACGTGTTACATCGGTGGCAGCCTTGGCACCGTTACAGGAACAATCACGACAAGCGGCACCAATTGCCCCTGAGCTGATACCTCGCAAATTTATGCCATCGCCTACGACTTGAATGTTCTTCTTTTGTTCATTATTGTGTCCGCATGAAGAACAACATTGCACAGACACCCGATCCAACCCCTCCCGCCATTTTTGATGATGGATGGTCAAACGCAGGATGTGATTCGAGCATCTTGCCCGCCCGCGGACAAAAGGGGCGCGGTGCCGTGTCCAATGTTGATGGTCGGTTTGAAAGGCATATTCATCAAGCTGTCGATGATGGCTGGATATCAAACCTGATGGACGATTTGGATACACCGCGCACCAAAACGACGCTCGGCATTGATGGTGCGCGTTCTCTCATCACCCGCAATCAAAGCCCCGATGTCCCGTTTGATCGATCCATCAACCCCTATCGCGGCTGTGAGCATGGCTGTGTCTATTGCTTTGCCCGCCCGACCCATGCCTATCTGGGCCTGTCCCCCGGTCTTGATTTTGAAACCAGATTGTTCTGGAAGCCGGAAGCCGCCCGGCTTTTGCGCAAGCAGCTGTCGTCAAAGGCCTATCAACCGGCCCCGATTGTGATTGGCACAAGTACCGATCCCTATCAGCCGGTTGACCGCGACAAGCAACTGACGCGATCCATCATCGAAGTCCTGTCAGACTGTCAGCATCCCTTTTCGCTGATCACCAAAAGCGCGCTGGTCACCCGTGACATCGACCTGATTGCGCCGATGGCGGCCCAAAACCGGGCATCTGTTGCCGTTTCGGTCACAAGCCTTGATCATCGACTGTCAAACCTTCTTGAACCACGGGCCTCTGCGCCGCATCGAAGGCTTGAGGCGATCCGAAAGCTTTCAGATGCCGACATCCCTGTCACCGTCCTGTGTGCGCCGATCATCCCCGGTCTCAACGACATGGAAATCGAAAAGATCGTCGCCGCCTGCAAGGAAGCCGGGGCGCAATCCATCAGTCACATCGTCCTGCGACTGCCGCTTGAAATCGCCGACCTGTTCGAAGAATGGCTTGAAGCCCATTACCCGGACCGCAAATCCAAGGTAATGTCGCTGATCCGACAGATGCGCGATGGTCAAACCTATCAATCGGAATTTGGCACCCGCATGCGCGGCACCGGTCCGATTGCCGATCTGATCGCCAAACGTTTCGAGACTGCGCGCAAAAAGCATGACTTGGTCAACAGATCGCTCAACCTTGATTGCAGCGGTTTCAAACGCCCCAGCGCGAACGGGCAAATGTCGCTGTTCTGATAAAACCTGCAACATCGCGCGATACCCTCGACTGATATGTCATGGCAATCAATCTGCACGCCGGATCAGCATCGTGCTTTGACCACCAACCGTAAGGCGCAGCACTTCGCCATCATCAAAGGCGTAGCTCAGGATATGGTGATCTGGATCGGTGATCGGCCTGCCTTCGATCCTGACGGCACCGCTTGCCACAAGTTCACTTGCGGCCATACTGGTATCAGCAAATCCCGCCATCAGAATAAGCGGCACCACACCGATCCCGTCTTTCAGGGCATCGGGCGTGAAATCAAGTGTCGGCATGCGATCGGCAATAGAGATATGGGTCATTTTCCGGTTTCCTTGTTGGTGAAGCCACCTCGGGCAAACCGGTTCATGGAAAAAACAAAGGCCGCCCTGGGGCAGCCGGTCTTGGTTTATTTTACAAACATCAACAGGCGCCGCGCTATGTGCACGACGTAAAATAGGCGTTCTGATGTGTAACAATGTTTTCCATGCTTTTATGCATATGGCGCTTTTTTGGTTTGGTCAAGCCGCTTGTTACACCCGCCCTAACAAAGCAAAACACCCGCCAGAAAACCGGCGGGTGCGATCACAGTTCAATATCTGAGCCGATCAGCGAAATAGCTTAGCTGACCACGCGATAACGTGCATGGGCGGCCGGTTCGCTGATAATAGCCGGATCAATCATGGCATCAATCGCTTCCTGTGCCTCGCTGGCAGCGACACCTTCGCGGTCCTTGGCAGTCACATTGCCATCTTCCGAAAGCGCTCTGGCGCGCGCACTTTCAAAGAAGCGCAGACCACGTTTTTCCATGACATAAAGGGTTTCACCACCCCATTCCCCGGCCCAGACAAGCCCCGAAAGACCTTCCATTTCGCGTTCAATCCGGGTCGGTGAAATCGGCATGCCAAGGCAGGTGGTCAGAAGGAAGGAAAGCTCGGCTGCGGTAACACCATCTTCGTAGCATTCATCGGCCAGAACCGACATCACGGCCATTGTCACGACCCGAAGCGACACCTTGTCGGTCTCAAGCCCCGGAAAACGGTTTTGTTGAAGTTCGACGATGTCATTGGCGATACGGTCAACATCCCCCCGGATGACATAACGCCCGCGCCACACCCGACAGCTGCTTCTGACTTCCCACTCGCTCATGATACTGGTCCCACCCGTTTTGTTTGTCCCTGCAAAAAAGATACAACAATCATACATTTCGTCAATATCTTTTTCGACTATTTGTATTATTTTCTACACTCCTCACGAAACCACTGGAAGCCATCGCTTGCGACGGTATATCCGTCTTCGTTTTCGACCTCTTCCAGATAGCCCCGCGCCACCGCAGCATGGAAATCGCGACTGAAATTACGCGGCATCCGCAGATGATCCTGACGACGCAACAAACGGCGCACATCCCCGCGCGTGACAAAACTTCTGCCATCGCGATATTGCAGCCAGATCGCCGCCAGCAAAATCGTCTCGGCAAACCCCCGCGGCTGCAAACGCGCTACCAGATCGCCAAAACTGCCAACAAATCCGGTGATAAACATGCCAGGATCGACGGCGTCCGAAAGCACAGTCCCACTGGCATTATCCGATACAGACTGCCCCGCACCCATCATAGGCTCACCGCCCGCACCATCAGCAATACCGTCATCTCCCAACCGCCCGGCACCATCATGTGCCTGCACGGAAGGATCAGCACGTTCGGCACCACGTCCTCCACCAGAATGGCCTTGCGCAGCACTCTGTATTGCACCCGTCATCATACCTGCCCCTGCGGGCGCCTGCCCGAACAGGGCGGCCATCACCACAGGTAAACGCGCCGGCGGGATCGCACATTCGAGATCCACCGGTCCGAAATCCCCCTCACCGGAAAGTTTGACATGAATAACGGCTGGCACGGCTGCTGTACTCCTGAATTACACGGCACCGATACCATACACTTCGTATCTATTTCAACATAAATCTAATATTTCTGTATAATTTCATACATTCCAACTTGAAGGACACCAGCAACTTTGTCCTCGACAACGGCCTGGCACCCGCCGCACCATGAACCAAACAAACCGGCCCCTGCACACATGCCAGCCCCCATCAAGGCATTCGCGCAATGGTCGGAGAAATCAAGAACGTCACCACACGGGAAGGAAGAGAGAAACATGACACGTCTTTTGTTTCGTGAAGACGCCTATGCACAGAATTGCACGGCCACTGTCACCAGCATTTCAGATCGCGGCATCGAGCTTGATCAGACGGTGTTCTATGCCACGGCCGGCGGACAGTCGGGCGATATCGGCACACTAACACTTGCCGATGGCACGGCCTTGCCGGTCGCGACCACAGTCAAGGACCGCGAAACCGGACGCATCCTGCATATCATTGCCGATGACCATCCCCTGCCAGCAGCCGGTGACGCCGTCACGGCCGAGCTTGATTGGGACAACCGTCACAAGCTGATGCGTTTTCACACCTGCCTGCACCTTCTTTGCGCCGTGATTGAGGGCGATGTGACTGGCGGCAACATTGCCGCGCACAAGGCGCGCCTTGATTTCAACCTGCCCGATGCGACGCTGGATAAGGATGAGATCACCGAAAAGCTTAACGAGCTGATCGCGCGCAATGCCGATGTCTATGACGGTGAAATTACGGTCGCAGAGCTTAAAGCCAATCCTGAACTGGTGCGCACCATGTCCGTACAGCCGCCGATGGACGGCCATTCGATCCGGACCGTGACCATCGAAGGCATTGATTTCCAACCGTGCGGCGGCACGCATGTGCGTAAAACCGGCGAAATCGGCAAGGTCGCGGTATCCAAGATCGAAAAGAAGGGCCGCCAGAACCGCCGGATCAATGTCGTCTTCGCCGACTAGAGTAGGACCGTTTGCATGGAACAACCATCACTAGAATTTACACACTTCAGAGGCATTTCACCAGAAGAAGGCTTGCTTCTTGAGTTTGACGTCATGGACCCGAATTTGGGCTTTGGCAGCACTGATGCACTCCAGACAGACCACAAACAAACAACGGTTCTAGTGGTAGTTAGTCCGAATGCACTATGCGAACTATCATTAGAGCGTCTATTGGCGAAGCAACCCGACGAGGCGACCTACCAGCTTTTAAAAGAACCGTTACTCCGCGCTATCTATAACAATCACTGGAACATGGAGGCTGGAACGCCTCTGCAAACAAAGATCATAATCACCAGAAATGACGTTACAGGTTAGAGAGTTGCACCCAGCAGGTTTCATCCGATCAGTTGCCTGCTTCAAGCTATGCCGTTACAAATTTAGACTGAAACTCAGGACCAATTTAAAATGATCCCGGAGCCAACCGGAATCTTGCAATACCCACCATTGCCAATCGGAGCTTGTCCATGACCAACCCACTTTCCGACGCCCTTGTTTCCACAGAGTGGCTTGCGGATCACCTTGATGCACCGGACGTGCGCGTCGTCGATGCCAGCTGGTACATGCCAGCCGAAAACAAGAATGCCCGTGACTTCTATGACGCAGAACATATTCCGGGCGCGGTTTTCTTTGATATCGATGACATCGCCGCCGACGATAGCGCGCCGCTGCCGCATATGATGCCAGATGCAATCAAGTTTTCCGCCAAGGTCCGCAAGCTCGGCCTTGGTGATGGTGTGCGTGTGGTGGTTTACGGCCAGCAGGGCTCCGCCCTTGCTGCGTGTCGCGCATGGTGGATGCTGCGTCATTTTGGTCATCACGATGTGGTTGTGCTTGATGGTGGCCTGCCGAAATGGCTTGCCGAGGGACGCCCGGTGACCGATGCGCCGACCCCGCCGCGCGAACGCCACTTCACCGCGCGCGCCAACAGCTTCCTGCTGCGCGAATTTGATCAGGTTCTCTCGAACGTCAAAACCAGGCGCGAACAACTGGTCGATGCCCGCGCAGGCGAACGTTTCCGCGGTGAGGTCGATGACCCCTGGGGCAAATCGGGCCACGTTCCGGGCGCCTATAACCTGCCCTTTACCGAACTTCTGAACGCTGATGGCACCTTCAAGTCCGCCGCCGAGATCAAGGCGGCATTTGATGAGGCCGGTGTGGACCTTAGCAAACCGGTGGTCGCGAGCTGCGGCTCTGGCGTGACCGCGTGCGTTCTTGCCATGGGCGCTTATATTTCCGGCTACAAACAGGTCGCGGTCTATGACGGCTCCTGGGCGGAATGGGCCACCACCGAAGACAGCCCGGTTGATACCGGCCCGGCCTAAGCCCGGTCTGATCGCGCAAGATACTTGATATGAAAAACCCGATGCCTGCCCCATCCCCTTTTGGTCAGGAACTGGCCAATCAAACCGCCGATGGCGCGGGCATCAACCTTGAGCAGCTTAAGGCACCCACAGCCGAAGATATCGCCGCAATCACCCGGCTTTGGATCGCAACCGACCTGATCCCCGCCATTCGCGATGCCAGGCAGGATATCGAAAACTGCATTTCGGCCGATAATGGCAGCCTGATCGTCGCCCGCATGCCGGGTGATCAACAAATCTTTGCCACCATGATGACCGGCCATGACACTGTTTTTGGCTGGATTCATTATCTCGCCATTGCCGAACACGCCCAAGGGTCCGGCATTGGCAGCGAACTAGTGGCATTGGCCGAAGATATCCTGCGCCTTTCAGGGCTCAGTGAGATCCGGGTTACCATTGAAAATGCTGCAGCGGGTGATTTTTACGCCAAACTCGGCTATGACTTTATTGGAAGCGTCACCGATCAGGATCAACCTGATTCGCCCCAAAACAAAATAATGCGCAAGAGTTTAGTCCAATGACCCCATCCAATCCGCGCAAGCTGGAAGTTGTTGTCAGCTTCCTTGAAATGCAAAGCCCGCCTGATCGCGCGCCGGCCATCGTCCCGCCGGGCAAGGTCGCGATCATCCGTGCCGAAGAACCGACCCTGTCGTTTTATCGCTACCTTTATAATACGGTCGGCGAACCGTGGCTGTGGTGGCAACGCCGCCTGATGAGTGACGAAGAACTGGCACCGGTCCTGGCCAAGCCTGAAACACATGTTTATGTGCTCTATGTTGCCGGTGTCCCGGCCGGCTTTGCCGAGCTTGATCTGTCAGATCTTGAAACCGATAACGTCATTGACCTGCATTATATGGGCCTGATGCCGGAATTCATCGGCAAGGGCTATGGCAAATATCTGCTGGATTGGGCGATTGATACCGCCTGGAGCTTCAAGCCCGCCCGTCTGACGGTCAATACCTGCACGCTTGATCATCCAAGTGCACTTGGGGCTTATCAAAAGGCAGGTTTTGCGATATACGACCAGCGAACCGATATTGTTGACGATCCGCGTGATACCGGGCTGATCCCGCACATTGATCATCATGTTGATCATGATGGTCATCCTGCAAGCGATGCGCCCGAACGTAAAAGTGACAGTGAAAATGCAAATAATGCAGATTCCGACACTTTGATCGTTGACTTTCCCGACCGCGCACGGTAACAAGCGCGCCTGAGTTTACCCAAGCCAGAGGATGATGACCCATGGCAGTGCCAAAGAAAAAAGTGACCAAGTCCCGTCAGGGCATGCGTCGCTCGCATGACAAGCTCGCCAAGGGCTCGTACCGCGAAGACAAAGAGACCGGCGAACTGCATCGCCCGCACCACATTGACCTGAACACCGGTATGTACCGTGGTCGTCAGGTGGTCGAGCCGAAGATGTAATTCCGCACCGGAGAGCTTTTTGCTCTTTGGCGGTTTGCGACGCTATATATTTCCGCGCCAGTCCTATTGGACTGGCGTCTGGTTTAAAAAGGGATGAAACCGTTTGGTTTCATCCCTTTTTATTTATCGCTGTTATTTCCCCCCGCCTGGCGCTGGGCTTATTCAAATCCATCCGCGCCGGTCCCGCACACGATCACACCAACCCGCCCTGAGGCCTCATCACCTAAACGGTCATTCATGACCGCTGCAATGCCGGCTGCTGCCGACAGCTCAACCGACAGACCAAACTCTTTCCAAAGCCATTTGGCGGCCTTTTGCATTTCCTCGTCACTGACAAGTGCAATGCGATCGACATTCTTGGCAATCAGATCGACATTGAGTGCGGATGACTGACGCGGTGCCAGACTGGTGGCCGCCGTATTCACACTGGGCAAGGTGACAACTTCGTTCGCCTTAAGGCTTTCAAACAGGGTTGGCGCCCCGGTCGGCTCCACACCGATCACGCGGATTGAAGGGCGTAACAGACGGGCTGCTGTCGCCACACCGGCCACCAGTCCACCGCCGCCGATCGCGACAACCAGTGTATCAAGGTCGGGTTGCTGCTCCAAAAGCTCCAGCGCAATGGTGCCCTGCCCCGCGATCACCTTGGGATCGGCAAACGGATGGATATAGGCCATGCCGCTTTCTCGTGCGTGCTCCATCGCCGCCCGATTGGCGTCATCCCAGACCGCCCCGATCAAAGCGACATCAACACCCTGATCGCGCAGCTTTTTGACCTTGGGCTTTGGTGTGTTGGTCGGCAGAAAGATTTTTACCGGCACAGCAAGGGTGCGCGCAGCATGGATCACGCCCATGCCGTGATTGCCACCCGATGCGGTACAAAGCCCGGATGCGCGTTGCTCGGGCTCGAGCGCCAGTGCCGCATTCATTGCCCCACGTGCCTTGAACGATCCACTGACCTGCATGTTTTCAAGTTTAAGGAACATTTCGGGAATGCGATCACGGGCGGCAAATGCCGACTTGTCGCCAAAATTGCTGGCCGTAAAAACCGGCGTCTGACGGACATGATCGGAAATGGCACGACGTGCGTTACGAAAATCCTGAAGATCGATCACAAGGCCCCCTTGATGTTTTCTTGGTATTGGTTCGCGGTTATCGCCCGTAAGAAATAACCTGATAACCGGGTTTAACAATGGCTTTGTCGCAAAAAGCCTTGAATGCCTGCCGCCAAGGTGGTTTGTCTTTGAAGCACAAGACGTCGCGCCCAAGGAGTACCGCCAGACATGTCATCGCAAAGCCCCAAACATACCGAAACCAAACTGGTCCATGCCGGCCGCCGTTCCAGCCAGTATCACGGCGTGGTCAACCCGCCGGTCCTGCATGCCTCGACCATCCTGTTTGACAGCCTGGCAGAACTTGAAAAGGCCGGTGCGTCGGCCCCTGGCAAGGTCACCTATGGCCGCCATGGCACGCCGACGCGCTTCCTGCTTGAAGAAGCCGTTGCCGAACTTGAAGGCGGCTTTGGGACGCTTTGCGTTTCATCGGGCGTCTCGGCCATCACCAATGCGATCCTCGCCTTTGTAAAGCCGGGCGATCATATCCTGATCACCGACAGCACCTATTTCCCGACTCGCAACCTGTGCAATACCTTCCTCAAGAAGTTCGGGGTCGAGACGGAATACTATGATCCGGCGATTGGCGGCGACATTGCAGGCCTGATCCGTGACAACACCGCCCTTGTCTGGTGTGAAAGCCCGGGATCGCTGACCTTTGAAATGCAGGACATCCCGGCCATTGCCAAGGCGGCGCATGCGCGCGACGTCAAGGTCCTGCTTGATAATACCTGGGCATCGCCGATCCTGTGCCGCCCGTTTGAACTCGGTGTTGATGTCTCGGTTCAGGCTGGCACCAAATACATTGTCGGCCATTCCGATGTGATGCTGGGCACGATCACGACAGCGAGCGAGGAAGATCTTCTGACCATCAAAAAGCAGGTCCTGATTTCCGGCGATGCGGTTGGGCCAGATGATTGCTACCTCGCACAGCGTGGCCTGCGCACCCTTGCCGTGCGCCTTAAACAGCACCACGAAAGCGGGCTTAAGGTCGCGCAATGGCTGCAAACCCGCCCGGAAGTCAAACGCGTCCTGCATCCGGGGCTGCCCGATGATCCGGGCCATGCCATCTGGAAACGCGATTTCTCGGGTGCGTGTGGCCTGTTTTCCTTTGTCATGGAACCGGTCGAAAAGGCCCAGCTCGCCAATATGGTCGATCATATGGAGCTGTTTGGCATGGGCTTTAGCTGGGGCGGCTTTGAAAGCCTGATCCTGCCATCCGACCCGACCAAAATCCGCACCGCTACCAAATGGGAGGAAGACGGCCAACTGATCCGCCTGCATATCGGACTTGAAGATGCAGATGACCTGATCGCCGACCTGGAAGCCGGGTTCGAGCGCCTGAAAACGCTCTGAGGACTTAAGAAATCAGCTTGGAACAAAAAAATGGCGCCGAATATGCGGCGCCATTTTTCATACGGTGTCTATGGGTTTATCACAGCCACGCCAAAAGCAACGACAGCACCACAAGCGCGGTCAATGCCACGCGGAGGTTGGCGTACCATATTGGGAAATAGCGGCCTTTGACCGCGCGCAGGTCAAGCAACAGCATCACGGCAAAGCTCGCCGCCAAAACGGGCAAGCCGACAGTGATCGGGACCAGAAGTGAAAGCCATCCGACGAGAGACGGGATCACGCTGATGCCAAGGGACTGCCAGTATCCATCGCCAATCCCCTGCCCATCCTCAAAGTCCGGCGCAAGTGCACGGCCCCAGCGTATTCCACCAAGGAAAGAAAGGATTACCGCCCCATAGGCCAACAGAATGAAATGGGCAAGCGACTGATGGGCGCCAGAAACAAACAGGCTCGCGCCCGATAACCCGACAAACGGGATGGCGCCGCCCAAACCAAGCCACAAGGCCGCCACCGGGACACCGGCGAAAAACCCACGCTTTCCGGTAGCCACCTCATCTGAACTCATCTGAGACTCTGTTTTTCCAACCACAACACGCCCCTTTCCGAAAACAGTTTCCTGCTTTACGGAAATGTCAGGGGACCTGATCACTGCACGAAGCGCCCAAGCTCAGCTATTAACTTTGGGAGACAAGTTTCCGCACCAAAGGCGCAACACCCGCAGACAGGATAAAGATCGCCGCTGTGGAAATGACAATGCTTGGCCCGGCTGGCGTATCGAAGTGCCAGGACATGCTGATCCCTGCCAGCACAGATGCCACCCCAAAGAAAGCAGCCCCGATCGCCATTTGCTCGGGCGTGCGGGCAAAGAAGCGCGCACTGGCTGCCGGGATGATCAAAAGCGCGGTAATCAGAAGCACACCGACAATCTTGATCGCCATGCCGATCACAAGCGCCATCAGCAGCATGAAGATCAAACGCAACCGTTCGACCGGGATGCTTTCAGCTGCGGCAATTTCCGGGCTGACCGTCAGTGCGAGCAACGGGCGCCACATCCAGGTCAGGACACCAAGTGCGAACGTGCCGCCGATAGCCAAAAGCAAAATGTCCGTGGTGTTGACCGCCAGAATATCGCCAAACAGATAGGCCGTCAGGTCAATGGCAACCCCGTCGACAAAGGTCAGTGCCACAACACCCAGCGCAAGCGTTGAATGGGCCAGCATGCCAAGCACTGTGTCATTGCCAATCTTTGACTGGCGCTGCCCAAAGGCAAGAAGCAGCGCTGCCACAAGACAGGTGACAATCATGCCAATCCGGATGTCCAACCCGATCAGAAGGCCAAGCGTCACCCCCAAAAGGGCCGTATGCGCCAGCATGTCACCAAAGAATGCCATACGCCGCCAGACAATAAAGGCGCCGAACGGCCCGCACACGATCGCGAGCAAAACACCGCCCAAAACGGCACGGAAAAGGAAATCATCCAACATTAATTCGTTCCTGCCGCTTCTTTTGCGGTTGTGTCGGGGGCATGGGCGTGATCGTGGCTGTGTTCATGCGCACGATCATGGCCGCATCCGCCAACAACATGCCCCGACAAATCGTGTTCGTGATCATGCCGATGATGATAGATACCAATTGCATCCGCCTCGCGCGAACCGAACAGGGATCGGTATTCCGGATGCTGGCGCACGGTTTCGGGTTGTCCATGGCAACAGACATGGCGATTGAAACACACCACCTGATCGGTCTTGGCCATCACCAGATGCAGATCGTGCGAAATCATCAGCACCGCACAATCAAGTTCACGGCGGATATCATCAATCAGACGATACAGCTCCGCCTGGCCGGAGACATCCACACCCTGCGTCGGCTCATCAAGCACCAGCAGGTCCGGGCGCAACAAAAGGGTACGGGCCAGCATCACACGCTGCGTCTCGCCACCGGAAAGCTGGCTCATTTGCGCGTCCATCACATGCCCTGCCCCGACCTGGCCCAGAACAGCTTCGCATTCGGCCTTGCTTGCCGAACGGGTCAGGGTCAGAAACCGCTTCACAGTCATCGGCAGAACCTGATCAATCGCAAGTTTTTGCGGCACATAGCCAATCGATAGCCCGCGCTTGCGCATAACCTCGCCGCTGTCAGCTTTCTGCAAGCCCAGAAGCGTTTTGACCAGTGTTGATTTACCCGCGCCATTCGGCCCGATCAGGGTGATGATCTCGCCCGGATGAATAGCAAGCGAGACCTGATCCAAAACCCGCTCATTGCCAAAGGACAGGGTCAGATCACGGCCTTCAATGAGTGGCGCAGTCATGGCACAGCCCCTTGATCTCGACCGTGGTCGCCTGAATGGTAAAGCCGACACTGCGCGCCGCCTTACGCACGGCGTTGCTCATATCCTCGTTCACTGCCTCGGCCACGCGGCCGCAATCGGTGCAGATGAAATACTGGCCGAGATGTTCGCAATCGGGCCGGTCACAGCCGAAATAGGCATTAAGCGACTCAATGCGGTGCACCAGACCAAGCTCAGTCAAGAATTCCAGCGCACGATAAACGGTCGGTGGCTGAACCCGTTGCCCTTCGGCGGTCAGCGCATCGAGTAGCTCATAGGCCGTCACCGCCTTGTGCGATTGCCAGATCAGGGTAAAGACCTTGCGGCGCATATCGGTAAAGCGGGCATTTTCGCTGTCACAGACTTTCTCTGCCTGCGCAAGTGCGCTATGCACACATCTGTCGTGATCGTGGCCCTTTTTCGGGAAAAGATCGGTCATAGCTGAATATCTCGCAATGACGGCCATCTGATTTCGGCAGTTTAGGCTGCATCGATTTCAAAAAGCCGTGGCATCTGATGAAATGTTATAATATATCATTTTCTGACGCGCCGAGCGTCAAAAGTCAACCACCATCGACCGGAGCTTTCCCATGACGGGCTCAAATGCATTGATTGCCGACAAACTGAAATTCAACGAAAACGGCCTGATCCCGGCAATCGCCCAGCAGCATGACACGGGTGAAATCCTGATGATGGCGTGGATGAACCGCGATGCGGTGCTTGAGACGCTTGAAACCGGCCGGGTGTGCTATTTCTCGCGCTCACGCGGGAAAATCTGGCGCAAGGGTGAAAGCTCTGGTCAGGTGCAGAAACTTGTCGATTTCCGCTATGACTGCGACATGGACACCATTCTGGTCGAAGTTGATCAGATCGGGGTCGCCTGCCACACCGGGCGGCGCAACTGTTTCTATTTCGCCGCACGTGACGGCGAGGAAGTCGTGATTTCCGAACCGGAAGTCTCGACCGAAGAGCTTTACGGCAAGAAATAAGCCCCGGTTTTCTCGCCCCACCTAATACAAGACCTGATTGATCATGGCCCTTTCCAACGAACAGTTTGACCGCATCGCTACCACCGTCATTACCGGCTTTCTGGGCAGCGGCAAGACCACGCTGCTCAATGCCCTGCTGACCCAAGATGGCATGGATAAAACCGCGGTCTTGATCAACGAGTTCGGGGAGATCGGGCTCGATCACCTTCTGGTGCGCGAAGTTTCCGAAGATGTGGTGTTGCTGAACTCGGGCTGCATTTGCTGCTCGGTGCGTGGTGATCTGATTTCGGGTTTGCGCGATCTGTTTGTCAAACGCACACGCGGTGAAATCCCGGCATTTGATCGGGTGATCATTGAAACGACCGGCCTTGCCGACCCGGCCCCGATCCTGCACACGCTGATGACCGACCCGCTTCTGACCACCAAGTTCCGCCTGGATAGCGTGGTGACCACGGTCGATGCGGTTCATGGCACGGGGCAGCTTGATACCCATCCCGAAAGCGTCAAACAGGCCGCGGTTGCCGACCGCATCCTGATGACCAAGGCCGATCTGGCCGATGACGCCGCGCGGACCGCTCTTGAAAGCCGCTTGCGCGCGCTTAATCCGGCCGCCCCGATCTATCCGGTGGTCAATGGCGACATTGCGGTCGACAAGCTTTTCAATGCCGGGCTCTATGATCCGACGACCAAAAGCATGGATGTGCAGAAATGGCTGCGCGATGAAGCCTATGACCAGCATGGCGACGATCATCATCATGACGGTCATGAACACGACCACAATCATGCGCACGACCATTCCCATGACCATGATCACACGCACCATCATGATCATAGCCATGACGTAAACCGCCATGATGATCACATCCGATCCTTCTGCATTACCTTTGATGAACCGATCCATTGGGATGCGTTTGTCACCTGGGCCGAGATTTTCACCCAGATGCGTGGCGAAAGCCTTTTGCGGGTCAAGGGCATCCTTAATCTGGTTGGCGAAGATGCGCCGGTCGCCATTCACGCCGTGCAGCATGTGTTTCACCCGCCGGCATCCCTGCCCGCCTGGCCAAGTGATGATCATCGATCCAAGATCGTTTTCATCACCAAGGATCTAGGCCCGCAGGTGATCCGTGAGTCGCTCTATCATTTGAATGCCGCGGTCAGCGAAACCAGCGACGACAGCCCAGCCAAATAATAATCCACTGCGTTTGAGCCACATCAAGGATTGGCCCCGTTGATTGGGGCAATGTCGTCCTTGGCTTGATACAGCCTCACTCTAAGTCCTGAACTTCGGGCGACCCATTACCCATGGTCGCCCTTTTTCTTTGCCTGATTTCTGCCCGGCAGGCCGGGTTTTCGCGCCCAATCCCCCCATTGTTCGGCTTTTACCATCCTGATGTACAGGTTGCGCTTTGCAACAGGCGCACTAAATCTGGCGCAAATCGGGCGAACTGACACCGGATCGTCATTTGCACATGACACCGGGACGCCGCACAATCACAACAATCAAACTTCACAGGGGGTAAACCAGCATGATTTACCGGAACTGGCAGGGTATTGAAATTCCCGCCCTTGGCTTTGGGACCTATGAGCTCAATAACGACGAAGCCGCGACCATGATCGCCGAGGCCGCCAAAATCGGCTATCGTCATTTCGATACCGCTCAGATGTATCACAACGAAGAAGGCGTCGGGCGTGGCCTTAAGGCATCCGGCCTTGCGCGCGACGACTATTTCGTCACCACCAAAATCTGGTACGACAAATTCCAAAGCGGTGATCTCCAGACATCCGTCATGGAAAGCTTGCGCAAGCTTGATCTTGAACATGTCGACCTGCTGCTTTTGCACTGGCCGACCGATGACGTGCCACTGGAAGAAACCATGGCAGCCCTGAACGAGGTCAAAAACCTCGGCATGACACGCCTGATCGGGATTTCAAACTTCCCGACCGCCCTGATCGAACAGGCCGTGTCGCTGACCAATATTCCGCTCACGGTCAATCAGGTCGAATACCACCCCTATCTAGATCAGACCAAGGTGCTCCAAAGCGTGCGCAGCCATGACATGTTGCTCACCGCCTATTGCCCGATTGCGCGCGGTAACGTCATGAAGGACCCGACGCTTAAGGCCATTGGCGAGAAATATGGAAAATCTGCTGTTCAGGTGACGCTGCGCTGGTTGATGCAACAGGACAGCGTCATGGCCATTCCAAAATCGGGATCACCGAAAAATGCGGCGGCCAATTTTGATATCTTTGATTTCGAACTGTCCGAAAGCGATATGGCCGCGATCCATGATCTCGCCAAACCGGATGGTCGCCTGATTGATCCATCCTTTGCCCCGAAATGGGATCAGGCTGCCTGACCCCGGCAAAGCACACCATTTCAAACACGCATAAAATTACCAAGACCGGCCCCGTTTGGGTCGGTCTTTTGCGTTTGGGGATACACGCACGTTAAAAACACGCGATTTTCGCCCGCTTCTTGCGCACAGCTTGTTTCGCACCTGCGAAGGGCGTATTTTTAATGAGGGTCAGGGCCTATCAATCAACCAACTGGCAGCATTTCGCTTATGAGCACCGAAAACACAACCGAACCAGCAACCACCACCAGCACCCCCAAAAAGGACGATATCGCCCATCGCCCGTATGAGGATGTTCTGGCCTTGTTGCTTGGCACCATGGTGGTGTCGCTCGGTGTTACGCTTTACAGCGAAAGCATCCTTGTCACCGGCAGTACCGCAGGCGCGGCCCTTCTGATCGAACATGCCACCGGCCTGTCCTTTGGCGTGATCTTCTTTGTGATCAACCTGCCATTCTATTGGCTTGCGTTCAAACGCATGGGCAAGGCCTTTACCATCAAAACCTTCGTCGCCGTTGCTCTGGTCTCGGCCTTCTCGAAACTGACCCCGACGCTGGTGACGTTCGACACCCTCAACCCGATCTATGCCGCGGTTGCCGGTGGTGCATTGATGGGGATTGGCCTGCTCATGCTGTTTCGCCATCGCGCCGGCCTTGGCGGGGTCAATATCCTCGCCCTGTATCTGCAGGAAAATTTCAACATCCGCGCCGGTTACTTCCAACTCGCCGTTGATATGGTCATCCTCGTCTGCGCCTTCCTGACCCTGCCCTTTGACAAGGTCCTGCTCTCAATCCTCGGCGCCGTCGTCCTCAATCTGATCATCGCGCTCAATCACCGTCCGGGGCGGTATTTCTCGGCGCGGTAATTAAGTCTCTTTGCCATATCGGTAAATCAAACTGGACAGAACCGGCATTCTGGATTACCATTTTGGTAATCTTATAGTGCTTCCTGCAAAGGAACTGATTTGCCAATCAAGGATATTAAACACAAAGGATTGCGTGAACTGTTTGAAAACGGTCAGTCGCGGCATGTCGACAAGCGCTTTCAGAAGAATGCACTTTTGATCCTTGATCATCTTGATGCGATTTCAGGTTTGGCAGACTGCATGGGCGTCAGGAAATTTCATCCCCTGATTGGCAACCGGGCCGGACAATACGCCATGAGCGTTTCGGGAAACTGGCGCATAACCTTTACATTGGATGGCAAGGATATCGTGATCCTTGATCTGGAGGATTATCACTGATGGATACGAACCACCCTGTTCGCCGTAATCGCAGGCCAACCGCCCCCGGCGTGATCTTGCGCGAACACTACCTTGCGCCACGTAAAATCCTGCAAAAGGATTTCGCCCGGGATATCGAGATCAGCGAAAAACATCTCAGCCGCATGATCAACGGACATGTGCGGATTGATGCTTCTCTGGCAGCCCGCATTGCCAAAATATTGGGAACAACGACTGCCTTCTGGGTCAACCTGCAAGCAGCCGTCGACGCGTGGGATGGCGAACAAGCCGAAGCAAACTGGCAACCTCAAACAACATATCCGCCAGAGCGGGCTGCAAGTTGAGAGGAAAATAAACCTGTCTCCTTTTATTCGTTCCCCTTTTACTCCTAACCGTAAGGGATACAGAGTATTGACCGTGCCGCACACGTAGATGCATGATCAATACAATGAAAAACTTACCTAAACTTGCGAGCTTGTCTTTTGGTGCAGCCCTTCTGGTTATCACGGTTGCAATATGGGCAGATACGCTATGCTTAAACAGCGGAACAGGTTTTTGCCGCGTCTGGCGATCTATCCAATGGGAAAGTATAGTTGCCGGTGCACTTGGCCTGATGGGGGGCCTATTCGTCATTTACGGCACTCAACGGCAGATACAAGCTCAACGCGAGGACATGGTCAACGTCAAAATGCAAGACGTACTAGGTATTTATGAACGCATTCAGGAAAATATTGCCGACATTCAAGCATTCATAGAAGCTCGAACTGACGAACACAAAAATGGCTCGGAAATCGATTTAAACGATGTGATCGCGCAATGGAATAATATTCGGAAATGTCTCGACCACGAGACATTATATCACCGAGTACAATCTGACCCCAGCTCCCCTCCAAAACTTAAAAGCGCCTGCAGCGATGCCCGCAACGCCCTGATAAACATGAGCCAAATACTCATATCGGATGAGCAATCTGTATGGCGTAAAACAACACAAATTTGTTACTTCTTCAATCAACTGTCACAAAAACTGATCGATGCCTTCAAGACAGAAATTGACGCCTATCGCGAACAGTTGATGCGGGCATAGTGCTCAAATTTACATTTCTCTGTTCGGACCAGCTCACTGAGCGAAGTTCACACATCACTCTACGAAAATAGCTATGCAAGAAAATGGCGATCCCTGCAGGACTCGAACCTGCAACCTACAGATTAGAAGTCTGTTGCTCTATCCAGTTGAGCTAAGGGACCGCTGGGTGGGGTGGTTTGCTTACCCCCGGGACATGGCCTTGGACGCCTGCCCGATTGATCACAGGGTTTAACGTCCCCTGTCAGACGAAACGGGGCGGAAATCCGCCCCGAGAACTTGGTCAGATGCCAGTGGCAACGTTCAGATCAGACAACGCGTTTGAACGCGAAGTTATCGGCATATGCCTTGAGCTGAAGTTTGCGCGGTTTCGGCATCTCGATGTCAGCGGTCAGCTTGTGCTTGGCAGCAAAGGCCTGCGCTTCTTCGAGGGTTTCGAAATACATGCGGACCTGGCCACGGGTGTCGGTGGATCCGATCCAGCCCATCAGCTGATCGGCAACCTTTTTCGCACCCGGTTCAAATTCCATGACCCAGTGCTTGGTCGCAGCCTGACCGGACTGCATGGCGTTCTTGGCAGGTTTGTAAACACGGACCTTCATCGGGACCCTCGTCTTGACCTTCGGGATAAGATGGTGATGGCAGTTTAACGGGCCTCTCTAACCCCTGCTATCTATTCATCTTTTACACCTTTTATCGCTGCTTGGAAATCCCGTTGGGCATCCGAAAACGATAAAAGGGGAAAATGGTCGGGAAGGCGAGATTCGAACTCGCGACCCCCTGCTCCCAAAGCAGGTACGCTACCAGACTGCGCTACTCCCCGACGCGGATGTGGATTTAGCACCATCTTGCTGGGCGGGCAAGACCGCATTACGCGTTTTTATGGAAAAAATGGCGCAACAAGTTTCGCAAAAACCAAAGGCCGCAGATATCACCTGCGGCCTTGCTATTGCTGATTGATCATTTGGCGATAGGTGTTACGCCGCCTGCCCGGCTTAACGCGGCAGGCCTTCGACCTTTTCACCGACCTCAAAGCCCATCCGGTCCGAAGACCCGCCATTCAGTTCAAGCACAAAACGCACCGGCCTTGGCGACGGAATGATGGTTTCTGACTGCGGGACCGTGCGCTTTTCAATGCCGACAATCGTGCCCTTGGCGTCAATGAACAGCATATCAAGCGAGATAAAGGTGTTTTTCATCCACATCGAAATGTCGCGCGGGCTGCCGAAATCAAACAGCATGCCGGCATCGTTGGCCATTTCGGTGCGGAACATCAGGCCGCGTGACCTTTCTTCGGGTGTCACGGCCAGTTCGACATTGAACACTTCGCCATCAACAAGAAGACGCGACCGTTCAAATCCGGTTGCCTTTGCATTCAGCCCGGCAACAACCGCCGCGCTGACAAAGCACACAACCAAAGCCATCTGAAAGAACGACTTCATACCCCATATCCTCTTAGTCTTTTGACGCGCTCCCGGACCTCGTCCCGGATGGCGCCACCCCGCCATGGATCCGCAAGTGTGGTAAACAATTCACTCGCTGGCTGTCTGCCACGACTATGCGACCATTTTATGACACGCAGGATATTTTCCACTGTGATGGGTAGCACATCAGGTATTTCGATCCCGTTAATGCTTGCCCACACCCCGGACCAACAGCGTGCAACGCCATATGGACTATATCCTCCGCCTCCCAAAACAAGACTTCGGGGCGCCAATCGGGTCACCGTCCCCACGACTTCCCAGATCGACTGGTTGCCCAAAAGCTGTCTGGACAGCGGATCTTCGGCAAGAGTATCACATCCACATTGCAAAACAACAGCTTGCGGCGCAAAACTTAATCCAAGAGGAATCAAATATTCAAACAGGACGTAGCGCATCTCGTCATCATGCATGCCGACCGGCATCGGCAAGTTGCGCGCCATGCCCCCGGCAATATCACTGATTGCACCGGTCTTGGGCCACAGGTCTTCCTGATGCACCGATACGGTCAAAACGCGCTCATCCTCGGCAAAGGCATATTGCACCCCGTCCCCGTGATGGGCGTCGATATCGACATATAAAACCCGATCCAGCCCGGAATCGAGCAAGGCATAAATCCCCAAAACCGGGTCATTGAAGTAACAAAAGCCCGAAGCCCGGTCGCGAAGTCCATGATGCGTCCCACCGGCCGGGTGATGCATGATGCCGCCATCGCGGATCAAATTGGCGGCCATCACCGATGATCCGGCCGCAGTTGCCGGACGCCGGAAAATTTCCGGGTAAATCGGATTGCCGTTCTTGCCCAACCCGAACCGTTCCATCATGTCATCGGGCAAGGATTGATCACGTTCGGCCTGCATGACGGCGGCGATATAGTCCGGGGCATGGAAGCGCGCCAATTGATCGGGTGTCGCCACCGGCCCGGTCAAATAGGTTGTTTCATCCACCCACCCCAGCGCATGGACCATGTCAACCACCAGGGACACACGCGGGATCGCCAGCGGGTGTTTCGGGCCATAGCTTGACCCACGATAAATCTCGGCCGCGATCATGCGCGGGGCGATTGTCGGGTTTCTGTGATCAGGCAGGTTCATCATTTCAAACCGGATAATGATGCAGGCATATCCCGAGAAGTGCCGGGTTTCGCGGCTCTGTGCAAGGTCGGATTTGCCCTGTTTCCCAGAGACGAACGCAATAAACGCACATAATTTCAAATCGCATCGCGCAGAAGTTGCAAAAATATGTCCTCAAATGAGGATGGCACCCCTTATACAGGCAGATAATCTCCCTATATCGATTCTTATAAGCCAATTTTTATGGTCTTTTTGACGTATAGAGAGACTTGCGTTGCATATCCCCAAAGCCGATCAGATCAATATTCTGGTCATTGATGACGAAACAGATATGAGCGAGTTCGTCGCGGATGCGGTCACTGCCATTGGCCACAATGCGGTCGCCGTCTCGGATGCCGATGACTTTGTCCGCGCCTACTCCACCGCGTTTGACATCATCATCCTTGATCTGTTCATGCCCAAACTCGATGGCATCGAGATCATTCGCTTCCTGCATGAAAATCGCTCGCACGCATCATTGGTTCTGATGAGCGGCAAGGACAAATCCATCCTGCATTCGGCATCTGAACTGGCATCCGCGCGCAATATGGAAGTACTGGGCGTTCTTGAAAAGCCCTTCACCATTCATCAGCTTGAAGACATCCTTGGCAAATTCACTCCGCATGCGCATCGCCCGCAACATCCGCCCTCGGCCCTGCCGACGGAACAAGGGCTGCGGCGCGGCATTGCCGACCATGAATTCTTTCTCGTCTATCAGCCGCAATTTGACCTTGAGACCGGCAAGATCGCAGGGGTCGAGGCGCTGTTGCGCTGGCAACACCCGACGCGTGGCCTGATCCATCCGGGCTTGTTCATTCCGCTGGCCGAAGAGTCCGGCCTGATCAACGAGCTGACAGAATATGTCCTTGAAGAAGCCATGTCGCAGATGGCGAGATGGCGCGACCATGACATCACCATGTCGATCAATGTGTCGCCGAGTACGGTTGTCGATCTTGATATGCCCGAAAAGCTTGATGACATGATCAAGGCCCGTGATATCGCCCCGGAAAAGATCGTCATTGAACTGACCGAAACGGCGATCATGGAGAATGTCGGCTCTTATATGGATATCCTGACCCGGCTTCGCATGAAGAACTTTGGCCTGGCGATTGATGATTTCGGCACCGGATATTCATCCATGCAGCAACTGGTGCGCTTGCCGTTCAACGAATTGAAAATCGATCAGTCCTTTATCCGTCAGGCCATGACCGACCGCGAATGTCAGGCGGTTGCACAAATGTCTCTATCCCTCGCCCATGGTCTGAATATGCATGTCGTCGCCGAGGGGATCGAGGATCAGCAAACCTATGACTGGCTCAAAAGCACGGGCTGTGAAATCGGTCAGGGCTTTCACATGGCCCGTCCCATTTCGCCAACCGAGATCGAGGAACGCTTCCTATCGTAGGATCAACATCCAACTGATGGCACGCTGATGAACAAGCCCCTGCTCCTTGTCAAAATCCTGACACCGATGATCCTGGTCGCACTGGTCATTGGCGTCGGAAGCCTGCAGGTTCTCTACAAGGACATGATCAAAGGGCGCAGTGCATCGATGCTGAGCCTTGCGGAAATCAATGCCGAACTGATAAATGCCGTTGCCGCTTATGACTATCGCGCAGCGCCCAGCGATCACACGGAAGATGCATTTGCCACAACCCTGTCGCAGGTCAAGGATGCTTTTAGTTCGCTAAACGCACTCGAAGGTTCGGAAGAACTTCTGATTGTTCGACGCGTCAATGAAGGCCTTGAAATCCTTGTTCATCAGGAAACCAAAGTTAAAGATCGTGATCACAGCGTCGCAATCGCCCTTAGTTCCGATTACGCGCGACCGATGCTTGCTGGTCTGGACGGCAAATCCGGCCTGACATGGGTTGTTGATGAACATGGCAATGAGTTGCTTATTGCCTATGCCCCTGTTCCCAAAATGGGTGTAGCCGTCATTGTCGAAGCCCCCCGTGATGAGATGATCGCACCGTTCATAAACACCGCGATCATGTTGATGACCTTGGGGATCGCGGCCATTGCCGTGGCCACCACCTATACCTATTCCCAGATCATGCACGTGATTAACGGCACCCTGCGCGCGCAAGATCAGGCCGTTCAAGCCCGCAAAGAATCCGAACGCGCCCAACGGGTTCTTGAACATGCCCTGAAATCTTCCAGCGAAGGTTTTGCCCTGTTTGATGCCGAAGACCACTTGGTGATCTGTAATGATGTCTATCGTGACATCTATAAAACCCATGCGGACGCCATCAAGCCGGGCGCGAGGTTCGAGCATATCCTGCGGGTTGGCCTGTCACGCGGTGCATTTCCCGATGCCGTTGGTGTCGAGGACATCTGGCTTGCCGATCGTCTTGAACAACATCGCAAACCCAAAAGCCGCGTTGAACAGCAGGTGGGCGACCGCTGGATTCTGATTTCCGAACAACGCACCGAAGATGGCGGCACGGCCGGTGTCCGAACCGACATCACCGAGCTCAAAGCTAAAGAGCGCGAACTGCGCGACAGCGAACGGCGCTTCCGCGACTTTACCAAGACCGCGTCTGACTGGGTGTGGGAAACCGACACAGATCACCGCATCAAGGACACCAGCATCCGTGCTGCAGATGTTACGAATTTCGACGTCGATAATCTTCAGGGCAAGCGACGCGACGAATTTGCCGCCGAGCCGACCGACACCCCGAAATGGCGCAAACATTACGAGCTCCTCGAAGCGCATCAGCCATTTCGTGACTTCCAGTATCAGGTCCAGCTCAATGACCGTACGGTGCTGACGATATCAATCTCTGGCGTTCCCGTTTATGACGAAGTTGGCAATTTCCTTGGCTATCGTGGGACCGGGCGTGACATCACCGCCCTGATCGAAACCCGTGAACGGTTCCGGGTGGCGTTTGAAAGTGTCACGGTCGGGATTGTCTTTGCCGATGAAACCGGCGTGATCGAGGGTTTCAATCCCGAAGCCGAAAAGATCTTTGGCTATAGCGCTGAGGAAGTGATTGGTCAGAACGTCTCGATCCTGATGCCCAATCCGGACAGTTCGCGCCATCACACCTATATCAAAAACTATCTCAGCACAGGCGACGCCCAAATCATCGGCAAGGGGCGCGAGGTCAAGGGCAAGACCAAGGATGGCATGATCTTCCCGATGAACCTTGGCATTGCTGAAATGAATGTGCAGGGCCGGCGCCATTTCATCGCCTCGATCACCGACCTGACCCAAGAACACGCGCTGGAGCACCAATTGCGCCGCTCCCAGAAAATGGAAGCCATCGGGCAATTGACCGGCGGGGTCGCCCATGACTTCAACAATCTTCTGGGCATCATTGTCGGCAACCTCGATCTCGCCCGACGCAAGCTTGAAGAAGACTCCCCGATCACGAAGTTCGTCGGCAAGGCCATGACAGCGGCTGAACGCGGGGCCACCCTGACACGGCGCTTGCTGAACTTCTCACGTCAGGCGCCAGAGGAAAACGAAGCCCTGGTGATTAACGATATTCTCGTTGAACTTCGCGACCTGATTGGCAAATCGATCACATCAAAAATCTCGTTTGATCTGAAACTGTCGGAAGACCTGCCGCCGGTACGTCTCAATGTCGGCGATTTCGAAGACGCAATCATCAATCTTGCCGTCAATGCCCGCGATGCCATGCCCGATGGCGGGCAACTGACCATCGAAACACGCGTTTCGCATATTGATGCCGTCACGGTCCCCGCCGTGCAAAAAGTCCCGGAAGGCGTTTACGTCGAACTGATCGTCAGTGACGATGGCAAGGGCATGTCAGCCGAGGTCGCCGAACAGATCTTCCAGCCCTTCTTCACCACCAAGGAACGCGGCAAGGGCACAGGTCTTGGCCTTGCCATGGTGTATGGCTTTGTCAAACGATCCGGTGGCTATATCTCGCTTTATTCCGAGGTCGGGCTGGGCACAACGTTCCGGATTTACCTGCCATTTGCCGATGATGAGGGTCAAAAGACCCCCTATACCGCCTTTGACAGCGAAACCGAGCCCGAACATGGCACCGAGACTGTGCTGATTGTTGACGATGAACAGCAACTGGCCGAAATCGCCGCCTCAGTACTTGGCGAGTATGGTTACCAGACCATCATCGCCCACAGCGGCAAGGAAGGCCTCGCCATCGTTGAAGAACGCGATGACATCGATATGGTCTTTACCGATATCGTCATGCTAGGCGGCATGAACGGACTGGAACTGGGCGACAAGGCGCGTGAACTCCGCCCGCATCTGGCTGTGCTGACCTGTTCGGGCTTTACCGCCGGGGTTTTGCATGAACGCGCCGAGGACAAACCGGTCTATCCGCTGATCAGCAAACCTTACACGAACCGTGAGTTGGCCAATGCCGTGCGCAAGACACTTGATCAGGTCCATGAAGAAACCTGAGGCTTCCTCGTATTTCGTTTTGCCAGTCTGTTGTGCTTTGATGTCACAAAACTTGACGACAGCGTTTTGTCTGCGCATAGTCGCGTGATCTCCGGGGGGGCCGATCGTAAATCGGCTGAGAGGTTCGGTGTTGCCGAACGACCCTTTGAACCTGAACCGGTTAAGACCGGCGTAGGAAGGATCGTATGCGCAGCACAGAACACGCGCCCCAGACGGCGCAAAATCCCACAAGATTTGATATCGCCCTTGATGGCGCCAGCGTTGCTTTTAATGGCGCGGATATTTTCCATGACCTTGACCTGACATTACAGGCCGGCAGCTTTACCTGCCTGCTGGGGCCAAGTGGTGTCGGCAAAAGTACACTTCTGCGGTATTTCGCAGGCCTGGTCGAAGGCGATGTTCGCGGTACCATAACCTGTTCCGATAACGCGCCGCTTGCCGGTCGGGTCGCCTATATGGCGCAGCAGGACCTGCTTTTGCCTTGGCGCACCGTGCATGAAAACGTGGTGCTGGGCGCTGTCCTGCGCGGTGAAAAACCAAAACATGACAAAGCCTCACATTTGTTAAATGAGGTCGGGTTGGCTGATGCTGCCCATCTGCGCCCCGCAGAACTTTCTGGCGGCATGAAACAACGCGCCGCCCTTGCCAGAACGCTGATGGAAGACCGGCCAGTTGTTCTGATGGACGAACCATTCTCAGCCCTTGATCCACTGAACCGCTTGCGCCTGCAGGAACTGGCGGCACGGGTACTGCGCGGCAAAACTGTGCTACTGGTGACCCACGATCCGCTGGAAGCCCTGCGCTTGGGAGACCGGGTTCATGTGCTGTCTGGCAGCCCGGCACGGTTACAGGACGCCATCACGCCCAAGGGCCAAAGCCCGCGCAACATCGCCGACCCTGAAATTCTGGCCCAGCAGGCCGAACTTCTGGGGCAACTGGGCGCCGATTTGTCAGGGGGCGCGGCATGAGCAACCCAATCAATCCTCACACCAAATCAAAACCGCTGTCAGAACGGCGCTGGCTGAAACTCGCGCGGCCGCTGATCATCATCGTCGCCTTGATTGCCACTTGGCAGATCTTGGTCGTTGTCACGGGTGCGCCGAAATACATGCTGCCGACCCCGGCCGATGTTTGGGCGACGCTGATCGCGCGCCATGATGTGTTGTTTGACCACGCGCAGTACACAATTGCGGAAACCGTGATTGGCCTGTTTGCCGGGGCGACGCTTGGCACGTTGGCGGCCATTCCGATGGCGCTGTTTTCACCGGTACGTTTCTGGTTGATGCCGATCCTGCTTGTTTCGCAAGCCATTCCGTTCTTTGCCCTGGCCCCGCTTCTGGTGTTGTGGCTGGGCTTTGGTCTGGCGTCCAAAATCGCCATGGCCGCATTGATCATTTTCTTCCCGGTGACTGTTGCCTTTTTCGATGGACTGTCACGCACCGAAACCGGCTGGCTTGATCTGGCGCGCACCATGGGGGCCAGCCGTTGGCGGCTATTGACCCATATCCGCCTACCCGCCGCCCTGCCCGCCTTTGCATCGGGCTTTCGGGTGGCCACTGCGGTCGCCCCGATCGGGGCTGTGATTGGCGAATGGGTCGGGTCCAGTCACGGTCTTGGCTATCTGATGCTGCATGCCAATGCCCGGGTTCAGATCGATATGGTTTTCGCCTGTCTTCTGATCCTGTGTGCGTTTTCAATCACGCAATATTTCATTGTCGATCGCGTGCTGCGCGCGGCCCTGCCATGGCAGCCCGACAGTCTGAAACCAGCAGAATAAACCGAATATCCCTGCCTGATGGGCGGCGAAAACAATCCTCACACAATTAACGCTCAGCGCACAAAGGCGCATAAATACGGAGGTTCTTCCATGCCACGCCTTAAATCCATACTTACCGCAGCCAGTCTTGGGGCGGCTGTTCTGGGAACATCAAGCACCGCCTTTGCCGCGGACAAGCTGACCATTCTTCTGGATTGGTTTGTAAACCCGGATCACGCGCCGCTGATCGTTGCCAAGGAAAAGGGTTTCTTTGCCAATCATGATCTCGATGTTGAGCTGATCGAACCATCCGATCCGTCCGCCCCGCCGCGCCTTGTTGCAGCTGGTCAGGGGGACGTTGCGGTGAACTATCAGCCGCAGCTTCATGTTCAGGCCGCCGAAGGTCTGCCGCTGACGCGGATCGGCACACTTGTGGCCACCCCGCTTAACAGCCTGATCGTGCTCGAAGATGGCCCGATCAAGGAGATCGCCGACCTTAAGGGCAAGAAAATCGGTTATTCCCTGGCCGGGTTTGAAGATGCACTTCTTGGCACCATGCTGGCCAATCACGGCGTCTCGATTGACGATGTCGAGTTGATCAATGTGAACTTCTCGCTGTCGCCCTCGCTTTATTCCGGTCAGGTCGATGCGATCATTGGCGGCTATCGTAATTTCGAGCTCAACCAGATGGAGATCGAAGGCAAGCCGGGCAAGGCATTCTTTGTGGAGGAAGAAGGCGTGCCGCCCTATGACGAGCTGATCCTGACGGTCCGCAATGATCAGACCGATGATCCGCGCTATGCCCGCATGTTGGCGGCCCTTGAAGAAGGTGTGCAGTACCTGATCAACCATCCGGATGACAGCTGGCAGGCCTTTATTTCCGCCTATCCGAACCTTGATGACGAACTCAACATCAAGGCCTGGGCCGACACCCTGCCGCGCTTTGCCCTGCGTCCGGCCGCCCTTGACAAGGCCCGCTATGCCCGCTTTGCCGATTACATGGTCAAACAGGGCCTGATCGAGGAAACCCCGGCGCTTGAAAGCTATGTCGCCGTCATCGAATGATCAGTTGATCGCATAACCAACAAGTCCCCCCTGCTTTCGCGGGCTGCGTCCCAGCACCCGCGAAAGCACCCCGAAAGGCCGGAACGTGTGCCCCGCATTCCGGCCTTTCCCTTGCGCCGGTGAGATTGACCGTTACCTTATAATGGGTTGTAAAACCCATCAGGGCGGTTACGCCACCATCGGAGCAGGACATAAAAGTGCAGCAACAAACCAAACCCGACCATCACACCGATACCGGTTTTGAAAACCGCCATCCCCTGCCCGATACGGTCAAGCGGTCCTTCTGGCATTTCCTGCGACGGCGCTATTTCGGCGATGACAACTGGCCCAAGGCCAAACATCAGATCGGCAAAATCCCGACCGAAACACCCGATCATGCGGCCATACACAATCCCGACCCGACCCGCCTGCAGGTTACATGGGTCGGTCATGCCACGGTGCTGGTGCAATATGGCGGGCTTAATATCCTGACCGATCCGGTGTTTTCCGAACGCGCATCGCCCTTCAAACGCCTTGGTCCGAAACGCTATACCCAGCCGGGCCTTGCCATTGATCAGCTGCCCAAGCTTGATCTGGTGTTGCTGTCACACAATCACTATGACCATTTCGATCTGGCCAGCCTGACAGAGCTTGGTAACGCGCCGCGTTATGTCCTGCCGCTGAAAAACGGTGCGCTTCTGGAAAAGGCGGGGATCACTGCTGAGCGTTATGTCGAGCTTGATTGGGATGAAAGCCATTATCATGATGATGTAAAAATCACCCACGTGCCGTCCAACCATTGGTCCAGCCGCACCACCAAGGACCGCAAGGAAATGCTGTGGGGCGGGTATGTTCTGGAATTTCCTGATGGCTACCGGTTCTATTTTGTCGGCGACACCGGCTGGAACGAGGCGCTGTTTACCGAAATGGGTGCAACCCATGGCGGGATTGATTTCGGCCTGATCCCCATCGGGGCGTATGGCCCGCGCGATTTCATGCGCAATGCCCACTGCAATCCCGAAGAAGCCATTCAGATCATGCAGAAAATGGGTGTCAAACAGGCGCTAGCCATTCATTGGGGTACCTTTGTGCTAACGGCCGAACCGGTTGATGAACCACCCGCTCGACTGGCCACCGCGCGCAAGCATGCCGGAATTGCAGAGGATGATTTCATCGCCCCGCCGATTGGTGCGACCCGGTTCTTTGCGGGTAAACCCAATCCCGCATCGACAACCCGCGAAAAGGTCGAGCCTACGGCGTCTGCCACATAGCAGCCCACTCAAGTTCGGTTTGGTGGTTTTTCAAACTGCGTGCTAAGCATCAATGATTGCGTCACAAAACCGTAACATTGATTGCCCCGCCATGAGTTTGACTGTCTTTCTTGCCGTAATGGGTGCTGCCCTGATGCATGCCGTATGGAATGCACTGGTCAAGGGTGGCTCGGACAAACTGATGAACATGACGGCAATCGTGCTGGGTCATACGCCGATTGTTTTGCTCCTGCTGCCGTTTGTCGACCTTCCAGCGCCGGAAAGCTGGCCCTATCTGATCGGGTCCATCGGGCTTCATATTGGCTATCAGCTGTTTCTGATCCTGGCCTATCGCCTTGGCGATCTCAGTCAGGTTTATCCGATTGCACGTGGGTCTTCGCCATTGATCGTCGCCGGGGTCTCGGTTCTGATCATGGGGGTTACCCTGCATGTCAGCGAGAGGCTGGCGATTGTCGTGATCGGGGTTGGCATCATCAGCATGTGCATCACCCGTCAGGCCGATGGCCTGCGCAACCGCAATGCCGCCCTTGCCGCCATCATCACCGGTTGTTTTATCAGCAGCTACTCACTGGTTGATAGCACGGGTGCACGACTGGCCGGAACCGCACTTGGCTATTACAGCTATCAGACGATTGGCAACGTTGTGATCTTTGCCGTGATCGCGACCTTCATGCGCCCGCGCATGCTGGCTGATATTGCAAGATCGGGCAAAAAGGTTTTTGTGGTGGGCGGAACCGCATCCTTTGCCGCCTATGCCACTGTCATGTGGGCCTTTACGCAGGCACCGATCCCGCTTGTGGTAGCACTTCGCGAAACCGGTATTGTCTTTGCCCTTTTGATCGGCGTGTTCTTCATGGGGGAAAAGCTCAATCTTGTGAAGCTGTCCTCGACCATGATGACACTGGGCGGGGCGATTATCCTGCGTCTGGCCCGCAGCCTGTAACCCCCTGCCGACCAAACGCATTGACGCCTGTCACAGCATATTAAAAGACCGGCAACACCAGATGGCATTGCCGGTCCGTCCGGTTCATCTGTTTGGGCGACAGATCACCCGGCCCGATGCCATAACTGCAACCCTCATGAAGCCGTCACAACACAAAAGTTACGTTATAACATTCCAATTTGTCGCGTGAGCGCGCGTTAAAGTCAAGTCCGCAAGTATGAAACCTGCGGACCTGCTTGGGCGAACAAATCCCTTGCTGCAAACCGCCGGGTCAGACCCGCGTGCGCGGCACACGGCGGGTACCGTCTTCGAACCGGCCAAGCTCCATGCCCTTGACCGAGATGGATGGCTGTCCGGTGGTGATCCAGTCAGCCAGCACCTTGCCAACCACGGGTCCCATGGCAAAGCCGTGGCCCGAGAAGCCCGATGCGACGAAGAAATGCTTGGGGTTGTCGAACTGATCGATCACCGGCACCGCATCCGGGGTGACATCGATATCGCCCGCCCATGTATCGGCAATACCGACCTTCTTGATTTGCGGCAGGATCTTTTGCAGGTTGCGCATCGCGTTTTTAACCCGCACTTCATAGGGCTCTGCCTGATTGGTGCGTCGTCCGATCATCGGTTGCTTTGAGGCGTCCGAGCCGGGAACACGATCCACCAGATCATCAAAGAACCGCTTGTTCATGTGGAACTTGAAGGTCGCCCAGTTATCAAAAAGCCCCGGCATGAAATCACGGGCGAATTTCAACCGCCCCATCGTCAGATCAATGTCGGTCATGAACTCATCGGCGATGTTCATTGATCCATCTGCACGCTGACGAAACGCCAGCCCCGCTGCCAAGGTCCCGGCGGCCGAAATATCGGGCACCGGGGTGGTGCGGATCACCGTGCCGCGCGTTGTCTGTTGCGGCAGACGGCGGCCGAACTTGGCGACGAATTTGTGGGTGGCGGCCCCGGCGGCACAAATGACGTATTTACATTTGATCTCGCCCTGCTCGGACACGACAGAACTGATCGCGCCAGCCTGGGTCTCGATCGACAGCGCGCCGCAGCCCTCGGCAATGACGGCCCCCATTTCGCTGGCGCGTTTGGCAATGGCCGGTGCGGCCTTTTTCGGCTCAGCCTGACCATCGGACGGGGTATAGATCCCGCCAACGCCCGGTGTGGTAATCCCGGGGATCATTTTTGTGACACCCTTGGGGTCAAGAACCTGGGTTTCGATGCCAAAATGTTTGGTGTCGTCGATCCAGCCTTCGAATTCCGACATTTCCTTGTCATCACGCGCGACGAACAAAACACCGCCCTGACGCCATTCCAGATCAGCATCCAGTTCCTTTTCAAGACCTTGCCAGATTTTGTTGCCCTCCATCATCAGCGGCAATTCAATCGGGTCACGCCCCTGCTGGCGCACAAAGCCCCAGGCACGGCCGGACTGATGTGATGCAATCGTGTCCTTTTCCAGAAGCACGACTTTCATGCCGGCTTTTGTCAGGTAATAGGCACAGGATGACCCGTGAATGCCGCCGCCGATAACAACAACGTCGCATTCCTTGGGCAGGGTGTTTTTTGGATATTCTGTCATGTGGGGACCTAAAGATCAGTTTTGGTGGCAATTCAGTTTGGTGTGTGGCGGGAACCACGTTATGTTGCGCGCCAACAAATCTCAACCAAATCAGGTGCCACCATGTCTGATAATGCAAAAAAACAGTCCCCCGCCACCGTGAGCGGACAGGCGCTTGGCTGGGTCGATGAAGCGACCAAATCCGTTACACCACCGCTTTATCCCTCGACCACGTTCGAACGCAACACCGATCTCAGCTACCATGACGGGCGCTGCTATACCCGTGCCGACAACCCGACATATGATCAGGCGTGCGCTGTTCTGAACGAGCTTGAAGGTGGTTCTGAAACCCGCCTATTTGCATCTGGCATGGCAGCCGCCGTGGCGGTATTGCATGCGCTCAACCCGGGGGATCATGTTGTCGCCCCCAAGGTGATGTATTGGGCACTGCGCAGCTTCATGCTTGATAGCGGCGTGCGTGCAGGTATCAGCTTTGATTTTATCGATAACGCCGATATTGCAGACTGGGACGAGCACATCGTTGCCGGCAAGACCAAGCTGGTCTGGCTTGAAACCCCGGCCAACCCGGATTGGCAGATTACCGATATCGCCGCCGTTGCAAAGCTGGCCAAGGCGGCAGGCGCGGTTGTCGCCGTTGATAATACCGTTGCAACACCGCTTCTGACCCGCCCGATTGAATTTGGTGCCGATATCGTTATGCATTCGGCCACCAAGTACCTGAATGGTCACAGTGACGTTCTGGCGGGATCGCTGACCACCGCAGCAGATAGCGAGTTCTGGCAGCGTGTCTGCAAACAGCATGCATCCGGTGGTGCGGTTCTGGGTGTGTTTGAAACCTGGCTTTTGCTGCGCGGCATGCGTACCCTTTCGATTCGTGTCGAACGCGCCAGTGCGAACGCCATGGCAATCGCCAAACATTTCGAAAACCACCCGGAAATCGAACAGGTCCAGTATCCCGGTCTTGAAAGCCATGTCGGCCATGACATTGCCAAAAAGCAGATGCAGGGTGGCTTTGGCGGCATGCTGTCACTTCGGGTCAAGGGCGGTGAAAAGCGCGCGGTTGAATTCCACAACCATTGCAAGCTTTTCAAACGCGCAACGTCACTTGGCGGGGTTGAAAGCCTGATCGAACATCGATCCTCCGTCGAAGGCCCGACCAGCCCCGTTCCGGGGGACCTTTTGCGCCTATCCGTCGGGATCGAAGATTGTAATGATCTTGTTAACGATCTGGAAACAGCTTTTCACATAAGCAAGTGAGCATATACTGCATTTTTCTTTGATCCGGAACGACATCGCCCATGCAACCACCGATGCCATCGCACAATTCAAACAGATCATTGTCACGTGTTCTGACCCGTGGTGTTTCTGCGGTTGTGCTGGCATCGGCCGTTCTTTTGCCTGTGACACCAAGCACCCCGGCAGCCGCGCAGGAGACTAACGGTTCAAAGGGCAATCTGACGGATGTTAATGCCCTGCCCCCCGCACCGGGTTTGATTTTCGATGTGAAAGCCGGCGAATACATCATGTTCGATGTGCTGGTCGAGCGCCTGTCGGATCGCAAATATGTTCTGATCGGCGAAAAGCATGACAACCCGATCCATCATCATCATCAGGCGCAACTGGTCGATGCCCTCAGCAATGCCGATGATCAGGAACGGGCGATTGTCTGGGAAATGTTTACCCGTGATCAGCAGGTCACCCTTGATGAAAATTGGCAGGACTTGCCGATTTCCGAACTTGGCCCGGCCTTGGCGTGGGAAGATCGCGGCTGGCCGTCTTGGCATGACTATGCCCCGATCGCACAGGCCGCACGCGACAACGGTCTGATGATGGTGGCGGGCAATCTGCCCGATGATCTGCTGAAACCCATGATCAGCGAGGGCAATGATGCCATGCCCGATGATCTGGCAGCCAAGCTTGACCTACCCGACATTCCGACCGAAATGCTGGATCGGTTTAATGTCGAAATCGCCGAGGGCCACTGCAACATGCTGCCCGAAAGCATGCTGGGCAGTTTTTCTGCCGTTCAGTTTGCCCGCGATGCATCGCTTGCCCGTGCGATGACGGATGCAGCCCAGATTGACGGCATTGACGGCGCGTTCCTGATCGCCGGTGCCATGCATGTCCGCCACAGCATTGCCGCCCCTTGGCACATCAAACGTTTTGAGCCGGGTCTTGAAATGCGTGATATGGCTGTCGTCAGCCTGATCGAGGCTGATGATCCCGGCCCTGACGCGTCACTGGTCGAAGATTACGCCATGCGATTTGGCGCCCCCGACGATATCGATTTCATGTGGTTTACCAACGATATCGCGCGCGGCGATCCCTGTCAGAACCTTGGCGGCATGGGCAAGGAAGACCGGCAAGATCGGCCCTAAGCCCTCCGATCACTGACCTTTTCCAACAGACTTTTGATTACTTGATCTTGCGCGGCAACCAGTCGGTGGTTGCGACCGGCTTGCCCTTGTGCGAGCGCATGACGCGTGGGCGCACGACTTCCTTGGCTTCGGGCGTCGTCGCAGTCTTGCGGACCGAGGCATAGAATTCAACCAGCTCATCATACGGGATGATCGTCCCGATCCCTTCCTTATAGGCCTTGGTGTAGGGCGGATGGTTGCGTACGGTCATACTGAGATGTTCGACCGTGTGATGGCCAAATTGCGACCAGATGCTTTCAAGGAAATGAACTGTTTTCGGATCCACCGATTTCAGCCGCACATCGGGCCGGGATTCTTCCATGACGGCATAAAGGTTCGGTTCCACCGGTCCGAATTCCTCGGCAACAAAGATGGCGGGCATCAACATGTTGCCATGGTAATTCGCCCCGTAATAGGCCTGTGCCAGATACAACAAACGGTGCAGTTTTTGCGGCTGCAGGTATTCGTTGTCATTGAGTGCGAGGTCAATGAACCTGAATGCGGCATCAAATACCGTATTGAGAACCGGCTTGTTCTTCATGCTGGGCCCGATGGTCTTGGGAAACAATTACGCGTTCCCAAGGATCATAAAGTCTATGGCAGATGCCAACAAGCATCACCAATCAGGTTTTTCGAATTTAGGGAAGAGATAGCGGGAAGACCAATGCCCTGCCGTCTGGCGCCTGGAACCTAGACGGTCGCATCCAGATGCGTACCGCGCACGCCGACACCATGGGTCACGGCATTGACCACCTGATAAAACGACGTGCCACTATTGGCCGAAAGATCAAACGGGATCGACGGATCAAGCAGGCTTGCGAAATCAACGTCACTCTCCATCTCGACCGCGCCTTCCTTGTCGCTGGCACGGCGTGCGGCTGACAGGTTGCGCTGTTCGGTGCGCTGGTCTTTCTGCTCGCCGGAATTACCCTGCCCGGACTGGCGTTTGTCTTTGCCATCGACATAGGCATTAAACAGAATGCCGTCGTCATCCGGGTCATAGGTATAATGCTGGGACGGTGCTTCAACCTGACTGTCACGGTTGACCGTCGACAAACCGCGCGCACCAGCCGACGCAAGCCGGCCATAGTGACCTGCTTGTGAAACTGTCTGTGCGTTTTGGACCGGTGCGACCATCTTCCTATACCTTGGTGAGTCACGGGCGGTTGAATAAAGCTAATGCAACCTATGCATTCTACATGAATATATAGGCATATGGCAGCAAAATCGCAATTCCTGCTACCCGGCGCAACGAACGACGTGGGTGCTTAGTCGCCTTCGAATTCAACAAGATGGAATTCTTCGACACCGCGATCACGAATTTTTTGCGCGCCGCCAAGGTCGGGCAGATCGATGATGAAGGCGCAACCAGCGACCTCTGCCCCGATTTTCTCCACCAGATCAATCGCGGCCAATGCCGTACCGCCGGTTGCAATCAGATCATCCATGATCAAAACGCGGCTGCCTGGTTTGACGGCATCCTTGTGGATTTCAATCACGTCCGAGCCGTATTCAAGCTCATATTCCACACCAACGGTTTCAGCAGGCAATTTGCCCTGCTTGCGGATGGTGACAAAACCCACACCAAGGGCAACGGCAACCGCCGGACCGATGACAAAGCCACGGGCTTCGATACCCGCGATCATGTCGATCTTCTTGTCCTGGAATTCGGCGGCGAAACTGTCGATCACTTCGCTCAGACCATAGGGGTCTTCAAACAGCGTCGTGATATCCCGAAACATGATGCCCTTTTTCGGGTAATCGGGAATGGTACGGATCAACGACTTGATCGACATGGAATACTCCGGCCAGATATCAGGAAATGTTACGGCGCAGGTCAAAAGCCATGAATATCATGGCGAGATCACATACGGCGACACTTGATGCCTGAATCAGAGCGGATTGGCAAGGCACATGATGCCATGCCCCCTGCCTGCCATTGGTTTCACACACCGCGATCAGGCGGCGTGTGATGAAACGGTGCGTTGGGGAGTGTGGGTCGCCGGGCTGCTTGCCGCGACAAAGTCATTGGCCAGCTTCTTGCTTATTTCTGCACGGGTTCCGCGCGGCAGGCCGGTCTGGGCCGCCTGACGGTTGCCCCAGACTGCCCGGTAAAGGCGGTAGTCATGGTCATTGATCTGACCGAATACTTTTTCGACTTCCATCAGAGTCTGGACGTAACTCTTTTTCATGTCAGTCATCCTGTTGCTCGTTGGGGTTTCAGCGGATCTCACCGCCGAAATGCTGCACATCGTTTTTGATGATGCGTCGTTCACAGCAGCCATATAGTCCGAACTTCATGGCCTCTCAACTGCAGCACGGTGACAAGATCGGGAAGAATTTGTGACAAAGCGCCCTATTCTTGCAAAACCGCAAACCCCGGATATCACGCCACTAGAAGATTTCTGCCAGATTGCGCGATGATGCAGATATGAAAACGGCCCGCCTTCGCGGTGAAGACAGGCCGTCATAAAATCAAATCGATATGCAAACAGCGCGTTGAAAAACCTTAGTTCAGTTTCTTCGCCGCCTCGGCCTGTTTGGCTTCTTCGTCGATCTGCTTTTGCAGCGCATCGCCATACTCGCCGTAAATCCGCCCTTCGAGAGACAGCTCGAGAAAGCGGATATAGTCGTTCTGGTCCGTAATTTTGGCGCGCGCCACTTCGATCACGTCAAACGGACTTGCAGCATCAAGATCATATTTGCGGATCAGACCCAGCATTTCTGCGGTGATCTGATCGAGTTTCTTGCGGGTGTCGCTATAGGACAGCGTCATCAGACAATCCTGTAAATCGCTTGGGTTTTCTGGCCTGCTTATGCCTGTTTGACGCACAACTGGCAAGCCCCGGCACGATGAAAACGGCTCTGTGCGCGTTGCGAACTATACAAATTCAATTTGCACAACTTGAGGCATATCAAAGCACTTTTTGCGCGAACATGCATGGTGCAAAAGCCCATGAATTGGATCGTAAAAGCCTGTTTCATCGGGTTTCTTGAAGTCGTCGCCACCGGGGAATAACCATGCGCATCCTGTCTGCTTTCAACGCCATGAGCATCCGCAAACGCTTTATGTGGGCGTCCGCATTTGGCGTCTCGACCACTGTGATCATTGCGCTTTTGATGATGACGGTCGTCGAAGAAAAGGCCATGGATGAAAAGCTCCATCAGCTGAGCGAGAACGAACTGACATCGTTGCACGCGCTGATCGTCAATGTCATGGCGGCCCGCCCTGATGATATCGATGACATCGGCATTCAGGTTTTCAACAACTGGTTTGACAGCCGCAATGGCGACTATCCGGGCGAGCTGTGGTCCGCATGGGGGCCGACAACCATGGCCTATATGGAAGAATTCGGCGACAAACCGCTTAAAACCCCGCGCGACGAAATTGATGCCGAGGCGATCGAAACCGGCCAGATGATCGGTCGCTATACCGAAAACGGCAGCTATCGCCTCTCTATGCCGATTGTCTTGGGGGAAACCAAGGGCGCGGATCGCGAAGTCTGCTTTAGCTGCCATGGCGCGATGGAAGCCGATACCGGTGATGTGATCGCGGTTCTGTCGTCCAGCCTTTCGGTCGCACCGGAACAGGCAAAGACCAACCGAATTCTGATCGGCATCGTTCTGGGCGGTCTGGCGATTGCCATTGCCACCATTATTGGTATGCGCGTGCTGCTGTCCCGGATCGTGACCGGTCCGTTGTCGGATCTTGGCAATGACATGAACGCGCTTGCGGATGGCAATACCAACTTTGAAATCAATGCCCTGTCGCGCCAGGATGAAATCGGCGAGATGGCCAGATCGGTTGATGTCTTCCGCACCAATGCGATTGCCAAAAAACAGATGGAAGCCGAACAGGAAATTGAATCCAAACGCCGCGAAGAACGCATGCAAAGCCTTGAGCGCCACATTGGCAGCTTTGAAGGTGTGATTGCCCAGATCGTCGGTGCAGTGTCTACCTCTGCCGACCGCATGCAAACCACGGCACGGGGACTTGTGGATTCTGCGGACCGCGCAAGCAAAAGCGCAACCACGGTTGCCGCCGCGTCCGAGGAAGCCACCGTCAATGTCCGTACCGTGGCAGATGCGGCAGATCACTTGTCTGAATCCATTTCCCAAATTGGCGAACAGGCGCAGCAATCCACCCAGATTGCCGCCGAAGCATCCCGTGAAGCCGCCCAGTCTTCTGACACGGTTCAGGGCCTGTCCGAGGTTGCCAACCGCATCGGTGAGATTGTCGAACTGATCAGCGACATTGCCGGTCAGACCAACCTTCTGGCACTGAACGCCACCATCGAGGCAGCCCGTGCCGGCGAAGCTGGCAAAGGCTTTGCCGTTGTCGCGGCAGAGGTCAAAAACCTTGCCAACCAGACAGCCCGTGCCACCAACGAAATCGCCGAACAGATCACCGCCATTCAGGAAGAAACCGGCAAGACGGTAACCTCGATTGGCGATATCTCGGACGTGATCAGCCGCATCACCGAAATGGTCAACACCATCTCAGCCGCCGTGGGCGAACAATCCGATGCCACCGGCGAAATTGCCCAGAACGTTGAACAGGCTGCCATCGGCACACAGGAAGTCAGCAGCAACATCGAACGCGTCAGCAACACGGTCGCTGATACCGATCAGGCAGCCCACCTTGTGCTTGATGTTGCCGAAGAGCTCGGAACGCTTTCAAACGATTTGCGCGCGCAGGTCGATCAGTTCCTTGCCGATATTCGCAGTAGCTAACCAAAAGAACACTACCCAAGACAATCGATCAGCCGGCGGCAAGACAGTGGTTTTGCCGCCGGTCTTGTATTTGCCCGCCCCCAAACAAAGATAAAACATCTGAAAACAGAAGCCCTGGGCGCTTCGCGACACCCCGAACAACCAAACGTAAAATCCACCCCTAATTGATAAAATTAACTTCCAAGCAACGTTTTACGTGCCTATTCTTACGTAAAAAATAATACGCGCTTTTCTAATATATGGTGATTTCGCTGCACGTAGCGCCATCGCGACGACCCGGGGGATTGTGGGGACAATGTCGTTTACGACGATTTTAGGCATTATGGTAGGCCTTGGCCTGTTTATCGGGTCGATCTTTATTTCGACCGATAACTATCTGGTATTCCTAAGCCTTTCGAGTGCGCTGATGGTGGTTGGCGGCACGTTGGCGGCAACCTTTATTGCCTATGAAGCGCGCTATGTGCTGCTCGCGCTCAAACTGATCTTCAAGATTTTTCGTGCCCCGCAAATGGGCCGGGGGCAACTGACCGGCGAAGTCGGGCGTGTCGTGAAATGGGGCTATCTGCTGCAAAAAAAAGGCATCAATGCGCTGGAACAGGAAGCAGAACGGGTCGGAAAAGACGAACCGTTTCTCGGCTGGGCGATGGAAGTCATCATTACCGGCTATGACGGCGAAGAAACCGCCGAGATGCTCCATAACGCCATCGACAATGCGTTCAATCGCAATCTGGTGCCGGTTGCCATCCTCAAAAGCATGGCCGCGGCCGCCCCGGCCTTTGGCATGATCGGCACCTTGGTCGGGCTTGTCATCATGCTTGATAAAATGGCCGATGACCCGACATCACTTGGTGCTGGCCTTGCCATCGCCCTGATCACCACGCTTTACGGAATTGTTGCATCGCGCTTTTTCTTCCTGCCCGCTGCCAGCAAAATTCAGCAGCGCGAAGAGATCATGCGGTTTCGCAACTACCTGATTGCCGAAGGCCTGATCATGCTGGCCGACCGCAAAGGCCCGCGCGCCATTCAGGACAGGATGAATTCGTTCCTTGATCCGGCCATCCATTTCAATATCGACAAGTCGTCGAATTAAGGAAAACCGTCATGGCCCGCCGCAAAAGACGCTTGCAGCGCACCGAAGAAGAACCGCTGAACGAAGACTGGCTCGCGACATATGCCGACGCCATCACCCTTCTGATGGCCTTTTTCGTCATGCTGGTCAGCTTTTCGAAAATCGAAATTCCGATGTTTGAAAAGGTTCAGGCCGGCATCGCCGAACAAATTGGCAAACGCGAAGTCGTGCGCCCGACACAGGTGCTTGAAACCGACCTGCGCGACGTCGTTTTCAACATGGCGATGGACAGTGCGGTCAATGTGTCGACCGATGATGAAGGCATCCTGATGGAAATGGGCAGCGGCGCCTTCTTCCAGCCCGGATCAGCAAACCTGACCAACGATGCCGTCCTGTTTCTCAAGGATGTCGGCGATCTGCTTAAGGAGCCACGCTATCTTGGTTTTCAGGTGGAAGTTGCAGGCCATACAGATGATAGCCCGATCAACTCATCGCGTTTCCCAACGAACTGGGATTTGGCGGCCGGTCGGGCGATTGCTGTTGTGCGCTTCTTCGGCGCGCTGGGTGTCGATCCCGACAGCAAGCGCATGCGCGCCATTTCGTATGGCGAAACCAAACCGAAACTGCCCAACCGCGATGATTTCGGAGACCCTCTCCCTGAAAACCGCGAAGCCAACCGCCGGATTGAAATCCGGGTCTTCCCGAAATATTCGCGGGTCTTTTAATGGGGCCGTGCACGCGCGATCTGTTCAACCTCATCTGAAAATGACAAAGGGGCCCAAAGGCCCCTTTTTGATGTGCAGATGTTGCTCTGATCACTCGATATGCAGCACCATTTCATCCCGGGCGGCAAAGGCACCTGACCAAGTGGCGCGTGCCTTTTGCTCAATGACGGTCATTGCCGTGTCATCATGGTCCGGGTCGTGATGGAACAAGGCCAGTTGCTTGGCATTGGCAGCCCGGCACAGACGAATACCTTCCTGCCATGTTGAATGCCCCCACCCGACCTTTTGCGGGAATTCCTCATCGGTGTAGGTGCTGTCATAGATCACCAGATCGGCATTCTCGATGAAATCCAGAATGGTCTGATCGGGGTTTTCCGGGTCATGTTCGGTGTCACTCACGTAACACACGGCATTCCCTTCGAATTCGACCCGAAATGCCGTCGCCCCGTTGGGGTGGCGCAACGGGGCTGTCTTGATCACAATACCGTCGGCCGGATGGAGTTCATCACCAACATTGAAATCCTCGAATGTCAGCGTCGATTGCATGGCCGAAAGCGGCACGGGAAAGGTCGGGTCGGCCATCTGGGCGGAAAACACGCGTTCCACACCGCCCTGATGGGTCAGATGTCCGGCCATGACGCGAAAAGACGCCTTCGGGTTATAGGCAGGCACAAAGAACGGAAAGCCGTTGATGTGGTCCCAATGCGTATGGGTCAGAAAGATGTTGGCATGGGTCACCTGACGGCGGATCAGATCCTTGCCCAGGTTGCGGATCCCCGTCCCGGCATCAAAAATCAGCACCTCGTCACCGACGCGCATTTCAATGCAACTGGTATTGCCGCCGTAAACCACATGATCTGGTGACGGGCAGGCAATACTGCCCCGAACGCCCCAGAATTTAACCTCAATCGCCATTCACCAAATCCTGTCCAAGGATTGACCGGTTATCACCGAGTGCAACTATCACACGATAACATCATACAATCACGAACCCATTGTTGATTGCACCTAACATATTCACTTCACGTCAACAGTGCTTCCGATCACAGCACCCGTCACTTCATCGGCCCGTCCGCAATTAACCGCGATCTCACAAAGCCCGATCGAATTGCGGTAATGAAATCCCGTACCAGTCGGCACATCGGAAAATGTGCGTGCGCCTGACACAACATGCTCATTGATCGCGACTTTTTCATCCTCTGCCCGCGCCAAAAGCCCCGTCATCAGGTTTCCATAGGGATCGATATAGATCACCTCGGCCAATTCATCTGGCCAGTCTTGTGCTGCGCTAAACCGATCACCCGGCGCAATATCGTGCGATGCATAGGCCTGGTCATTTGCCACCCGTGCGGCCACCGGGCCAAACACATCGCGACCATGAAAACTGGCCGACGCATCGGACGGCATCCAGTCAATCACCCTGATCGTTACCTGTTCTGCGCGCCGGATCACGATTTCAAACAAACCATTATCCGGCCCGACATAGGAAATACCGTCAGCCTCGACAACAAGCCCGTGACGCGAGCTTCCCACCCCCGGATCAACAACAGCCAGAACCACATCGCCTTTTTGAAATTCCCGACTTAAGGCCGCTAGAAGATAACTTGCCGCCTTTGGGTTTCGGTCCGGCGCATCACGCATCAGATCACAGATCGGCACGTCCGGCGCATGGCGCATCACGACGGAGCGCATCGTCCCGCTATAGGGGCCGTTCACACCAAAATCGCTAAAGACAAAGATCATGGCACCTGCCGAGAAGTCGGATAAAAAAGTGTCTTATGAAGACAACAACGCCGGTGGCAACGTTTTGATCCCACCGGCGCTGTCGTTACGCATCAAATATATGATCGAAGGTCGCGATGTACTACTTCACCTCGCAGAACTGGCCCCGTCGTTTCAGGTCGGCGCACAGCGAGCTTGCCGCACTGTTGCTAAGCCCCGTGGCCATCAAACGATAATACGTCCCCTTGCCCGGGATATTGGCGCGCGTCACACCATGCTGCAAAGAGGCAAGCTGACCATAACGCCCTTTGAGGATTTGCCAGCCGCGTTCTGCCTGCGCTTCGTTGCGATATGACGCAAGGTGCACGGATTTCGATCCGGTTGCGACTGGTGTTGCCTCTGTCATTTCCTCGGCCGGTTGGACCGGGCGGCTTTCGCCCGTGGCGACACGGCGGACCGGTTCCCCGGAATTAAGGGTCATGGCTGTGCCTTGCGCCGGCTCGACAATGGCTGCTTCGATTGCATCACGCTCGCGCTTGAATTCATCTGGCGTGACCAGCTTCATCTGTTGCAGGTCTTCGATGCGCGCGATCTGGCGCGCCGCATCCATAAGGCCCTGCGGTGCTGGCGGCGGGGTTGCACGTTGGCGCGGTTGGGCCGGCAGCAATGCATCAAGAATGGATGTGCGTTCCGCAACATGTTCCTGCACCGTGATCGCACCGATCTGAAGCGCCCGGTTCAGCTGATTAAGACGCTGCTCGACCTGTGCGCCTTCGGGCGGCGGATTATTCAGGAATGCCGATGGTGACGGCTGGCTCATTGGCAGTAACGCACCAAGGTTGGCCGAACGTCGGGCGGAATATTCCTCGGGCGTGACAAGGCCGGTCGCCTGAAGGTTACGCAAAATGGCAAACCGTTTTGCAATCGCTTCATCGCCAGCAGACAATGCAGCCCCCGCCGGAATATCCATGGCTTTGACAGGACCGCTGGTCATGCCCGAGGTCGGGCTGCTCGTCGGCGCATTTGATGCGCGCCCGGCGGCGACTGCTGCGGCACCGTTGCCAAGGCCCGATGGCCCGCTGATGATTTGATCATTGATGCTAAGCGATCCCGGAAGACCGCGTTCAAGACGCGACAGGTTGAATTCTGCAGCATCGCGCAACGGACGCGGCTGGGTTCCGGTCGCCGAAGACATCAAAACCGTCCCTGGCGGATTCATCGCAATCAGCGTTTCATAGCCATCATGCGCTCGATCCGGTCGGTTGGTGTTTTGATAAAGGACTGACCGCCACAACATTGCATGGCCATCCTGGGGATTCTTGCGAAGCGCCTCGTCAAAGTACTTTTCAGCAGATGCGTAATCACCGCTGGCCAGTTGCTGCAGACCAAGGGCGGTGTAATTGTCATCGGCAAAGGACGTTGCCTCGTCCCAGAAATCCTGATCCAGCAGCGGCGCACAGGCCGACACCCATGAAACCATACCGATCACAGCAATGCCCTTGCCGATCTTCAGCCAGTTCCCGGTCCGCTTTGCGGATACCTGCATGGCGCCAATCCCCTATTCCTTAAAACCCGTTATCGGAAACCATGCTGTATTGCCCTGTGATATGCCAGCAAAACCATACATGGACTTCCCCCATACAGCCTTGATTTTGCACCCTGCTTGCCAACAATTCGTTAAAGCAATTTCACGCGACACTTGTCCTGCCATATGTATAGTTTCTATAAATAGAATAGTGTTAGGTTCATGGCCCACGCTATTAACCAGACCTTCAGAACATTATGATTTGCTTGAACTTCGGTCTTCGGTGTATTCAACCAACCTATAACGAGTAAAAACATCTTCTCTTTCAGGGGCTTCGCGTGATTGAACCGCAGCAATATGGCCAACAGGCCCTTCAGGAATACCTGTTGCTGGATTATGTGCAACGACTGGAAACCCGCAAATACGGGCACCGGGCGGTACATATTCACCTGTCACGCATGAAGCCGTTCCATCGCCGCGATTATCATATCCGCGTTGCGACCAACACCTTTGAAAGTTATGTCAAACTCTATGTAGGCCGTATCTTTGTTCTTACCAACAGCGACCTGATCTTTGTCTGGAAAGACAAATCGATCGCCGATGTCGAACCGGCAGTCGATACACTGCGCTATCTGTTCCGTGATGATCCGCTGTCACAGGATGAAAGCGAAGAAACCGGTTTCTGCACCTGGTATAACCTTAATACCGAATTTCAGGAATTCCTGCTGCTCTGTCAGCATCTGGATGAACGCGCCAAGAAACTGCAGAAAAGCAGCAATATGCGCACTGCAATCCAGCGCGAAAAAGACGATCATACCCTTGGTCCGATCACGGCCGAAAACCTGGCTGAACTTGAAGAAACCATTCATACTGCCGATCTGTCCGAACATATCCGCCAACAGCCGGTTTGCGTGTTTGCCCATGGCGGGTCCAAGGAACTCCATCCGGTCTTTGACGAGTTCTTTGTCTCGATTGCCGATCTGCGCAACGCGCTGATGCCAAATATCGATCTGGCGTCAAACCGCTGGCTGTTCCAGCACATGACCGAGACGCTCGACAAACGAATGCTGAACTATCTGTGCAAGCGGACCTTCAAGACACATGCAAGTTCGTTCTCAATCAACCTCAATCTTGGCACCCTGACCTCCAAGGATTTTGACAAGTTTGATGAAACCGTGCGCCGGAACTGGAAGGGCAACGTGATCATCGAGCTTAATCAGGTTGATCTGTTCTCGAACCTTGAGACCTATCTCAGCGTGCGTGACGATTTCCATGAACGCGGCTATCGCATTCTGGTCGACAACCTGACTGTCGAAGCCCTGTCCTTTGTTGATCGTAAACGCCTGAAAGCCGACTTCATCAAGGTCGCCTGGCGCGAAGAGATGACCGATAACGTCATCCGCAAGAAATACTCCGAGATGGACAATCTTGTGAAAAACTCCGGCCGCGAACGCGTCATCCTGTGTCGTTGCGATTCACCGACCGCGATCAAGTTCGGCCAGTCGCTGGGCATCACCCTGTTCCAAGGACGTTATATCGATAACATGATCGCCCGTCAGCGCCGCGCCAAGCGGGATGCGAAAAAGCCCGTCAAACCGGCACCAAAGAAACCAACCCCTGACAAGCCGACCCGTTAGACTGCCCGGTAAACGCCGAGGACACGCCCCTGACAAATTTGTCAGGAACCGGGATGTGCAACAGCTTTGCTGCATTTCACCCCTTGGCAAAACCGGAACAAAAGCAGTACATATAAGCATGTTGTACGCGCTGTGCCCGGACTGCCATCACAAATGGCGACTGCACCTTGATCACCCGCTTCCCAAAAGCGGCAGCGGATCATATGTGCCCTGCCCGGTTTGCGCCTGCACGCGCGCGATCGCCCACCCGGAACTCCCCGATCTTGCCATTGGCCATCTTGATTGCGATGCGTTTTATGCCTCGATCGAGAAGCGCGACCGACCGGAGCTGATTGACCAGCCGGTGATTATTGGCGGCGGCCATCGCGGTGTTGTCGCGACCTGTTGTTATATTGCGCGCAAATACGGCGTGCGATCTGCCATGCCGGCCTTCAAGGCACGCGAACTGTGCCCGGATGCGGTATTTTTGAAATCCGACATGAAGAAATATCAGCGTGAAGGCTATCGCATTCGCGACATGATGCGCGCCTTAACGCCCGATATCGAACCACTGTCGATTGACGAGGCCTTCATGGATCTCTCGAACGCGTTTGAGACCCATGGCAAATCAGCAGCTGAATGCCTGATCGACCTGCAGGCAACAATCAAACGCGAAGTCGGCATTACGGTCTCTATCGGGCTTTCCTATAACAAGTTTCTTGCCAAGATATCCTCGGACCTTAACAAGCCGTTCGGCTTTTCCATGATCGGCCGCGCTGAGGCCGTTGAGTTCCTCGCCGACAAACCGGTGCGCATGATGTGGGGCGTGGGTCCTGCCATGGAACGCAAACTGCACGCAGATGGCATCACAACCATAGGCCAGCTTCAGGAAATGGATATCCATGCCCTGCAGGGCCGATATGGCAGCATCGGCAAGCGGTTCTTTTACTTTTCGCGCGGCGAAGACAACCGCCGGGTTGAACAAAGCACGGAACGCAAAAGCCTGTCTTCGGAAACCACCTTTAACGAAGATATCGCAAGCCTGTCAGAACTCACCGAAATCGCCACCCGCCTGACGTCGCGGGTCGCAAGCGACTTGGCGCGCAAGGAAATCGCCGGCCATACCGTGGTCCTGAAGCTGAAATCATCGGATTTCAAAATCCGCACCCGCAACATGCGCCTGACCTACCCAACCCTGCGTGAGGAGGCGATTCTCGACGCTGCGCTAACCTTGCTTAAAAAGGAAGTTGATGGCACACGCTATCGGTTGTTGGGTGTCGGGGTGGCCGATCTTTACGCCGCCGATTTGGCAGACCCGGTTGATCTTTTTGCCGGAGACGGTTCCCCCAAAGACGATGGCGCGATTGCTACGACCACAGCCAATCCCGAAAATCCCCGCCAAATCATCGACTTGCCCCGCCCGACGACCGAACAGCTGCGCGAAAGCCTGACCCGGCGCTATCGACAGCACAAAGGCAAACCGAAACAACGACGGCTTCCCTTCTAGGCATTATCGAACGCAAGAGCGTCATCAGAACGCGATATTCCGTTGCATTCCTTCACGGAAAAGATAAAACAACCGAAAGTATAGTTACGGCGCTAAAAATTGCCACCGCGCCCCAAAAGATCGTCGAATGGGAGCCCCAATGTTTGGCGTAGAACTCGATATCCGTACATTGGCATTTGTCGCGACCCTGTCAGCCATTATTCAGGCCCTGACGTTCTCGTCGCTGTGGATGGTATCGCGGCGTGACAATGCGACCATGCTATGGGCCATCGGCGGCATTGCCAACGCAATCGGGTTTGTTCTTTTGGGGTTCCGGGGCTTTATCCCCGATTTGGCATCGGTCGTGGCCGGGAACACCCTGATTGCCGCGGGTCATGTGTTCTATCTGCTCGGCCTTCAGGTCTATACCGGCAAAAAGCCAAGCTATCGGATTTCGGGCGTAGTAGTTGCGGCCTATGCGCTGCTCTTTGTCTATTATCTTGAAATTGTTCCGAATTTCGCCATGCGGGTCGTCGTCATTTCTGTGACGATCTCGGCGACAGCACTGGCAAGCTGCCTTGTTCTGGCGCAATCAAGGTGCCGGAAACTGACCGCACCGGAAATCCTGATGGCGATCACCTTTGCAGTACACTGTCTTTTCCATCTGGCGCGCGGGATCGTCGCCCTTATTGATGATCAGGCGATGACCAAACTTATGTCGGCATCGACTATTCACATGCTGGCTTTCCTCGATGTAATCGTCTTCCTGCTGCTGACAGCTGTCGGCTTTACCGCGATGATCATCATATCGCTGAACCTGTCCCTGCTGGCCGAGGCGCGTGCAAAGAACCGCCTGTTTACTGTTCTTGCCCATGACCTCAGAACGCCGTTTCACGGGCTTGCAGGGCTTTCTCTGATGGCGCAGCAGGATCTGGTGGCGGGCAATCCGGCGCAGGCGCTTGGCAATATTCGTAAACTGCATTCGTCGACCTCGGAAACCCTGCGTTTTCTCGATGATCTTCTGATTTGGGGCCGCACCCTGTTTGATGAGGGCAAACCGGAACGCAGTGAAATCCCCCTGAAAGAACTGGTTGATAACACCATCAAGGTTTCCCGCCCGCTGCTGGAGACCAAATCAGTCCGGGTTATCAGTGAAGTGGACGTGCCGGTTGCCTATGGCATCGCACCGCATGTGGAAATGATCCTGCGCAATTTGCTGGTCAATGCGATCAAGTTTTCAAACCCGCACGGCTCGGTCACGATTTCTGCTCAACAGGCAGATGAAAAAATCCGCCTACGGGTCATCGACCGCGGGGTCGGTGCATCTGATGACATGATTACCGCCTTTGCCGCCAGCATGACGAGCTATGACTCCAAAGACGGCACCAAAGGGGAAATCGGCTCTGGCGTCGGGCTGTCATTGTGTCGTGACTTGTGCCGCGAAGATGGCGAAGACATCTGGCTAGAACACAATCCTGAAGGCGGGCTGATCGCGACCTTTACCCTGTCAGTTCCGCCAACGGCATAAACAGCTGGAATCAAAAACGCCCGCCGAACCATCGAACGAGCATTTTAACGCAACATATTGATATTTTTGGAAAAGATGGCGTCCCCTAGGGGATTCGAACCCCTGTTGCCGCCGTGAAAGGGCGGTGTCCTAGGCCTCTAGACGAAGGGGACACAGGCACAAGCATTTATGTGCGAATGTCGTGACGTTCGGTTGGTGGCGTCCCCTAGGGGATTCGAACCCCTGTTGCCGCCGTGAAAGGGCGGTGTCCTAGGCCTCTAGACGAAGGGGACACATACGCACCAATCGAAGTCAGTCTATGTTAACGAGTGGCGTCCCCTAGGGGATTCGAACCCCTGTTGCCGCCGTGAAAGGGCGGTGTCCTAGGCCTCTAGACGAAGGGGACGCAGCGCGTTAACGAGGCCGGTTTTTAGCGATTGGGTGGGGTCAGGTCAAGCGGCTTTTTCGCCCCTGTGACGTTTTTTTTAATCCCCTGCCGGAAATGATGCCATTCCCGACCAAATACTGAAAAACCATGCGGGACTGTTTAACCAGACGGTTTATCCCGCGCACTTCCGGCCTTGGATGGACAGATGTGGTCTTCTCCCCTGCCCGACAAGGGTTCCGCCTGTTTCTTTATCTGGCCCGACGTCGCGTTCCAAACCAGAAACAGCTCCCCGCCAAAGCCAGCCCGCAGGCCAGGAATACAAACATCGCCTTGTAACCGGCATCCGGATCAGCCTCATAGTGGCCGACAATCAGCCCGGCGATGCCTTGCAGAACAAAAAGCCCGCCAAAGGTCGCCAGATTGATCGTGGTGAGCGCCCGGCCAATCTGATGTTCTGCCACGGCCTTGCGCGATGCGGCATAGTTCAGCGTCGCACTGCTGCCAAGGAAGCCGTGCAACAGCATCAACACCATGGCAATACCGGTGCCCAGCGGCCCGACAAAGGCCTGCAACATGCAGGCAAGCGCACCGACCAGAACGGCAAAGACGATTAGTCCACGCGTTTTATCAGGCATCATACGCGAAAGCTGCCCATAGGTTGGCGGACCAATGATCATGCCAATCGTCATCACCAGCAGGATATTGCCGACCTCGACCGCGCCAAGATCAAACACATCATGCAAATATGGCCCGCCCCAAAGCCCGCGCACGGTCAGGATCGTCGGGTAACTGAAAAACGCAACGCCGCACAGCAACCAAACCTGACGGTTTGACCAGACCGACACCATGCCGCGCAAAACATCCATGACGCTTTCGCCGCGCTGGGCGTGTACCGCATGGCCCGGCGGATTGTCGCGGACCAGAATGAAATCAAGCATGACTGCAATCAGCGCAATGCCAGCAAGGCCGTAATAGACCATTCGCCAGCCATAAGCCTCCACCAGGGTCGCAAGCGGCGTTGCAGACGCCAGAACCCCCATCAGGCTAAAGGAGACGATCAGGCCGGATGCGGCAGCGAACTTTTCCGGTGCTGTCCAACGCGCGGCCAAAACAAGTGCCGACATAAAGGCCGCCGAACAGCCAACCCCGATCACCGCTTGGCCTGCCATCAAGCCCAGCACGCTTTGCGCATTGGCAAAGATGATGACGCCAGCAACGGTGACCATGGTCAGAAACCCGTTGGTCAGGCGCGGCCCATATCGGTCCAGCAAGACCCCAACCGGGATCTGCATCAGGGCAAAGGCAAAATGGAAACTGCCCGATATCAAACCAAGCTGTTCGGGGGTGACGGCAAGCTGTTCACGCAGCGGCCCGGCCAACAAGGCCTGGGCAGAACGGAAAAACTGACTGAGCGAAAAGGCCAGCATGATCGGCATCAGAACGATCAGAAACGATCCGAGGCCATGCTTGGGCGTCGCGGAGGTGGGTGTGGGGCGCGAATTTTGTGTCATGGTGCCTTCAGGATTAATCTGATCGCACCATCACGGCAAGCATTTGCCGCATCATAGCTGCCCTGCCCGGGTTCGCGTCGCTAGACCGGCAAGGCGACATCATCAATGATCAGCTGCACGCCATCACGCCCCTGCCAGGTATCCCGGCGCAAATGCCCCAGTACATGCAATGGGCGCCCGCCATGCTTGATCAGGGTCTGACCCATATCATTATCAAGGCATCGGAACGCAATCGCCTTAAGCCGCCCCTGCCCGTTGGCCCCGGTCAGGATACAGCGCACATGATCCTGCCCGACCACATCGGCCTTCACCGCGCGGCAATCAACAAAGACAAAGCGCGGCTCTGCATTTCCAGCGCCAAACGGGCCCAGCTTTTCAAGCGCATCAATCAGCTCGATCGTTGCCCCCTTGGCATGCAAGGCGCCATCAACCGTAATGGTTGGGCGAATGTCATTTTCGGCGATGATCTTGGCAAAGCGTTCTTCAAGGAAGGTTTCGAATGCCTCAAGCTTCGCGGGGTCAAGGGTAAAGCCTGCCGCCATATGGTGGCCGCCGCCATTGATCAGAAGTCCGGCCTGACGGGCGGCAATGATCGCATCGCCAAGGTCAATACCGCGGACAGAGCGCGCAGACCCCTTATAGACGCCATCAACCATCCCCATAACAAGCGACGGAACGTGGTAGCGGTCCTTAAGCCGGCTTGCGACAATGCCGATCACACCGGGATGCCAGTCTTCGCCGCCGATCAGCACCATCGAGCCGACCTTGGACTTGCCCTCGACCGCGCTGATCGCCTGATCAAGGACGATATCCTCAATCGCCTTGCGCTCCCGGTTATAGTCATCAAGTTTACGCGCTATATCCTGCGCCTCAGCGGGGTTTTCACCCGACAGCAGGGTCGTGCCCAGAAAACTCTCGCCAACGCGCCCACCGGCATTCACACGCGGGCCCAGGACATACCCCAGATGATAGGCACTAGGGACCTCGTTGACCCCGGCAATATCGGCAAGTGATGTCATGCCGATATTGCTGCGATGCTTCATGACCTTAAGGCCCTGAGTAACAAAGGCCCGGTTCAACCCACGCAGCGGCACCACATCACAGACCGTGCCAAGCGCCACCAGATCAAGCCAGCCGCGCAAATCCGGTGCGCGGACCCCGGCCTTTTCAAGCCAGCCGCGATTGCGCAACTCGCGCAGCAACGCCACACAGACCAGAAACGCCACGCCCGCCGCACAGAGATGCCCAAGCCCGCTTTCATCATCAAGCCGGTTCGGGTTCACCACCGCGACCGCAGGCGGCAATTCCGGCTCTGCCGCGTGGTGGTCGACAACAATGACATCAATCCCGGCATCACGCGCTTCCTGCAGCGGCGCATAGGCCGTCACCCCGCAATCAACCGTCAGGATCAGTTTGGCGCCCTTGCGCTGCAACTCCAGAAGGGCTGGCGCATTGGGGCCATAGCCCTCAGTCATGCGATCGGGGATATGAACCGGCACCTCAAGACCAAGCGCACGGAAAAAACGTTTCAAAAGCGCCGTACTGGTTGCGCCATCAACGTCATAATCGCCAAAAACCGCAATCCCCTCGCCCGCCTCAATCGCATCCGCAATGCGCGCAGCCGCCTTGTCCATATCCTGCAAGGTGGATGGGTCGGGCATCAGATCGCGCAATGTGGGGGACAGGAAACTTTCCGCATCATCAAGATCAATGCCGCGCGCGGCCATTACCCGGCCGACAATCTCCGGCACACCAAAACGCTGGGCAATCGTGGTTGCCAGCCGCTCGTCATTTGCTCGTTCCCGCCACCATTTGCCGGTAACGGATCGCTCGATGCCCATAAAGGTCGTTTCTTGTTGCTGCTCTGTCATGCCCTATGAAATAGCGCAATCTCGGGCGGTCTGAAACCGGATATTTCGCCAATCGCTCAAACGGCCTGGATACTACCCGCTCCGGTTCTCACCACACCATTTCAAAACGTTCTCGGCATCCCTCGCGGGGTCATCGACAGGATAGAAAACCTTGGTGATCTTGCCATCATCAATGACCATGGTCAGACGCTTGAACAGCCTCATGCCCCCGGCTTCGAAATCCGGCATAGCCATGGCTTCCTTGAAACGATGGTCGGCGTCTGACAGCAACGGAAATGGGAGATGAAGGCGCTCGGCCGCTTCTTTCTGGTAATCAGTAGTCTGGCTTGAAAGCCCGAACAGGTTTTCGACACCAACCCCGCGCAATTCGGCGGCATGATCGCGAAACGAGCAGGATTGCGGCGTACAGCCCTTGGCACCGGGAATCTCATCCCAGCCTTCCGGCGACGGCACACCGGGCTCGGCCGTACGTGGATAGGCATAGACAACTGTACACCCCGACAGGCTTGATAAATCAACCGTGCTGTCATTAGTAGCGTTCAACGGTAGTGCTGGAACAATCTGCCCCGTTAACCGCTCAACCACATGCGCATCACTCTCGCCATCCATCCGAATTCCTCCAATAACAAGCTAATTTGTTTATAGCCTTTACCAGTAAAAGGATGTGGTAGCGTGTCACAATGAGAGAAGAAGCACAGTTGCATATACGCAGCTAGCCACATTCTGCGTCATAGTATCAAAACAACCAATAGCTTTAAATCCGGCTAAGCGAGACTCTCCAAGAGCGTGCGACAACCTTGAGTGGACGGTACTGCCCAACTACGCATGACAATTCGCCAGACCCAATCAAGGATATTATTTAATTCATATTAAATCAATTTTAGGTTACAATGGTACCCTATATAAGATGACTATTGTTAGATATCCATTCTTATTTTTAGAGAGACGACATGAACACCCAAAACATGCTTATTGTAACTCTCGTATTAATGGCTGTCATCTCTCCGCCATGGGCTGGCAGTGCTCAAACTGCATTGAACAACCCTAGTTCATATAACTTCGGCTACGACGGTGTTCAAACTGAACTCGACGATGTAAGAATTTCGTCTGAATTGCTTGAGCTATCTGGGCTAAACTCTGAGCTGGAGAGTTTCCCCGAGGCAACATTTTTCATCCCAAAAGATAGCGTTTGGGAGGATATACCTAGCGATACAATTGCTGAATTGACTGCACCTCAGAATGAAGAACAATTGAGGGAACTGTTTTCCTGCCAAATCTTCAGCAACGACGAACTTGCGAACGCATTTGCCTTCACCTCCCAACAAGTCTCCAATTCTTACCCTTTGACGGCTCTGGGTGGATGTACTGTATATGCAGAGTGGCATGATGATAGCATGAGAATCACGAATGAACAGGGCATCAGTATTGGTGAATTAAACACTAACTACGATTCTATGTTCCCGGAAAATCCGCAATATTTTGAATACCGCAGCACGACTAGTGAAGACTGGACACTAACTGTAAATGCTACGGGAAATAATTTCATCTCAATGGCTGCAAGTTCGTCAATCGTCTTGCCACCAAATTTCGAAAAACTGAAGGCATCTAGAATTTTCGCCGGCCCAACTCAATACCCTCCGACCCAATTTGAAGCGTATGGAATTGTTGCTTTCTCAAACAAAGCTTCAAATGACGACCAGCTTGAACGGCACCAAATGATTTGCTCGGCCTACATCAATAGCCTTACTCACTCAGCCGATCTCCTAGCACCGAAGAACCAGCAAATGGTCACCGTTTGGCCAGTCAAAGACGACGAACTTGCCGATAAACTACGAAATTACCAAGACGACAAGGTTTGTATAGACGCTGTCGCAAACTATAACTTCGTCGCGGCACGGCGTGCAATTAACTCCGCAAAAAGAGCAGGTGCCGACATTGATGGTATTGGGCCGTTTCTTATCGCCTGGTCGCCTACAGGCTCTACACGCTCAAAAATAATCGCCTTAGACTTGAAGAATGTAATTAATTTAATGCAAGCAGATCAAGTGATGCACAAGTGGGAATCGGATATAGAACAATCACCGAAATTTTGGCGCAATGGTAGCGATTTTGAGACGACGCGTTTGAGTATTCAACAATGGGTCGACAAAACCGCCTCAGCCTTACAACTGGAAGCTATCTTCGTTAATGGAGCAGAATAATGTCCTTAATTAAAGAGTGCTTCAAGTTGTCAGGTATTGGATCTATTGCAGGCTTTCTAGTTGGACTACTAGCCATAGCAGTTATAGATCCCACAACGCCTTCTGGTGCAATATTCTTGATCATAATGGGGATGCTACTTGGTGCAGCGCTCGGTGCCATTGCCAAACTAATATTTTTCAGAAAAGTTACAACTAAACAATCCCCTCGTCCGCCGCAATAAGCGCCAAACCATACGCGACCGACAGGAACGGCTGGCCGATTTCGATGCGGTCCTTGCCAAAGCGGTCTTCGAACAGTTTGCGCACCGCAGGGACATAGGATGTGCCGCCGGTCATGAAGACGCGCGAGACGTCGCTTGCGTCAATACCGGCCTGATCAAGGCAGTTCTTGGCGGCCAGTTCGATTTCGGCCATGTCGGGGGCGATTGCTGCTTCGAAATCAGCACGCGTCAGTTTTTCTTCGATCTCCACCCCGCCGTGGGAGAATTGCAGCATGGTGCTGTCATTTTCAGAAAGCTCTGCCTTGGCCTTGGACACCGTCTGATAAAGGTGGAAGCCCATTTCATCTTCGATGATGGTCACCAGATCCTCAATATCGTCGGGTTTGGTGGCGGACCTGATCAGGCTTTTGATTTCATTGATGGTTTTGGGCTGGTTCATCATCGCCAGTTCGTGCCAGCGCGAGAACGCCGTGTAGTATTGCCGTGGAACCGGCAGGGTCGCCCCCATCGATTTGTATTCCGATCCAAAACCAAGGCGCGGCCAGACGGCCTTCTGGATGATGCGGTAATCAAACCGATCACCGGCAACACCAAGACCGGTGTGGGCGAGCGGCTGCACACCGCGAATACCAAGCCCCGGCGTGAAGCGGATCAGCGAAAAGTCACTGGTACCGCCGCCAAAGTCGGCAACCAGAACGGTTTCGGGTTTGTCCAGTTCGCGGCCGTAGTAATAGGACGCGGCCAACGGCTCAAACACCATGGCCTCGACATCGAAGCCGGCCTGCTCATAAGCCCCGCGCAGGCGCATCTCGGCAAAGTCATTGTCCGGGTTGTTGCCGGCAAAGGCGACCGGACGCCCCGAGATCACCCGATGCCCCAGCCAGCCCAAGCTGGGCTGCGCAAAATGATGGATCTGTGTCAAGAACGTCCCAATCAGGTCTTCGATGGAATAGCTGGTCCCGAAGATATCGGTGCCTTCAAAATCCTTGGCCGCGAGATAGGACTTCATCGACTGAATGAGGCGACAGTCATGACTTTCCTTAAGGTATTCCTCAATCGCGAACGGGCCCGAGCAGCTTTTGGTATGGATCGGCGCGCCGGGCGCTGTCAGGTCCTGATCTTCCCAGAAATACAGGATGGTGCGATAGGTATCAAAGCTGTTCGCACCGACTTCGAACTTCGCCGATTGCACATTGCCTGCGCTGTCTGCCACCGCAAGGACAGAGTTCGTCGTTCCGAAATCAAGGGCGATAATTTCCGACATCAGGTAGGCTCCGGCGTTAGGTGTTCGTCATAGGGGGCGGAGGATGTACCCCAGTCCTTAGTCCCCTGCAAGCGATTAAACGAAAAAAGGGAGCGCTGTGCACTCCCTTCTTCAAATCCTGCGATAAGCAGAACTTATTTGTACCAGATCTTGCGGCTGAAATCGTGTACGGCGCGGACATAGCGCACGGTACCCGACTGGGAGCGCATGACGATGCTTTCGGTTTCCGCACCGTTGGCGAAGCGGCGCACACCGCGCAGCATCGCACCATCGGTCACACCGGTTGCCGCGAACATGACATTGCCCTTGGCAAGTTCGGTCAGTTTGTATTTACGGGTCAGGTCTTCGATGCCCCATTTTTTTGCACGTGCGATTTCATCGTCGTTGCGGAAAACAAGACGGCCCTGGAACTGACCACCGATGCAACGCAGCGCTGCTGCGGCCAGAACACCTTCCGGTGCGCCACCAGTCCCCATGTAAAGATCAATGCCCGAGGTTTTCTGTGAAGTCGCAATCACACCAGCCACATCGCCATCACCGATCAGCATGATGCGTGCACCGGCTTCGCGGGTTTTGGCAATGATGTCCTGGTGGCGCGGGCGATCCAGGATGCAAACGACCAGATCCGCCACATCGCAGCCCTTGGCTTTGGCAAGGCTTTTAAGGTTCTCGGCCGGGCTGGCATCAAGGTCAACCACATCATCGGGAAGACCACCACCAACGGCGATCTTGTCCATATAGGTATCCGGCGCGTTCAGGAAGCCACCCTTTTCGGCCATGGCAACCACGGCCAAAGAGTTCGGGCCACCGGTCGCGCAGATGGTCGTGCCTTCAAGCGGATCAAGCGCAATGTCGATTTCCGGACCGTCGCCCGAGCCAACTTCTTCGCCAATAAACAGCATCGGGGCTTCGTCACGTTCGCCTTCGCCGATTACGACCGTGCCTTTGATGTCCATGCTGTTAAGCGCATTGCGCATCGCGTCAACGGCGGCCTGGTCGGCTGCCTTTTCGTCGCCGCGTCCCATCAGGCCAGAGCACGCAAGTGCCGCTGCCTCGGTTACGCGAACCGTTTCAAGCGCAAGATTTCGATCCATATTGTCTTCCTCGTCGTGTGATGCGGGGTCTGGGGCCCCGTCTCGTTGTTGTCTTTTTCCGGCTCTGGGACCGGACCTTACAACAGCGCCCCGCATCTTGACAGGTGCGAGGCGCTTTGAGCTTTAAACTTTTAAGATGCGAAGCTTTCAATCCGCATCAGAACCGGCGGCTGTGAATTGCTTTCAAACGCCGCAATATCATTTACCGCACCCGACATGGCAGCCTCGGTGGTTTCGTGGGCCACGATCACAACCGGCACCACACCGCCTTCGGTCTCAGCCCGGCCATGCTGGATCATGGAAGCCATCGAAACCCCGTGCTTGGCAAGGGTCGCAGTGACCTCGGCCATGACACCCGGGCGATCCCAAACCATCAGGCGCAGGTAATAGGCACCACTATGTTTTTCGAGCGAGGCACGCACGTTCTTTTTAAGACGATCCGCTGGAACGCCAAAGACCGGCGCAGCGCGACCAGCAGCGATATCAACGATATCGGCAACCACCGCCGATGCAGTCGGACGTTCGCCCGCCCCACGGCCCTGCAGCACCACCGGCCCGACATAATCACCTTCAAGCGCGACCGCGTTAAACACGCCTTCGACCTTGGAAATCTGGGTCGCACGATCGACCATGACCGGGGATACGCGCTGTTCAATGCCTTCAGACGTCTGTTTGGCAATGCCCAGCAGCTTGATGCGATAGCCAAGCTCTTCGGCAAGCTGGATATCAAGCGCCGAAACGCTGCGGATGCCCTCAACCGCGACCGCGTCAAAGTCGACTTCAACGCCAAAGGCGACACTTGCCAGGATCGCAAGCTTGTGCGCGGCATCAATGCCATCAACGTCAAAGGTCGGATCGGCTTCGGCATAGCCAAGTTTCTGCGCCTCTGCCAGAACGTCTGCAAAATCACGCCCCTGTTCACGCATGGTGGTCAGGATAAAGTTACAGGTCCCGTTCAGAATACCGGTCACGCGCGAAATTTCGTTGCCTGCCAAACCTTCACGCAGCGCCTTGACCACCGGGATACCCCCGGCAACCGCCGCCTCATAAGCGATGGTGACATTGTTGGCATCAGCGATCTGGGCCAGTTCCGCGCCCTTAAGCGCGATCAGCGCCTTGTTGGCGGTGACAACATGCTTGCCGTTTTCAAGCGCGGCCTTGCAGGTGTCATAGGCAATGCCATCCGATCCGCCGATCAGTTCGACAAGGATGTCGATATCCTTGTCCGCGGCAAGATCACGGGCATCGTCATACCAAGTGAGCCCTTCTGTCGAAAAACCACGGTCCCGAGTTCGATCACGCGCCGATACCGCTGTAACGACGATCTGGCGACCCGAACGGTCGGTCAGAATGTCGCGATGTTCACTCAGCAGTTTAACGGTTCCGGCACCGACCGTACCCAGGCCTGCCACACCGATTTTGACGACGTCTTTCACGATAACTCCTTGTCGCGTGGTTGCACTCTTGGTTTCAGCCGTGATCCAAAAAAGATCACAGAGCCCTGATAGCAGAACGCCCGGGACATGTCCCAGGCGAAACACAAGAATGCTTTATGAGATATCAGACGGATTTCTTCAACAGTTCACGTGCAGATTCTGCATCCGGGCACTTGGCAAAGAACTGTTTGATGTTGCGGTTGGCCTGCCGGATACGGTGTTTGTTTTCCACCAGCGCAATTCGCACATGGCGATCGCCATACTCGCCAAAGCCAAGCCCCGGTGCGACAGCAACACCTGCTTCCTGTAAAAGAAGCTTGGAGAAATCAAGCGACCCGAGCTCGGCAAAGGCATCGGGGATCGGCGCCCAGGCAAACATGGTTGCCGCCGGGCTTGGAATTTCCCAACCCGCACTTTGCGCCCCGTCGATAAAGATATCGCGACGTTCGCGGTACAGATTGCGGAATTCCTCTACACAATCCTGCGGTCCGTTCAGGGCTGCGGTTGCTGCCACCTGAACCGGGGTGAATGCGCCGTAATCAAGGTATGACTTGATCCGGGTCAGCGCGTTGATCAGCTTTTTATTGCCGGTGGCAAACCCGATACGCCAGCCCGCCATCGAATAGGTTTTCGATAGCGAATAAAACTCAACGGCGATATCCTTTGCCCCCTTGCATTGCAGGATCGAGGGCGGCGGATTACCATCAAAATATATCTCGGAATAGGCAATATCAGACAGCACATAGATTTCATGCTTGCGGCAGAAATCGACGACTTCCTGATAAAACGCCAGATCAACTACGAGGGCGGTCGGGTTGGCCGGGAAGTTCAACACCACCGCACTTGGTTTCGGGACCGAGTGTTTCACCGCACGGTGAAGCTGCTCCATGAAGCTTACGGTATTGAATGTGCCCTGATCGTCATGGCCAATCGGAATATGGCGCAATGCGGCCCCGGCAATGATGAAGCCGAATGCATGGATCGGATAGGACGGGTTGGGCACCAAAAAGATATCGCCGGGGCTTGTGATTGCGGCAGCGAGGTTGGCAAGACCTTCCTTGGAGCCGAGCGTAACCACGGTTTCGGTTTCCGGATCAATATCCACCCCAAAGCGACGGTCATAATAGGCCGCCAGTGCCTTGCGCAGCCCCGGAATGCCGCGCGACATCGAATAGCCATGGGTGCGCGGGTTCTGCACCGTTTCCACCAGCTTGTCGACGATATGCTGCGGTGTAGCCGGGTCCGGATTGCCCATGCCAAAATCGATAATGTCTTCCCCCGCTCGACGTGCCGCCGCCTTCATCGCATTTACTTCTGCGAATACATAAGGCGGAAGACGTTTTATGCGATGGAAGTCCTGAGACATTATCCTGTTTCCTCGTCAGAATGCCAAAATTCGAATTTTATGCGAAAAGCATATCCTCGATCTCTCAAAAATTGCGTTTAGGCGCGATATTCAGGCCCTTAATAGCGTACAATTCGAAGGATGTACCGTTTCTTGAAATCGGACACAACGAATTAATGCGCGGAAAATACGCATAAATGCGATTTGCGGCAGGGACAGGTCGGATTGAGGGCACAAACCCGACCATTTGCGCACACACACACGGCCCAAAACGCAAAAACGCGGAAGGATTTCTCCCTCCGCGTTTTGCTGTTGTGCTCTGAAACTATCTGATCGGCGTGATCAGTAATCCAGATAAATCTCGACACGGCGGTTGCCGGCTTCACCCGCCGGGACGCCTTCATAGTAGCGCGGATCGGCAGAACCATCCGCACCGACAAAGATCGCATTCGGGCTGACACCCAGCGACAACAGGCGCGAAACCACGGCCGATGCCCGGCCTTCGGAGACGCGACGGTTGACCGCCATATGCTGTTCAAGCGACATGTTGCCGGTCCGCATCGAGGCATGACCAATCACGCGGATAAAGCCGCTGGTCTGCTGCCAGGTTGCAGCCACCTGCTCAAGCACATTGTAATCAGCACCACCAAGTTTGGTCGAACCATGTCCAAACTGGATCTGGGCAATCTGAACTTCATTGACCGCCGGGCCGACCTGATCGATCGACCGCACACCAAGGCGTGCTGCCAGTGCATCGTTGGTCGCAGTCATGTCAACCGAGCCGGAGTCGCCATACATCGGCTCCGAACCACCGAACTGGCTTTCATCGACGATCACGGCACCATTGTCGGAATACATGGAATAATCAAATTCCTGTGCCGGGGCCGATGCCGGTTCATTGGCGAACACACCCTGCCCTTCGGCCAGACGGCGCTGATACTGATCCATCACCGGATCACCGGACGGGGTTACAGTGGTACCCTCTGGACCCTGGGCGGCCTCATAGGCGGCAAGCTGCTGCGCACGTGCATCACCCTCGGCGGCTGCCGGCGCGGCTGGCGGAGCTTCCGGTGTCGGAACCGGGCCGCTTGCAGCTGATTTGGCATTCCACTCATCGGCAATCGAAGAACCACTTGGCGCCGATGTTACCGCACTGGTGGTCGCGGCCGAACTTTCGGCACTGGCCATCGAACTGCTGGTCACCGGCGTGGTCGGAGCCGGGTTAATCGCAGGTTCGGAGACCGGAACTTCCGGCGCTTCCTGCAAGGCGTTTACCGGCGGGCTGCTCTGACGGCGGCCGCTTTGTTCATACTGGGCATTCTGGCGGTCGGCTGCCAGTCCGGCGACCAGTGCATCGCGTTCTGCATCACCGGTGACAACCGGTTTTGCCGGGGTGTCTGAAAGGCTGGGATAATCGCCGTCTTCGCCGGGAATGGCTTCGTCGGATTTGACAGCGGCTTCTTCGTCTTCGCCATCAAACATGTCACCGACGGACTTGCCCCACTCGATCGGGTTGACCGCATCAGGAACAGAAGAACAGGCGCCAAGTGTTAGCACCACAGCCAAGGCAGAGCCGGTCTGCAGCAATGCCCGCAGCTTCCCCCTTGCAGTCTCCTGCCACGACCCCTGCCCGGTCGTCGATTTCAGAACGCCCATTTGTTTTCGCTGCTCCAAATTCAGTTGGACGACGTTTGCTGCAAAAATATTCCGCAAAAACGTCACCTTATAATTCTTGTACTACCCCTAAACGACGCGCTAGGCTAAGGCCATGATAAGCTTGGGATCAAGCAAAGTTTCAACCCGGAGCGTCAATCGGATACCCGGAACATAGAACGTCAAAAGTCTTGCGATATTGCAAAGACGCCAAAACGTTCTGAAGTTACGAAGTATCCTGCGGCGGTATCATAAGGGAATGCCCCATGAGCGATCAACAGGCCATCGAAACTGAAAACAAGCATCCGGATCCCGAAAAGCTCTCTGCAGCAATGGCAGAAATTGCCGAAAGAAGTCAACGACTTGTCTCTGACTTCCTTGCAAAACAGGCAGAAGACCCGGAAATCTCGGACCCGGACCCACTCAATATCGGCTCTGCCTTTGCCGAATTGACCTCCCACATGATGCAAAACCCGGTCAAGCTGGTCGAAGCCCAGATGGAACTGTGGCAGCAATATTATACGCTGTGGCACAACACGACCCTGCGCATGTTGGGCGAAGAAGCCGAACCGGTTGTCTCCCCGCAAAAGGGTGATCGTCGATTCCGTGACGAGGCATGGGAAAACAACGAACTGTTTGATTTCATCAAGCAGTCATATTTGCTGTCCTCGCAATGGATGCAAAACGTTGTTCATGATGTCGATGGTCTCGATGACAAAACCGCCCAGAAGGTCGAATTTTATACCCGCCAGTTCGTTGATGCGATTTCGCCGACCAACTTCCTGATGACCAACCCGGAAGTGCTGCGGACCACGATTGAGTCCGGCGGTGAAAACCTGCTTAAAGGTTTGCAGAACCTTCTTGGCGATCTTGAGCGCGGCAAGGGCAAGCTTCAAATCCGCATGACCGATCTTGATGCCTTCAAGGTTGGCGAAAACGTCGCCACCACCGAAGGATCAGTTGTCGGCAGAACCCCCTTGATGGAGCTTCTGCAATACAAGCCCAGCACCGACAAGGTCGCCAAGCGCCCACTGATGATCGTCCCGCCGTGGATCAACAAATACTACATTCTTGATCTGCGACCGGAAAACTCCTTCATCAAATGGGCGGTCGATCAGGGCCACACCGTGTTTGTTCTGTCCTGGGTCAACCCGGACAGCAAACTGGCCGAAAAGTCGTTCGAAGATTATGCAAAGGAAGGCATCCTTGCCGCACTCGACATGATCGAAAAGGCAACCGGCGAGAAGGATGTCAACGCAATCGGCTATTGCCTTGGCGGCACCCTGCTGAGTTCCACACTGGCCTATATGGCAAAGGTCGGGGATGACCGTGTCAAATCCGCCACCTTCCTGACGACACTGACCGACTTTGAAAAACCGGGCGAGCTTTCTGTGTTTGTTGATGATGAACAGATCGAAAGCCTGGAACGCAACATGTCCAAGGAAGGCTATCTTGATGGCCGCGACATGGCGATGTCGTTTAACATGCTGCGCGCCAATGACCTGATCTGGTCGTTTGTCGTCTCCAACTACATGCTGGGCAAGGATCCGTTCCCGTTTGATTTGCTGTATTGGAATTCCGATTCCACACGCATGCCAAAGGCGATGCACAGCTTCTATCTGCGCAACATGTATAACAAGAACCTGCTGCGCGAGCCGGGCGGCATCACCATGTTTGGCGAGCCGATTGATCTGCGCGATATCAAGATCCCGGTCTATTTCCTGTCCACCCGCGAAGACCATATCGCACCGTGGCAGGCAACCTATGCCGGTACCCAGCTGATGTCGGGTCAGGTGAAATTCGTCCTGTCGGCATCAGGTCATATCGCCGGTGTGGTCAATCCACCAGCGGCCAAGAAATATTGCTATTGGACCTATAACCGCAACCCGACCAATCCGGATGACTGGATGGCCAAAGCCGCCCAGCATGACGGTTCCTGGTGGACCGACTGGCAAAACTGGGTCAGCCGCCGGGCGGGGGGTAAGGTCGACGCCCGCAAACCGGGCGATGGCAAACTCAAGGTGCTTGGCCCGGCCCCAGGCGAGTATGTCAAAGTCACGCTCAGCTGATTTTTGATGCCGACGTCATTTGAATGCGGCCTGTCATTCTGTGGCAGGCCGTTTTTTTTAATCAAAACATGCAGGTCCCGACAGCAACGGGACCGCCAAGGGAAACAACAAGATGACACAGACAATCGGTTTTTTGGGTGCGGGCCGCATGGCAGCTGCCATGATCAAACGCCTGCTTTCACAGGGCTATGCGATCAAGGTCTGGAACAGAAGCCCGGCAAAGACGGAGCCACTTGTCGCCCTGGGGGCCACCGCCTGCGCCAGCCCGGCGGAAGCGGCCCAAAACTGCGATATTGTTGTTTCCTTCATGGCCGATGACCAAGCCGCCGAAGCTGTCTGGCTGGCGGATGACGGTGCACTGGCCGCGATGGATAAGGGTGCTCTTGCCATTGAATGCTCCACGCTTTCGCATGCCTTTGTGCTCGAACTATCCCAAAAGATCGAAGCGGCCGGTTGCCGATATATCGATGCCCCCGTCGTCGGCGTTCCGGCCGATGTCGAAGCCGGCAATACCATTTTCCTGGTTGGTGCTGACAATGACGGTCTCGAACGCGCCCGCTCGCTGATGAATGCCACCGGCAAGAAAATCGTGCATTTCGGTCCGGTTGGTGCGGGCACGGTTTACAAATTGATGCACAACCTTCTGGGTGCGGTTCACATTGCCGCAGCCGCCGAACTGGTCGCCGTTGCCAAAAAGGCCGGACTGGATGGCAACAAGGTCGCAGAGACCTTTGCAATTGGCGCCAATGCAAGCCCGACCGGCCTTATGGTCATGCCCGGCCTGATTAGCGGTAACCACAATGAAGGCATTCATTTCACCACCGGATTGCGCAGCAAGGATGCCAGCTACGCAATGAAACTGGCGGATGAATACGGCCTCACTGTCCCGGTCGGTCAGGCCGCCCATACTGTATTTGAAAACGCAACCAAAGAAGGTTTGGGTGATCTCGCACAAAGTGCCGTGATCGAAACGCTCAAGGATTAGTAAGGCTACTCGTCCTTGCTTGCAGTTTCCTGCTCCGCCAGCAATGGCTCGTAACGTTCATCGGTCAGCGTTTTGAGGAAGGCAACAATCGCCTTGATGCGCTGAGCATCAAGGGCATCGCCCTGCTCAAGCTCTTCAAGCGAAATGGTGTCCGCCACCTCCGGATCGCCCCACGGCTCCCCGGTTTCCGGGTTGGTCTGATTGATCTCGGCCTTGCTGTTATATTTGTTATAGAACCTGACCACGGTTTCCAGATCGGCAAAGACGCCGTTATGCATGTAAGGCCCTGTCACCGCGACATTGCGCAGTGACGGGGTTTTGTATTTGCCGCGATAGGCCGGGTCTTCAATGGCGGCGTTATCAAGCAACCCGTTATCGGTAAATGCCACGTCTTTTTTATTGGCATTGCGTGTCGCAACGTTGCGCGGAACGCCGATATTGTGGAACTCGTAATTGGTAAAGGTCTCGCCCTCTGCTGTCGGACTGGTTTTCAGCATGTGACAGGTATTGCAGTTGGTGAATTGCTGCGAAAAGAACAGAACGCGTCCCAGTTCTTCCTGCGGCGTCATCTTGTATTCGCCGCGCAGGAACCGGTCATATTTGCTGTCAAACGGTGCGAATTGTTCGTCTTCCTCGAACGCGGCAATTGCCTTGGTCATCGCCGCATAGGCCTGATCGGGATCCGACCAGACATCATCGCCAAACAATGCCTTGAAGCCCGCAACGTAATCGTCGTCTTCGCGCAAACGCTCTACCACACTCGCCTTGTCCGGCATGCCCATTTCAATCGGGTTAAGCGGCGGGCCACCAGCCTGCTCAGCCAAATCCATCGCCCGCCCGTCCCAGAACTGCCCACCAACCGCAACACCGTCTTCACGCACATGGAACGGCGGGGAGAATTTGGCATAGGCGGCGGTCGGCGCATTGCGATCGCCAAGGCTTTTGCCGTCATCCCCCAATGAAAATGCCCCGCTTGCAACATCCACCCGCGGATCCCGAAACGCCAATGACGGATCATGGCAGGTCGCGCATGACATGGTGCGATTGGCCGACAGGTTGGTATCGAAATAAAGCGCCTCGCCAAGCTGTGCCTTGTTGGCAAACGGAGACTCGGAATCTGATACAGCAGCGATTTCCGATACGTTGGCTTTCGCCGTCTCATTCGCATGCGCAAGGCGCTGCAACATTACCGATGCGTCTTCCGCCAAGGCAGGACTGCCGGCACCCGCCCCCAAAAGGGCGGCAAGAGTTGCAAAACGCATGAAGGAACGGGCGGTGAATGGCATCGGAAATACTTCAATCTGGTCGTGTTCTGGCAAGGATCGCGAAGTTACTTTAATCGCGAACGCTATGCATTTACACCCACACAGTTGCGCTTCGCCTTGATAAAAGTCAATGGCAAGCTGGCCTGCGCCAATTGTATCTAATCCGGATCAATCCCCTGATTGCCATACATCGCGCGATATTCATCGGTTTGGGTTTCTTTCCGGATCGCATCACTAATCTTGTGCGCCAGTTCCGGGGCAATGGTCTTGGCCGAAAACATCAAACGCACCGGCTCCCGCCCCAGAATAAAGGGATGTTCTTCAACGGTGTGGCCATAGCCAAGCTCTTCTGCCTGCGCGATATAGGCGGCCGGAATTCCCAGCAACAAGTCCACCCGATTGGCCAACAGCAACTGCAGTCCATGTGGCCCGACCGAGACATCACTGACATGCTTGGCACCTTCGGGGCTGTTTTTGAAATCCTCAAACGCCTGCCCGCGATAGGCACTGCGGACATGCCCGATCACAAGGTCCTGGGCAATGACATCCTCAAGACTGCCAAGGCCAATGCGTCCGGCATCGCCATTGCGAACCACAAAACCGATTACGTCATTGCGATAAGGTACGGAAAACAGACCATATTTTGCCCGCTCCTCGGTATAGGAGGCAGAGGGCAGAATATCGACTTCTCCGTGCTCGACCGCATAAAGCGACCGCTTCCAAGGCAAAAACACAAAGTGGATGTCACAGCCGACCGATTTCATGGCTTTGGCAATAAAGACATTGTCGATGCCAACGGCAACGCCGTTTTCATCCTTCATGCTAAACGGGCTGTAACTTTCCGATGCACGAATGGTCAGCGGTCGCGAACAGTCACTGATCGGCTTTGCCTGCCCTGCTTGCACTCCCCCAAGCAACAGAACAAACATCACAACCATGCAAGGCAGTACCCGCCATGCAGTCATTTGATTAACCCCACATCCAGTTCGTCATCAGCGCCCCTGGTTATGTTGCATTTGTCGCATTTTTCCTTGGTGCGTCTGATATGCCTTATACGTCCGACAGGACATTTTTCCCTTTATCCATATGATGATGCCCGAAAACGCCCCCGTGTAAAAGAGGCCTCGGGCATCACGGCAGGCAAATTATTTTTGATGGGTTTTGCTTGGATCTTACGCCAGATCTTCGGGGATCGATTTGACATATTCCTGCGCAAGATCGGCGTAACGATCCGCCGACACCTTGAAGAACTCGATTTCTTCCTGCGTCAGATCACGGACCTTACGCGCCGGCACGCCAGCCCAAAGTTCCCCCGCCGGAATACGTTTACCAGGTGCCAGAAGCGCATTGGCACCCAGCATACCGCCCTGCTCGATGACGCAGCCATCCATGACGGTTGCCCCCATGCCAACAAAGCTTCGATCTTCAAGCGTGCAGGCATGAATGATCGCCGAATGGCCAATGGTGACGTCATCGCCGATATAGGTACCGAACTTGCCCTTGGCGACGTGCACCATCGTCAGGTCCTGGATATTGGTGCGCGATCCGATGCGAATTTCATGGACATCGCCACGAATGACACAGCCAAACCAGATCCCGGTCTCCGCCCCGATCTCGACATCGCCAATGATGGTCGCATTGGGCGCGATAAACGCGGTTTCATCAATGGTGGGCTTAACCCCGCGATAGGACAAACGCATGATGATGGGACCTTTCAAATTCAACAGTTCCGGGACGCATTCCCGGCGCCAGAAGACGCCGTGCATCTTGATTTTCAAGTTTAAGTACTAACATGTCAAAAAGGAAACCCATCAAGAAGAAAGATGCTCATGCCCTCTCCCGCCAAGGCACGCATCCCTTTCAAACACTTGAAACCCTGCTGGCTGTCATGTGTTACAGCAGCAATTCTTTTCTCTGGCCTTTTCCTTGTTCCGCCCGGCGCGCGTGGTCATACACTTGATATCGCGCACGATCATGCGCGGAGCACCTTGCGCGTGACATTTTCCATATGGGAACCGTTCGCCATCGAAGGCCCCAATGGCAAACAGCACGGCATTGACCGCGCCATCATGACAGAAGTCGCCAAACGGCTTGACCTTGAACTTGAATCACAGCCCTGCCCGTGGCGGCGCTGTTTGAAGATGCTTGAAAACGGCGATATCGATATCATGACCAGCATCGCCTATACGCCGGAGCGTGCCGAGTACGCCCGCTACATCAAACCACCCTATAGCCGTGTCACACCGGTTTTTTACTATAATCGCAAAAATCCGGTATCGATTTCCCACTATAGCGACCTGAACGGCCTGACGGTGGGGGCCGTGGTTGATTCGCACTATTTCGAACCGTTCGACAGCGATGAGCGCCTTGAAAAGGTTGAAGCCAACAGCGAGGTTCTTTTGCTCAGAATGCTGGCGGCCCAACGGGTTGACGTCACTGTCGGCTCTGACGCCAATGCAGATTATCAGATCCGGCGCGCCGGTCTTGGCAACATCATCGCCAAGGCCCCCTATCGCACCAGCAACCGCAACGACACCCATCTTGTGGTATCGCGTCGTTCACAAATGATGACCCGACTGGATCAGATCAGCCAGATCATGACCGACCTCCACGCCGAGGGTTTTATTGCCCGCGTCCATCAGGAATACTGGCCGGCAGCTGATCTCATAGATATCACCCCATCGGACGAGCTTAACTAGAAATCGTGTTGAGCCGGCAGGCCTTGGGCACAAAAAAGACGCCATTACAAAATGGCGTCCTTATTGAATTCTGTTTTAACCGGCTGTTACGGGAACAGCGGCTCGATCTCAAGGCCCATGGTTTCGGGCAGGCCGAGCATGACATTCATGTTCTGAACCGCCTGACCGGATGCGCCTTTGACGAGGTTGTCTTCAACCGCAACAATGATCACACGGCCCGGCACACGGTCCTTGACCACGCCCATCAGGACATAGTTCGACCCGCGCACATGGCGGGTTTGTGGCGTCACACCGAATGGCAGGATGCGGACGAACGGCTCATCGGCAAAACGCTTTTCAAGGGCGGCTTGGATATCCTCAGGCGTCGTGCCGTCGGTCATTTTGACATAGATGCTCTCAAGGATACCGCGGCTCATCGGCATCAGATGCGGGGAAAAGTTCACCACAACATCATTGCCACTCGCCCAGGCAAGGCCCTGCTCGATCTCGGGTGCATGACGATGCCCGCCGGTGCCATAGGCATGAATGCCCTCGGTCACTTCGGCAAACAGGGTCATTTCCTTGGGCGAACGGCCAGCACCGGTGACACCGGATTTGGCATCAATGATGATGTCATCTGAATGCACCATCTTGCCTTCAAGAAGCGGTGCCAGGGCAAGCTGCACCGGGGTCGGATAGCAGCCCGGATTGGCAACCACGCGGGCCGACTTGATCTTTTCACGGTGCAGTTCGGTCAGGCCATAGGCCACTTCCTTCTGCAGGTCCTGTGCCGCGTGTTCCGCGCCATACCATTCCTTGTAGGTTGCCGGATCAAACAGGCGGAAGTCTGCCGACAGATCCACGACCTTTACATGTTCGGGCAGACCGGCAATAACTTCCTGGGTCGTGCCATGCGGCAGTGCGCAGAAAATCAGATCTACGGTCGACCAGTCAGCGTCTTCGATCTTGATCATGGTCGGCAGATCAATATGGGCAAGATGCGGGAAGACTTCCCCAAACGGACGTCCGGCGCGTCGGTCTGCGGTCAACAGGGTGATTTCCGAAGCTGGATGATGCGCAAGAATGCGAAGCAGTTCCGCCCCGGTATAGCCACTGGCACCGAGAATTCCGACTTTGACCTTAACGTCACTCATATCAAATCTTGCTCCGAGTTAGGCACCCGCAAATTGGCGGGTATTGATAACGCGCGGATGTTGGCAAACAAGCCCCCGAGATGCAAGCAATTAGGCGGCAAATATCCCTGATAATCTGCAACATTCCCATGCGCTTTGCTCATGCGCACAGATCACCCTCGCCTATTTCTTGCGTGCACGACGCACGGTGTCGGGACAGGCGCGCGCATCTTCGGGCAAAACGGTATAGAACTTCTCGATCTTCTCATATCCCGTGGGGGCGGCCACCGGATAGCTTGCCAAATATCGGCTGTCTGACAGGCCAAAGTCACTGGCCTTCAAGCCAGATCGTTGCAACCACATGCGGCGATGGGCATCTGATAAAACCACATCCGGGTCATCGACCAGAAAAATCGCATCGCGCGCCAACCGGTCATTATATTTATGGTGGGTTGGCAACCAGGCGGCCAGTTGTTTGCGAAGTTCGCCCGGGCTTGGCACATTGCGCGTTCGGGTGGCGAACTTCGTCATGCGATCAACAAGCGGACCGATATCGCCTGGCGGCACGGATCCATGGGTGGCGCGGTCGATGAAAAAGGCCAGATCAATCTCGGTCGGATCGCGCTTTATCACCGGCTTTATGGCGTTGTACAATTTGAAAAATCGCGCTATTTTACCGCCATCGGCATTGGCGGCGTCATAGACCCGATGGTACGCGTCCTGCACTTCCGGCCGCGCGCCATAGGCAGAAAACCGCTGTTCAAATGCCTTACGTTTCGCGTCATCGACCCAGATCGCACAGAGCACATCAAAGGCCGCATCGTTATTACCAAGCGCCAGACGATGCATGTCTTCGGTAAACGGGCCAAACACGTTTTGCAGCAATCCGGGATTGGCCCACTCGGCGGCAAACAGGATCTGCTGAATTTCCGCCCCTGCCCCGGCAGTGGCGCCACGTGGTCCCCATGTCAAATAGGCGCGCGGATCATTTGTATGGCAATAGGGATCACCTTCTAGAAAGGTCTTGCCGCTACGCGGATTTTTCGACTGACAGAAATTGAACTGAATGACGTCATAGTCCGTGCCTTCCAGCGCAAAGGTCAGATGGTTGGCCCGTGTGATCGTATCAGGTGGCGGGAACTGGGCTGGCATCAACACCCGCCAGAGCCCCACGGTGATTGCCCCGTAACTCTCGGCTCCCACAGCCGCGCGCACCGACGCATTCAAACACGGCTGCAGATCAATGATCGCCTGACGCGTCTTCGCCCCGACAATCCCGTCCGGCGTGCCATAGCTGCTGGCAGACTTACCCGAACAATTCCCCGCCCGCGCAAAAAGCCGCTCCTGAAACACGGCCACCGCCCCATAACGCCCCAACGTCAGTACGCGGTTTTCAAAACGATAGAGAACCTGTGACAGGTTTTGCGCGACCGCAGGTGGGCTCAGCGCAATCACCGAGACGCAGGCAAGCACGAACCAGCCACACACAAAACCCGCAACAGGTCTTAGGCGCGTGCGTGGCTGGGTCATTTCATTTGCCTTAGTGCATGAATTCCAGAAGCGGTTTGGTGAAGTCGACCTGGGGATATTTGATGATGCTGTTCAGGGCCCGGCGCTGCTGCGCCTTTTGCCGGATCGGGTCGGCAATCAGGTCGCTTACTGCATCGACCAATCCGTCATACGGGACATCGACGACCCCTTTGCGGAACCGATCCTCGATAACTGTTTCCGGGTTGATCTCGGCCACAACGGCCTTGGCGTTGGTCAAAAGATAGGACACCCGCACGATCTCGAAAATCTGGCTCTCATAGTAATGGTGGTTCAGGATCACCTTTGATCGTGCAATCCACTGATCGCGTTCCTTGCCATAAACGCCCATCAGCACCTTAAGATTAAGCCCACGCGCCTCGATCTCGTTAAAAATTGCGCGTCGACGTTCGTTGACCGAACCATAAAACAGAACATCAACATCCTGCTCAACGGTAATGTCGATGCGCTGTAGCTCTTTCTGATAGCCGATCGGCAGATAGCGCACATTTTCCACGCCAAGGGCCTTGATAACCTCGATATTCGCCGGGCTGTAATCCCAGATTTCCAGACCTGACTGGAACCAGCCTGTCAACTGCCCGCGCCAGGCCTCACCAACACCGGTCAGCTGTTCGGTATTAAGGATAACCGATCCTTCCGGCACCGCGCGCAACGCCGAAACATCAAGCAAATGCGCCCCGACGATGATATTGACGGCCCCTTGCACAAACTGATTGGTCTGAATTTGTGCCGGATGCCCGGCTTCCTGGATCGAATACATCAAAAGCTCCGCCAGCTCGGCAAACGCCATCGAATGGATGTAACCGGTCGGCTGGACGATGCAGATGTTATAGGTAGTAGGATGGGTCATAAAAGAGTTTCCGCTGGTCGGAAGAGTTTATTTATTGGATGCCACGGCGTAAATCTCGCCAGCAATATCGGGATAGCGCTCTCCAAGCTTCATAAAGGCCTCGAGCATTTCCGGGGTCCAGTTCGCTTCAATTTGGCTGTTGGCGACTGGCTTCATCCAATAACCACCAAAATAATCGATGTTATATCCCGACTGATAGAACGCCTGACGGAAACTTTCCGGATTAAAAACGCGACGATGACCGTGATGTTTATCAAGTTCGTTTAACTCGTCCTCAGCCTGCAAGAGTCCCATAATGACTCCAGCCTGACGGTGAAGGGACCGTGCATTCGGGACAGCGGCAAACAAAATGCCGCTCGGCGCAAGGAACTTCTTTGCAACCTCGAGGATCTGAACCGGATCATCTACATGTTCAAGGACGTGACCCAAAACGATGTTCTCAAATTTGCGATCAGTCTCAAAGTCCTCAAAAAGGGACGTAATGACCTCTACAGACGGGTATTTTTCTTTCAAACGCTGGCTGAAGAATTCTGATCCATCCACACAAACAACTTCTTGACCAAGGTCAACCAGATGCCCAGTCATCAAACCTTCAGCCGGTCCCATTTCAAGAATACTGCCCGGCAACACAAACCTTCGAAATACCTCGAACTCATAGTGGATTGTCGCAGCGTTTGCGCCCTTGTCGTAGAGGGAGTTATTTGCGATGTGCTCAAGTCTGCTTTTTTCCTCGGCATCCATGGTGTATCTCCTCTGATGCGCTTAACTAGTGATCATTTATCCAAAGCGGGTCGCGAAAATAGCGTCTCTAACTTCATGTAAATTGCCATGTACATTTGCTATTCCCTGATCGGAAAGAAACGTCGCTGAACGTTGCCCTGTAGAAACCGCGTAAAAAGGTATTTCAGCCCTTTTGGCCGCATTGAAATCTGTTTCACTATCGCCAATAAAACAGGCAAAGTCGTGACTGGACAGGATACCAGCCTTCTGATCGATCGCAGTAAAAGGCGACACACACTCAATACAATCGAAGCACCTGCGGATCCCGAGGCGCAAAAGTTGCTGCAAAAGCAAATATCTGTTTTGCCGTGCAGTAAGCAAAATCAGTTTATTACCGCTTATTCTAAAACTCTCTAGTGCAGATACTGTATCGAGAAAAAGTGTATCGAGACTTAACCAAAATGGTGTCTCGACATTCTGAAGCCATGCGCGAGCGATATTGGCTGCTTTTGCTTCACTTATCCCGACCTCCTGTAAGGCCGTCTGCGTCGACAGGCCTTCACGCTTCCTGCGCCATATCGCACTGCAATCCAGTTCTATGTCAAAGCTTCTTGCTATCGCTCGCAAAAGTGTCATCTGTCGCTGGCGCGCAGTTATAAGGGTACCATCAAGATCGAATGCAAAAATCATCGACGATGTACCATTACGAACTCGGCATATTGCCTGGTGACAATGAACTCTTCGTTTTCCTCGATTTGCCGAACAAATCGGCTGTAATCCTGCTTCGTTCGGCACGCAAATGCCGCAGCCAGCACATCAAATCCTGCACTACATGTGATTGCTGTTCCAGCACCGGACCTTACATTCAGGTCCGTTATCACCCATCCGCCTTGACCCTTCATCGCCTGGAAACAGATTGTGCCACGCTGCTGCAATCCCTTGCCGATTTTCCTGGCGATCTCTGCAAGTTCTGGATCAAGGAATACCCGCGCCTTAGTGCACACACCAGACTTCGTTTCAATCCGCTCACGGCAATACGCAAATGACACGTCTGCCTTCGCATCGTAAAAACTATCGACTGTAACCTCGGGCCCTTCGCAGACTTCCTGAACAATCAGACTTTCAAGCTCTGAGCTCGAAAGTGCACCTAGCTCAGCAACAGAGACTTTGCGCGCGCCTTTGCTCCCAAATCCGTTGCGTGGTTTAACAAAACACGCTGTATCTAAATTCGATTGCGAGAGGTCGACGCTTTCCGGGGTCGACACATCGATGCTGTTGAGAAACTGATCGGCAAAGTCTTTATCTGTACATTTGGCGTATAGCTCTGAACTCCAGATATCCAGATTTCCAAAAGCCAAATCACCAATTATATTTTGCGCGACAAGGTGCTCTTCATTCAATATCGGGACATACACATCGATGTCTTCAGACGTCAAAATACTGCGTATGCAATGCTCGTATTCAGGGCTATTCGCTAGAGGAACTTGAATAAATGCATCAGAGAGAAGCGACGTCGTTACTAACTCTGGTGGATTGATATCCACAGAGATAATTCGAACTTCATCACCCCAAACCGCCCGAATTCTGCTTGCAATAGCAAATGACGTGCCTGTCCCGGCTGCGCCGAGAAGAATCGCCGTCATGTCCCGACCTCCGTCAAACTTCCGCACAACGTTGATATTTGTTGTTACACCGAACCTTAGAATTAATCGTTAAGTTTTTGCCTTTGCTATTGAAAGCGCCATACTGGTACAAATAAAGTCGCAACCGAACGCAACCGGGGCCCCGATCCAGGATGAGTATTCATAACTGCAAGATCATTGAATTGCCTAAAATCTCGAATGCGCAAGGAAACCTGACATTCATTGAGGGCAATAATCATATCCCGTTTGATATTCAGCGCGTCTATTACCTCTATGATGTTCCCGGCGGCGCAACACGAGGCGGCCACGCCCACAAAGATTTGCATCAGCTGATCGTAGCCATGTCAGGAAGCTTTGACATATTGATCGACGACGGCACCGAGAAACAACGCTTTCACTTAAACCGCTCTTATCAGGGTCTCTACATTTGCCCCATGATCTGGCGCGAACTGGATAACTTTTCCTCTGGCTCGGTATGCATGGTTTTAGCTTCCAATCGTTACGACGAAGAAGACTACCACAGAGACTATCAGACCTATTTGCAAGCACGGGGAACCGCTCAATGAGCGTACCCTTTCTTGATCCACGCCAAACATATCTGGAACTTCAAACAGAACTGGATGATGCATACCAACACGTAATGCAGTCAGGGTCATACATCCTCGGTGAAACAGTTTCCAATTTTGAAAGCAACTTCGCCCAATACTGCGAAACATCCCATTGTTTTGGGGTCGCCAACGGACTGGACGCATTGACCCTGATTCTTCAGGGCTTTGATATTGGCCCCGGTGATGAAGTTATTGTTCCTTCGCATACATTCATGGCCACCTGGCTTGCGGTATCGAACGTTGGGGCGAAGCCGATCCCCGTTGAAGTCCACGAACGCACCTACAATTTGGACCCCGACCGTGTTGAGTCTGCGATAACCAGTAAAACAAAGGCCATCATTCCGGTTCACCTTTATGGTCAACCAGCGGACATGACGCCAATCCTGGAAGTTGCGGCGCATCATGGTATCCGCGTCATCGAAGATGCCGCACAAGCGCATGGTGCAAAATACAAAGAACGTAAGGTCGGCTCAATCGGTGACGCCGCAGCATGGAGTTTTTATCCGGGCAAGAATCTTGGTGCCTTTGGTGATGCTGGCGCCATCACAACAAACAATGACGCCCTTGCCGATAGGGTACTGATGCTCAGAAACTATGGGTCGAGGGAGAAATATCGCCATGAAATCCTTGGACACAATAGCCGCCTAGACCCTCTTCAGGCAGCCTTTCTGAACGTCAAGCTCCGCTATATTGACAAGTGGAACAGTTACCGCAGAGAACTGGCAAACCGTTATGTCAGTGAATTGAAACAATCATCACTGGTTCTTCCGTTCACGCCGGATTGGGCGCAAAGCGTTTGGCACTTGTTTGTCATAAGGCACCAGAACCGTAACGCACTTCAAAAACATCTGGATGCACTGGGTATCGGCACCCTAATCCACTACCCAATTCCGCCTCACAAACAACCCGCATACTCAGACAGAGCGTTTGACGCCTACAATCTATCACAAACCGAGACCTTTGCTGAGCAAGTACTGAGCCTGCCCATCGGTCCGCACCTGTCGACAGAACAGTGTGATCTGGTAACTTCGGCAATCCGTGAATTTGTCGGATAAACCCAGATCCGATAACAACCTATGCTTGGGAGAAAACAGCGGTGACGTCAGATCAAAAACATCAGCTGGTCAAAAAAATTGATGGCACGTTGATGCAAGCGATGCTCGCGTCAACAGATACATCCCAACTACTTAATATTGCCCAGCAATACGGTCACTTTCACTGGTTTAACCTGACAGACCGTTGGGAAAACAAGGCTGTAGAAAACCATATTTTCAAACTCGCACTGCCTCATCTCAAAGACTTGGCGCGCGCCGAAAACCCGACAATGATTACTCACGTCATATCCGAAGGGCATGACACAGGCGGGCACACACCGCTATGCCTGAATATCGTGAAGGAACAAAAGTCCCGAGGCCGGGAAGTGGAGCTCTTCATAACCAAGAGAGCAACACCAAAAGTCATTGACGAGATAAAACAATCCGGGGTTATGCTTAAATCTTTTCCAGACAACGGACTTCCGCAACTGCTTGAACTCTCGAAACAATTCCTGCAAAGCAAAGCTGTCGTCTTGCATATCAACCCCGATGACATCGTCGCTACGTTAGCCGCAATGCTCGCGGAACAAAATGGAATTCCATGCTTTTTTGTTAACCACGCCAACATCCACTTTAGCTATGGGCCTGCGCAGTGTTCAGCGGTTCTTGAGGTAACAGCTGCCAGCTGGCTTTCCACTGCGAAGTACCGCTCACCAAAGTCCCAGTCTTTTCTCGGTATTCCCGCAGCATCCATTGACAGAACAGCCCTAAGCGCACTGAATCTAGGCGACCTGAAACCCGACACCCCATACTTTGTTTCTGTCGGCACCCGAAACAAATACCGACTGAATAGCGACACCCAATTTATCGATTTTGTCGAGTTCCTGTGTGGAAAAAAGAAGCAAAAACTGCTTATTGTCGGCCCTGGCGATGCGCCCTCTTTTCAAAAGCTATCCGACGCGGCACGTGGAAACCTGTCAGTCCTTGGACCAACAGACCGCCAAACGACGCTTGCCCTCATGGCAAACGCAACCGCGTATATTGATAGCTTCCCCGAAGGTGGCGGCTCTTCCGTCGTAAACGCGATGAGCCTCGGACTACCCATTTTCGGGCACCGAATAAGCGAAGGCATGTATGGAGACGAATTTCTCTCTCCATCGATGGAAGACCTGTTTGAGCGCGTTTCTCATTTCATAGAAAACGGCCCAGACACTGCAGCCGTCCAGGAACGGTCAGACTTCATACGTGACCATATGTCAATCGAGGCCTGTGTTGACCGATTGGAGAGCACGATTAGTGGCGAAAACTGCCCTATTCCGTTCGACTATAGCAAGTTTGACATGGATCTCGATTTCCATCACCGGGCCTGGTCGCAAACTGATAACCTGATCGTTCCACCGATCATAAAAATCAACAAGACTTAGCGCTACAAATTGCGTGCGGATCGTTATATTTCCCCGCACTTGAGATGAA
>NZ_JBSWWO010000003.1:0-429493 GCF_056160125.1 Thalassospira sp. ABD4_177 | reverse complement strand
CGCAGAGTGCAGTCTGCGGGGCTTTTCCTTGCAACCGGAACGACGATTATTTCGCCTGACGCGGATCGTAATTCAGGTTCGGCGCCAACCAGCGCTCTGCCTCTGCCAGGGTCATGCCCTTGCGCTCGGCATAGCTTTCCACCTGATCGCGCTCAATCTTGCCAAGGCCGAAATATTTGGCATCCGGATTGGCGAAATAAAAACCGCTGACCGATGCGGTCGGCGTCATGGCATAGCTTTCGGTCAGTGACACACCAACATTCTTTTCCGCATCAAGCAGATCCCAAAGAATGCCCTTTTCGGTGTGTTCCGGGCATGCGGGATAGCCCGGCGCCGGACGAATACCGCGATAGTTTTCAGCAATCAGATCATCATTGCCAAGCGCCTCATCCGGGGCATAGCCCCAAAGTTCCTTACGGACCTTTTCATGCATACGCTCGGAAAAGGCCTCGGCAAAGCGGTCACCAAGGGCCTTGACCAGAATGGCGTTGTAATCGTCATGCTCGGCTTCAAGCTTGCTGGCGATTTCTTCGACTTCCGGCCCGGCCGTCACAACAAAGGCACCGATATAGTCGGTCTTGCCGCTGTCTTTTGGCGCGATGTAATCGGCCAATGCCCGGTTCGGGCGCTTGTTGTTTTCCCGATACATCTGCTGACGCAGGGTATGGAGCATCACCGGTTCATTGTGATCCGGGGCCGGGGTAACTTCGATGTCATCACCGACCGAGTTGGCCGGCCACAGACCAACCACCGCCTTTGGCTTGAACCATTTTTCGGCAATGATTTTCTTGAGCATTTCCTGCGCGTCTTCATACAGTCCGCGCGCGGTTTCGCCGACCTTCTCGTCCTTGAGGATATCGGGGAAACGGCCATGCAGTTCCCAGGTTTCAAAGAACGGTTTCCAGTCAAAGCGTTCCAGAAGCTCTTCAAGGTCGAACTCCTCAAACAGGGTAATCCCCGGCTTGAGCGGCACGGGTGCCTCAAAGTTATCCCAATCAAGCTGCGCCTTGTTGGCCCGCGCATCAACAATCGAGAAACGCTTTTTCTGAAGCTGCTGTGCGGCATGCTTTTCAGCCATCGCCACATATTCATTGCGAATTTCCGTCGCAAAGCGTTCGCGATGTGTCTCGGACAGAAGCTGGCTTGCAACACCGACCGCACGCGATGCGTCGATCACGTAAACCACCGATGATTTCAGATAGTTCGGCGCAATCTTGACCGCGGTATGGACCTTTGATGTTGTCGCGCCGCCAATCAGAAGCGGGATATCAAGTCCTTCGCGTTCCATCTCGGCCGCGACATAGGTCATTTCCTCAAGCGACGGCGTAATCAGGCCCGAAAGGCCGATCATGTCGACATTTTCGGCCTTGGCGGTTTCGATGATTTTCTGGGTCGGCACCATCACGCCAAGGTCAATGACCTCGAAGTTGTTACATTGCAGAACCACGCCCACGATGTTCTTGCCGATGTCATGCACATCGCCCTTAACGGTCGCGAGCAGGATTCTGCCATTGGTTTCGTGTTTACCGTCTTTTTCCTCTTCAATGAAGGGGATCAGATAGGCGACGGCCTTTTTCATCACACGGGCGGATTTCACCACCTGGGGCAGGAACATCTTGCCGGCACCAAACAGGTCACCAACGATGTTCATGCCATCCATCAGCGGCCCTTCAATCACATGAAGTGGCTTGTCGGCCTGTTGACGGGCTTCTTCGGTATCTTCTTCGACATATTCGGCAATACCGTTGATCAACGCATGTGCCAGACGTTCATTGACCGGCTTTTTGCGCCATTCAAGGTCGGCCTTTTTCTCGGGCCCGCCCGTGCCTTTGTATTTCTCGGCCACTTCCAGCAACCGGTCGGTCGCATCCGAACGGCGGTTGAGGATGACGTCTTCAACGCGTTCGCGCAGTTCTTCGGGAATTTCCTCGTAAACAACCAGCTGACCGGCATTGACGATGCCCATATCCAGTCCCGCCTTGATGGCGTGATACAGGAACACCGAATGCATCGCTTCACGCACCGGGTTGTTGCCACGGAACGAGAAGGACACGTTTGAAACACCGCCGGAAATCTTGGCATAGGGCAGATGTTTCTTGATCAGACGGCACGCCTCGATGAAATCGACCGCGTAATTGTCGTGTTCTTCGATACCGGTTGCGACGGCAAAGATGTTTGGGTCGAAAATGATGTCTTCCGGCGGGAAGCCGACTTTCTCGACCAGCACGTCATAGCTGCGTTTGCAGATTTCAAACTTGCGATCAACCGTATCGGCCTGACCTTTTTCATCAAAGGCCATGACGACAACTGCCGCGCCATAGCGGCGCAGCATCTTGGCTTGCGCAACAAAGGGCTCTTCGCCTTCTTTCAGACTGATCGAGTTAACGATGCCCTTGCCCTGCAGGCATTTGAGGCCCGCTTCAATCACGTTCCATTTGGAACTGTCGACCATGATGGGCACACGCGCGATGTCGGGTTCCGCCGCGATCAGGTTGATGAACTTGACCATCGCCGTTTCGGCATCAAGCATGGCATCATCCATGTTGATGTCGATGATCTGCGCGCCGTTTTCGACCTGCTGGCGGGCGACTTCAAGCGCTGAATCGTAATCTTCCTCGACAATCAGCTTCTTGAATTTGATCGATCCGGCAACGTTGGTTCGTTCACCAATATTGATAAATCTGGAAATGTCGGTCATGGGTCTTTTCGATCTCTTTTCAGCAATCAATATCGGGGTTACGCGGCATCAAACGGCTCAAGGCCGGAAAGACGCATACGCGGCTCAAACGTCGGCACGGTGCGCGGCTTGTCATCGGCAACGGCATCGGCAATCGCCTTGATGTGTGGTGGCGTCGTACCACAGCAGCCGCCCAGGAGATTAATCATCCCTTCGTCAGCCCACTCCTTGACCAGGGCTGCCATTTCGGAATCTGACTGATCATACTCGCCAAATTCGTTCGGCAGACCGGCATTCGGGTAAACCGACACGCGGCATTCGGCAATGCGCGAAAGTTCCTGCACATAGGGACGCAGCTGTGCCGCACCCAGCGCGCAGTTGAGCCCGATCGAGAACGGCTTGGTGTGACGGACGGAGTTATAAAATGCCTCGGTCGTCTGGCCCGACAGGGTACGCCCCGATGCATCCGTGATGGTGCCCGAAATCATCACAGGCACATCTTCACCACGTTCCTCGACAACTTCATCAATGGCAAACAAGGCTGCCTTGGCATTGAGCGTATCGAAGATGGTTTCAACAAGAAGCGTGTCCGCCCCACCATCAAGCAAACCGTTGGCTGCTTCCTTGTACGCCTCTTTAAGCTGATCAAAGGTAATCGCACGGAAGCCCGGATTGTTCACATCCGGTGAAATCGAAGCGGTACGGTTGGTCGGGCCGATGGCACCGTTGACAAAGCGAACATCGCCCGGATGGGATGCTTCCCATTCATCACAGGCCGCACGGGCGATCTTGGCACTTTCGTAATTGATCTCGTAGGCGAGATCTTCCATGCCGTAATCGGCCTGGGCAATCGTGGTCGCGCTAAAGGTGTTGGTCCCGTTCAGGTCAGCACCGGCTGCGATATATTGCAGATGGATGTCCTTGATGATGTCGGGCTGGGTCAGGGACAGAAGATCGTTGTTGCCCTTCACATCCTGTTTCCAGCCGGCAAAGCGTTCACCGCGATAATCTTCCTCGGTCAGCTTGTGCTTCTGGATCATCGTGCCCATTGCGCCATCAAGGATCAGTATCTTTTCCTCGGCCTTTTTGCGCAGCAGGGCAATGCGTTCCTTGCGATCATTCATCATTTTCATCCAGTCAATTTGTCACGCGTCACGGTCAAAGCAAAAGGGGCGATCAGGCTGCAGCCAGTTCAGGCCCGCGAATGCCCAGCGCATGACAGATGGCATAGGTCAGTTCGGCACGGTTAAGCGTATAGAAATGGAAGTCGGTCACACCTTCGCTGATCAGACCTTCTACCTGTGAAATCGCCTCATGGAATGCAACCATTCGGCGTGTATCGGGGTCTTCATCAAGACCTTCGAACCGCCAATGCAAACGCTGCGGTACAGAAGCACCACACATGCCCGCAAAATTCAAGAGCGAGGCAAAGTTGGTGACCGGCAAGATGCCCGGAACAATCGGCGCATCAATCCCCGCAGCCACGCATTTGTCCCGGAAGCGAAGGTAGGTTTCATTATCAAAGAAGAACTGGGTGATCGCCCGGTTTGCACCGGCATCGATCTTGCGTTTGAGATACTCGATCTCGAAATCTGCACTCGGCGCATCCGGGTGGGTTTCGGGATAAGCCGAAACCGAGATATCGAAATCAGCAATTTCCTTAAGCCCCGCGACCAGATCAACCGCATAGGCATACCCACCCGGGGTCGGCTCATACTTGTCACCGGCATCAGGCAAATCACCGCGCAACGCAACGATCGAACGGATCCCCTCATCCCAATAGCTGCGTGCGATCTGATCAATCTCTTCCTTGGTGTGGCCGACACAGGTCAGGTGGGCCGCTGCCGGAATGCCGGTTTCCTTTTGGATCCGGGTTACGCTGCCATGAGTGCGGCCACGCGTGGTACCGCCTGCCCCATAGGTCACAGAGACAAAAGACGGATTGAGCGGCGCAAGCCGACGGATTGACCGCCACATGGTTTCTTCCATCTTCTCGGTTTTCGGCGGGAAGAATTCGAATGAAACCTTGAGGTTTTTGCGTACTGCCTTGATTTCCTGAACCGTCATCATATCAATATTTAAATCCTGTCTTCGCTTTCCCTGTGGGCTTTTTACTGCTCTGGCCCCTTGGGTCGGGTCTTATCGTCTTGCTGTTTCAAAAAGCTGCGCGCTATTCCGCTGCCTTTTCAGAACTGTTTTCTGGTTTATCTGCCGCCTGATCCCTTGCCGGGAGCGCTGACCAGATCCGCACCGTCAGTGGCTTTCCGGGCAGGCTGATCACATTGTCGGGCTCAAGCTTGTTGATGCGGAACCACGCATTGATCGATCCGTCATCAAAGCCAAGTCGACGATGCGCATGTTCCTCACGCAATTCCTCATGCTCGTGCTGGGCGAAATCGACGATCACGAGCTTGCCGCCCGGCGCCAGAAGCCTTGCGGCTTCGGCAAGGGCGGCCTCGGGCTTCTCTGCGAAATGCAAAACCTGATGCAGGGTCACCACATCGAACATGCCGCCCGGATAAGGCAGCTGATACATATCTGCCTGGCGAACGAGGCAATTAGACAAGTCCGCACGTTGCAGGCGCGCACGCGCCACCGCCAACATTTCGCGGGACATGTCAACACCAACGCCCTCTTCAGCATTGCGCCCAAGCAGCTCAAGAATACGTCCTGTACCGGTACCGACATCAAGAATGCGACCGCCCGTCAAATCACCCACGGCGTCTAGCAACGCCTTTTCCACCACGGCTTCATCAATATGCAGGGACCTGATCCGATCCCAGTCTTCGGCATTCGCGCGGAAATATTCAGTGGCGATTTTCTCACGCTCGGCCTTCACCTGGTCAAGGCGCGCACGGTCAAGCGATAGCGTTTCGTCATCTTCGGGCAAAAGATCGAGAACAGGCTGAACAAGGTCCGCCCCCGGACCGGAATGCGGTGTACGATAGAAAACCCAGGTGCCTTCGCGAAAACGCACCAGCAAGCCTGCTTCACACAACAGCTTAAGATGTCGCGATACACGTGGCTGGCTTTGGCCAATGATCTGGGTGATCTCACTGACGGTCAGCTCACACTCGGCACAGATCGCCAGCAAACGAAGCCGCGTTGCTTCGGCAGCTGCGCGCAATCTTGCCAGAACCTGTTCCATCTCAATGCCCTCCACGTCGACGAGAAAGATATAAAGATATGTTTATATTTGTTCAAGGACTATTTTCGCCGTGAAACATGTTGCCCAAATGCCACACACATAAAGTGCTTGATCGCGATCAACTTTTTGTATGCTGGTGTTTAAATTCACCCTATGCTAACCAGATGGATATCTGAGGCGTGTGCGTTACATGGTCGCCCTTGCGAGCAGGGAGTTGATCGGTAACGTTTTTTGGTGTCCCGCACCAAAAACGTTTTGGGTCAGGGGAAGTCTGTGTATCGAACATCGGTTGGCTAAAAATAATGAAGTTTCGAACTTTGCTTTCGCTTTGTGCCGCAGGATCGCTGTCTTTGCTGACCGCGTGCGCATCGACAGAACCCGCTCAGGACACGAGTGATTACGACCCGCTTGAACCGGTGAACCGTGTTGTTCACGGCGTCAATGGCGCAGTCGATTTCATGGTCCTGTATCCCGCTGCAATGTGGTACCGCGACATTGCCCCGGAACCCGTCAAAACATCCGTCAAAAGTTTCGTGCGCAACATCAACGAACCGTTGAACTCTTTCAACGCGTTGCTGCAAGGTGATCCGGATCAGGCTGCTGCCTCGTTCCAGCGTTTCATCATGAACTCGACGATTGGCCTTCTTGGCTTCAACGATGTTGCAACTGACTTTGGCATTCCGTATCGCCGTGAAGATTTCGGTCAGACCCTTGCCCATTATGGCATTGGCGGCGGACCTTACATCGTGCTGCCGCTGATTGGCCCGTCCAACCTGCGTGACACGACCGGTATTGCCGTTGATTACGTTGCCAACCCGCTGACCTGGGGCGCTGAAAACAGCGACACCGCAGAAGCCCTTTACTGGGGTTCTCTCGGGCTCACCGCCCTGCATACGCGTTATGCGACGATCAATCAGCTGAACGAACTGCAGAAATCGTCGATCGATTATTATGCAGCGCTTCGTAGCCTGTATCGTCAGCAGCGCAACGCGCTGATCCGTAATGGTGCCCCGGCACCGACAACAGCTGTTGAAGACGAAAGTGCCTCTTTTGACTTCGACGAGGCTGTTGACGCGGCAAGCGAATAAGAGCCCGTCATGGCAATTATAAAGATCGCCATACCAACTGCTGCGATGATCGCCATCGCGGCAGCTTCGGCGACTCCTTCTCTGGCAAACAGCCCGTCTTCCAATGTCGTTGCCGAAGTCGCTGTTGAAACCAGTGCCGCAGACGTCATTCAGACCATGGCGGATCAGGCCATCAACGAGCTGACAGACCAATCACTCGCAGATGAGGTCCGTCGTAAGAAGTTCGTCTCCCTGATGGACCGCTACTTTGCGATGGATGTCGTCTCGCGCTTTGTGCTTGGCCGTTACTGGCGCTCGATCTCCAAAGAGGAAATCGAAGAGTTCTCGGTTCTGCTGCAGAACTATCTGGCGCTGAACTACGCCAACCAGTTCAAGGAATTCAGCGGCGAACAATTCGTTGTCGGCGATGAAACCCAAAAGAACAAGGACACCTTTGTTGACTCGCAGTTTGTCCGTCCTGACGGACCGCCAGTCAACATCGTCTGGCGGATGCGGGTGTTTGATGACAGCTACAAGATCATTGATGTTTCCATCGAAGGTCTGAGCATGGGAATCACCCAGCGCGATGAGTTCACATCGGTCATTCAGCAGAACAATGACGATGTCAGCGCCCTGACCGCAGCATTGAAGGCAAAGACCGGCCTTTAAGAAAAGACCGTCTTCACCACCAGATACAAAAGCCACCATCCTCGCGACGGTGGCTTTTTTTTTGTTTTGGTCCATCGTCCAGACATAAAAAAAGGCCACCCGAAAGTGGCCTTTAATTTCAAACCGAAAGCCTGGCTTAACGGGTAAGCGGCTTGTATTTGATGCGGTGCGGGCGGCTCGCCTCTTCACCATAGCGGCGTTTGTAATCCGCTTCATATTCCTGATAGTTGCCTTCAAACCACTCGACATGCGAGTTGCCTTCGTAAGCAAGAATATGGGTCGCGATACGGTCAAGGAAGAAGCGATCGTGCGAGATAACCACAGCACAACCGGCAAACTCGAGAAGACCTTCCTCAAGCGCACGCAGGGTATCGACATCAAGATCGTTGGTCGGTTCGTCAAGTAGCAGGACGTTCGCGCCGGATTTCAGCATCTTGGCCAGATGAACACGGTTACGTTCACCGCCTGAAAGCTGACCGACTTTTTTCTGCTGGTCCGCGCCCTTGAAGGCAAACTGCGATACATAAGCACGCGAGCTCATCGGGCGCTTACCCAGAAGGATTTCGTCAAGACCATCTGAAACTTCCTGCCAGACGGTCTTGTTCGCATCAAGCGAATCACGCGACTGATCTACATAGCCCATCTTGACGGTTTCACCGATTTTCAGATCACCGGCATCCGGGCTTTCACTGCCGGTCAGCATTTTGAACAGCGTGGTTTTACCAGCACCGTTCGGACCAATGACACCAACGATGCCACCTGGCGGCAGACGGAAATCAACGTTCTCGAACAGAAGCTTGTCACCATAGGCCTTGGTCAGACCTTCGGCGGTGATGACTTCATTACCAAGACGCTCGGCAATCGGAATAACGATCTTGGTCGAATCCGGAACCGCTTTTGCGGCCTCGGCGACAAGATCATCATAGGCACGGACACGGGCCTTGGATTTTGCCTGGCGGCCTTTCGGGTTCTGACGGATCCAGTCCAATTCGGTTGCCAGCTGTTTCTGACGGCTGCCTTCCTGACGGGCTTCCTGTTCCAGACGTTTCTGCTTCTGTTCCAGCCACGAGGAATAGTTGCCTTCAAACGGGATGCCCTGACCACGGTCAAGTTCAAGAATCCAGCCCGTGACGTTATCGAGGAAGTAACGATCGTGGGTGACCAGAATGACAGTGCCCTGATAGTCTTCAAGGTGACGTTCAAGCCACGCAACCGATTCCGCATCAAGGTGGTTGGTCGGTTCGTCAAGCAGCAGAATATCAGGCTTGGCGAGCAGAAGACGGCAAAGTGCCACACGACGGCGCTCACCCCCCGAAAGCTTGGAAACGTCTGCATCCTTGGGCGGGCAACGCAGGGCGTCCATCGCGATCTCAAGGGTACGTTCCAGATCCCAGCCATTGGCCGCATCGATGCGTTCCTGCAGTTCGCCCTGCTCTGCAAGGAGTTCTGTCATCTCGTCATCGGTCATCGGCTCAGCGAATTTGCCGCTGATTTCGTTGAAGCGCGCAAGATCGTCAACGATCGAGCCACAGCCTTCCATGACATTGCCGAGAACGTCTTTTTCCGGGTTAAGCTGCGGCTCCTGCTCGAGATAGCCAACATTGACGCCATCAGCAGGCCAGGCCTCACCGGCGTAATCCTTCTCTATGCCGGCCATGATTTTCAGCAGGGTCGATTTACCTGCGCCGTTGTTCCCGAGAACACCGATTTTTACGCCCGGCAGGAAGGACAGCGTGATGCCCTTGAAAAGTTCGCGACCGCCCGGAAGGATCTTGGTCAGGTCCTTCATGACGTAAATATACTGGTAGGATGCCATTAAATTCCCCATCCAAAAGTCGTTGGGTCCGCCCCGTCGGGCCGGAACACTACGGCACGCCCAAGGCGCGTGCCTGAAATACTGTGCCCGTTTGTAACCGACAGGCTGTCTCTTAACAACTTCAAACCGCAGAAGCCCGAAACTACCGGCCCGACCGGGCAAATCTTGCAACGATTCCACATCGAAAAACCGGCAAAGAACACTTTCGCGGTCAGTTACCCCCTGAAAACGTCACTTTTTAGGCAGAAACAGCATGGCTTGTTCAACCCTGAAATGCTGCAGCGCACACAATAAAAACCGACCGGTTTCTGTCACTATTTTCAGTCATGCCACAGGCGTCAAAGCCCCTAACACCCTGTTCTATACGACTAATGATTAGCTTATGGCGAATCCCGAAAGCTGATATCGACCTTTACAGGCAATGAGTGTGTCCCAATGCATTCGATGCCACTTATTCATGCGGCCGGCAAAAACAATTCAAAAATGATGTCGGCAGGGAAAGTTATCATTTCTAGGAAGGAGACGCGCGATGGATGAACAAAGCGCAGCCTACTGGAAGAGAAACGTGAAACTGGTCTCGGTGCTTGTCGCGATCTGGTTCATCGTTTCCTACGGTTTCGGCATCTTGTTTGTCGATGCCCTCAATTCTATCGAAATAGCGGGCTTCCAGCTTGGTTTCTGGTTTGCTCAACAGGGGTCCATTTACGTCTTTGTCGCATTGATTTTCGTCTATGTGGCCAAGATGAACAAACTGGACCGCGAATTCGGCGTCCAGGAAGACGACGACTGACGCAGGATCTGGGAGACAGACAAGATGGATCTTACTACCCTTACATATATTGCCGTCGGTTTGAGCTTCGCGCTGTATATCGGCATCGCGATCTGGGCCAAGGCAAGCACCACCGGCGAATTCTATGTCGCTGGCAAAGGTGTTAACCCGGTCGTCAACGGCATGGCGACCGCAGCAGACTGGATGTCGGCTGCTTCCTTTATCTCTATGGCTGGCCTCATTGCCTTCCTTGGCTATGGCGGCTCGGTTTACCTGATGGGCTGGACTGGCGGCTACTGCCTGCTGGCAATGCTTCTGGCACCGTATCTGCGTAAATACGGCAAATTCACCGTGCCGGAATTCATCGGGGACCGTTATTATTCCAAAGCAGCCCGTATCGTTGCTGTTATCTGCCTGATCTTTATCTCGTTCACCTATGTGGCAGGTCAGATGCGCGGCGTTGGTATCGTGTTCTCGCGCTTCCTTGAAGTCGAACTGCTGACCGGTCTGATCGTCGGCATGGGCATCGTCTTTATCTATGCCGTTCTTGGCGGCATGAAGGGCATTACCTATACCCAGGTTGCGCAATATTGCGTTCTCATTGTCGCCTACACCATTCCGGCAATCTTCATTGCCTTCCAGCTGACCGGCAATCCGCTGCCGCAGCTGGCATTCGGCTCGACCGTGAATGGCACCGGCGAATTCATGCTTGATCGCCTTAATCAGGTTGTGACGGAACTCGGCTTCCTCGAATACACCACCACCAGCAAGTCAACGATTGATATCTTTGCGATCACCGTTGCCCTGATGGTTGGTACCGCAGGTCTGCCGCACGTTATCGTTCGCTTCTTCACCGTTCCGAAAGTCCGGGATGCACGTTCTTCGGCCGGTTGGGCCCTGGTCTTCATCGCGCTGCTTTACACCACCGCTCCGGCAGTTGGTGCAATGGCCCGCCTGAACCTGACCGAAACCATCCAGACCGGCGAAGTCGGCGATCCGGAAGGCAACCTTGTATTCGAAGAGCGTCCGGACTGGATGAAACGTTGGGAAGCCACTGGCCTCCTGTCGTTTGAAGACAAAAACGGCGATGGTCGTATCCAGTACTACAACGACGCAAACGAAGAGTTCGCCACCAAGGCAGCCGAATTCGGCTGGGCTGGTAACGAGCTGAAGGTTGACCGTGACATCATGGTTCTGGCCAACCCGGAAATCGCACAGCTTCCGAACTGGGTCATCGCCCTGGTTGCAGCCGGTGGTATCGCTGCGGCCCTGTCGACGGCAGCCGGTCTGTTGCTTGTGATTTCGTCAAGTATCTCGCATGACCTTCTCAAAGGTACCTTCACACCAGACATGACAGAGGGTCAGGAACTGATGACAGGGCGTATTGCCGCTGCCGCAGCGATCCTGATTGCCGGTTATCTGGGCTACAATCCTCCGGGCTTTGTTGCACAGGTGGTGGCCTTTGCCTTCGGTCTTGCCGCATCCTCGCTGTTCCCGGTTATCATCATGGGGATCTTCTCCAAGAAGGTTAACCGCGAAGGCGCGATTGCCGGCATGCTGACCGGTCTGATCTTCACCATGGGCTATATCCTTGCCTATAAAGGTGTGTTCTTCGACCCGATCATTGCAAACACGCCGGAAAACTGGCTGTTTGGCATCTCGCCGGAAGGCATTGGTGCGGTTGGTATGGTTCTGAACTTCGTGGTTGCTTTCGCTGTGTCGAAAGTCACTGCTGAGCCGCCAGAGCATATCCAGCACATGATTGAAGACATCCGTGTTCCGAAAGGGGCCGGTGGCGCGGTTGACCACTAATCGGTCAACCGGTTTGCCAAAAACTGTTGCAAGCCCCCGGATCCTTGATCCGGGGGCTTTTCTTTTCGATCTTTGTCAGGCAACAATGATTTCAGGGCGCGCCCGTGCGGAGGAAAGCAGTCATGAGCATCGAACTCGAAGAAATTGCCGAGTTTCTGAAACAACATCACCCGTTCGATCTGTTACCCGATGCGGAAATAAATGCGCTGCCCAAACGCCTGCAGGCCCGCTATTTCCGGGCCGGGACTAAGGTGCTTTCGCCCGAACAACAATGCCTTCATCTTTATATTATCCGCACCGGCGGCACAGAGACCCGTGACCCGAACGGGCAATTGCTTGCCCGCCTGTCCGAGGGCGAGTGTTTTGGCGTGCGAGCGATGTATCAAAACGGACGGGCGGCCAACAACATCACCACCCTTGAAGACAGCCTGTGTTACCTGCTGCCCGAAAAGGATTTCCATGATCTGACGGGCAAGTACCCGCAATTCAGCTATTTCTTCTCGCAGATGGGGGGCGATCGACTGCGCAGCGGGATGCAGCTGCTTGAAAGCCGCGATGACGATCAACTCAAACTGATGAGTGTAAAGGTCAGTGACCTGATTGCCCGTAATCTGGTCAGCATCGACAAATCGGCATCAATCCTCGAAGCCGGGCAGCTCATGAGCAAGGAACGCGTTTCCTGCCTGCTGATCACCGAGGGCGATGACGGCGTTGCCGGCATCATGACCGACCGCGACCTGCGTAACCGGGTCGTCGCCGAAGGCCGTAGCTATGACGAGCCGGTAACGGCCATCATGACCGAGAAGCCGATCTCGATTTCGCCGGATCAGTACGCATTCGACGCGCTTTTAACCATGACGCGCAATAATATCCGCCATCTGCCGGTGATGAAGGACGGCAAGGCGGTCGGCATGATCACCACCAATAACCTGCTTGCACGCCAATCGCTGTCCGCGGTTTACATGGCCGGTCGCATCGGCAAGCTGACCGACCCTGCAGAAATGGCCAAGGTCATTGAACAGGTCCCCGAACTTCTCAGCCACCTGATCGAAGCTGGCGCGACATCCCATAATGCCGGGCATATCGTGACCACGCTTTCGGACGCTGCCACCGCGCGCCTGCTGCAACTTGCCGAAGAAGAATTTGGTCCGCCACCCGTTCCCTATGTCTGGATGGCCGGCGGATCACAGGGCCGCCAGGAACAAACCGCCCTGTCGGATCAGGACAATTGCCTGATCATTGATGACGCCTATGATCCTGATCAGCACGGTGCGTATTTCAAGAAACTGGCCGATTACGTCTGTGACGGGTTGCACAAGGTCGGCTATGTCTATTGCCCCGGCGATATGATGGCCAAGATCGATGAATGGCGCCAACCGGCCCGCACCTGGCAGCAATATTTTAATAAATGGATCGAACAACCGGAACCAAAATCCCTGATGCTGTGTTCGGTCTGGTTTGATCTGCGCCCGGTTCATGGCACCAAAAGCCTGTTTGATGACCTGCACCGCATGATCGTTTCCAAGGCCAAGGACAACCGCATTTTCCAGGCCTATATGGTCGGCAATGCGCTGACCCATCATGTGCCACTTGGCTTCTTTAAAAACTTCGTCATGATCCGCGGCGGCGAGCATGACAAGACGCTTGATCTCAAACACAATGGCGTTGTGCCGATCGTCGATTTGGCACGCATTCATGCCCTTGCCAACGGGGTTGAGGCGATCAACACCTATGAACGTCTCAATGCCGTCAAAGCCTTCCCGTCGATCAGCAATCAGGGGGCATCTGACCTTCTGGATGCGTTTGAGTTCATCAGCATCACACGCCTTAAACACCAGGTCCGGCAAATCCGGCGCGGCGAGGCCCCTGATAACTTCCTGCAACCCGAAAGCCTGTCAGCATTCGAGCGCAGCCATCTCAAAGACGCGTTCTCGGTAATCAAGAACCTGCAAAGCGCGCTTGAGCACGCCTTTGGCAAAAGCGGGACGTGATCAAGATGGGTTTGCGCGAAAAGATCCTTGATAGCCGCCTGTACCGTGATTTTGTCCAACGCAAGGCCACCGGGCCTTTGCGGACCTATTACGATGTGCCGCCAGCCGATCCCGAAAGATCGGTGATGGAAACCGAATTCATTGCGCTTGATCTCGAAACCACGGGCCTTGATCCCAAAAAGGAAGAAATCGTCAGCCTGGGCTGGGTGATCATTCGCCAGCTCGCTGTCGATTTTTCAAGTTGCGAGCATATTCTGGTCCGCCCCACCAAGGAACTCAGCGAAAGCTCGGTCGTTGTGCATCGCATCTTCGATAGCGACGTCGCCGATGCCCCGAATATTGAGGCGGCCCTTGAACATCTGTTGCCGCAAATGGCCGGGCGTGTTTTGATTTCACATCATGCACCGATTGAACTCGGCTTTCTTGGCCAGGCGTGCAAACGCTGTTTTGGTGCGCCGCTGCAAATTCCGACGGTTGATACCCTTGTACTGGCGCTGCGTGACATCCGACGTAGTGGGGAGCCGATGAAGGCCGGCGCCCTTCGCCTTGATACCCTGCGTCGAAATCACAACCTGCCGCCCTTCCGGGCGCATAATGCGCTTTCGGATGCCATTGCCGCCTCTGGCCTGTTTCTGGCCCAGGTCGCCAACCGTGATCCAAAAGGCGAACTTGAGCTCGACCGGATACTGCGCTAATCGGTTATCAGGGCTCAAAAATTGCCCCACCAACAATAACAGTAATTCGGGAGCCACCAGCATAATGTACGTCTTCATCTTCACGACAGTTGTTGTCGGGTTTGCATCGGCTGGTGTGGTCATGCTGCTGTTCCGACTTTGGGGCCGTAAAGCACCGAAATATGTCATCCCCTTTGTCGCGGCGATTGCGATGTTTGGCTACATGATCTGGGATGAATACACTTGGTTTGACCGTTACGAAGCCCGCCTGCCGCAAAACATCAGTGTCATCCAGACATTCACCGACGAAAACATCTTCGCACCCTGGACACTTGTTTCCGCGCCAACCAACCGCTTTACCGCAATTGATCACGACAAGCTGGTCGCCAATCCCGAAAACCCTGATCAAAAGCGCGTCATGACGCTGCTTTTGCGCAAGGGCGGTGAAACGCTGGCGCTGACGCATCTTGTTGATTGTGCGCAAGGTCGTCGTGGCTATATCACGCCGGAAACAGCACTTGATGACAACGGCTTCCCGACTGATATGGATGAATGGTTTGATATGGGTCCGGATGAGCCACTGCGCGCAGCTGTTTGTTCGTAATCATCATCCGGACAAACACTTCTGATCTTTGGCCCGCCACCCGGCGGGCCTTGTCATTTATCGGCACGTTACAAAGGCAATCGCCCTCATGCCTTTGTTTCACAGCGATTTTCGCTATAGTGATCCGCAACGCCACCACCGTTACAGCCGAGCAACAGTCCCCATGCCCCAAACCCTGCGCCGAACTTCACCTGCATTCGCCCTTTTTCTTGTCACGCTGCTGGCACTTGTCAGCATGTCCGCAAGTGCCCAGGCACGCGATATTACGGTCTTTGCTGCCGCCAGCATGACCAACGCCATCGAAACCGTAGCAAGCACCTATGAAAAGAAAACCGGGGATACAATCCGCCTGTCACTTGCCAGCTCATCAACATTGGCGCGCCAGATTGCCGCAGGCGCACCGGCGGATGTTTATATTTCGGCCAACGAAAAATGGATGGACTGGCTTGATGAGCAGGACCTGATCAATCCCACCAGCCGCTATGACCTGCTGGCAAACCGGTTGGTGCTGATCGCCCCCACGGACAGTTCCCTTAGCCCGATCACCATTGATGCGACCACCAACCTGACATCCCTGATCCGATCAGATGACCGCATTGCGGTCGGCGACCCGGACCACGTCCCGGCTGGGATTTATGCCAAGCAGGCGCTGACATCACTTGGGCACTGGGAAGACACAAACCCGAGGCTCGCCCGCGCTGACAATGTTCGCGCGGCCCTTGCACTTGTCGAACGCGGTGAAGCGCCGCTTGGCATTGTCTATCAAACCGATGCCGGCATTTCAGATAAGGTCAAAATCATCGGAACCTTCCCCGAAAACAGTCACCCGGCCATCACCTATCCGGTGGCCCTGATCGCTGATCAGGCCGAAGCCGGTGCAATGAAATTCCTGTTATGGCTTTTGGGGGATGACGCGGGCCGCATTTTTGCCGACTATGGCTTTGGACCCCTTGCAACAACGCAGGCAGCCGTGCCCGAACAATGATCAGCTTGACCCCCGCCGAAATCGAGGCACTGCTTCTAAGCTTGCGCATCTCTGGCGTTGCCGTTGCCTGTGCCCTGCCCTTTGCGGTTATTGTCGCAACCGCCCTGACCCTGGGACGGTTCCCCGGGCGTTTTATTCTGGATGCCATTGTCCATCTGCCCCTGATCCTGCCGCCGGTTGTGATGGGCTATGTGTTGCTGATTGCCATGGGCACCCGTGCCCCGCTGGGCGCCTGGCTTTATGAAACCTTCGATCTGCGCTTTGTGTTTAGCTGGACAGGTGCGGCACTGGCATCGGCGATTGTAAGCTTCCCGTTTCAGGTCCGCGCCATCCGGCTAAGCCTTGAGAACGTCAATCATGGTCTTTATCAGGCTGCCGAAACCTTGGGGGCCGGGCCCATAGACCGGTTCTTCTCATTGACCTTGCCCCTTGCTCTTCCGGGCATCATTGCCGGTGCGATCACGGCCTTTGCCGCAAGCCTTGGCGAATTCGGGGCGATCATTACGTTCGTCTCCAACATTCCGGGCGAAACCCGTACTTTGCCACTTGCGATCTATACCGCCATCCAGACACCTGGTGGTGAATTGGCGGCAGCACGGCTTGCAGCCCTTTCCATTGGCCTCGCCTTTACCGGCTTGCTTCTGTCCGAACTGGCGCTGCGCCGCATCCGCAAGAGGACCGCGTCATGAGCATCGGTGTAAATGTCGAACATCAGTTCAAGGACTTCCGGCTTGCGGCGGAATTCAATATTCCCGAACCCGGTATTACCGCCCTGTTTGGTCCATCGGGCAGCGGCAAAACAACACTGGTCAATATGATTGCCGGGCTGGTCCGTCCGGACCGGGGCCATATCCAGATTAATGACCATGTCCTGTTTGAACATTCGCGTGGCATCAACTTGGCCGTGCGCGAACGCCGGGTGGGATGTGTGTTTCAGGATAACCGCCTGTTCCCGCATAAAACCGTGCGCGACAACCTGTTTTATGGCGCACGCCGCAATCCGCACAAACTGCCGCAGGACGAACAACAGGCCATTCTTGCGATGCTTGATATCGCGGATTTGATGGACCGTCGCCCCAATCTTCTGTCTGGCGGGGAAAAGCAGCGCGTCGCACTGGGCCGGGCGCTTTTGTCCAATCCGGATGTGCTGCTGCTTGATGAGCCGCTTTCGGCCCTTGATCACGCGCGCAAACAGGAAATCCTGCCTTATCTTGAATGGCTGCGCGATCATCGCAAGATACCCATTCTGTATGTCACACACGCCATTGACGAGGTCGCCCGTCTTGCCGACCATATGGTGGTGATTGATCAGGGCAAAACCCTTGCCACCGGATCGGTGTTTGAAATGCTCGGGCGCACAGACCTGCCGCCACTGGCCGGGCGCTTTGACGCCGGAACAGTCCTGCCCGCCCGGATTGTCAGCCGCGATCCCAAGGCCGAGGTCAGCTTCCTTGAATGCGGGGAACAGCGCCTTGTTGTGCCCTATCTCGGTCGGCCGCAATCAGACAAGGTTCGTCTGCATGTACGTGCCCGTGATGTCATGATTGCCCGCACCCCGCCGCGCGACATCAGTGCCAATAACATCATCCCGGTAACCATCACCAAAATCAGTGACGAACCCGGCGATACCATCGATGTCACGATGTGCTTTGGTCAGGATGCCGACGCCACCCTTCTGGCTGAAACCAGTGGGCGACCAAAAATCCACGCCCGCATCACCAAATGGTCGGGATCACGATTAAAACTGCAGCCTCATCAAAAGGTGTTTGCCGTGATCAAATCGGTCACGGTAAATGGGCAATTGCGCGACCGTTAAACGTCTTTGATCCTTATTTACCCAAAATCCCCGTCGTAGAACCGACGGGGATTTTTCTTGGCATCAGGGATGCTGATAGGCACTGGGTGCGGGCCAGTCCCATTTATCCTGCAAGGCGGGATCAGTTTCATAGATCTCGACCTTCAGCGGATAACAGGCCGCTTCATCACTTGAATGGCCGCTGCTGCAATCCCCACCCGGACAGGTCGACAGATTGCCCAGCAAATCAATCTCGGCAAACATTTCAAGATAATCGCCCGGACGTACCGGGCTTGCCTTCATGAAATACTGATGGCTGTCCTTGGTAAAACCGGTGCACATGAAGACATTGAGCACATCATGTACATAATGGTCGGCTTCCTGCATCGACATGCCGGTTTCGTGACTTAGCGCCCGACAAAGGTTGGAATGGCAGCAATGATGGTAATCCTGTCCCGACAACAGCTTGTTGGTAAACGGATCGCAGCGGGTGCCGATCACGTCATGAACGCTGCCACCGTCTTCATCAAAACCATACCAGTCGAGCGTATCTTCGCTGATCAGTGCCATCGACCGCAGATAGGGCATATTTGACCACAGCCGATCACCGGTCGTCACATGGGTCCGGTGCAACGCCCGCGTCTTGCCGCTGAAAAACCGTTCCTTCAGGTCATTGGCATTCCAAAGATTCAGGTCCCCGACCTGCGGCCCGTCGACACTGACAATGCGGAAAAAATGCCCCTTGGGCACGCGAAACGTTTTGGCATCGCGCGGCGGAACGATGACCTCATCCGCCTTCTTCATTGAGGCCTTGAAGGTGGACAATGTCGCAAAATCGAGTTCAGGCAGCGTTCCGTTGGGATAAACAACGACGGGCTTAACCGCGCGGCGTGCGGCGGCATCTGCCGGGGCTGGGTGCTGGGGTTTGGGCATCATGGGGTGGCCTTCGATATCATAAAATCAGATGCGCGACAGAATGGCACAATGGCGCGCTGAAACAAGCATGTTTCCCGTCTGATTACGCAACAGTTGTTCGGACAAAATTTGACTGAACCGGCCCACCGAAACGTCGCGACCCAATCACACAACCGGTGTGATCAATTCACCGCGTTCATCCCAGGCATCAAGGTTATCGATAACCAGTTGCGCCATGGCATCGCGGGTTTCGATGGTCCCGCTGGCATGATGGGGGTAGAGGACGACGTTATCAAGCGCTGCAAAGGCCGGATTGATTTTGGGTTCATTATGAAAAACATCAAGCCCGGCACCGGCAACGGAACGATCCTGCAATGCACGGATCAGGGCCGGCTCGTCCATCACTGATCCGCGGGCGATATTGATCACGATCCCGTCGCCTCCAAGGGCATCAAGCACCGCTTGATTGACAATCCCCTTGGTTGCCGCCCCACCGGGGCAGGACAGCACCAGAATATCTGACCACGCGGCCAGGGCGACCAGATCATCAAAGAACCGGTAATCATCGGCCTTCTTGCTACGTCCGAAATAGCCGACTTCGACCCCGCTTGGGATGGCGCGCGATGCAATCGCCTGCCCGATACGCCCGAGCCCGACGATACCAAGCTTTCTGCCGCGCACGGTGCGCGCAAGCGCCATCGGACCCTTGGCGGCCCATTTACCGCTGCGCACCCAGTCGTCACCAACGAGCAGCTGTCGCAAGGTGGCGTGCATCAACATGATCGCCGTATCGGCGACATCATCGGTCAGGATATCCGGGGTGGTGGAAACGCGAATGCCGCGCGCCCGACAGGCATCAAGATCAATCAGATCATGGCCCACACCGAAACTCGTGATGACCTCAAGATTGGGCAGTCGCGCCATCAGGTCTGCCGGCACGCCAAAGCGTGCGGATGTCACAATCGCGCGGATCTGATCACCCATCTCATCAAGGAACTTTTGCTTGTCCTCGATCAAGTCATAGCGATGCAGGTCATGACGTTCCGCGATCAAACGCGTATGGGCTGGACGTATATCAAGAAAGGCAAGAACGGATCGGATCATCGGGATGGCTTTCCATGGGGCAATATGCTCCCGAGACTAGCCACCTCCGACTTGTAAAACAAGTTTACCGGATCCTTGATATCTGCAACCGGACTGCGCGCGTGCGATTACCGGACAACATCAAACCACGCGCCGCACCTCGGTCAGGAAATTCCCGATTTCCTCTTTTAGGGTTCTCGCCTTGGTGGACAGGTCATGCGCAGCGCCGGTCAGTTCCTCGGCCGCATCGCCGGTTTCCTGTGCCCCGCTGGTCACCGTGACGATATTGCGGGACACCTCATCCGTGCCGGTCGAGGCTTCCTGAACATTGCGCGATATCTCGTTTGTCGCGGCGGATTGCTCCTCCACCGCGGCTGCGACCGAGGTATTGGCATCATTGACCTGCGATATGATTGCCGAAATCCGGTCAATCCCCGCAACGGTCGAAGTGGTTGCGCCCTGAATGTTGTCGACATACTGGCTGATTTCGCTGGTGGCGCGTGCCGTCTGACTGGCAAGGTTTTTCACCTCGTTGGCGACCACGGCAAAGCCCTTTCCGGCCTCGCCTGCACGTGCCGCCTCGATCGTCGCATTCAGCGCCAGCAGATTGGTTTGGGACGCAATATCATTGATCAGCGCAACCACAGTTGCGATCTGATCAGCCGCCTCGGTCAGCTCTGTGACTTGGGCGGTGACATTTTTCGATGTTTCGCCGGCTTCATTGGCGACCACGGCCGCATTGGAAACCTGACCACTGATTTCATGAATGGAGGCCGAAAGTTCTTCGGATGCCGATGATACCGCCTGCACATTCGCCGATGCCTGTTCGGCTGCAGAAGCCACCAAAAGCGATTTTTCAGATGCGTCTGCGGCGATGGTACTTAGCTGTTGTGATGAGCCCGATAATTGCGTCGCCGAGGCAGAAACGGAATTAACAACGCTGACAACTGTATCTTCAAATGAATCAGCAAGCCCTTTGAATTCGTCTGTTCTGCTTTGCATCATGCCAAGTGCACTATTGACCGACCGGCTGGCGGTCAGAAACGTCCCCTGCATGCTGGTTTCCATGATCCGGCGGAAATAGCGGTTATCGCGCACCTTTTCCATACAGGCGACCGACTCCCGAACATAGGTGTCATTGCGGTCGATCAGATCATTGATCGCATTGAGAAGCTCGCCAATTTCTCCGGTGCTGTTAATGTTGGTGATGCGGGCTTCGAAGTCGCCTGCGGCGGCACGGCGAACGACCTCTGTCGCGTTCCTGATCTCGGCATTGCTGGACCCAAACATGATCTGTTCTACCCTCCAAGAGACAAAGTAAATTCGTTGAATGTCTGTTTTTTGGCGGTGAGCATCTGTGTAATTTCGGCATAGGACGCATCCAGCCCGTCCTTGGGGGACGGTGCCGATTTCTCGAGTTCCTGCAGGTGGGCATAAAGTGGGACGATGGTCTCATCGATGATTTTCTTGTCAGGCGCACGACGGTTGCTGTGAAAACCGATAATTTCGCCTTCGGTATTTCGGCTGGGCGTCATATGGGCCAGAACCCAGTAATTGTCGCCATTCTTGGAACGATTGTTCACATATCCGAAAATTTCCCGACCATCCTGAATGGTTTCCCAGGCAACCTTGAACAATGCACGTGGCATGTGGGGATGCCGGACAATGTTGTGCTGGGACCCCATACATTCTTTCTCATCGTACCCGGCAAGTTTGTAAAATGTCCGGTTGCCGTAGGTTATCTTGCCACTGGTATCGGTCTTGGTAACGATGATTTCGTCTGGCTGAAGATAGACCTCGTTGCCAGAAAGCTTCGCCTCGCGACGGTCACTCATTTATCTACCCCCGGTTATTAGCACCCTGACCCCACTTTTTAATTTGAAAAACTCACCTGCACACCAAAGCCACCATAACCAAGGGCATGTGCGAATATCTCAATAAAGCAGGGTTAATTATACTAATGGGGCGGGGACCGAAAAATTCAACCCACAGGATCGCGGTTAAATTGCAAATCCAGGCTTTCGCTCTGAGTCAGATGGTCGGTCGGACAACCAACGGCCTGATCCGTGGCAGCTGATGGGATCGTTCAGATACAGTAAGGGCGGGGTTGGCAATTGCCAGAACCCCGCCCCAACCTGGTTTATTCTGCGGCGAATTCCTTGCAGCCGGTGCACAGCAGATCGATGATGTGCAGGGCAAACGACCGCCAGATATCCATGCGGAAGCTTTGTTCTTCGTCACGCCACAGGACAACCGTGACACCGTCAATCACCGTGCGGCAACCACCGCCAACCGGGATGCTGTCAATGTCGCGCGGGCAGCCGATGGTCAGCAATTCTGCAGCACGGTCACCTTCGATGCGGACCGTGATTTCACGGGCGGATACCTCGGTCAGGCTGTGGGTCGCAGATGCATAAACATCCGCACAGGCCGAAACCAGTTTCTCGGTATCGTCCGGCTTGGCGATGATCATCCATTCATCCGGGCCAAGGCAGATCGCCTCCGTCGTGCCATTGACAGCGCGTTCACCAACCGTGGTTGGCAAATCAACACCAAGGGCCTTTGATACAGCCGGAATGCCGGCTGCACGCAGACGCAAGGAGAAGCGGGCAACCGGTGCCATCAGGGTCAGTTTGACCGGCCCGGAGGCAACGATCGGACCTGGCGTAAATGCGTGTGTAAGTACCGTCATTTTTCTGTTCCCCGCCTAAAGTTTCAACCGTGCGCCTTCAGGATCGTAAAATACGGTCCCGGTGACTGTCGCCTTGATCACACGATCTGGCATCGGAATGTAAATGGTTTCACCCATACGATTGAAACCGTCTTCAAGCAGTGCCATGGCAATCGGGCGACCTGCGGCATCGCTGTGATAGCTCGACGTCACATGACCGACCATTTTCATCGGCTTGGGTTGGTTCGGATCAAGAACGATCTGCGCGCCTTCCTCAAGCTTGGTTTTGCCATCTTCGGTCAGAAGACCAATCAGCTGCTTGCGACCTTCGGCAACCAGGTCCGGGCGCGCCAGACCGCGTTTGCCGACGAAGTCGGGTTTCTTTTTACCAATCGCCCAGCCAAGCCCGGCATCAAGCGGGGTGACCGTGCCATCGGTGTCCTGACCGACAATGATATAGCCCTTCTCGGCACGCAGCACGTGCATGGTTTCAGTCCCATAGGGGCAGATATCGTATTTCTTGCCAGCTTCGAACAGCATTTCCCAAAGCGCGCGACCGGCATGGGCCGGCACGTTGACTTCAAAGCCGACTTCACCGGTGAAGCTGATGCGGAACAGGCGTGCCGGGAAGCCACCAACGCGGCATTCGGCAACCGACATGTGCGGGAAGGCCTCATCAGACATATCCAGACCTTCGACAAACGGCGCAAGCACCTGGCGGGCATTCGGGCCGTTCAGCGCAATGGTTGCCCACTGCTCGGTCGTCGAGGTCAGCCAGACATCAAGGTCCGGCCATTCGGTCTGAAGATAGTCTTCCATCATGTTCAGAACACGCGCCGCACCACCGGTCGTGGTGGTGACATGGAAGCGATCATCCGCCAGACGGCCAATGACACCGTCATCACGGATAAAGCCGTCATCGCCCAGAAGCAGGCCATAACGCGCGCGCCCCGGTGCCAGCTTGGTCCAGGGGTTGGTGTACATGCGGTTCATGAATTCAACCGCATCGGGACCAACCACCTCAATCTTGCCAAGGGTCGATGCATCAAAGATGCCGACACTGGCACGCGTCGCACGGCATTCGCGATCAACAGCGGCATGCATGTCTTCGCCGTCTTTCGGGAAGTACCAAGCACGACGCCACAGGCTGACCGGCTCGTAAGCGGCACCATTTTCTTCGGCCCAGCTATCAATCGGGGTTTTTCGCGTCACTTCAAAGTGACTGCCCTTGTGATAGCCACAGAACGCCCCGAAGGTGGTCGGGGTATAAGGCGGGCGGAAGGTCGTCAGACCGACTTTCGGCTGCGGCACACCCAACGCGTCAGAGGCAATGTTGAGGCCGTTGATGTTTGACATCTTGCCCTGATCGGTCGCCATGCCATTGGTAGTGTAACGTTTGACATGTTCGATGGAACGCATGCCTTCACGTACCGCCAGACGGAGGTCCTTGGCCGTGACATCGTTCTGGTAATCGACAAAGGCGCGTGCCTTGCCAGCATCCAGATCGGTCGGCAGTTCTTTGTGGCTGACACCGGTGCCCGGACGGTCATTGGCAACGCCGTAACTTGCAGCCTTGGCCGTCTTGCCAAGGCTTTTGGCAGCAGCTGCACCCATTTCCGCGCCATCATTCAGGACAGCTTCAATGCCCCACAGGCCACGGCCCGCACCGGCGATTTCGCATTCTTCTGCCTTGTGGTCCGGCAGGAAGGTCTGGCGATCCTCGTCCCACTTGAGCGTTCCCTTGGTGTGCGAGAACAAGTGAAGCGACGGGGTCCAGCCACCCGACATCAGAAGGCAGTCACAGCCGATGGTTTCGGCCGCACCGACCGATGATCCGGTGATCGGGTTGACGCGAACCGATTTGACACGCAGGCGGCCTTCGGTCCCGGTCACGGTGTGACCGGCCATGATGCGAATACCGCGGCGGGTCGCCTCGGTAACCAGATCGGAATTCGGCTCGGCACGGGTATCAACGATGGCGGCAACTGCGGTACCGGCATCGACCAGATCAAAGGCCGCGTACCAGGCACTGTCGTGGCTGGTGACGATGACAGCCTTGTCACCAACACGCACGCCATAGCGATTAAGGTAAGTCTGGGCCGAACCGGCCAGCATCACACCCGGGCGGTCATTGCCATCAAAGACCAGCGGCTTTTCAAGCGCACCTTGTGCGAGAACAACCTGCTTGGCGCGGACACGCCACATGCGTTCGCGCGGGGTTTCCCCATCCGGGCTGGCAAGATGGTCGGTCAGCTTTTCACAAAGACCAACCATGTTCTGGTGGTAATAACCAATCGCGGTCGTGCGGGTCATCAGCTTGACGCCAAGCTCTTTGAGCTCTGCCACGGTTTTGGTAACCCAGTCCCAAGCAGGCATGTCTTCGATCATGGCGGATGGTTCAGACAGAAGCGATCCACCGGCTTCCGGGTTTTCATCAATCAGGGTGACTTGCGAACCGGCACGTGCCGCCGACAGGGCCGCGGCAAGACCGGCAGGACCAGCACCAATGATCAGAACATCGGTATGGAGGTAACGCGATGCATAGTGATCCGGATCGGGTTCGGTCGGCGAAACGCCAAGACCGGCCGCCGCACGAATGAAAGGCTCATAAACCTTGTCCCAGAAGGATTTCGGCCACATGAAGGTCTTGTAGTAGAACCCGGCTGAAAACAGCATGTAGGCCTTGTCATTGATCGCGCCAATGTCAAAGGACAGGCTGGGATAGCGGTTCTGGCTGTTGACCTGCAGGCCGTCCCAGATTTCCTGAACGGTTGCACGGGTGTTCGGCTCAAACCGGCCCGGACCGCGACGGGTGCCGACCAGCGCGTTCGGTTCTTCCGAACCGGCGGTCACGGCACCACGCGGGCGGTGATATTTGAACGAACGACCCATCAGGTGAATGCCATTGGCCAGCAAAGCTGATGCAACGGTATCGCCTTTGAAACCTTTGATTTTCTTGCCGTCAAAGGTGAACTGGATCGGTTGGGTGTGATCGACGCGACCACGCCCGGAAACGCGGAAGCTGCTCATTTCGATTTCTCCAACAATTCGGATAGCTCAGGACGGGGATCATCGGTTTTATAGGTGATCAGGAACCGGTCACTAACCGTGTCACGTACAGCGTTGAAATATCGACCGCAGCCATGGAAATGGCGCCAGCGTTCATAATGCGGGCCCTTGACGTTGGTGCGGATGAACAGAAAGTCGCGCCATTCCTCGTCACTAACCGACGACGGATCGGCCGGACGTGCGATATGGGCTTCACCGGCATAGGTAAATTCCGCCTCCGGCAGGGTCTGATTGCAATAGGGGCAATGGATCAGAAGCATGTCCGGTCTCCTTAGTGCGCAACAGCGGCAGCAGCGGCTTCGTCAATCAGACGACCGGTGCTGAAACGTTCAAGGGTGAAGGGCGCGTTGGCCGGATGCGGATCATCCTTTGCCACGGTCCATGCCAGTGTGTGGGCGGCACCCGGGGTTGCCTTGAACCCGCCGGTACCCCAGCCACAGTTGACGTAAAGACCCGGCACCGGCGTCTTGCCAAGGATGGCCGAACGGTCCGGGGTCACATCAACGATACCGCCCCATTTACGCAGCATGCGCATGCGGTTGAAGATCGGGAAGATCTCGCAGATCGCAGCAACCGTATGCTCGATCAGCGGCAAGCCACCACGCTGGGAGTAACTGGTGTACTGGTCGGTCCCCGACCCAATCACGAGCTCGCCCTTGTCAGACTGGCTGATATAGGCATGCACGCTGTTGGACATGACAACGCACGGGAAGATCGGCTTGATCGGCTCGGACACAAGCGCCTGCAGCGGATAGCTTTCAAGCGGCATGCGCACACCGGCCGTATCCATCACGACCGAGGTATGACCGGCGGCCGAAACGGCAACCTTTTTCGCACCGATAAAGCCCTTGGCGGTTTCAACACCGGTGACGCGACCATCCGGGCCACGGCGAATGGCGGTAACCGGGCAGTTCTGAATGATATCGACACCACGTGCCGCTGCCCCACGGGCATAGCCCCATGCCACCGCATCATGGCGTGCTGTACCGGCGCGACGCTGAAGGGCAGCACCGACGACAGGGTAACGCGCATTTGGCGAAATATCGAGCGGCGGGCAGAATTCCTTGGCTTCTTCCTTGGACAGCCAGACGTTATCCACGCCGTTCAGACGGTTGGCATGCACGTGGCGCTGGAAGCTTTGAACATCATGAACGTTATGCGCAAGCATCAGAACGCCGCGCTGCGAATACATGACGTTGTAGTTCAGTTCCTGGCTCAGCCCATCCCACAGATCAAGTGCGTGGTCATAAAGCTTCGCACTTTCATCATAGAGATAATTCGAACGAATGATCGTCGTGTTACGGCCGGTGTTACCTCCGCCAAGCCAGCCCTTGTCGATCACGGCGACATTGGTGATGCCGTGTTCCTTGGCCAGATAATAAGCCGCACCAAGACCATGACCACCCGCGCCGACGATGATGACATCATACTCGGCTTTCGGCTCACTGTCGGGCCACTGCGGCTCCCAGTTCTTTTGGCCACTAAGGGCGTTCTTGATAAGCGATAGCGCAGAAAAATGGGTCATGATTATACGATCCCCCGATTTACCATTGCCGGAACTCTATCAATGTCCTTGGTTTGCGGACTGGATAATTGCGACAAATTCATTGTATATTTTTGCCATGAACTCTTTTTCGAGCCCTGGATCCAACGCAAGCAAACCCCTTGCAAAAAAGCGCCTTCGCGTCGCCTTTCTGTTGGCGGACAATTTCACGCTGACAGCGTTCGCAAGTTTCGTCGATGTCTTGCGCCTGGCAGCCGATGAAGCAGACCGGTCTCGGCCGATTCACTGCGACTGGACAGTGCTGTCGGACACCATGAACCCGGTACGGTCGAGTTGCGGGGTCAAGGTGCAGCCCGACACGCGTCTGCGCAATGCCGGTGACTACGACTATATCGTGGTTGTCGGGGGCCTTATTCAAGAAGAAGGCGGACTTTCATCTGATTGTATCGCCTATCTCAAGGCAGCCGCGGCCAAGGGCAAGAACCTGATCGGCTTGTGTACCGGGGTGTTCGCGCTTTATGAGGCAGGCCTGCTGGAAGGTTATCGTTGCTGTGTCAGCTGGTTTCATCATGACGAATTTGTCGAACGGTTCGAGGCCGCCCAGCCGGTTTCAGACCAGATCTTTGTCGTCGACCGCGACCGTCTGACCTGCTCGGGCGGGCATGGTGCGGCCCATCTTGCCGCCTGGGTGGTGGAAAAGCATATCGGCCGCACGGCTGCGACCAAAAGCCTCAGCATCATGATCATCAACGAGGCGATGACAGGTGAGAACCCGCAGCCGGGCTTCCAGACCAATCTGGTGGCGCGCGAACCGCTGGTCAAAAAGGCGCTTCTGCGCATGCGCCAGAATATCGAGTCGCCGGAAACCATCGCCAAAATGGCCGAGAAACTTGGTGTTACCCGCCGCAAGCTTGAACGCGCGTTTAACGCCGATCTTGGCATTTCACCGTCACGCGCGGCCCTTCGTATCCGCCTTGATGCTGCCAAGAAGCTGCTGGGTGAGTCGGAAAAAACCACGACCCAAATTGCGCTTAACACCGGCTTTTGCGACGCATCGCATTTCATTCATGCCTTCAACGCCGAGATCGGCATGAACCCGTCGGAATATCGCAAGACGGTTCCGCTCCCGGCCACCCTGCCCTGACGACAGACTGAAATTGATCCGCCGTCAGCTAACATCAAGTATCATCAGGCATCAATGGTGACCTGCCCAATCGGGTTTGAGCAGCAGGCAAGGATATAGCCTTCCTCGATATCATCATCGGTGATCCCGCCGTTATGGACCATATGAACCTGGCCTTCGGTCTTGCGCACCTTACATGTCCCGCAAATCCCCATTGAACAGCCTGACGGGATGACAAGCCCGGCAGTCCGTGCCGCGGCAAGAACGGTATCTGTTTGCGTACAATTGGCCGTAATGCCCGATGCGGTGAAGGCGATAACCGCCTTGCTTTCCTCATCCGGGACAACATCATCTGGCACGTCTTCGACATCCGGCGTCGGCGCATGGAAGCTTTCCTGATGGTAGCGGTCCATGTCATAGCCAAGCCCGACAAGAACCTCGCGCACGGCCTGCATGAAGGGTTCCGGCCCACAACAGAACACTTCGCGTTCGAGATAATCCTGCGCCATCAGACCCAGCATCAGCTGATTGAAGGTGCCAAGATATCCTGTCCAGGGTTTATAGGGATCGGCTTCCTCGACCACCCATTTAAGTTCGATGCCGTTGATCCGTGATGCGCTGTGTTCCAGACGTTCGCGAAAGATGATCTCGGACGGGCGCTTTGCACAGTTTACAAAAACAATGTCGGGATCACGCCCGGAATCATATAGATAGGTCGTCATCGACATCATCGGCGTGATGCCCGATCCCGCCGAAATAAACAGGTATTTCTCCGCCGGATGATTGATCAGCGAAAAACTGCCAGACGGCCCCTTGGCCCGAAGGCGCATGCCCGGACGCAAATGATCAAGCATCCAGCGCGTCCCGATCGATCCCGCTTGCGCCTTGACTGTCACAGTCAAGGATGTCGGGCGCGATGGTGAGGACGAGATGGTGTATGTCCGATAAAGCGGCCCGCCCGGCACCGGAAGCTCCAACGTCAAAAACTGCCCCGGATCGTAACTGAACAAGGCACCGGACACCGACTGGAAGCAAAAGGTCATGACGTCGGGTGCTTCGGGCAGGAACGAAACGCATTCGAGTTCTTCAGAATCCGACCAGAAGGCAAGCTTCGGTTTTTCAATCACAGACATCGCCCTACTCCGCCGCAAGCGGTGTGGTTTGGGCCAGATTGTCTAACAGGGTTTTCGCATACCAGTTGCCAAACTGGGCCACGCCCGCTTCCTGAATCTCGGAATAGGGACCAACTTTATAGGCCGGTGTTGCGATGCCGCGCTGATTGTTTTCGACCACTTCCTTGTCCTCGGCGTTGGTCGCAAGCCAGACCTCGGTCAGGCGTTTAAGATCATAATCGCGCCCCTCCACCGCGTCCTTGTGCACCAGCCACTTGGTCGAAACTTCGGTTTCGGTCGGGCTGATCGGGGTAACCCGGAACACAAGTGCATGGTCCGACAGGAAATGGTTCCAGGTCGACGGGTAATGGAACTTCAAAAGCGAGCCGCCATTTTTGAACGGGATGTTCGAGTTCGCCAGACTTACCGCCGCCTTGGTATCAAGGGTGTAGCTTTCAGCTTCCCCCAGTAGCGGCACACGCACCAAGCGCCATTCCCCGTCATCAGAAATCTGATAGGCAGACGGCGCCCCCACCGCTTCACAACGGGCGATATGATCGTCAAGTTCACTTGCCAACACACCATCAGCCGTGCTGCCAATTGCGCGGGCATCTTCCGGGAAGGTCCGGCACAGCGACGGGTGGTTGCCCCCGCAGTGATAGCATTCCCGGTTATTCTCCCAAACCAGCTTCCAGTTGGCGTTTTCGATGATCGTGCTTTCAAACGCGACCTTGGAATTTTCAAGATCGTGCGGCGCCAGATATTGCTCGGCCGCCGTGGCAAACGGCTCGATATCCGGTGCGTTATCGGCAAGACAGATATAAACCAATCCGTGGATCACCCGGCAGTGAACCGGGCTTAAGCCAAATTTCGAATTATCAAAATCAGGCCCCATGTCACGCGCCCAAAGCAACTTGCCATCAAGATCATAGGTCCATTGATGGTAAGGGCATACAAGCCGCGGGTTGCGGCCCTTTTTGGTTTTGCACAGAACCGATCCACGATGGCGGCATGAATTGTGGAATGCCCGCACCACCTGATCATTGCCCCGCACGATCACAACCGAATAGGCACCGACTTCATAAATGACGTAGTCGCCCGCCTTGGGGATTTCACATGCCGGGATCGCAAACAGCCATTCCTTGTAGTGAATGTTTTCCAGATCCAGCTGAAAGATCGAAGGATCGGTATAGAAAGGCTGTTCCAGGGAATATCCGGGCATACGACGCGCCAGAAGGTCATGAACGGAAGGCGGGGTAGCGGGCATGGCGAAAATCCGTCTTTTGATGTTTTGAAGCAACCAAAAGTGTGGACTTCATGTCATGATTTACAACGGCATTAATTTTCATCTTGGTTTAGTTCAACTAATCTGAAAAACTCAGCCCACATGCCCTGCATTGTTTTCAGGAGAGCCGATTGGCCCGCCCCTATGATCTGTCTTCGATAAATGCCCTGATCTGCTTTGAAGCAGCGGGCCGCAATATGAGTTTCAAGGACGCGGCATCCGAACTCAACGTGACGCCTGCGGCTGTAAGCCACCAGATCAAGGCGCTTGAGGCCGATATTGGCAGCGCGCTTTTCATTCGACGTAACCGTGGGGTGGAGCTGACTGAAAAGGGCGCCTTTCTGCTCGTCGCCCTGCAACGGGGATTTGAAACCATTTCCGAGACGGTCATGCAGCTGCGTGATCAGCCCGAGACGGTCGATGTTACGATCCGGACAACAACGGCGGTCAGTTCACTTTGGCTTACGCCAAAAATTGCCGCCTTCTGGAAAATTCACCCCAATATCACGGTCTCGCAAATTGTCTCCGACGTGCCGGGCATGACCGGGCAATGCGATCTCAGTATTCATTACAGCAACCCCGATGACGGGACTGATGGATATTACAAACTGTTTCAGGACCGGGTCGCTGCCATCGGCACGCCGGCGTTTAAGGCCGAACAGAACATCGAAACGATTGATGATCTGCTGCAAAGCCCCCTGATCCACCTGCATAACGAGGAAACCGACTGGACAACATGGACCGACTGGTTCCGCGCACTGGGGCGGCCAGCTCCCAAGGGACGCAGCTTCAAGCTTAACAACTACACGATTGCCTTACAGGCCGCCCAGGATGACGTTGGCGCGGTCCTTGGCTGGGACGAACTGGTCGGGCCACTTCTGGAAGACGGACGTCTGATCAAACTGGTACCCGATGAAATCCCATCCCCGATGGGGTTCTATTTGCGCGTTCATCCGCGCGCCTCGGAAAAGGCGCGCATTTTTGTCGACTGGCTGATTGATACCGCCTGACCGGAAAACAAATGGCAAGCGCAGCAAATCGCCACGTTTGCCAAACACATCAGACGTCTTTGAGCAGACGCAACGCATCATAGATGGCCGCATGGGTGTTGCGCGCCGACACCGCATCCCCGATCCGAAACAGCTGATAGGTCCCGTCCGGGTTCCGCACAACCGATTGCGGCTGACCAGCCAGAAGCTTGTCATGGGACATTTCACCATGGTTCGATGAACCGGGCTTCAGATCAAAATAGATATCATCCAGCGGAATGGTGCCGTGGTTGATCACGATCTGATCGACGATCCGTTGCTTGGCCACCCCGCCATAGTCACTGCCGACATGCGCAATCAGCTGGTTGCCCTGCTTTTCGACCGCCTCAAGCCGATAGGTCACGGTAAAGGTGGTATCAAGCTTCTGCATGCTGCGCATATAGGGCACAAGGTTCATCGCCATGACTTCCGGCGCAAAGGCGCGGTCCGGCGTCATGATTTCGACCTTGGCACCGCTTTGTGCAATCAGTTCGGCCGCCTGCAAACCGGCATGATCCCCAGCATCGTCATAGACCAGAACATTGCTGCCCGGCTTGACGTCGCCTGAAATGATATCCCAGCTTGAAACCACCAGATCATTGCCCTTTGAAAGCACCTCCGTATCAGGCATGCCACCTGTGGCGATGATGACCACATCGGGGTTTTCCGCCGTGATCGTGTCTGCTTCGGCCCAAGTGTTGAAATGGAAGCTCACACCAAGACGGGTGCATTCGGCCATGCGCCAGTCGATGATGCTGATCATTTCGCGGCGGCGTTCGTTCTGCGCAGTCAGGCGAATTTGCCCGCCCGGATTGGGGGCCGCTTCATAGACAACAACCTCATGACCACGTTCACCGGCAACACGGGCGGCTTCCATACCCGCCGGACCGGATCCGACAATCACGACCTTTTTGCGGGTTTCAGCCTTTTCCACAATCTGCGGCATCGAAAGCTCGCGCCCGGTGGCGGCATTATGAATGCAATAGGCCGATCCGCCCTGATAAATGCGATCCAGGCAGTAGTTTGCCCCGACGCACGGACGAATTTCTTCCTCGCGCTTTTCGATGATCTTGCGCACCACATGCGGGTCAGTCATGTGGGCGCGGGTCATGCCAACCATATCGATTTTGCCCGATGCAATCGCATGACGCGCGGTTGCGACATCAGGAATTTTGGCGCCATGGAAGGTCGGAAAATCGGTCGCGGCGCGAATATCACCGGCAAAGTCCAGATGCGGCGAGTTCGCCATTCCCTGAATCGGGATCACATCGGTCAGACCGGCATCGGTATCGATATGGCCACGAATGACGTTGAGGAAATCGACCATGCCACTGTCTTTAAGGCGCTGGGAAATCGCCAGACCGTCTTCCTTGGTCAAACCACCATCAAGGTCCTCATCCCCGGTATAGCGCACACCAACAATGAAATCCGGGCCGACGCGTTTGCGAATTTCGGTCAAAACATCAAAGGTAAAGCGCAGACGGTTATCGATGCTGCCACCATAAGGACCATCAAGATCGTTGGTCAACGGTGACCAGAATTGATCCATCAGATGGCCATAGGCCTGAAGCTCAATCCCGTCCATGCCGCCGGCCTTCATGCGCTCTGCCGCGTCGGCATAATCCTTGATGATGCGCTCGACATCCCAGTCTTCCATCTTTTTCGGGAAGGCCCGGTGGGCGGCTTCGCGCTTGTGCGATGGGGATACCACCGGCAACCAGTTTGCCTTGTCCCAGCGCGTTCGGCGCCCAAGATGGGTCAGCTGGATCATCACCGCAGCACCCTGTTCATGCACCGCATCGGTCAGGTCCTTCATCCACGGAACAACTTCGTCCTTCCAGACCAGAAGGTTGTTAAAGACCGGCGGGCTGTCCTTGGACACTGCAGCCGAGCCCGCCGTCATGGTCATGGCAACACCGCCCTTGGCACGCTCGACATGATAGGCGCGATAACGCCCCTTGGGCATGCCATCCTCGGGATAGGCCGGTTCGTGCGACGTCATCATGATGCGGTTACGCAGCGTCAGATGTTTAAGCTGATAAGGCTGAAGAAGCGGGTCGTTGGACATGTGCGGGGCTCCGGGTTTGAACTCTCTGCCAATGACGATATTCAGAAATGTACAGTTATGTCAATTTTAAGTTCACTGATGTATATTTTAGATACATTGATGTACACTTCGCTTGTCCCGAACCGGGCAGTTTGCTAAGGACACGTCCATGGAAGAACAGATTGAAAATACCACCGGGCAAAATGGCGCCGGCCAAAACAGCGGCTGGCGCGGATCGGCCGAGATCTGGCTGAACGCGGCTTATGAGGCGCTGCTTGAAACCGGTGTCGATGGCGTAAAGATCCAGCCACTGGCAAAGCGCCTGAACCTGTCACGCACCAGTTTCTATTGGTTTTTCAAGGACCGAAAGGAATTGCTGGGCGCGTTGCTGGATCTGTGGCGTGAAAAAAACACCGGCAATCTGATCAAACAGACAGAGGCCTATGCCGAGTCTGTTTCAGAAGCGATGCTTAACATCATTGATCTCTGGCTTATGCCCGATCTGTTTGATTCGCGCCTTGAATTTGCCGTGCGCAGCTGGTCGGTTCAGTCCAACACGGTCATGGCTGAAATTGAAAAAGCCGATCAGCAACGCCTTGATGCACTCGCCAAACTGTTCATCCGCTTTGGTCAGGACGAACGCATGGCCGATGTCCGTGCACGTGCCATTTACCTGGTTCAGATCGGCTATATCTCGATGCAATCAAATGAAGACCTGTCTGTCCGCATGGGCCGCATTCCGGGCTATGTCGAAACATTCTGCGGACAGGCGCCAACACAAAACGAGCTCAACCGGTTCTACGCCCGTCATAATTTTGCCCCGTGAAATGGCAAGCACGGGACGGCGCGGCAAACGTCTTGTGGTTGGAGAATCGGCTGGTTCTTATGTAACAACATAAACGGCCAGCATCTTTGGGCAAAGATGCTGGCCAAATATGGTTTTGATCATCAGATATCAAAGTTGGTTGGCAAGACGATCATGTCGCGGATGGTTACGGTGCGCGGACGTGAGAGCATGTAAATTACGGCATCAGAGACCTCGCTGGGGTCAAGCAATGCTCCGTTTTCCTTGGCTTTGCGCAAGTTTTCTTCCGGCCAATCGGCCAGAAGGGCTGAAACGACGGGGCCTGGCGAGACCTGGGCCACACGAATGCCATGCTTATTGAGCTGACGGCGCATGGTCTGAACAAAGCAGGTCATGGCCCATTTTGATCCGGAATAAACCGGCTCCCACTGAATGGGCATATGTCCGGCAACCGATGCGGTAACGATGATGTCGCCAGTGCCGCGTTCCTGCATGTGCGGGATCACGTCACGCACGTTTTTCATCACCGCATTGACGTTCAAGTTCAGCATCCGGTCGATGGTTGCAGTATCGGTTTCCACCAGATCACCGCCGATGTAAGACCCGGCATTACAATGCAGAATGTCGATGTGATCGACCTTTTCTAGGATTGCGGGAACCATCGCCGCACAGCTGTCGACATCAAGCAGGTTGGTATGCTGGGCAATGGCATTTGCCCCAAGTTCACTGACAAGTTCAAACAGCACACCTTCGTTGTAATCCACCATCACAACCGTGGCGCCAGCATCCAATAGCGCACGCGTGGTCGATAGGCCAATGCCCGATGCAGCACCGGTGACAACGGCAATCTTGCCCGCAAGTGATTGAGCCATAATATATCTCCAAAAGAAAAAGGCGTGGGATCAGACAGCAAGAAAACCGCCATCGACAGGAAGGACCGCGCCACTGACAAAAGACGCATCATCATCGAGCAGCATGACGATGGATCGGGCGACTTCATCGACCTCGGCAAATCGGCCATGGGGGTGACGCACCATCATCGGATCACGCTTGGCCGGGTCCGACCAGGCCGCGGCGGCCAATTCTGTCATGGTCACCGTCGGCGCCACCGCATTGACGCGAATGCCATGCGGGCCAAGTTCCTTGGCCATCACCCGGGTTGCGCCTTCAAGCCCCGCCTTGGACGCGGCATAGCACATGTGATCGACAAAGCCGCGATGCCCGGCGATCGAGGTGACATTAACAATCGCTCCGCCACCGCCGGCCGCCACCCGGGCGCGCGCAAACTCCTGCGCACAAATGAGGGCTGCGCGCAGATTGATACCCATGACGGTTTCATATCCCGCATCCGTCATCTCAAGCACGCTTTCGAGAACATTGGTTCCCGCGCAATTGATAAGATAATCCGCCGGGCCGGCTGATTTTATGGCGTCACGCGCCGCATCGCCGTCGGCCAGATCAACACGAATGCCCTTTGCCCCGATCTCGGTCGCCAGCGCATCAAGGTCGGCTTGCGTGCGTGCCATGGCGACAACCGACGCGCCGCGCGCGGCCATGGTGTGAGCACAGGCACGTCCTATGCCCTTGCCCGCTCCGGTGATGATGACTTTCTTTCCTGAAAATGTAGATGTCATATTTCAAAGTTTTCCCTGATGTGGATTGCGCACAGTGCCTTGTTTTTATTGCCGTATGCATTGGCGTTGTGGCCTGCGCGGAAATGGTTATGTCATGGCTTCGACTAAAAGCTCGGCTGTCAGGTCATCGGTCACAAATGTATCGACAAGCCCGCGCTTGATCGCCGCCTTGATAATCGGCACCTTGTGCTCGCCAGCGGCGGTCAGGATTTTGTTGGGGATATCTGCCAGCGCATTCAGATTGACCCCAACCGTGCGCGCATTGAGCGGATGATCAATCTCGTTCCCGTCCGCATCAAGGAACCGCCCCAGCACATCGCCCACCGCCCCGGCATCACGCAATTCCTGCATGGTCACATCGCGCGGCAGACCGTACTTGACCATAAAGGACAAATCCGAGACGTCCCCGACAACCAGCAAAGCTGCGTCTGCCGACAGGCACCGCTCGATGTGCGATGCGTAAATTTCCTGACTAAGAAACACGTCCTTGTCGACGTCACCGGGCAGATAGATCGGCGCGACCAGATGGGAATAATTGGCATCAAACCGTTCGGCAAAGCCCGACGCGATGCTAAAGGCATTAAAAGATGACCCGGCCGCCGTCCCGCCCATCAAGGCGAGGATTTCAAGATCCGGCACGGAATGCAGCGGCAAACGTTCCATCGCACGCTGCAAGGTCACCCCCCAGGACACACCAATGCGCTTCCACGGTTCGTTCTTAAGCGTTGCTGAAAGATAATGCGCCAATGCCGCGCCGACCGGGGCATGGTTGTCGTAATTGGCGTGATCGACTGGCACCACAAGTGCCTTTACCACACCGGCCTGCTCAAGGCGCTGCTGCACTTCAAGGCGTGTCACAAAGGGCGATTCGATCTGGATTTTGACAAGACCAAGTGATTTTGCCTTCTGGATCGCCTGATTGACACGAAGACGCGTCACCCCCATGTCTCGGGCGACCTCGGCTTGTGTCTGGCCGTTTACATAGTAACGCCAACAAACCTCGGTTACGAACCCTTCCCCGTCCTCAAGCGGCTCTCTTGGCATGCTTTGTTTCCTCTCAAGACCCTGCGCATTGCGGCAGTGTGTTTTGTTATAGGCAGCAAGCTAACAAATGTATTTAAAAAATTACAAATGAAAATTTTCACTTGCATGCAATTTAATACATATGCATTCTGCCGCGACTGGAACCGCAACTCCAAAGCAACGCAAGATTGCTGATCGCGGTTTCCCTATCAATCCAACGGGAGGAAAACCTATGAATTTTGCACTTAAAGTAGGTGTATCTGCTCTGGCGATGGTTGTTGCATCAAGCACAGCCTATGCCGATGACGCTTTCTGGAAAGAAGCAGCCAAGCCATATCAAGACGTTACCCTTCACGGTGTAACCGAATCGTCGCCGCCTTCGATTTACATCCGAGAAGTCTTGGCTCCGCAATTTGAAGAGCTGACGGGAATTCGGGTCGATATTGAGACGACATCCTGGGATCAGATGTTCGATAAGGCGATCAAGGACATGGAAGCCGGCACCGGCATTTATGACTTGGTATATATTGAACAAGATATCATCTATTCCTATCTCGCTCGTGACTTCCTAGCCGACACCACAAAGCTTTTGGCGGATAATCCGGACCTGAAGGCACCGACCTATAGCGAGGATAATTTCACCACCTTCGCCAACTATTTCCGGGGTGAAAACGGTGATCTTTATGGCATCCCGATGGAAGCCTTCATCAAGATCTATCTCTATCGTACTGACCTGTTTAATGACGCCGAAATCAAAGCGGCCTTCAAGGAACAGACCGGTCGCGACCTTGGCCCGGCCACCAGCCATGCGGAATATGCCGAAATCGCGCAGTTCTTCACCAAATGGGGCGAAGATCATGACATGGATCTGTGGGGCACCACCGCACAGGCTCATACCGGCCATCCGGCATCCTGGTACGAATTTTTTGAAACCATCGCGCCGACCTTTGGTGTCTACAACTGGGGCATTGATGCCGATAACAACTTCGCGGCATCGGTCGCCAATGGTGGCACCATGAACAGTGATGATGCCAAGGAAGCCATGAAATGGTGGCTGAGCATGCGCGATATCGCACCACCAGAAAGTAACGCATCCACCTGGACCGAAGTCGGCACTACCTTTGGTGCAGGCCGCGTGGCCCAGGGGCTGGTTTACGGCGAAAATGCCGGCTGGATTGCTGCCGATGAAACCAAGTCACTAGTTGTTGGTAATGTCGGCGTGGCCCTGCCGCCGCTTCAGGATGGCATCATGGACGAAGTCGAAGGCGGCACCGGCTATATCGGTTATTATGATGGTGGGGCGTTTGGCATTCCATCCACCTCGAAAAGCCAGGAAGCTGCGATGTTGTTCCTGCAATATATCGGTCAGGACGAAGTTCAGCCTGACTGGGCTGTTGCGGCCCCGCGTGTGACAAACAAGTCTACCTATGACGACCCCAAGGTTCAGGCGATGAACGAGGAACTCGGTGGCTATTACGACCTGCTGCGTGACAAGGGATACCTGTTTGCCGGTGCACCGGCATATCCGTTCCACGCCCAGGTTCGCGAAGCCACGGCACCGATCCTCTATCAGATCCTGACCGGCGATCTTGGCCCAGAAGAAGGTCTTGATCAGATGGCGGCAAAGGCCGAGGCCGAGCTGACCGATCTCGGCTATCGCAAATAGGTTTGTTTCCTGAGAACATCGCTCGTGGTCGTTGTCCATTGATCGGGCAGCGGCCACGAACCGGCTTGGTCCTTTGTGGGGCCATAAGAGCCTGACCGCATCTTTTTCCAGGGAGTAGACGATGCAATCCAACAAACTCGGTTGGATCCTCCTGGCCCCGACGCTGGTGATCCTGTTTTTCTTCGGTGTTTTGCCGTTTCTCTATGTCGTTTTTGTCTCGTTTCATCAATGGAACCCATTTGCGGCATCACCCGAAATGATCTTTAACGGGGCGGAAAATTTTCGCCGCATCGTCTTTGATGACGCCTTCCTCAATTCGCTCGGTGTCACCGTGGCGTTTGTGGTCTTTGCCGTGCTGTCCGAACTGATCATTGGATATCTGCTGGCTCAGGCCTTCATGAAGGAATTCCCCGGAAAATCGATCTTCCGCACCATTCATACCCTGCCGCTCATTATGGCGCCGATCATTGTGGGCTCTGTCTGGAAGCTGATGACCACGCCATCAATCGGCATCATTCCGCACTATCTGGATGAGTGGTTTGGCATCACGATGAATATAGGGACATCGGCCCCGGCCGCCTTTTTGACGATCGTTATCATGGATATCTGGCACTGGACGCCGCTTGTCACCCTGACATTGATCGCTGCCCTTGTCTCTTTGCCGCGCGATCCGTTCGAGCAAGCCCAAATTGATGGTGCCAACAAAGTGCAGACCTTCTGGCACATCACCCTGCCAATGATTACGCCAGCCCTTGTGGCAACCATATTCATTCGTCTGATGGATGCCCTGCGAACCGTCGATGAAGTCTGGATGCTGACCGGGGGTGGGCCGGGCTCATCAACCCGCTTCCTTGGCGTGCACATTTTCAAGGAAGTCTTTCCCAAAACCAACTACGGCTATGGGTCAACCATTTCCGTCATCGTGCTCTACCTAACGATTGTCGTCTGCTGGCTGCTTTATGTCAGCATGCTGGCCCCGCGCAAGAACCGGAAGGGATAAGACCATGAAAAAGCGTAATCCACTCCTCATAACACTCTTCTGGGTTCTGGTCAGTCTGCTAACCCTATTCCCGATCTATTGGCTTTTTGTAATTTCGGTCAAACCAGCCGTACAGCTTTTCAGCACCCCGGATGTAATCGTCAGCAATCCCTATTGGGGCAACTATGCCGACGTACTTGGCAACCGCTTGCTTCGTAGCTACATGGTCAATTCGATGGTGATTTCGACCGGCAATGCCGTGCTTTGCACCGTGCTTGGCTTCTTTACCTGTTATGCGCTGTCGCGTTTTCAGTTCCGCGGCAAGGAATCGATCTTTTTCTGGACGATTACCAACCGCATGGCACCGCCAGCGGTATTCCTCTTGCCATTGTTCCTTTTGATGACGCAGGTCTATCGCATCGGGGATTTTACCCTGCTTGATACCCGCATTGGTATGATCTTGGTCTATTGCACCTTTAATCTGCCTTTTGCGATCTGGACCCTGCGCCCGACGATTGATGCCATCCCGCGCGAGCTTGATGAAGCCGCCTATGTCGATGGCGCAAGCCCGTGGAAGGTCATCACCGAAATCGTCTTCCCGCTGTGCCGTCCGGGACTGGCTGTGACCCTGATCCTCACTTGGGTCTTTGCCTGGAACGAATATCTTCTGGCCGCGACACTCACCAATTTTGAGGCCCGCACACTTACAACCGGTCTTTCGGAATATGTCACCACCACGGGGACGGAGTGGGGAATTATGGCGACCATTTCGGTCTTTACCCTGATCCCAGCCCTGATCGTGTTTGGCCTGGTGCAAAAACACATTGTCGCAGGCCTGACCTTTGGCGCGGTGAAAGGATAACACCATGACCAAACAAAACGCGACACAGCTCGATACTGCCCCTCTGAGCGAGGAAGAAAACGAAAAGAACCCGACCGCGACGCAAGAACGTCAGGGCTTTCTGCCGATTGAAACCAATGCCTTTGACCGTTGTTTCATTTCGGTTGTGATCTGGGTGGCGATGTCGCTCTTCTGGTTCCGTTTCATCGAACCGATGGGCGCATCGATCTGGATTTCGAACGTCATTGCCCTTGCGATTGCCGTCCACATTGTCAGGAAAGGATAAGTCATGAAATCCCTGGTTCTTGAAAAAAAGAATGACATCACCTTGCGTGACTTTCCTGCCATTGACCGCGAGGAGGAGGTCCTTGGTCCGCGCGACGTTCGCATCAAGATGCATACCGTCGGTATCTGTGGCTCCGACGTGCACTACTACACCCATGGCCGCATCGGTCCGTTTGTTGTCAATGATCCGATGATCCTGGGCCATGAGGCATCAGGCACTGTCATTGAAACGGGGAGCGAGGTCACAACCCTTTCGATCGGTGATCGTGTCTGCATGGAGCCCGGTGTGCCCGACCCCAACAGCAAGGCCACCCGTCTTGGTATGTATAATGTCGATCCGGCGGTCCGGTTTTGGGCTACCCCGCCGGTACATGGCATTTTGCGTCCGACCTGTGTACATCCCGAAGCCTTCACCTTCAAACTGCCCGACAATGTCTCCTTTGCCGAGGCTGCGATGGTCGAACCACTGGCCGTCGGGGTCCATGCCGCCACCAAGGCCAAAATCAAACCGGGCGACATCGCCCTTGTGATCGGCGCCGGCCCGATTGGGCTTGTCACGGCGCTATCTGCCTTGGCGGGCGGCTGTGCGCGGGTTTACGTCGCAGATCTGGCGGAAAAGAAACTTGAAATCGCGGCGTCGCTGAGCCCGGCAATCACCCCGATTGATGTCAAATCGCAAAACATCACCGATATCGTCAAACGCGATACCGATGGCTGGGGGGCGGATATCGTCTTTGAGGCCACCGGCTCACCCAAGGCAGCCGCGGGCGTGTTTGAACCGCTTTGCCCGGGCGGATGTGTTGTCATGATTGGCGGCCAACCCGACCCGATCAGCTATGACGCCGGGGCCGCCATGATCCGCGAAGCCCGCGTCGAAAACATTTTCCGCTATGCCCATGTCTTTCCACGCTGCGTTGCCATGCTGAGCTCCGGCGCGATCGACGTCAAACCGCTTATCACCAGAACATTCGCATTCGAAGACAGCGTGCGCGCATTCGATATCGCAGCCTCCGCACCACCGGCGGACGTCAAGCTGCAGATCGAATTGCCGCAATAGGGAGAAGCCTTATGGCCGATGTAAAAATAGAAAACGTAATCAAACGCTACGCCAATGTTCAGGTCATGCATGGTGTCGATGTCGATATCAAGGACGGCGAATTTGTTGTTCTGGTCGGCCCTTCAGGCTGCGGCAAATCAACCCTGCTTCGGATGCTGGCCGGGCTTGAAGAAATCACCGACGGCACCATTTCGATCGGCGGGCGCGTTGTAAACGATGTCATCCCCAAGGATCGTGATATCGCGATGGTATTCCAAAGCTACGCGCTTTATCCGCACAAAACGGTGTATGAAAATATCGGCTTCCCGCTCCAAATGGCCAAACATCCCGAAAGCGAGATAAAGGAAAAAGTCACCAACGCGGCTGAGATCCTTGACCTTGCCCACCTTCTTGACCGTTATCCCAAACAGCTTTCCGGCGGTCAGCGCCAGCGTGTTGCCATGGGCCGCGCCATTGTCCGTGATCCGCAGGTCTTCCTGTTTGATGAGCCGCTTTCAAACCTTGATGCCAAACTGCGCGTAACCATGCGTGTGGAGATCAAGGAACTCCATCAGCGCCTTGGCACAACCATCGTCTATGTCACCCACGATCAGATCGAAGCCATGACCATGGCTGACAAGATCGTTGTCATGCGCGATGGCCGGGTTGAACAGATCGGCACACCGCTTGATCTCTATGACTTCCCGACCAACGTCTTTGTAGCGGGCTTCATCGGATCACCATCGATGAACTTTGTCCATGGCAAGATTGGCGAGGCTGACGGCAAGAAGCATTTTGAATCCGATAACGGACTGGTCCTGCCGATCCCTGACACCACCGCCGAAGTTGGTCAGGGTGTGACCTATGGCATTCGCCCGGAACATATCGATATCGGGGACACCGGCATTGCGATGAAGGTTGTGGTCGTCGAACCGACCGGTTCGGAAACCCAGATTGTCGCTAAATCCAACGGCGATCTGATTGATGCACTGGTCAAACAACGTATCGCGGCCCGCCCGGGATCCGAGCTTTTTTATGTGATTGACCCGGCCAATGTGCATCTGTTCGATCGCGATACCGAACAACGGATCTAGGGGCTGATCATGGATGTACCTGCCGCCGTCATTTTTGACCTAGATGGTTGCTTGGTCGACAGCGAACCACTGTCATTGGAAGTCATCGCCACCGAGATGAACTGTCTGGGGATTGATGACGTCACCATCAATTACGTGCGTGACCGATTCCTTGGTGTCTCGATCCAGGACATCTGCAAGCATGTGTCAGACCGGCTTGGCAAAGCCTGCCCGGATGATTTCACCCAACGGGTCGAAGACCGGCTGTTGGAGGAATACAAAACCCGGCTGCGCCAAATTCCCGATGCCGAAAACCTGTTGCGGCGCCTGACGGATGCCGGGGTGAAAACCGCTCTGGCAACCGGAAGCTCGCTGCGGCGGATGGGGGCAACGCTTGATATCTCGGGCCTTGCCGTGCATTTCACCGGGACGGCATTCAGCGCCGATCAGGTCACCAATGGTAAGCCCGCCCCCGACTTGTTCCTGCTGGCGGCCGAGGGTATCTCTGTCCCGCCTGAGAACTGCGTGGTGATTGAAGATTCCCCGCACGGTGTCAAAGGGGCGCGGGCGGCCGGGATGATGGCCCTTGGTTTTGTTGGCGGCACACACCTGCATGACATCCGTGCCGAGCAGGGGCAGGTATTGCTTGATGCAGGGGCCGCGGAAATCTTTGAAAGTCTTCAGGAAATTGGAGACGAAATTCTGCACAACCTTAAGTAATGTCGTGCTATGACATCGCCACAGATATCGCGTAACTGGCTTCGATGTCCGCAACAAAGGCTTTGGAATGACTTTTCTTGGTATTGACCTTGGAACCTCGGGCGTTCGTTTACTTCTGGTCGATGAAGATGGCCAACCGATCGGTGCGACCGAACGCGCCTATCACGCGGCGCACCCGCATCCGGGCTGGTCGGAACAGAACCCGGCGGACTGGATTGCCGCCCTTGAAGAAGCCATTTCTGAGCTGCGTGACCAATATGCGCAATTCTCGGCCCTGCGTGGCATCGGTGTTGCAGGCCACATGCATGGCGCAACCCTTCTTGATGACGCTGGTCGCCCGCTTCGCCCCTGCATCCTGTGGAACGACACGCGCTCCCACGCCGAGGCCGCCCGACTGGACGCCAAGGATCAGGTACGCGCCATTTCCGGCAATATCGTTTTCCCGGGCTTCACCGCCCCCAAGCTCGAATGGGTCCGCGCGCACGAACCGGATGTTTTTGCCAAAACCGCCAAGGTGCTGCTGCCTGCGGCCTATCTGAATTTCTATCTGACCGGCGACTATGTCGCGGACATGTCTGACAGTGCGGGCACCTCGTGGCTTGATGTTGGCAATCGCAGCTGGTCTGACACCTTGCTTGAGGCCGGCAACATGCGCGCCGATCAGATGCCGCGTCTGGTCGAGGGTACTGAGGAAGCTGGTCGTCTGCGTCCCGCCCTTCTTGACAAGTGGGGCCTGAATGGCCCGGTCTCGGTTGCCGGCGGCGCTGGTGACAATGCGGCTGCGGCTTGTGGCATCGGCGCGCAGAATGAAGGCCAGGGCTTTGTTTCACTCGGCACATCGGGTGTGTTGCTTTCAACGCGTGACGGTTATCACCCCGCCCCCGAAACAGCGCTTCATACCTTCTGCCACGCCATTCCCGGGCGCTGGTATCAGATGGGCGTTATGCTCTCGGCTACTGACAGTCTCAACTGGCTGGCCCGCATCACCGGCCAAAAACCGGTTGAGCTGGCCACAGAACTGGATGGCACATTACAAAAACCGGGTTCCGTGCGTTTTCTGCCCTACCTGTCGGGCGAGCGCACCCCGCACAATGATGCGGAAATCCGCGGCAGCTTCACCGGCCTTGCAACCGACACCAGCCGTGCGGACCTGACCCGTGCCGTGCTTGAAGGCGTTGCCTTTGGCCTGCGCGACAGTTTCGAGGCGCTTGTCGCAACCGATGCCAAGCTTAATCAGCTAATTGCAATTGGTGGCGGTTCGGCGTCGCGCTACTGGATCGAACTGATCGCAACTGCCCTTGGCGTCCCGTTGTCGCTTCCTAAAAGCGGCGAGTTCGGCGCGGCCCTCGGTGCTGCACGCCTTGGCATGACCGCGGCCACGGATGTGGCAACAGATACCATCATGACCATCCCGGAAGTCCGCGAAACCATCGAACCCAACCAGGCCCTCCGCCCGGCTTTCGAAGACGCCTATCAAGGCTTCCGCGCTGCCTATCCGACCATTAAGGCCTCGCAGTAGACGGCATCCAAATTGTTTGCGATTCGATATATTGAGCACAAGTACCAACTATTGCTCCATATCCCCGAATTATGACAAACAAACATCTGCACCGACGAATATATGCGTCGGGCTTAGGCGGCATAAATGTCAGGTGCCACAAAAGATGACATTAAGCTTTCTTCTAAATCAATTCCTTAGCACTTCCGATTGCCAGATAAGTTGACATGGATTAACATATAAGCTGACAAAAAACTGCGGAATTGACAGAAAAGATGACATTTTTTTCAAACATGCTGCTGCACCTTGAACGATCGTTGTCCGACATTCAAATCCGGTCACACCGAGACACACGTCTTGCGAACTGATGTGATGCTATTCAGCCTTCCCGATGACGATAAAGGTCATTGGAGCGATTCAAGTGTGATTGCATTTCCCGGGCGGCCTGTTCGGAGTCATGCTTTTCAATACACTTCACAATTTCGCTGTGTTCTCGGAGGGTAACATCTTCCTGACCTGACCAGATCAGCAAGTCGGTGTGGTAATTGAAAACCCAGTTCAGCATTGCTTCACTGACGGCTTGAAAAATCGGGTTGCCCGAAATGCTCGATACCTTGATGTGAAAGGCCATATCGCCCTTGATGAAGGCCGCCGCATCACCAAGTTTTTCGCGCTGTGTTTCAATCAAACCTTTTAGCTCTTCAACGTCATCCGCCGTCGCATTCTGCGCCGCAATCCGGACCATTCCCACCTCAAACAGGCGACGTGCTTCCTTGAGATGTTCAAGATTGTCAGGCGATGCTGAAAGCAACATGCGCGCGACCATATCCATCTGCCGGAACATAAGGTCTGCGGAAAGCTCACTCACACGGGCACGTTCACCGTGGGAAATATTGATCAGACCCAAAGTATGCATGGATTGCATGGCCTCGCGAACTGCCGGTCGGCCGACACCGAAACGCTCCATCAAGGTGCGCTCCGACGGCATCAGATCACCTGGCCCCAATTCGCCGCGCACAATCATCTCGCGCAGGCGTTCAAGCACCTGATCTGAAAGTTTGCGTCGGACGATTTTCTTATCGTCGCCTTTATCTGCCCAACTATTCATACGAATGTGGTTCCGTGCCATTCTGAAGTTAATCTTGTTGTGCAAACTTCTAGCGTATCTCCAATCAATTGAGAACCTCGGAGCAAGGTAATTCGAGTTGCTGCATTCCATAAGCGCCAAGCGCGTGGCACTCCGCCAAACCACCGATCTCCACATCGACTGATTGCTTGGCGAGGTTGGCCATCAGAACCCTGACAAGGGCTCCATCCTTTACGGCAACAGCCGCAACCTGTTTTGGATCATCGACACGGCAAGGCAAAACCGGTTTCCCTGCCATTTTTGAAAACGCCTTTATGGCCTCGCCGATTGGCAAGAGATCTGAACTTTCAGCATCAACAATGCCGCGCGCACCAAGCACCCCGGCAGGCACCCAACGGCTAATATCGGTTGCAGAAACCTGCATTCCATAGCCAATTGCCCAAGCCGCCCCAAACTGTTCCCGGTGACGGGGATCGTCATGGGTCATGCAAACCTGATCTCCATTCGGATTGGGAAATGTGCGTGAACCATAAGGGTTCTGGCGCATGGCAATGGTGGTCGGCCCCAAACGATACTCTTTACCCGAACCAAGAATGGCGCGAGCGGACCGGAAAATATGCGGTAAGGTTTCCAGCGTTTCCATGACACTCTCGTCATCTGCCGCATGGACAATGGGATTGGTCGCATGGGTGACGAAATCAAGCATCTCTACTGGCGGCCGCTTTCGGTTAAGTTCCGTAAAGTAGCTAAACATTCCCCCGCCCAACGAAATGTCGGGAAAGGCCTTTCGGGCTGCGTGATAGATATCGGCAAGAGGTGGGCAATCTGGCCATCCACTTCCTGGCGGCGTTGATTGACGATCGACCGATGGGCACACCAGCAAACTGTCCGGCTTGAAACCAGCATGCGCCAGATCGTCTTTTAGCACCCTGAATTCCTGATCAAGATTGCCATCACAGACGACCACATATTCAAGTTCATATTGCGCATCAAATTGCTTTTGAAGAGCCGCAAATGACGATAAATCCTGCCCGACATGCCCAACAGTCCGATCGTAATGACACAGCAGAACCTGCGGGCTGACCTTTCTCAAAACATCCAGACACCCAAGAGGTTGATTTGCCTCTTCGGGCGTTACCACCAAGCCTGTTTTCGGGAAAACGTTCCCCGAACCAATTTCCGGGATCACATGGATCGCCGTATCCTCTGCCTTGCCTTTCCTTGGGGGCAGTCCTTCTGCTGATCGGGCCGTGCTGCCTTCGATTGAAAGCTCTATGGATTGCGTGTTTGTTTTCCCACCGTCCAAAAGATAGGGCCAAGGAAGTTCAATCGGTCGAACATAGGTTTTAAAAGAGGCATCAGACCAGTTCCGCTGATCCTCCATTTCAAATTCGTCACCCAAAAAACGACAGGTTGCCGTCAACCCCGCCTCGGAATAATGCGTTAATCCGCGGATGGATTTGAAGGGCTGCCACGGCTCAATCAGATCGGGAAAAATGGTATCTTCGATATCCCCATCGCAATGCTCAACCCTGACAGGCTGCCCGGCAACGCCCTCAATCGGATGAAGCACATTAAAGCCGCATCGATTGGTTTCAAAACCACCATCGGGCGTTGCATCAACGGTGAAACGAAGCACGCCGTCCGCAGTCCCGCTGATTACCGCTTTCAACGCAAGTGCAACACCATTGTTGTTACACGTCGCAACATAGGAAATGGAAAAATTTCCGGGGGTTTCGTCAATGGCAATATCGGACAAAACAGGCGAAAGTGTTCCCCAGTCCCGGTCTCGTACAACATAGGAAATCGCCCGTAATATCTCTGTCCCGTGATAGCGGACATATCTCAGGTTGCCATGTTCAAAGCGCACTTGCAGCGGCCCTGCTTTGAGGGTCCTGACTGGACTTGCTTTGCTGACGTTGCTCATCAATTCATAACCTTTGGGTAACCTGGTAAAAGATGATCATCCATTTCCGACCTTGACCACCTGCAGGCCATTATCCGCCGACTGATAGGCACCATAAACAAGCGCCAGTGTTTTCAGATTGTCATGCCCTGAGGTTTCTGGCTGCCGGTTATCGCGCAGACAATCAACAAAGTGTTGCTCGATATTGAAAACGCTTTCCTGAATGTTGTGCCATGGCTTTTCTGCCCAGTGCAAAAGTGGCGGCGCGACGTCGATGTGCCGTGTGCCATCATGGTTGTGACACATCAGCTGATACCCAGAATTCAGGCGCAAACTCCCTTTGCTGCCATCAACCTCAATCAGGGTTTCAGGAAAATTTTCGACCGGCAGGCTTGTGGCATAGCTGCAATCAACAATACTCGTGATGCCGTTGTCATGATCCAGCATCATGGTTGCAACATCTTCGGCGCGAATATTGGGATTAACGCGTTTTGTCCTGGCAGAGATTGAACCAACATCCCCGAACAGGAACCGGGCAATATCCAGAATATGGATCCCAAGATCCTGAATGATGAATTTTTCATCCGTCGCAAGATATGGCTGCCCGGAATAAACATCATAGGCAGACCGGAAACTGACACGTCCCCAAAAAACGTCTCCGATGCCCCCCTCGTCGATATGCGTTTTGACGGCACGAATTGCTGACTGCCAGCGGAAGTTTTCATGCACCATCAAGGTGACACCGGACTTATCGGCCATTGAAACCATTTTGGCCGCATCATCCATCGACGAGGCAAAAGGCTTCTGGCAAATGATATGAACGCCAGCTTGTGCCGCCATCTCAACCAATGGCAAATGTGTTTCTACTGTCGTCGCGATATCGACAAAATCCAACTCTTCGTTGGTAAACATCTCTTGTGCGTCGGTATAAGTGTTTTCGATACCAAACCGTTTCGCGGTTTCGCTCAGGCGTTGTTCATCGCGATCACACAGTGCGGTAATGTTAACACCATCAATGTCACGCCAGGCGCACAAATGATTTTGTGCAAAGAACCCGCATCCAATTAAAGCACCTTTTAACATACAGACTTATCCTTCCTGTTTGCTCAATGCGGCCTGCTGCTGCAAGGCGACTTTCGCCTGCAGACGCTGCTGTGCCTGATCGACGACCACGGCGGCAATAATTACCAGCCCCTTGATCACGGTTTGCCAGAACGAACTAACCCCCATCATGACCAAACCGTCAGAAAGAATACCGATCACAAAGGCACCGATGATGGTTCCGGCAATACGCCCCCGTCCCCCGGACATTGATGTCCCGCCAAGAACCGCCGCAGCAATTGCGTTTAATTCGAATGTCTCGCCGGTTGCCGGATGGGATGCGACAAGCTGGGATGAAATCACCAACCCGACAATTGCCGCACAGAACCCGGAAAACATATAGACGAACATTTTGACACGGTTGACCTTCACGCCCGACAGTGCGGCTGCGTGTTCATTCCCCCCAACCGCATAGATGTGACGACCAAGCGGAGTTCGACCAGCGATATAGGCAGCACCGCATCCAACCGCGATCAAAATCCAGATTGATACCGGGATGCCCATAAATGCCCCCGACCCCAGGACACTCAGCCCGTTGGACCCAAATTCCGGGTTACCGACCAAATTCGGGAATGTCGCCCCGTCAGAGGACAACAAGGCAAGCCCCCTTGCGACATATAGCGTTCCAAGGGTCGCGATGAATGGCGCAACATTAAGCTTGGTGATCAAGGCACCGTTTATCGCCCCGAAAAGCACGCCAACAAAAAGCGTGATCGCAAAGATTTCAAAGATATTGAAATAGAGCGTGTACCCGATTCCAAGATCAACACCGTTCAGGATCAGCCACCCTGCAACCATGCCGCAGAGCCCTACAATTGAACCAACCGAAAGGTCAATGCCCCCGGTAATGATGACAAAGGTCATCCCAATCGCAAGGAACGCGTTCAAGGCCACATGTTTTGACATGATGACAAAATTGGCCGCACTTAGGAAATTCGGGGCTGCAAACGCAAAAAACGCAAACACAAGAATAAGTGCTATAAATGTGCGCAGCTTCAACAGAAGCAAAAGCCAAGTCTGATTGCTGTTTCCTGACGCCGTTCCGGCCGATGCGATAGATGTCATATCTGCAACTCCCTGTTCTCAGCCGTTTTCTGGCTTGTTGTTGTGTGACCGACTGCAGATGCGGCAATGATCTGTTCTTCGGTCGCTTCTTGCTGGGTAAATTCCTTGATCACCCGCCCCTTTGACATCACCAGAATTCTGTCAGAAAGAGACATCACCTCTTCAAGGTCAGAGGTCACAAACAATATCCCCAGACCATCCGCGGCAAGCTTGCGCATTTCTTGAAAGACTTCGCCCTTTGCCCCGATATCAATGCCGCGACTTGGTTCATCCATCAGCAGTAATTTGGGGTTGGTCATCAGGGCTTTGCCGATGACGACCTTTTGCTGGTTGCCACCTGACAATGAGCTGACCGGATTTTCGACACTTGCAACCTTGATAAACAAGTCGCGCACCATATCTGCGACGGCCTTACGCTCTTTCTTGATGCTCAGGTACCCGCGTTTGGTAAATTTCATCAGGCTGGACAGCGACATGTTTTCACGGATCGGCAAGATTTGAACCAGTCCCGCACCTTTTCGGTCCTCCGGGATCAAGGCAATTCCGCGCTCTATTCGCCCCGCCACGCTGGTTTCATCAAGGGGCTTTCCATCAACATAGAACTTTCCGGTGCACATCGGATGCTGGGCCATGATGCATTCGAAAAATTCAGACCGCCCTGCCCCCATCAATCCATAAATGCCAACAATCTCGCCAGCCTTCAGGGAAACAGAAACGCGATCAACAACAAACCCGCCATTCTTGCTTGGCAGGCATATGTCTTCGGCCCGGAATACTTCTGCACCAAGTTGATGGGTCAGTGATTTTGAGAAATCCTTGGACGCAGCACCGATCATGTTGCGCACAATCCAGCTGACCTCCACCCCCGCCATCGAACGCGACCCGGTAATGCAGCCGTCACGCAACACCGTGATGTAATCCCCAATCCGGATAAGCTCTTCGAGCCGATGGGAAATGTAAATGATTCCCACACCAGACTTTTTAAGATCCTTGATCACACGGAAAAGAATTTCCACTTCAGCAGCACTCAGGGCCGATGTTGGCTCATCCATAATCAGAATGCGTGCATCCTGTGCGAGGGCCTTGGCAATTTCGACAATCTGCTGTTCGCCGATACTTAATTCGCCCACAAGTGCATCGGGGGAAATGTCGTGTTCCAGCCGTTTCATCAAGCTTGCGGCTTCTGCCTGCTGGTTGCGGCTGTCTATGTCGACACCTCCGCGTGTTTTTTCCCGCGCAATGAAGATGTTGTCGGCCACCGTCATGTTCGGGAACAGATTAAGTTCCTGAAAAACGATGCCGATGCCATGCGCCGCGGCAGCACGGGTATCGGCAAACTGAACCCGTTTGCCATCCACCGCAATCTCGCCGGACGTTAATTGTTCAACCCCGGCGATGACCTTCATAAGGGTCGATTTCCCGGCACCGTTTTCACCGACAAGGACATTCACAGCCCCCAGCCTGACATCAAAGTCGACTTCATTCAGGGCCAACGTTCCCGGATAAACTTTCGTTGCCCCCCGCACCGTCAGTCCGATTTGATGTTCTTCGTTATATGAAAGATCATTCATTTCCGGCCACCTCGATTTCAACCGGGGTAATCAGAACGGTGTCGTCGGGTTTTCGCATTGTAAATGCGCCGGTAGCAGCAACAGATTTACCGACCAGGCCCTCACGCGACAGATCTTTCAAAACAGTGTCAAAGGCCTTGGTATTCAATGCACGCGACAATTGCGCAAACTCAATCTGATCGGTAAAGGACGTAAAATCGAAGAATGGCAAAACATCACGCAACGTAGTACCACGGATGACCGGGCCAAGCTGTATGACGGCGTCTGCACGCCCATCCCCATCGATATCAACATCTGCGGTCGCTGCCCGCGTGTCTGTTTTTGCCGCGACGATTTCACCCTCAATCCGGGTGGCGAAGTTCCACGGGCTGCCCTCGCTGGATGGACGATATCCAAAAGAGTTACCGGCGGCATCGAGGTCATCCCCAAGCGCTGCCGAAATGTCAGCGAAATCAGCACCCGAACTCTTAAGATGCGGGACAACCCGATCTTCCCAAATCCCTTCTACCAGGGCAGGCATATCTCCATAAGACGAACCTGAAACAGTTGCCTTATTATCATTTTCTGCATCGTTCTTTACCAGTTGGCATGCCTCAACCGAGAACACCAAAGGCAAAAGCAGAAGCAATTTTATCATTGGCCCAACGCGCTTCAAGCTGGCCTCCTTCAGAAGATTGCACAACTCAATCTCTGCGGTAAGCGGGGAACGCAGCCCAAGCTGCGCCCCGCCCATCCGGCACAAAAGATCGCGACCGACGACATATACTGTCGTGGTTGCTCACTTACTTAAGTGCGAAGGTTTCCAACTGCTTGGCGTTGTCAGCAGTGATCAGGACACAATCCATCAACTGCTTTTCATCATGGCCGGTTGAGCCGGTTTTCAGATACTGGTCGGCTTGCTCGACCGCAATCTGTGCCTGACGGTAAGCAGGCTGCAGAACCGTCGCCTTGATACCACCTTCAAGAATGGAATCACGAACGTCATTGCTGCCGTCGAACCCGACAACAATCACATCATTGCGACCGGCTGCCTGAAGCGCTGCAATAGCGCCCATCGCCATGGTGTCATTTCCTGAAATCACACCTTTGATATCCGGGTTGGCCTGAAGGATGGTTTCCATCTTTTCATAGGCTTCGGTCTGGCTCCAGTTGGCAGACTGCTGGGCCACCATTTCCATGTCAGGATATTGGTCAATGATATCGTGATAGCCCGAAGAACGAATACCGGCATTGGTATCGGCTTCACGTCCAAGAAGTTCGGCGTATTTGCCTTCTTCACCCATCTGGCGAACGAATTCCTCCGCACCAAGCTGAGCACCCTGATAGTTGTTCGAGACAATCTGCGACACAGCAATCCCCGATTCCTTGATCTCGCGATCAATAAGGAAAGACGGGATACCGGCTTCTTTCGCACGACGCACCGGTGCGACCGTTGCTTCTGCACCGGCGTTATCAAGAATGATCGCCTTTGCACCGCGGGCTATTGCCGTATCGTAAAGCTGGTTTTGCTTGTTTGGATCATCATCATGCACCAGAACAAGGGTATCATAACCCAGTTCCTCGGCCCGCTGTTTTGCACCTTCAGCTTCTGCTTTAAAGAAGGGGTTGTCGTGAGACGGGGTAATAATCGCAATCAAGTCTGCTGCGGATGCTGACATCGGCATGGCAGTAGCCAAACCCATCACCATTGCCACGCCCGCAAAAAGTGCTCTACGCGTAAACGCCATTTGTACCTCCCTAGATACATAAAGTTTATAGTCACCATGCGACATGCTTCTGTTTCGAAGTTCTGTTGTCGCGCCTTATCAGGTGATCCGACGGATACTTTCTTTGATTTCGTCCGGTTCGAATACCCCGATCCAGTCATCACGCATCAAGCGTGGCTTTCCGTTATTGATCGCCTTGTTACACGCATCAGAGAATTCACCCTGTATTTCGCCCATAACAACAGCACCAAGAATATTAAGATGCCCCAAAAGGAAGTCACGTGCTGCCTGCTCATTGACGCCCCGGCGCACGACCTCATCAAGCGCCTCTTTCATGACAACCAGCAAGGTAGCACAAACCGTTTCGGACAACCCGGGCTCCAGCAGGGCCATTTCATCAACTGACACGCGATGAGACCTGAGAATCGGCTGGAAAATTACCTTTGCAATCTCTTCGCCAAGCGCAAAGTCCTCTTCGGACCCCTGCATCAAGGCGCTGACAATAGCCTGTCTTGCCGCAACACCACCGAAATAGTCGCGCTTGGCGGCCATGTCTGTTTCTTCATTGAAAATTGGCGGATGACAAGGATGTGTAACGAAATAGGTCACATCATCGCGCTTTGGGAAATGGCCCGCAAAGGGTGCAGCCGCATCAAGTGCAATGATCATGGTGCCAGGTGCAACCTTGTCGATCAGGCCATGTGAAACGGCCTTAATCGCTGTATCTGGAACAGCAAGAATAACGGCACGTGCACCGGCCAAAGCATCATCTAGCGCAACACAGCTGACACCAACCGCATCCTTGAGGCGGGCCTGCCCGGCTTCCGTGATTTCGACATGTGCAACATCAAAGCGCGAGCCCCTGAGATTGGCCGAAAGCCGAACCCCCATTTTGCCACCGGCGCCGATCAACGCGATCTTCATGCTTCCTCCTGTTGGTGTTTTTGTTTGTTGAAACGAGAATTACCGACATTCATCATATTGTCAACTGGTATGATGAGATGATAATTATGATCTCAATTCAAAGAAGATTGACCGTCAGGAGGACTACACCAATGGAAAGACTGCGCGCCCAGTACGAGGTTGAAAGCCCCAAAAGCCTTGAGCACGCCGCCAAAGTCATTGCTGGCGAACAATCATCGGGAACTTTTTTGAAACTTGCCGGGGAAACAGACGCATTGCGCCAACGATCCGGTGCCCGGGTTGAACTCATCGAGGAACGGTTGCAATCAGCCTCACCATCCCTGCCCACCCGAACGCAAGGATCGCATTATTCACGCGGGGTTATCACGCTGTCCTGGCCTTTGGACAATATGGGCACATCGCTTACCAATGTGCTTGCGACAGTCGCAGGCAATTTGTTCGAACTGGCAGATGTATCGGCATTGCGTTTGATTGACGTCGAATTCCCGGATGCATTTTCGCAGGCCTATACCGGCCCTGCATTCGGGCGTAAGGGCACTCTTGATCTTGCCGGTGTTTCCAACCGCCCGATGATCGGCACCATCATCAAACCCAGTGTCGGCCTGTCACCAGATGAAACCGCACAACTTGTCCTTCAATTGATCGAAGGTGGAATCGATTTCATCAAGGATGATGAATTGCAGGGAAATGGCCCACACTGCCCGTTCCCCGAACGCGCCCGGAAGGTCATGCGGGTCATCAATGACTATGCCGACCGTACCGGCAAGAAGCCGATGTATGCCTTTAACATCACAGGCGAGGTCGACGAGATGAAACGCAATGCCGATCTGGTACACGAACTGGGCGGTACATGTATCATGGTCAGCCTGTTTTCGATCGGATTGGCCGGGCTAAGCGCCATTCGCGCGCACGCCGCGCTTCCCCTGCATTGTCATCGCAACGGGTGGGGTCTTTTCTCAAGATCTCCGGACATCGGTATTTCGTTTCGAGCCTGGCAAAAATTCTGGCGGTTGGCTGGCGCTGATCATCTGCATGTCAACGGGATCGCCAACAAATTCACTGAAAGTGACGAGACGGTCATGGAATCAGCCCGCGCGCTTGGTGAAAATGTGACCCCCAATCAAACGTATCACGCAATGCCGGTTTTCTCATCTGGCCAGACTGCAGTGCAAATGGAACAGACCATCGCCGCACTTGGTCACACTGATTTCATCTATTGCGCAGGTGGTGGGATCATCGGCCATCCCGGCGGTGTTGCAGGTGGCGTCGCAAGCATTCAGCAGGCCGCTGCGGCCGCAGTTCAAGGCATCCCTGTTGATGAATTTGCCAAAGACCATCAAGAACTCCGCCTTGCGCTTTCGACTTTCCGGAAAAATTGATCATGTCCAACATTTCATTTGCTCAGGATCTGTTTCTCTCCTTTTACGGGGATGACTTTACCGGCTCCACCGACGTTATGGAGGCACTGTCTGCAAACGGTATTGAAACCGTTTTGTTTACCCGCATCCCCGAAGCACATCACATTGAACAGTTTAAAAACTGCAGCGCCGTTGGTCTGGCGGGGATCAGCCGAAGCCAGCCTCCCGAATGGATGGATGACAATCTTCCTGATATTTTCCGCTGGTTGCGGCGTCTGAACGCAAAACACTGCCATTACAAAACATGCTCCACTTTCGACAGTGCCCCCCATCAGGGATCAATCGGACGTGCCATAGAAATCGGCAGAACCGTGTTTGACCAAAAGCAAGTTCCGTTGATTGTCGGCGCCCCCCAGCTTCGCCGATACACCTTCTTTGGACATCTGTTTGCCGCATATCGCGACCAGACCTATCGCATTGACCGTCACCCGGTCATGAGCCAGCACCCCGCAACACCGATGACGGAATCTGACCTGCTGGTCCATCTGGGCCGACAGAGCTCGTTGTCATCAACCTGCGTAACTGCGGATCAAATGAAGACCCTGCTTGGTGAGGCGTCTGACGAACACGGGACGAAAAACACACTCCCGGAACAACAATGTCTTCTTCTTGATGTCTACGATGATCAAAGTCAGGCGACCGCTGGTGCGTTTCTGCATGTTTTTCGTAAATCACTGGGCCCGTTCGCAGTTGGATCATCAGGCGTTGAGTATGCTTTACTGCGGGCATGGCAGCAGGCTGGCCTCATTGGACCGGCACCGCAAATTTCCCGCCCCAAAAAACTCGACCGTATTGCCGTTGTCTCGGGAAGTTGCTCTTCGACAACGGCAAATCAGATCGAAATGGCCCTGTCAGAGAATTTTGCCGGCGTCCCGATTGACTATCATGCCTTGGTTTCCGGGCAAGGAACCGAGCTTGCCCTTGAACAAGCCGCAACTTCTGCCTCGAAACACCTAAAGAATGGCAAAAGCCCGATCATTTATACAGCCCGCGGCCCTGAAACTGTCACCAATGTTCAAACCGCTTCTGCGGACGTCGCCGGGCGCCATCTTGGGGCCCTGCTTGACAGATTGATCCGCGAACATCAGTTGGAACGCGCCATTATTGCAGGCGGTGATACGTCTAGCCTGGCTCTAAGCGAAATGAACATCTACGCCTTAACGCTGCGTCATCCGATACCGCAAACACCGGGATCGCCTTTGTGCAATGCTTTTCGCCAGGATGGAAACCATCTGGAAATCGCCCTCAAGGGCGGTCAAATCGGTAAGGACGACTATTTCATTTCTTTGCGGGATGGCAAACTCACTATCTAGAGCATGGGCAGAGTTCTCCCTAGCAACCCTCATCACCCCCACCAACAATAAAAGTCTGATGATTGAAGATGGCCAGATCAATAAATCATATTACAATATGATTATTATTGCCTTTGCAAATCTGTCATCCCATGCAACGAACCAACCCGACGCATCACATCGGCAATCGTTTTGCCCGCTTGGCGCGGGCACAGTGATGCAAAAAAATCTGAGAATTAGAGAGGATACCGATACCGGTCCCGGATCTATACGCCGTAATAGGTTGCGATCATTTGCCCGTTAATATTTTGGACCTGAAACGGCGTATTATAAATGTCGGCAAGAATACCAGCATCAATGATCTGATCCGGCGATCCCTGCTCGGCCACCTTGCCATCCTTCATCGCGATAATATGATCTGAATAACATGATGCAAAATTGATATCGTGAATAACGACAACAACCGTCTTGCCAAAATCACGTGCGGCCTGCCGGAACAGTTTCATCATTGAAACTGCATGATGGATATCAAGATTGTTCAACGGTTCGTCAAACAGCATGTAGTCTGTATCCTGACACAACGTCATTGCGACAAAAGCACGCTGCCGCTGCCCACCCGATAGCTGGTCAAGAAAACGGCCCGACAGATCAGTCAAACCAAGATAGGTCAGCGCACGATTGACATACTCCAGATCATTCTCATTCGTGCGGCCCTTACTGTGGGGGTACCTGCCAAAGGCAACCAAATCACGCACTGTAAGTCGCGCAGTTATATGGTTATCCTGACGCAGCACGGCCAAGCGTTTTGCCAATTCAAGGCTATCGGCGGTCGCGATGTTCAAACCATCTACTGTAATTTCGCCACTATCCATGTTTACCAGTCTGGCAATCATGGACAGCAATGTGGATTTTCCCGCACCATTTGGGCCAATGATTGATGTCAGCCCGTTCCGCTTTAAACCAAGTGTCACATCATCAACCACAAGGGTTCCATCATACGACTTGGTCGCATTGCGTACATTAATCACCGAACACCTCTACGCAAAATAAGCCCGATAAAGAACAATCCGCCTGCAAACTCGATCAAGATTGCCAATGCTGTGTTGAAATCAAACAGCTTCTCAAGCACCAATTGCCCGGACGACAAGCAAATAAAGGCGATCAAAACGGCACCCGGCAGAGTATGTTTGTGCTTGGCCCCTGGCAGCACGATGTAAGCCAGATTTGCAACCAGCAACCCAAAGAAGGTTACCGGCCCAACCAAGGCGGTCGACACAGCCACCAGAACAGATGCAAGCGCCAGGATAATAACTGCAGTGCGAGAGTGATTGACGCCAAGTGAAATCGCGCTGTCGCGCCCCAACAGCATGACGTCAAAGCGGCTGAATATCTTGGCCCCGATGGCGCTTACCAAAATAATCACAGCAACCGACACCCCCAAAAGAGATTTGTCGACACTATTGAAGCTTGCAAACAGGCTATCTTGCAAAACGACGAAATCATTCGGGTCGATAATCCGCTGCAACAGCCCTGAAACACTGCGGAACAAAAGCCCGAAGAACAAACCGCTCAGTAAAAGAAGGTGCACATCCCGAAAAACACCAAAGAACAGAAAGCGATAAAGGATCAACGCAAAAACAGTCAGACAGACTGCCTCGATCAGGAATTTGATTTGCGGATCCAGCGCCGATATCGCCTGCGCCCCAAAGACAAAAATCAAAACGGTTTGCAAAAGCACATAAAGCGCATCAATTCCCATAATCGAAGGCGTCAGAATTCGGTTGTTGGTTACTGTTTGAAACAAAACGGTTGAAACCGACACGGCATAGGCAACAAGCAAAAGCGCCAGAAGCTTGGTTCCCCGAAATTCAAGAATGAACCCCCAATTGCCACGCGCCCCAATCGTCATAAAGCCAATTGCGGACAACAACGCCAAACAAAGCAAGATCATCAATACTCTGTTCGGGCCAAGTCGGCGCCTGACGGTTTCGGTTCGCGACATCACATTATCTGGCATATGCGTTTCTGCCCAAAACCAGATACAGGAAGAACAGGCTTCCGATCACACCAAGAACGGCACCAACCGGCACTTCAAATGGCTCGATGATCAGCCGTCCAACAATATCGCACACCAAAACAATTGCCGCGCCAAACAAGGCGATCCAGGGCAGCGTCTTCTTCAGATTATCGCCAAATGCAATGCTGACCAGATTGGGCACGATCAGACCGACAAACGGAATCATACCTGCCGATACGACCACAGATGCCGTGACAAGCGAGATAATCACCAATCCGAATGTCATGACCTTGCGATAATCCAATCCAAGACTGACCGAGAATTCCTGTCCCAAACCGGCCATCGTCAATTTATCTGCCCCGCGATAGGCGATGATCGCCAGCCCAAAGGCCAGCCAGAGCACTTCGTACCTTCCCCTCAAGACTGTCGAAAAATCGCCACTAGTCCAGACATTCATGGCCTGCATCATATCAAACCGGTAGGCGATGAATGCCGCAAAGGAACTGATCACCCCGCCCAACATCATTCCGATCAACGGAACGATGACCACGGAACGCAATGGTATTTTGGTCAGCAACCACAAAAACAACCCGGTGCCCGCAAGGGCAAATACGCCCGCCACCAGCATCTTTCCGACAACCGGTAAATCAGGCGCAAACAATAACACCACCAGCATCCCCAGCGCTGCTGCTTCGACAGTGCCGGTTGTCGCCGGTTCAACAAACTTGTTACGTGCCAGCATCTGCATGATTGCCCCAGCGACAGCCATACTTGTCCCGGCAAAGACAAGCGCCAGGGTTCTTGGAATTCGCGATGTTTGAAGAACCAGCCAATCGGTTTGACTAACCGTGCCATCAAGGAAATCGATCAGCGAGATGTTGGCAACACCAACAAACAAGCTGGCGACAGCCAAAGCCACCACCGCCACACACGCAATGACGTAGATTTTCTTCCGGGAAACCGTACCAGCCAAAATCAGCGACCTTTGTTAACTGCCGGAAACAGCAACAAAACGCTGAGCCAACTGTTTGATATTGCGGTGAAGTGACTCGATCCCCGCATTGACAAGATACCAGGATGCAGAGTCGAGATAGACAATCTGGTCTTTTTTCCACGCTCTCGTTTGATGGATCAGGTCATTATCCAGCAAAGCCTCTGCAGCAGCGCCTGATTGGCCGATGGCAGAATCGCGATCAATGACGAACAACCAGTCCGGATCGGTTTCCAGAATATATTCAAACGATACCGGCTGCCCATGATTCCCGGCTTTAATATTCTCGTCCGCGGGAACGACGCCAAATTCTTTAAACAGTATTCCGAACCTTGAATTCGGGCCATATGTGCTCATACGTGCGCCGTTGGTCATGATCAGCAATCCGTTACCCGCCTTTGCGGACAAAGCCTGCAAAGAGGCCATGGATTCTTTCAAACCTTCAATTTTGGCGGTCGCTTTTTCCGATTTATCAAAGACGGTGCCCAGAACCCGGATATTGCGAAAGACATCTTCAAGAAAATGATCTTGACGCACAGTCAAATCGATTGTTGGTGCCATTGTGGAAAGTTCGGCAAATTTTGGCGCTGCACGGCCCGAAATGATGATCAGGTCAGGTTCCATGGCGTTAATCGCCTCGAAATCAGGTTCGAACATAGACCCGATTTTTGGTAAATCCCCAAATTGCGCCAATATTTCAGGCAGCGCGATTTCCGGTATTCCGTCCACAGGCTCTTCAAGAACATTCAGCGTATCAAGTGCAGACAAATCAAAGGTCAGCACAGTTCGCGGTGTCAATGGAACGTCACTCTCACCTTGGGCATGAGCAACCGTGACCACCGCCCCATCGGCATAGGCAGGCGCACCGGCCGCAGAAAATGCGACTAGGAGTAATCCGCAAAAAATGCTTACAATAGACCGAAGATTCATGTCAAATCACCTTATCTGCCAGACTCGCATCATCAACTTGGCATCTGCTGAAACAAGTTTCTTATTCAGTTACCTGCCTCTGCCTTGATTGTTCAACCGAACAATTTTTTAATAATTCCAAATTGTGACCATTGAAAATTGCAGCCTAAACTACCGAAAAACAGCCACACCGCAACAGCTGAGAATGCAAATCAGCATCAAAAAAGCGAAAAAAACAGCACTCTGATGCAAAAGACCCGTTTGTTGATTGCATTTGATGCTCTTTTACGAGTTGGCAGCGTCACACAAGCCGCAGAAGACGTTGGCATCCAGACTTCGGCTATGAGCCGCATCCTGTCGGAATTGCGCAAGATTTATGATGACGAGCTGTTTATTCGCACCGGTCAAGGGATGCGCCCTACGCCACTTGCAGAATCGCTTCGCCTGCGCGTCAGAGCCTTGGCGTACGAAGCTTCAGAGGTGCTTTTTCCCACAGCAGATCGCAATCAGACCTCATCCGCAGCAGAGGAAAATGAATGGCAACACCCCACGGTTTTGCCGATGCCACCACTGGCTTCAAGCCGCGAACCAAAACTTGATGTATCGCCGACGCCCGAAACCCTCTCGAGAAAAATCTCAGAGATTGATCACCGCGCATCCCCTGCCAAGCGTCTGGCAAAATACATTGCCGTCACCTGCCCTGGCCCGGGAAAAAGCCGGCCACTCACGCAACGCGAAGCCAAAGACTGTTTCGATACTATCCTGAATGGCCATGCCCATGAAATTCAGATCGGCGCGCTGTTGATGACCATTCAGCATCGCGGCATCACGGCACCAGAATTGGCCGGATTTATTGAGGCCGTGCGCGAAAACATCATATCGAACGCGCCGGTTGGCATCCAGCCGGATCTTGATTGGCCGGCATATATCTCGGCCAACTGGCGACATGCACCATGGTTTATCCACTCCGCGCGGCTTTTGGCAGAAGCAGGTCACAAAATTCTGTTGCATGGCTATTTTGGCAACGGTTCACATAGCGGAAAGCTAGAACTGGCAATGAACGACTGCGCCATTCCGGTATGCACAACGCTTGAAAACGCCAGCGAGGTTCTCAACACCTCAAACATCGCATATGCGCCGCTGGGTGCGATTTCACCGCAAATGCAAGCATTGCTGGATATTTACCATCTGGTCGAAACCCGGTTGCCGGTTCATTATATTAGCCATCTGGTAAATCCCCTGAATGCAAAATCCGTTATCTTGGGGGCCGCTCAGCTTTCAAAGCGTGATCTTTACCGGGACGTTGCACATCTGTTGAAATACCAAAACGCGACAATTGTCGGCTCTGTTAGAGATTTTGCGCAAATCGCGCCTCAAAAGACAACGCCGCTTTACCGCATCTGTAACGGACAATCGCTTGACACCATCGCACCGGGAAATCGCATGATCGCTGATGCGCCACCAAGACACATCTTTACGCAGCGCGAACATTGGCAAGCTGTCTGGACCGGGTCCGCAACAGATGAAATGGCGGAAAATATCATCACATATACAGCTGCAGCGGCCCTGATCAGCTTGCCACAGAATTCAGACATGTCATTTGAAACTGCGCTGTCCCATGCCCAGCTCTTATGGCGAGATCGCAATCGGGCAATGTCCAAATAGGCACTTTCATAGTTCGCCAAATACGGATGCGACTTCATCTCGCACCAGATCGGCAAAAGCATATGCAAGTGACATCGCGTCAAACTGACGACCAAGTGCAAGAACCAAAGGGATGCGACGCAGGTCTGATGAGACAGGAATCTCCACCAGTCGCCCAGCCTGCAAGTCGTCTTTTAGACTATGACATGGAACGTACCCGTAACATTTACCCGAGCGAATGGCAGCAATCGCAGCATCAAGCGAATTGACCCGCCACTGCCCGGGGAGCAAAAAGTCATGATTGACCTTATCTTCAACGTCTATGACCACGCGTGGGATCGCTGCTAATTGCTCTTCAAGTTCTGATCCGGTGACCTGTGCGATTGGATGATCTGCTCTTATAATCGGGCGAAGTGCAATATCGATCAAAGGCGTCGCGTTCAAACCGCTATCATCCCAATATCCAATCGCGACATCCCAACTTTCTGGCTTGAAATAAGAAATCGGTTTCCGGACAAACTCCTGAACCGAAACCTCGGTCTGGGGATGCTGATTTTGCAGTTCTGTAATCGCAGAAAAAAGAACATCGCGCGGGAACAAGCAATCGCATAGGACCCGTAAAGAGGGCCTCTGCCCGCTTGCCATCAAAGATGCGCGCTCTTCAAGATGGTTCAGACCGTCAATCAATGGAATGGCTGCCATCAAAAGACGCTCTCCCGTTTTGGTCAAAACAGCACGGCGCCCGACTGTCTTGACAAGGTCTACATTCAGTTTCTTTTGCAATTCGGCAATTGCATAACTCACGGATGATTGGCTGCGGTTAATCTCAAGCGCCGCCTTGGCAAAGCTCCCCGATCGTACCGCAGCGCGCAAAACCGCCCAATGTTCAATGTCGGTACGTGGAATGGTATTTTTCATCAAATTTTTCGATCAATATGAACAGTTATTCCAGCTTTTCGTTCGGTATTTTTGATCATAGATTCAGTTGAGAATAAAGATTAATCTCACAAACAACACGGTAACTTCATGAAGACCATCGGAACGGCCTCAGTGATGTGTTTGATGCTTGCCCTTGCATCAACCGCTACAAATGCGAAACCACTGACATCACAAGAACTGGCTGACAAGGGCCTGAAAGCAGGTGAAAACTATCCCGGCCTGCATAACCTTTGTGATCTATCATCGCGCTTTCGTATCGCCGGATCCCGTCCAGCCGGAAGCACCAAAAAACGCGAACTTTCTGCCGAGGAACGCGAAAAAAGACGGCAAGGCGCCTATGTCGAACCGACCCGTGTGTTTGACAACCTGTACTTTGTCGGCAACCGGTCTGTTTCAAGCTGGGCCATTCAGACCAGTGACGGCATCATTCTCGTTGATGCTCTGAACAATAATGATCAGGCGGAACGCTATATCGAAGACGGCCTGATCAAACTTGGCCTCAATCCGGAAGATATCAAATACCTTGTTATCACCCACGGCCACGGTGATCACTATGGTGGCCAGGAATATCTGGTTAACAAGTTCCACCCCAAAGTCGTGATGAGCGATCAGGACTGGAACATGCTCGAAGATCCGGAACAGATGATCCAAAATCCGCGCTGGGGTAAACCGCCGAAACGCGATGTCACGATCAATGACCGGGGAACCGTAAGTCTGGGTGATACCAATGTGATGTTATTTGTTACACCCGGTCATACGCCTGGTACAATATCGTTGATTTTCCCGGTCCAAGACGGCCAAACGCGCCATCATGTCGGGCTTTGGGGTGGTACGGGACTAAACTTCGGCCCCAAAGAAGATCGCATCCGGGAATATGCCCAATCAGCAGAAGACTTCGAAAAAGCAGCCCAGCATCACAATGTTGATGTGTTTCTGTCAAACCATCCGCGCCGTGATGGTTCCGTTGAAAAGATGCAAAATCTTCAAAGCCGTGCTCCTGACACCACACATCCCTTTGTTGACGGCGAAGATGCCCTTGGTGCGTTCAAGTTGCTCCATTACTGCACCTTGGCCCAGGCGGAAAGACTGGCTGAAAGAGACCAGTAACCCTGCACGATAAATCACGATTTTCAAACAAAGAAAAGGCCCCGAAAATACTGCTGTTCGGGGCCTCTTCTTATGTACAAGTTATCTTCTGAAAGATCAGCCGATCACGGATCAGAACGTTGCCGTCACAGAAAGATAGTAAGAGCGTGAACCTTCATTGAAGGTGTTTGCACCAGCTTGGGCTCCGCTTGCGCGGCGTAATATTTCCGTATTCAGAATGTTATTGATCCCGGTCGACAGACTGAAGCTGTTATTTAGCGCGTATTTCAGGCCAATATTGAACAGGTGGTATGGTTTGCGTGGCTCGCTGTTGGTCAATTCCGCACCGGTTGCACCGTTAATGGTCGCCGCATTGGTTTTGCCATAACGTGTGGCCGCAAACACCACATTCAGATCATCAGTTGCCTGCCAGTCAAGCCAGCTATTTACGGTATATTTCGGAATTAGGCTCAGGGGCTGACCATCAGACTTGTTCTTGGATTCCGTCATATAGGTAAAATTGGTGGTCCATGACAAATTTTCAGATACCGGATAGGTCAAATTACCCTCAAATCCTGCCACGACCGCTTCGGGGACATTTTCCCACTGGAAAATCCCGACGGTTTCGGCGGCATTCGCATAGCCCAGCAGCTCCTGACCAGATGAAATACGGTTTTTGTAGGTATTGTGGAAATAGGTTGCACTTGCCGCCAAACCGTCGCGATCAGCAAAGGAAACACCAAACTCCTTGTTCAGGCTGGTTTCCGGTTCAAGGTCCTCATTACCAACAACATAGCAACCGCCCGACAATGTGTAACCCGCAGCACAACCATTGCCACGTGAATAGAACAAGTATCCCGGCGTGCCCTGATACAGGTTTGGTGCCTTGAAAGCGCGCGCAACACCAAGCTTGAAAGCGACTTCTTCAGTCATCTGATAGCTGGTATTCAGGCTTGGGCTATAATGAATCCCGAAGCTTTCCTGATAATCGGCGCGAAGCCCCGGCGTCAGCATCCAGTCATCAGACAACATTATATTGTCTTCGACATAAAGACCTTGCATCCAGGCCTCTGCATCAGGATCACGGTCATCGGGATCGCTCGGAATACCGGGAATACTCGACGCGCCGGTTATTTCCTGACCGATTGACACGGGGTTATGCATCCACTCTCCGCGGAACTCTGCCCCCAGCGTGACATTTTGGTCAAAGCCCATATGGAATGGCAGATCCCATTCGCTTTTGGCTGTCAGATTATCAACCGTAATTTTGCTGAATTCCAGATCACTGCCAATGACCCCTTCGGAACCGCCCGACAGACCTTCGTTCAAACGCCGGTTCTGGGTATTTTCCCATTGGATGTAGCTAAGTGAATCACCGAAATCGTAAAAACCTTCATGCGTCAGAGATAACGTGCGCCTCTCCATCGAATTGGTTTCCGTCCCGACAAGTTCCGTCAACCGGTCTTGTGATCCACCGTTTGGCGCACGCTGGCTATCGCGCGTATAAATATTGCCTTGGCGACTGTATCCGGCTTCGACATCGAATTCATGATCCATGCTGGGCATCAGGGTCAGTTTGGCGCTGACATCTTTATTGATGACACCTTCTCGGCCCGCAGCCGGAAAGTCCGACACAGAATCAGATTCATTGATGGCCTGATCATCTGCATCCCGGTGGCTATATCCACCAATCAGCTGCAAAGAGACTTTCTCATGGACAGGTCCACCAACCACGAAATTGGTTCGAAATGTTTTACCTTCCTCCGGGTTTTCCGGAATATTGGCAAATGTGGTGATGGAACCTGAAAATTCGTCCGGCTTCTTAGTAATGATGTTAACGACGCCACCCGATGCCCCGGAACCATATCGCGCAGCAGCTGGCCCTCGGATCACTTCAATGCGCTCGATCGCTTCTGGTGGCACCCAGCTGGTATCGCCACGCGAATCACGTTCTCCTGATCGACCAAGCCGGACTGCATTTCGTGACATCACCGGTTTTCCATCAATCAGAATCAAGGTATTCTCAGGCCCCATCCCGCGAATATCAATCTGACGCTGGTTCCCGCGCTCACCACTTGTCGAGGCCCCGGTAAAATTGACACCGGGCATCTTGCGAATGATCTCGGAGATATCATTCACCACCGGTGTTTTCGCCAAATCATCTGCTGTAATCGTCGAAACACCAAGTGACTGCTTAAGCTGATCCTTCGTCGCAATCACATGCACCGTATCCAGAACAGTCTCGTCATCCATCGACAGATTGTCTTGTGCCAGCGCCTCAAACGACCACGTGCTCATCAACGCGACCAGGCTCGTTTGCATCAATTTGATCCGATATCCGCCAGGTTCTTTTTGAATTTTTTTCACAGTTAGACACCCCACTTTGCAAATGCGAGGTATTCTTATTATCACCACTCCTCAAGCGCAATAATTGTTATTTAGAATTATTCTAAATTATGTACAGAGCAAAACCCACGACCAAACCAATCAGTTCCATTCGTTTTTACAATGCCTTTCACGATTGTAGCACGTTGCAAACGCCGAATTCTGACAAAGGCCCCGGAACAGGAACACGTTCAAAAATATGATGATTTCGGAAAGCAAAAAGATGACCATGAGAAATAACCATATAATATGATTATTTCTCATGGTCAGGTGCCACAAAGATCTGACATTCGACTTAACGGGAAATCAGCAACTTAGCATTTCCAATTGTCACATAAGTTGACAAAAATCTGCCGGATTGACAGAAAAGCTAACAAATTTCCAAATTACCCAATCGCTTGCTTTTACGACATAAGCTTGGTTGCGCGAAAAAGCCGCAAACCCTTCGTTGATACTATTGGGCTCCCGCTAAGCCAATACGGCTGCTTTTTCAGTGCCTCAAGGAAAGAGGAAAAGATCTAACGCAGATAGTCAAACAGAGACAGATCCGTCATCTGCGCTGTCACAGAGTAGGATGCTTCGAGCTGCATTGACAGGGTTTCAAGTGTCACCACCGCTTCGGCAAGGTCGACATCCGTCAGGTTGCTGACCGTCGCTTCTGCGGTCAGTTGAAAGTCCGTAAGCATATCAATGATGTTTTCAAGCTTGTCTTGGGTATAGGACACCTGGTTTTGGAGTTCCGAGATACCGGCGACGGCTGCTTCCAGAAGTTCGGCTGCCTCCTGCAAAGCAACTTCGTCGACCGGATCTGTATCTGCATATGCCGCGAGGTTGAGAGCACGCAAAGCATTCTCGAACGTTTCGTTGTCGGCAGTGATGCCATACTCAATCGTCGTGCCGTCTGCCACCTTGGCAGAGGCAACATCGCCATTCCCGGAATAGTAGGACGTATCGGCCGTTGTCGGGCTTGTTTTTGCGGGGTACGCCGTAGCACTGACGTCGACAGGTTCGCTATCAGTCGCTGAACCCGCATAGATATATCGGCCTTCATATTCGGTATTGAGCAAGGAAGCGAAGGTTTCCAATGCGGCTGTTGCGGACTCTGCAATGCCATATGAATTCTCGGTACCGGTACTCAGGCCAGCAGAAATATCTGCTGTCATATCGGTCAGAACGTCGACCATGTCATTAAGCGTCGAATAGTAAACCTCAACCCGTCCCTGAATTTCCTCGGCAATTTCGCTATAGGCTGAGGCTTGCGAAACCTCGGCACTCAGGGTCGCAATCAGGTACGAGTTTTCCGACACGCCAGAGTTTGAACTGGCGATCTTGCCGGAACTTGATTGTTCCGTTGCCTCCGCTAGTTGGGTTTGCACGGAACGGATCTGGCTCAACATGTTTTCTTGCATTGCCGCTGTTGAAACTCTCATGACTAATTTCCTTACCGCACGGCCTCAAGCAGCGTATCCATGAGCGACTGGGTAATTTCCAGCACAGCTGCCGCGGCCTCATAGGCGCTTTCAAGATTACTCAGCGTCAAAGCTTCTTCATCGGTATTGACGCCGTAATTATTGGAAAATGTTTCAACCAAGTCCTCATAAGCTTCCAATGAGACACTTGCTTCAGTATCCGCCGCTGATGCCTGCTGAGCGACATCCGACAATATCTCTGCCCCATAATCCGAAAAGGTCGTTTTGGTTGAACCAAGATTGCCGGCATCCGAATAACTGATGTTTTCGTCAAAGACATCGGCCAGGGCCTCGGTGATGTCGGAGCTTGATGATGAAATCACACTGTCGCCAACGGCCAGTGCCGCATCATCCGAACCCGTTCCAACCGGCAACCTGCTGCTATCGGCATCCCAGTCCTCATTCAGCGAAATGTTGCTGGCACCGGTTCCTTCAAACATGTCATTCAAGCCGAAATAGGCAGAAAACCCCTCTGCGTCTGTTCCCACTTCGGCGTCCATATTGACAATCGACACACCATAATCGTCATCCGTTGTCGCGATTGTCAGCGTCCCATCGGCATTGACAGATGCGGTTAAATTGCCTGAGGCATTAATCTCATCGACAAGGTCCTGAACCGTTGTAACGGTCGTAAGGTCGATATCGACGATCTCAACGGCATTACCTTCATCATCTGTTGCGACCAGGCGCACTGTTCCGGTCCCGGAAAAGGCATCGGTCAAATCGGTCTGGGTTGTGCCGGTCAGGTCGCTTGGCGGCGGATATGCTGTTCCGAGATTTGAAACCTCGTTCAAAGCATCCATGAGTGTCGTCGCCAGATTGTCGAGTTCTGCCTGAATATCGGGCAAAGTCTCGTCACGCAGATCGATCAACCCGCCAAGTTCACCGCCCGATATATCGTCCGAGATCGATTGCCCATTCACGGTCACATCCGCGAAGTTGGTATCCACATTCACCGACCCGGCCGCGTTATAGGACAGCTCCTGAACCTGACTGCCAACAACGAGCGTGCCACCAATATAGATGTTCGTATTGTTCGATGAGTCCGTGTAATAGGAAATATCCACCAGTTCCGACAGTTCATTGATTGCCTGGGCGCGGGCATCGTTCAGCTCGCTACTGGAAAGAGTGGAGTCAGCTGTGCCGCTAAGCTGCTTGTTGTAGGAATCAATTTCATAAAGCAGCTCATTGATCTGATTGACGGTATCTTCAATTGATTGATCCGCACTGGCCCGCTGATCCTGAACCGTCGCCGACAGACTGTTCAACTCATCAGCCACGGCTTCTGCATCATTGAGAACTGTGGATTTCGCGGATTGGCTATCTGGACTTACCGACAAGGCCGCCAATGACGTTTCAAGATCGGTAATCAGGGTCGAAATTGCACCATCATCACCAATGTCGCCAAAAGCACTCGCGACTGTTTCGAGCGGTGTCGAAAATACTGATGCATAACCGCTCTCGGATGCTGCCTCACTGATCGATTTCAACAGATAACTGTCGACATCCGATCCGACCGATGTGATCGTGACCCCGGTCGTCGCGCCAGCCGTAACACTACTCGCCGTGCTGGTCGATTTGGCGGTGTAACCGTCAACGGATGCATTGGCGATATTCTCCGAAGACACACTGATCCCGGCCTGGCTTGTCTGCAAGGCACTTAACGCAGCAGTTTGTGCAGCACGGATCGACATGTTTCGGACCTGTTTGGCTGAAATGTGTGTTCAATCGCTGCGCCATATTCCGACGCGACTGAAGTTTGACTCACATTTTGATGCTTAGAATACGCTGATGAAGGCCACCACGGACGTCGCCATCCTGACCATAAGACGGCGTCTCGTCTGACGCGGTTGCTGCCCAGCCAGCACGAATACGCCTCAGACATGCTTCGCGCTTTGCCTGGAGGCGAATATTGTTTCGCTTCAGTTTGGCACGCAGTGCATTGACCTTTTTGATATCTAGGAACAATCCGGCCAACGGATTGCTGCTGTTTTCCTTGCGCTGGGCTGCAATTTCGCCATGCAGTTCATCTTCGAGCGCATTCTTTTCGTAAGTAATGTCAGGCAGCAGGTCGTACTTTGCCTGTTCGAGAATGCGCCATTCGACATCCAGCAATTCAGACAAACGGTCCATGACTTCTGTAATTTTGTCACTGTCGCATGGCATCACAGGTGCTTGGACGGTCATGAGAACCTCTCCTTAGTTAACCGACGAAATAAGGGTGTCATACATGTCGCTGGTGGTTGAAATGACCTGAGCTGCGGCAGAATACGCCTGCTGTGCGACAATCATGCGCGAGAATTCAGTGGTGGTGTCGACCGTGGAACTTTCCAGGGAATAGGACGCAATTGTTCCGGTACCACCATCACCAGGGGTCTTCAGGACATAACTGCCCGACGTATTGCTTTCGCGATAAACTGTATCGCTATACGCGGTGAGACCGTCCGCATTGGTGAAATCGGCCAGAACAACCTGATAGACCGGTTCACTGACACCATTTTCGTAGGTCACCGACACGACACCGTCATCCGAGATGTCGATCTCGGCAATTTCACTGTAGTTCGAGCCATCCTGGTCAACGGAATACAGGGTCATGTCCCCGTCTTCCTCGTCAGAGGCGTATTGCTGCAGACCATCGCTGGAACCGGCTGTGCCGAAATCGGTAACGATGGAGCTATCAGAAGCGCCAGTCGTCCATCCGGTGATGGTCAGGGTGGCACTGTCGGTCACATCCGTACCGCCGGAATCCTCAATTGATTCAAGTTCGCCATCCGAACTAAAGGTAATCGTCAACGGACCACCTGAAGACGTGCCGGTTACTGTCGTGCCGTCAGAGGTCAAAACCGGGTCGGAATAGTCGACTTCCCATTCATTTTCGGCGGTTTTTGTGTAGGTGTAGGTCACCGTATGACTGGTCCCGAGACTGTCAAATACTTCGACATCGACGGAGAAGTCATCACCGACGTCTGCATCTGCTGGCAGGTTGGCAACAATTGAGGTTTCTGTTGTTGCCTCTGCCGTACCGGTCAGATTCTCAAGGTTGATTGTTGATAGTGCCGCGGTACTTGTCGGGACTGTCCCTGATGCCGGATTTCCGTCCTCGTCGAGCGCATAGCCCATCAGGTAATAGCCGGAACTATTGACAAGGTTGCCTTCGGAATCTGCCGAAAAATCACCTGCGCGGGTGTAAAAGGTGCCCCCGCTGGCATCCGTGACCACAAAGTAACCATCACCTGAAATCGCCAGGCTGGTCGCAGAGGTATCGGACTCAATCAAGCCTTGCGTTGAAATATTGGTCAGCATCGTCGCGGTAACGCCGTTGGCGCTCCCCTGTGTCGACGATCCCGGGTTGGTCACCAGCGAAGAAAACGCCGTCGTGCTATCTTTGTAACCGGTGGTTTCACTGTTTGCGATGTTTCCCGAGATGACGCCAAGTGATGTGGATTGCGCATTCAAGCCGAGTACGGCTGCGTTCAGAGCACTATTGAGACTCATGATCTTGATCCTTCATTTCAGGAAACGGTCTGCGTGCCCTGCACGCTTGAGATCGAAACATCGACCCCGTTCACATACAGCACAGCTTCATCGCCAGTGAGGTCAATTGCCGACACAACACCGGTCATCAAGGTTTCGGATGAGATAGAGTTACCATCGGAATCAGTGGCGCTAACCGACAGGGTATAAGTCCCCGAACTCAGGGTTTCACCGTCATCGGTGGTGCCATCCCAGACAAAACTGTTAGAGCCTTCCGATCCGCTTTCCGTGGTTTCATAAACGACATTGCCATCCTCGTCGGTGACGCTGAGCGTCACATTCGAAGCATCGTCTTCGAGCACGTAGTACCACTCGGCTTCACCGTCCTCGAGTGGTGCTGTATCACCCACAGCAACAATATCAGTACCGAGGTAAGCCTGAGCAGCACTGTCATCGACAACCCCCTGCAGAGCAGTCAGGGCCTCCGAAAGGTTTGAGAGAAGAGAGTTGTTCTCCTCAGCCAGTTCAAGCTGCTCAAAGGTTGCCAATTGCGTTGTGATTTCCGAGACATCTTCAGGATCGGTCGGATCCTGGTTCTCCAACGTTGTCAGCAACAACGTCATGTATGTCTCGTAGGTAGAGTCATCACTTGTCGTTGAAGACGTCTCTGTTGAGCTGCTGCTCGAAGAAGACGTTGTCGACGTCAGGCTATCGTATGTCAGGCTACTGAGATAACTCATCACCAACTCCGGGCAAGAACGTTTAAAGGCGCTAATGTTCTTTGCACGGACGTTTCCCGAGAAACTGGCGCATGAAATTCAGATTTTTGGAAAATAAAAAAGGGATGCTCTCGCATCCCTTTGAAACAATGACTTTATTGTTCGTGTAGCGGTGGACCAGGCGGACGGATCAATGTCATCTTTTCCCGGTCATCCTGTGAAAGCCTGATGGTCACATTCGCCATGTGATCCAGAACCACACTCAGATCGTTGCCAACCGCATTTTTAAGTTCAGCGTAAGCTTTGCGGATCTCGGCATCCGTTACATCTGGATCGGCCAAAACTTCCTGTAACGCAGCTTCAAGGAGCCTCGGGTTCTGGCGCTCACGGATCTTCGAAGTGACAGGATCAAACTCGCTATCGAAGATGACCTTTCCTTCAGCACTCAACCGGCTGCGAATTGCGCGTAGCAACCCGATACTTGGCGGTTCGGTCGGATTGTCAAATGCTGGTGGCGGCGGAGGTGGCATGAAATTGCGGAATACAGGCAGCCCCGTCACAAGCGTGCCAGCAAGCGCGCCGATCAAAAACAAGTTCACGGCCAGCGATGCCAACATCAGTTTGCGCATGGAAGACACCCGACGGAACGCAAAGCTCATTGGCCAGCCTCCCTCTCATGCAAGCGCGTGTCAAAATCCACGGCTGCTGGCAGTTGCTCAAGCGAATAGATATGTCTTTCAAGCAGTTCGCTCAATCGGGCTTCTTCGGCCGTGGCGGTATCTTGATGTCCCTGTTCGACTGTCAGGGTGACGCCAAAAACAAATCCGGCCAGAACACAAACCGCCATGCCGGTCAGGGAAAAGACACGTTCTCCCATCCTGCCGAGAGTACCATCCTTGCGCACCGTATGATTTGTACTGTCCTTGGCAATCGCTGAGGAGGTCGGTGAAACAGAAACCGTGGCTGGATAAGTGCGGCGTGCGGGGCCATCCCCCGTCGGTGCAGCACTTGCTGCGGCGACATGCCGGCGAGATTTCGGACGATCATCAATTACCTGGAAAGGACTGTCTTCTTCGACATCATCGGCGTCGGTATCAGGCGCGGCTTGTTTCTCGGAAGCTTCAATGGCGTCAAAAATATCATCGATGGCCTTGTGCTTGCCCATCAAGACGGGATCATCGGCAAGAATAGCTTCAACAGCACGCAATGATCGGTGCAACTCCGCGGCACGGACATCATTTGCGATAAGAACATTGGCTTCTCGGCGCAATGCTCCGGGCCAGGAACTCAAGTCCCAGCCATATTGATCCAGTAGTTCTTCGAAATGCTCGAGTTTCACAGCTCACCGCTTTTTAATAGGACGAACTTACCTGTTCGAACGACATTTGAACCTAATCGGTTCTCAAATTGATTTCAACTCTTCACGCAACCGCTTTCTGGCGCGTTTCAGGAGCGATTCCATGGCGTTAACCGAAACCCCCATGATCGAGGCGGCCTCCTGATTGGACAGTTCGCGATCATAAAACAGGTTAATGGCAATTTGTTGTTGGTCAGACAGATTTTTGATCGCTTTGCGCAGTCGCTTGAATTCCTGATGTTGGGCCAATTTGTCGACGGCTGACATGCTCTCATCAGGGACTTCATCAAGTTCCTGGCCGCCCACGGCCTGAGGTTTGCGCTTGATATCAATAACGCGATTGACGGCCACCCGATAAAGCCAGGTCTTGAACGTTGCGCCACCATCAGCCTGCCATTTTTCGCGATGCAGCCAGACACGCACGAAAACATCCTGTGCGACATCTTCGGCATCACCGCTAACAAGCCCCATTCGGCGGGCAACACCAACAATTCCACGGTAATAGCGTTCGACGATCACTCGATACGCCGCCTTGTCGCCTTGCACCATGCGCGCAACAAGGGCGTTGTCATCAAGTTCTGTCAGGGCTGCTTTTGCCGACGCAACAGCAGATGTACCTGAACTTGTCGTCACAGCTTCGCGCAAACCTACACTCAAGCATCCCTCACAACACTGTTCCGATCATCGGATGCCCTGATTGGGCTTGAACAGTCCTACGTGGATCGACTTTCGAGAATTTTTCCCATTCACGCGCAAGCTCTTGCAGGTTGCGGTCAACGACCTCGTATCGTTCCTCCATGGAACAATCCCTGCGATTGCGTGCGAGCAATTTAATCATTCTGGCATAAAAGGCAAAGAGGTCTCTTGAAAGCTCTGGCGCAGAATCCGGCGCGATACATGCTTGCAAGGCCTTAAGTCTTTGTACAACAATGGTCTTCTCACGCTGCTCCTGCTCGAAATCTCCCTGTTCTCTGAACTGCCATGCCTCACGAAGATGCTGACGCGTCTTGGTCAGGGCGATCACCATCATTGCAATTGGCGAGGTTGTTCTTAGTGCGTTGTTATAAAGTGCCGTCGCGCCCGCACTGCGATAGGCTTTCTGCGCAGCAGTTGGAGCATAATTAGTCATCGTCACCCCATAAGGCTTCAAGTTGTTCGCGCAATAGCTGAAGCTGGTAGAGTTCAGCTTCAATTGCAGAATATCGCTCGGTTAGTTCGGCCGCGTATTTGGTCGCGTCTTCGGTGATCTCCTCGACATCATCTTCCAGGTCATCGACCTGTTCCTCGAGACGTTCAAGCCGGTTCGAAATCAAACCGTCCGAGCTGTTGGTGTAACGGTCCAGGGAATCGGTCAGGTCATAGGCAAGACCGCTTTTGACAGTGACCTCGACGCTTTGCGATGTGTCGCCACCAAAAAACAGCGTGACACCCTCGTATTCACTGCCTTCGGCACCCACCAGCTTGTTGTCACTGATGGTAAACAGGCTGTCATCGCCATCGACACTGGCTGATGTGATATTGCCATCAGCATCCGTCACGATGTCGATCGCAAAGGTCCCGGTGTAGGAACCGTCCGCCTCGGAGACCAGGAGATCTTCTGAATCTGTACTTCCCGAAAAGGAAAACAGTGCTGCGACTTCGTCAAAGTCGGAAACAAGCGCTTCTTCAAGCACGTCAGACTCAATGACCAGGTAGTTGCTATCATCAAGCGTGATGCCGATAGAGGCCAGCGTGGCGTAAGTATCACTGTCATTGGTAAAGGACAGTGCGTCATAAACAGCCGACGACACAGAGCTCAGCAGGCTGTCGCCAAACAGGACCGCGTCCTCATCGGCACCTTCACCAACTTCATAGGCCTGATTGGTTATGATGAAGCTGCGCAATTCGTTATAGGCAGTGACGAATTCCTCAATCGCACTATAGGCGGAGCTCGCATCATCTTCGACTTGAAGCGTAATCTCTGTACCTTCTTCCTCGGCATAGAGATACAGCGTCACCCCATCGATTACATCGTCAACTGTGTTGCTGCTGCGGGTAACTTCCACGCCATCAACCGAAAAGATCGCCTGGTCCGCTGTAACAAGTTCGTTGCTGTATGAACCATCGGCTTCAACAAAACCCAAGGACTGGGCAATTAATGTGTCTGCACCATCGGTATCAAAGGTGATCTCCTGACCGGTATCAACCGCGGAAAGGACCAACATATATTCGTCGTCAGATACCTTCAGAACACTTGCACTCACCCCTGTAGTGGCAGTTACCTCGTTGATCGCTTCTGCGATATCGGCAATCGACATGTCTTCCGTAATTTCGACATCGACGGCTTCATAATCATCACCGGCAACAAGGCTCAATGTTCCGCTCAATGCCTGTGCCGTGCTATTGTCTTTATTGGTATCGCCACCGAGCTTGTGCGCTGCTGCCAACTGCTTGACTTCGAGGGTGTAACTCCCGGCCGTTGCCGTATCATCGACCAGCACACCGACAACATCCGAAGCATCGGTATTAGCATCAGAGGAAGACAGATAGGCCGACTTTCCAACCCAGACATCATCGCGCAAGCTGTCGAGTTCGGCTTCCGCGGTTAACGCTTCTGCACTGCTCTCCAGGGTCTCAAGCAGGGTCTGCAAATCTTCGAAGGCTGCAATCTCAAGCTCGATGTCATCGATTTCGGCCTCGACGACATCGGCGACCTCCATCTTTGTATCATAGGCATCCTGAACGAGCTCGGCGGTATCAATATCCGTCAAACCCGAAACATAAGACGAAGAAGCATAGCTCGACGACGTTGTTGAGTTGATGGTCGACATACTCCCCTCCTTCTGCCTTCAATCGAAAAAATCAGGGCCATCCGGGGGCTCTCAACACCGGATGGCCCTGTCACGAGTTAGCTCAGCAAGCGCGAGAGCTTCTCGAGATTCTCATTGGAGATCGACAGCGCCTGAATGGCGGAATCCATCTTCACACCCAATTCGGTCTGATCGGCACTAAGGGCGGCAATATCGGCGTCCATATAGACGCTCATTGCAGATTCCAGGTTGGTTTTGGCCGTTTCGATGTTGCCCGCGGCATAGTCGAAACGAGACATCATTGCACCGACCGATGCACGGCCAGCAGATACAAGCTCGATTGCGGCTTCGATCTCACCCAGCGCAGTCGTCGCGTTGGTCGAAGAATCAACCCCGGCTGCAATGGCCAAACCTGTCGTGTCGTAGGCTTGCCCGATCGTCACATCAATCGCGGCTGCGGCAGAGTCGGCAGAAACGGTGAAGCCCTCGTCATAGGTGCCATCAAGAAGCGACGTATCGAAATAGGTCGTCGATTCAACGATGGAGTCAATCTGGGAGCTCAGCTCTGTATATTCATCGTCGAGATACGCACGCTCGGTATCGGTCACAGACCCCGAAGAGGCCTGCGATGCCAGCTCGTACATACGTTCCAGAATGTCGGCGATTTCGGCCAGACCACCATCGGCAGTTTCAAGAATTGCCGTCGCAACTTCGGCATTGTCAGCCGCCTGATCCCAAGCCGCATAGTCAACCGACATTGCCGTGTAAACAGCAAGACCCGCTGCATCGTCAGATGCAGAGTTGATCGACTGACCGCTCGACATCGCGGTCAGAACCGAGGTCATCTCGTCAGTGGTTTTATTAAGGCTCGACACCGCAAGGGTGGCCGACATGTTTGTATTAATACTCGCCATTTTTCATACTCCTATATGGACTTCTCCGTTGACATACCTGCCAACACGCCCCGGAAAAGGGCCGATACAAAGTCACACGGGAGCGGTCAGAAAAACTGGCGGTGTTTTTTTCATTTTTTGGTCAAGCACGCCAAAGCCTGACTTATCTCTTTGATTAAAAATAATATTCTCTGGAAACTGATTTGTTAAAAACCACGACGCGGTTCTACAACTTCAAATTCCACCCCTAAGCTTGTCTTCGATGAAGACACACCGGATCACGATTCCAAAGGGCGGCTTCGGAACTCGCTGCTTGAACGGCAGACTGATAATTGCACCAATTGCAAAAAATGTTCTGGATGGCAGGATATGTTTGTGAAAGGTCATAATGACGGTTTTTTTCTTTCCCAAATAACCCGCTGGTTATGACGGTCTTCCTTGTCGATAGTTTATTTTTCTTGCACAGCTCGTTGTTTCCTTATCCAGGTATTGAGTCATATTGATTTCGTAGAGAGTTATTTTTTAAACTGGCTTGCCATCTGCGTCGTCGACCCGCATGGAAAATGGCAAGGTAATCAAAACATCAAGCCCATCGCCGTCCCGGTTGCGAATGGAAATCTCTCCGCCATGTGCCTTGATTGCGCGCCGTGCAATTGACAACCCCAGTCCGAAACCGACCCCGTTTAATCCAGGTTCCCCGCGAATGAATGGTTCAAACATATTTTCAAGCTGTTCAGCAGGAATGCCGGGCCCCTGATCGGATATGGTGATGCAGAAAACGTCGCGACTGGCGGCTTCCTCAGCAGAAACCTGAACAAGCTGACCTTCGCGTGAATGACGAAGAGCATTACGCACTATATTTTCAAAGGCCCGCCGCAGAAGTTCGGCGTTGCCAACCACCAACGGCACCTCACCATGCCCGTTGCGTTTAATCGCAAGGTTTGTCTGGACCTTGATCCCGGTCGCATCGGCCTCAAACCGGGCATCACTAACAACCCGGCCCAGCAGATGGACGATATCAAGCCATGTCTGGTTCTGACCAGCACCGCTCTCAGCACGTGACAGTGTCAGAAGCTCACCAACCAGTTCATCCAGACGAATGGTTTCCTTTTCAATCCGATCAAGTGATCCATCAATGCGGTCGGGCTTCTGGCGTGCCAGCCCGACAGCCAATTGCATTCGTGCCAGCGGGGACCGCAATTCGTGTGATACATCATTCAGCAGGCGGTCGCGCGCCTCTATCAATTGTTGCAATCGCAGTGCCATGACATCGAAATCACGCGCCAGATCAGCAATCTCGTCACTTCTGCGACCGATCTTGTCGCCCAGCCGCCATTTCAAATCCCCGGTCGAAAGTCGCTCGAAACCCTCCTGAAGCTGGCGAATCGGTCGGGTCAGATACCAGGCAAGGACGCCGCTAAACACCAGTCCTCCCAGCACACCCGCAATCACCATCGGGGTCGGCACATTGAACCGCCCCCGCTCCGGGATAGAAGCAACGATATCGGTCACATCAAATTTCAGATGCACAGACACCCCGGTCGGGCTTATCGCATACCGTGACAGAAATCCGTTTTCACGAATTTCCTCTAACCGTTCTTCGGGAACAAAATTGGGCGTCGGCCTTGCTGTACTGTTTGCATGCGGCTCGATGCTAAGGCGGCCCCGTTCATCGTCAGGCCAGTAAGCAATCGCCTTCTCAAGCGCACCAATACCTTCGGCCTCAATAAGGCTTGCTGCAGTATCAATATAACCTCGCGCCGTATCCTGCAGATATCCGACATGATAGGGTTGGGGCGGATCACCATATAACGTAAAAAGAAGCCACACGCTCTGCCAGATTCCCATGAAGGTCAAAGCAAACCCGATCAGGATTTTCCAGAATAACCGGCCCCTCATATGTCCTGCCTCAGACGATAGCCAAAGCCGCGCACAGTTTCGATCAGGCCAATATCTTCGCTGACAGATTGAAGCTTCTGTCGAAGGTTACTCATATGCACATCGATCGAGCGGTCATAAACCTCGCGCGGGCGCCCCAGCACCTTCATCGAAAGCTCGTTTTTTGACATTGCCCGTTCTCTGGCACGCATCAGAACTTCCAGAAGGTTGAACTCCGAGACCGTCAATTCCATGTCTTGGCCGTCAAACTGCACCACCCGGCGTGCGATATTAAGCCGCAATTTGCCAAGAACGATTTCGTCACCATTGCCCGGCCCGCCTGCATCCCGTCGGCTTTCGCCAACCGGTTCGGCACGGCGCAGAACCGCGCGAATGCGCGCCACCAGTTCGCGTGGATAGTATGGTTTGGGTATGTAATCATCGGCACCAAGTTCCAGCCCGACGACACGGTCAACATCATCGCCCTTGGCCGTCAGCATGATGACTGGCACCCGGCTTTTAATGCGCAATTCACGGAGTACTTCAATTCCGCCAATACCCGGCATCATAATGTCAAGCAATACCACGGCAAACCCACCATCCAGCGCCATGCGCAGGCCGTCCTCACCATTATAGGCATTGGCGATATCGAACCCCTCGCCTTCAAGATACTCGCCCAGCATCGCACCGAGCTCGACATCATCATCAATAAGAAGAATTTTGGTCACGGGTTCAGGGTCTTTCAAATACGGGCTAATTCCTGTTCATGATGACATTCTAGCGCTTAAAACGCCTAACGAAAGGCGAGGATGGTGAACTTTACACATTCCTTACAAATCATTTTCATCCTCCTCACCCCGTTCTGACAAAAGGGTTGCTATGTCTGGGGTGCCCGATAGCTCAATTGCCTTGCACTGTCGGGTGCGTTTCATCCAAGGACATGAAAGCCCGATGAAAAAATCATCCAAGACCGCCCGCAACCTTGTCATCGCTGTTATTATCATCCTGGCAGCAGGATGGATGGCACAGGCATATCTGTTCCCATCCGCTGCCAAAACCGGTTATGTCACCGCCAAACCCCGTATCGGCAACCTTGCCGATACGGTCCTGGCAAGTGGTACCATTACCGCTTCTAAACTGGTCAGTGTCGGCGCACAGGTGTCCGGGCAGATCAAGGCACTGCATGTCGATCTCGGGGATGAAATTAAGGAAGGCGATCTGATTGCAGAAATCGACCCTTCAACACAGCGAAACGATTTACGCGATGCCGAGGCCGCACTTGCCGATATCAAGGCACAGCTTGCCGCCAAACAGGCCGAACTGAAACAGGCGGAGCTTGACTATGCTCGCCAGAAAAAGATGCGTGCGCTTGACGCCTCGCCACAGGAAGATTTTGAAAGTGCCGAGGCAAACCTTAATGTAACCAAGGCGGAAATCGTAGCGCTAAATGCGCAAATCGATCAGGCAAAAATCGCCGTCGATACCGCCGAGATTGATCTTGGATACACCAAAATCCTGGCTCCAATGGATGGTACAGTTGTTGCCCTTCCGGTCAAAGAGGGGCAGACCGTGAACGCCGCACAATCAACGCCGACCATCATAAAACTCGCGCAGCTAGACACCATGACGGTCGAAGCTGAAATATCCGAGGCCGATGTCATTCGCGTTCGTGAAGGTCAGCTGGTCAGTTTCACTATTCTGGGCGATCCTGACACACACTATGAAAGTATCCTTCGCGCCATCGAACCAGCCCCCACCGGAATCGAGGACGACGACGACAACACTGACGACGAAGCCGTTTATTACAATGGTCTGTTTGACATCGCCAACCCGGACCACCGCCTGCGCATCTGGATGACAGCCGAAGTCACCATCACACTGAACGACGTTGAAAATGCGCTGATCATTCCGTCCGCCGCGCTGAGTGGCCCGGACAAGGACGGACAATATACCGTTCAGGTTCTTAATGACACAGGCACCCCTATTGAAAAGCCCGTCATGGTCGGCATGAACACCAACATCAATGCGCAGATCATCAGCGGTATTTCCGAAAATGACGACATCGTTATCGGCGCAACCAGTGGTGCGGTCACGACCAACCAATCCATACATCGTGGTCCGGGAGGAATGTTTTGATCATGAACCTGATAGGGAGCAACACACACAAAACCCCGCTGATAGAAATCCGCGATCTCTGGCGTCACTATCCGGCCGGCGAAGATCGCATTGCTGTGCTAAAGGGTATCAATCTGACGATTGAATGCGGCGAAATGGTTGCGATCATTGGTGCGTCCGGGTCGGGAAAATCGACCCTGATGAATATTCTGGGCTGCCTTGACCGACCGACTGGCGGTGAATACCGGGTTAATGGCCGCCTTACGAGCGATCTGGAACCCGATGAGCTGGCCGCCCTTCGGCGCGAATATTTCGGTTTTATCTTTCAGCGCTACCATCTGCTGTCGGATTTAAGCGCGCTGGGCAATGTTGAAGTCCCGTCAATCTATGCCGGGTTTGATGCCGAAACACGACGTGACCGGGCAATGGATATCTTGACCCGCGTCGGGCTTGGCGACCGAATTCATCACCGCCCCAGTCAGCTTTCCGGTGGGCAGCAGCAACGCGTCAGCATTGCACGCGCGTTGATGAATGGCGGCGATGTGATTCTGGCTGATGAGCCAACCGGTGCACTTGATAGCCAAAGTGGCGCTCAAACGCTTGAACTGCTGCGCAACCTGCATCGCGATGGCCATACCGTCATTCTGGTCACCCATGATCATGATGTTGCCGCCCACGCCGAACGCATCATTGAAATCCGCGACGGCGAAATCATCCGCGACGAACGCCAGACACAGGCCTTTGTCAAACGCGCTGCCAGCAAAAAGGCCGAAAACTATACACAGCGGGCATCTCGCATCCGGGCCGAAATCGACCAGTTCACCGAGGCATTCAAAATGGCACTGGTCGCGATGAATGCGCACCGACTGCGGACTTTTCTGACGATGCTGGGCATCATTATCGGGATCGCATCGGTGGTATCGGTCGTAGCCCTCGGCCAAGGATCACAGGATCGCATCCTTGCCGATATCAGTTCAATCGCGACCAACACGATTGATGTCAATCGTGGCAAGGATTTTGGTGATCGCGATGCCAGCCAGATCAGGACATTAACTGCGGCCGATGCAGATGTGCTGTCTACCCAGTACTATGTAGACAGCGTCACCCCCAGTGTTTCAAGCACCGTCACTCTGCGATATGGCAATATCGAAGTCGATGCCTCGGTTGCCGGTGTCGGCACCGATTATTACCGAGTACGCGGCTATGAAATGGCCGATGGAATCTGGTTTAACAACCTTGCCGTCGACAAACGCAGTCAGGACGCGGTCATTGACGACAATACACGTGAAAAACTGTTCCCGAACGGCGAAGATCCGCTCGGACAGGTGATTTTCCTTGGCACCGTGCCGGTGCGTATCATTGGTGTCACTGCGCCAAAGGACAGCACTTTTGGCAACAATGACAGTCTGAATATCTGGGTGCCCTACACCACGGCACTGACTCGAATTCTCGGTCAGAATTATCTGAGCAGCATCACCGTTCGTATTGATGACGCAGTCCAGACCGCATTGGCACAACAGAATATTGAAACCCTTCTTACCCGGCGACACGGCGTAAAGGACTTTTTCACGATCAATACCGACACCATCCGTGAAACCATCGAAAAGACCACCAGCACCATGACGCTTCTGATTTCGTCGATTGCTGTGATTTCCCTGATCGTCGGCGGGATTGGCGTGATGAATATCATGCTGGTGTCAGTTACCGAACGTACAGGTGAAATCGGGGTTCGGATGGCAGTAGGCGCACGTCAAAGCGACATTCTTCGACAATTCCTGATCGAGGCAGTTCTGGTCTGTATCCTGGGCGGAGCGCTTGGCGTTCTGACCGCTCTTGGCATCGGAGTTCTGTTCGATGCGATGGGAAGCTCGTTTTCGATGGTCTATTCGACAACCTCGATTATCGCGGCTTTTGCCTGCGCCACATTGATCGGCATTTCATTCGGCTTCCTGCCTGCCCGCAATGCCGCCCGGCTTGATCCGGTCGACGCCCTGTCGCGCGACTAACGGAGAATACAAAAATGATCACACGGATTTTAAAAACCGGGACCATCCTGTCGATGATTGCACTCGCAGGATGCAGTAGCCTTACCGAAACCCGGTATTCACGCACGGATATTGCGGCGGAAAACAGCTGGAACGGAACCGCCGCCACATCGGACAACAGAACCGCATCCGGCATCACAGCTTCGCAAAACTGGTGGCAGAATTTCGGCGATGACCAGCTTGACGCACTTATCGCCCGTGCACTTGAACGCAATAACGATCTGGCTGCCGCCACCATTAAAGTCCGCAAGGCACAATTGACGGCGGGCCTCGCCGAAGATGACCTGTATCCAGACTTTTCCGGTGGTGCGAATGCATCGGTTTCACGCGATCTGGATCAGGATAACGGAAGCACACGAAGCTTTGGCACCAATGCCGGGATCAGTTACGAACTCGATCTGTGGGGAAAGCTTGGTCATGATTATGACTCTGCTCGCTGGGAAGCACTGGCGACCCTTGAAGATCGTGAAAGTACGGCATTATCGCTAATCGGCACGACCGCAACCCTTTACTGGCAAGCTGTCTATTATCAGCAGCGACTGGAGATTGCACAGGCCAGCATCAACTATGCTCAGCAAACCCTTGATCTGGTCGATGTTCAATATGCGTCCGGCTCGACATCATCACTGGAACTGTTCGAAGCCCGCCAGAATCTTGAAAGTCAGTTGGCCGATTACACCCAAATTGAACAAAGTCTGACGGAAACCAAAAACGCCCTGTCGATCCTGTTTGACCGTCCACCGGGCGACATTGAAATCCCGCGCATGACGTTGCCATCAGATGCCCTGCCCGATGTGGCCGCAGGCCTGCCATCGGAATTGCTGTCGCGCCGTCCAGATGTGCGAGCCGCTGAATTGCGCCTGAAGGAAAGCGTTTCAGATTTGAATTCGGTCAAAACCAGTTTACTGCCTACCCTGACACTAACAGGCGATTTGGGCACCAGCAGCGACCAGTTGCGTAACCTTTTGCAAAACCCGATCGGCACACTTGGCGCAAGCCTTGCCCTGCCGTTCCTGAACTGGAACGAGGGGCAGCTCAATATCAAGGTATCCGAAGCTGAATATGAACAGGCGGTCGCCGAATTCCGTCAGACAGCCTACGAAGCCATGAGTGACGTTGAAAACGCACTTTCTGCCCGTACGCAGTATGATCGTCGTGCCGTCCGGCTTGAAGCTGCCCTCAATGCCGCCCGCAATGCCGAACGGATTTATGAAACCCGTTTCCGATCAGGGGCGGTCGCCATGCAGGATTGGCTGGACGCACAGGAAACCAGACGTTCAGCCGAAGAATCTGTTCTGGCCAACCAGCTTGATCGCATTACCAATCTGATCACGCTGTATCAGGCACTGGGTGGTGATGCCTCCAAGGCCAATGCCCAAACCAGCCCAGCCCCAGATACTACATCTGCCTGACACCAATCACCAAACAGGGAAGCAGATGATGCGTTTTGAAAATCTCTCACACCATATCGGGCATGTCCTGATCCTTTTCGGGGCAGAATTATGTGCAACCGCGATCCTGCTGGGCGAAAGCCAGGCGGCACATCATTTTTGCCCCGAACATCCGCCCAAAGCTCTGGACAACACATAGCGAGATGTGTGAGGCGATTGAGCACGCAGCATCGCTATCAAACTTCGTCATGCCAAGCTTTTCGGATGAACAGGACGTATTTGGAGATCATCACCGTCTGATACCGCGCGTCGCTACCTTGCGCTCGGATGCGAGGAAGTTGTCGTAAACAACGCCGATGCAGAAATCATGCATCGGGCCTTCGACACTGCTCAAAATGCATAAGGGGAATGGAAAATTTTGGTAATTCATAACTCCGAATTATGACAAAACAGCAAAATCATGGCTTCGCAATAAAGTACGATGATTTATGAGGGAGTAAGGTGACCACGGGAAATAATCATATAATATGATTATTTCCCGTGGTAGGCCCGGTGTCAGGCGCCACAAAAGCTGACATTCGACTTCCTGCGAAATCAATGCCTTAGCATTTTCGATTGCCAGATAAGTTGTCATCGATTGCCACAAAAGGTGACAAAAATCAGCTGAATTGACAGAAAAGCTGACATTTCTCTATTTCAGCCAATTGGACGTCGAATTTCTTTGGTCGAAGACAGACCTGATCAAAGTGCACTTACCGGGTGACCGGAGACTGGTCAGGTTTGCCCGGTCAGTTTGGCTACACTGAGAACCAACGTTAAGACGCTAGGTCCGACAGGCCAGACCTGTCGTTGGGGCAGGTTTACCCGCCCAACTACCAGTCCTATTACCAAACAGTTGCGATGAAGAAAAATTGGCGTTGAACCAAAATGCTGCCAGTAGACAGAGAAGGGCCATAGCGATATGCGCAGCTACTTCGGTTTTAAGCTTGGCTGAACACTTTCTTTGGCCCAGTCTTGAACATTGGCTTCATTTGCTGTCGCGTTGGAATATCCAGTCATGGTCCGGGTGGTTCTGGAAACGCCATTTGCGAACCGGGCCCGCCATGACATTGAGGTAATACATCTCATAGCCATACGGGCTGCCACAGGGATGATGTCCTTTGGGCACAAGCACAACGTCACCGTCTGAGACCGCCATGGTTTCATCAAGTTCGCCATCCTCGGTAAAGACGCGCTGGAAACCAAATCCCTGTTTGGGATTGAGGCGATGGTAATAGGTTTCCTCAAGATACGTCATATCGGGATAGTTGTCCTCGTCATGACGGTGTGGCGGGTAACTTGACCAGTTACCTTGTGGCGTAAAGACCTCCGTCACCAGAAGGCTATCGGCGATGTCTTTTTCTTCCATCGCAATCGGATGGATATAGCGGGTATTCGCGCCTTTGCCGCGTTCGACCAGTTCGATGTCATCAATCACGCAAGCGGGGTAATTGCCCTTGCCCGGCGCGGTACAAACTGCAAGCGTGCATTCGGTCGTCGCAACGGCCTTCCAGTTGGCATCATTGGGCGCATAGACACAAGCTGGCGGAATGCGTTCAAACACGCTCATCCGTTTGCCAAGTTCACCAAAGTCCTGATCGCCGACTGAAACCTGTGCCTTGCCTTCGACCAGAACTAGGATGACTTCACGGTCGCCAGTTGCTTCCGCGGCACTTTCACCGGGTTTCAGGTGATACAACCCAAACCCGACATAGCCCCAATTGGCACTTTCGGCCGTGATATCATGGACCTTTCCGGTCGTTCCACTTGGCTTTCTGAGCAGATCTGCCATCAGGCGTCTCCTTTATCCAGTCCGGTTTTCCGTGCCATATCGCGAAGTGATTTCAGCCCCAAGGACTGATACTCAAACGGATTGCGGACATTGGGGTCCTGTTCGGCCTCAATCACCAGCCAACCGGAATAACCGTGTTCACCTGCAATTTTAAGAACCGGTTCAAACGCAACGCCGCCTTCGCTGTCACCCGGGACCGTAAAGACGCCCCGACGCACACCTTCGAGGAAACTCAGTCCTTGTTCACGGACCTGTTTGCTCATGGCCGGGCGTACGTTTTTGCAATGGATATGGCCCACACGGTCGATGTAACGCGCGGCGAGCTCTTCCGGATCCGCACCGCCGAACCACGCATGACCGGTATCAAGCAAAAGCTTGGTTTTCGGACCCGTGTTGGCCATGAAAGCATGAATTTCATCGGCCGTTTCAACAATCGTGCCCATGTGGTGGTGATAAACGAGATCAATGCCCTGATCAGCACAATAGGCCGCGATTTTTTCGACATCCGCGCCAAACTTCGCCCACTGGCCTTCGGCCAGAACCGGGCTGTCATTTAGCGCAGCATTATCATTGCCGTGAATGGCGTTTGACGTTTCACAGACAATGCAAACCTTGCACCCCATCGCCTTAAGTAAATCCAGATGCGGCTGGATGGCTTTCTTCTCGTCCTCAACTGAATGCGTCAGGAGGTTAAGGGAATGCCAGCCCGAGATGAAACTCAAGCCATGCGGATCAAGGGCTGCTTTAAGCGCTGCTGGCTCGGTCGGCATCTTGTGGCCTTTTTCAATGCCATCAAATCCGATTTTTCCAGCTTCGGACAAGCAGGCCTCAAGGCTGATTTCTGCACCAAGGGTCTGGTCATCATCATTGGACCAGGCAATCGGGTTGGTACCGTAAAGAATCATGATCTTAATCTCCGGGGCGCTGATTTTTCAGCGCAGCTTCGTAATTTTTTCGGGCTTCATTCACGCTTGGTCGAACGGACACTTCCGGCACAGCAACGTCCCACCAATGACCGCCCGCCTCGGTACTGGGCAGTGGATCGGTGTCAATAACGATGGCATAGGATCGATCTGCCTTGCGCGCGCGCTCCATGGCTTCTTCAAGCTCGGTGATCGAAGAAACCTTCTCGGCAATTGCGCCCATTGCGCCTGCATGGGCTGTAAAATCAATCGCAGAGGGCTCGACATGGCGCGCGGTGTCCAGAAGGTTGTTAAAGCTTTCTCCGCCGGTTGCCATTTGCAACCGGTTGATGCAGCCGAAACCGCGGTTATCAAGGATCACAGTGATAACCTTGTGACCCAGCATCACACTGGTCGCGAGTTCCGAATTCATCATCATGTAGGACCCGTCGCCCACCATGACGACAACCTCGCGATCGGGGCATGCCATCTTCACACCAAGGCCGCCGGCAATCTCATAGCCCATGCATGAGAAGCCATATTCGACATGATAACCGTTCGGTCTGGATGCTTTCCAAAGCTTGTGCAATTCACCCGGAAGCCCCCCGGCAGCACACACCACAATGGAATCTTCATCCGTGCTGCGCTGAACCGCCCCGATTACCTGTGCATCGGTTGGCAACGCGTTGCTTTGCGGCACGGCAGTCACTTCATCAACCGCATCAATCCAGTTTTGTTTAAGTGCCGGATCGACCGCACCTGCATGATAATCATCCAGGGCGTTGGTCAATTCAGCCAATGTCACCTTTGCATCGCCGACAACCAAAATCGCATCATGTTTGCGCGCATCGTAAGCCGCAACATTGATCGACAGAATGCGACGATTGGAGTTTTTAAACAGCGCCCAGCTACCCGTGGTGAAATCCTGAAGACGCGTACCAAGGGCGATAATAAGATCTGCTTCCTCGGCAATCGCATTGGCACTGCTTGCCCCGGTGACACCGATTGATCCCAGATTAAGCCCATCATCCCATGGCAGGGCAGATTTCCCGGCCTGGGTTTCGGCAACCGGAATATTGTGACGATGGGCAAATTCACGTAGATCGCCACAGGCATCGGCATAATGCACACCACCCCCGGCTATGATCAGCGGCTTTTTGGCCGCCTTGATCGCGGCCACCGCGCTATCAATCTGATCAAGATCGGCACGCGGACGCAACTGCTTCCACGTTTTCGGCGCAAAGAAACTTTCCGGCCAATCATAGGCCTCTGCCTGAACATCCTGACAAAATGCCAGTGTCACCGGGCCACAATCGGCCGGGTCCGTCAGAACCGCCATGGCGCGTGGCAAGGCTGTCAAAAGCTGCTCAGGGCGGGTGATACGGTCAAAATACCGGCTGACAGGCTTGAAGCAGTCGTTGGCTGAAATAGTACCATCTCCAAAATCTTCGACCTGTTGCAACACTGGATCCGGTGCACGGTTGGCAAAGATATCGCCGGGGATAAACAGAACTGGCAAACGATTGACATGGGCCAGTGCCGCAGCGGTAACCATGTTGGTCGCACCCGGCCCGATGGATGTTGTGACCGCCATGGCGCGTTTGCGATTGGATGCCTTGGCATAGGCAATTGCCGCATGCGCCATGCCCTGTTCATTATGGCCGCGCCAGGTCGGGAAGCTGTCACCCGCACCATGCAACGCTTCGCCAATACCAGCGACATTACCATGGCCAAATATGGCCCAGCACCCGCCAAAGAAGTCCTCGCCGTCATGATTGAGCTGTGCACTCAGATACCGCACCATGGCTTGGGCGGCGGTTAACCGAACGGTTTTCATGCCGTTCCTCCCGATTTTTTGCGTGCCGCGTCCCAGGTATCACACAGGACACGGTATTTTTGGGCCATTGATGCAACGGCCTGATCATCGGTGACCTTACCTTGCATCCAGTCACGTGCAACATCGATAAAGATGGTGCGCCCGACAGCAAAGCCTTTAACCATGTTAAAGCGCGCTGCTACTTCGAAACTCTCGACCAGTTCCGCCTCCGGTGCATCAAGACCAAGCACGACGATCCCACGGCAATAGGGATCATTCTTGGTAATGGCATCACATGCATTGCGCCACGCCGCATCCGATTTCATCGGTTCAAGTTTCCACCAATCGGGATAAACCCCGATTTCATAGAAACGCTCAATCACTCTGGCTGTCGTTTGATCATCACACTCGCGGACTTTTGATGGAATAACTTCAAGCAGGAATTCCAGGCCATTACCGCGCGCAGCATCGGCAAGTCGTTGGATGGTTGCTTCCTGATCGGCCTTTGTGCCGTCGTCATCGTCCGGATGATAGAAACACAGAACCTTGACCACATGTTCTACCGGCCATTCTTGGAGGTCCGTGCCAAGATCAGGCCCGATTTCAAGCTCAAGCGGGCGCGAGCCCGGCAACTCAACCGGCCTCCCGATCCAAAGTCCAGTGCCTGCCGCTGCATAAAGCGCATCACGCCCAAGTCGCCGGTCACAAAGAATGCCGTAGCCTTCCTTGCCACCCGAAACAGTGCGAACCGCCTTCAGGCACAGCTCCTTGAACGGCCCGATGCGATCTTTTGAAACACCCACCTCATCGGCAAGGTCTTCAAGCTGCATCCGGTGGTCAAAGGCAAAAACCCGCATATCCGGCCAACTGCCCGTCCGGTTGGTCGACCAGTGGATCTGCTCCAGCTCAGCATCATGGCGCAGTTCGGGGGTCTTGATACCGCGATCAAAGAAGAACTGCAGTTCATCCCAACTCGGATAGGCAGGTGTACAGCCATGACGTGACACCGCAAATGCACCACAGGCATTGGCATATTTCAGGGACGTTTCCCAGTTCTCGTCACTCAACCAGCCCTTCAACAGGCCGGACATAAATCCGTCGCCAGCACCAAGAACATTAAACACATCGACTGCAAACCCCGGCCCGGAAACACCGTCATCAAGGCTGTCGCCTATCTTGTCAGAAAAGGCCACTGCCCCCATCGGCCCGCGCTTGCAAACCAGCGTCGCGTTTGAAATCACCCGAACATTTTCAAGCGCTTCAAGGGTATCGGTCACGCCACCGGCAATATGGAATTCTTCTTCGGTCCCAACGATCAGATCAAACAGATGCAGGGTTGCCCGCAATTCTTTGGTGACCGCGTCCGAGGCGATAAAGCGGTTTTCACCATCCCCGTGTCCGGACAACCCCCAAAGATTAGGCCGATAATCAATATCGAGTGCCGTTTTGGCCCCCGCTTCACGGGCAAGCCTGACAGCCTTTAAAACAGCTGCACGGGTTTTGGGATGGGAAAGATGCGTTCCTGTCACGGTGACACAACGCGCGCTTGCGATGAAATCAGGATCGATATCATCCTCGCACAACGCCATATCCGCGCAATTCTCGCGATAGAAAATCAGCGGGAATTGTTCCTGGTCGCGTACACCAAGAATGACAAGGGCTGTCAGACGTTCGGGATCGGTGATCACGCCGTTCACATCGACCCCTTCGGCAACCAGTTTTTCGCGGATGAAGCGCCCCATATGCTCATCCCCGACACGGGTGATAAGCGCAGATTTCAGGCCCAGTCGCGCAGTCCCGCAGGCCATATTGGTGGGCGACCCGCCGATATATTTATTGAAGGACGCCATGTCCTCAAGGCGCCCGCCAATCTGGGCGCCATAAAGGTCGACGGATGATCGTCCAATTGTAATGACATCAAGCCGCTTCATTAAATCGTCCCTCCGAGCGACCCTTCGAGTTCGGCCAGTTCCTGACCACCCGCCATAAGATCTTGTAGCTCTTCGGCAGTAATCTTGCCGCGCTCGGCAGTGCCCAAAGTGCGTCCACGGTTCAAAACCGTGAAACGATCCCCCACGGCAAGCGCGTGCCGAACGTTATGGCTGATGAAAACGACACCAACGCCCTGAGCCCTGACCTTGTCGATCGTCGCCAAAACATTTGCCGTCTGGCGTACACCAAGGGCCGATGTCGGTTCATCAAGGATTAGAACCTTGGCTCCGAAATAGACTGCACGTGCAATCGCTACAGTTTGCCGTTCGCCCCCAGAAAGCGTCCCGACAGCCTGATCGGCACTGCGCAGGTTGATACCCATTTCACGCATGTGTTTCATCGTGATGGTGTTTGCCGCTACATGGTCATAGCGTTTAAAAAGACCACCCCCTTTGGTGGGTTCGCGCCCCATAAAGAAGTTACGCGAAACCGACATGAGCGGGATCATAGCCAAATCCTGAAAGACGGTTGCAATGCCCGCTTCCATCGCTTCACGCGGGCTGGCAAAGTTCACTTCTTTGCCATTCATCCGAATGAAGCCCTTGGACGGTTTATGGACGCCCGACATGGTTTTAATAAAAGTCGACTTGCCCGCACCATTGTCGCCAAGAAGACAGTGGCATTCGCCCGGGTAAACATCGAAACTAACCCCGGCCAGGGCAATCACGTTACCGAAATGCTTTTCGATATTGTCCATATGAATGATTGGTTCAGACATCTCAACGCTCCCCGGTTACACGTTTGCGAACAACGTTGTTAAACATCACGGCCAACAGCAGCATGGCGCCCAGGAACACTTGGAACCAATCCTGATCGATATTCGTATAGGTCAGGCCGATCACAACCATGCCAAAGATGATCGCCCCAAAGAACGCGCCAATGGCGGACCCATATCCTCCGGTCAACAAACATCCACCAATAACAGCTGCAATGATGCCCTCGAATTCTTTCATGAACCCGCGCCGTGCGTCGGTGCTTCCGGCATCAAGAACCTGAATGATTGCAAGAAGAGCCGCACAGCTTGCCGTAAACATGAACAGCGCAACCTTGACCTTACGGACCGGGACACCGGAATTTGATGCTGCGTTAGCATCCCCACCAGCCGCAAACACCCAGTTTCCCCAAGGGGTGCGCAACAAAACATAAGTTGCAACAAGCGCAAGTCCCACAAACCAAAGGATTTCAATGGGAATACCGGCAACCTTGGGCATGCCGTTCTTGAATGTTTCGATCAAACCAAGGGAGGCAAACCAGGCAAATAGCCCGCTGAAGGCTTCGCCACTAAAGACCGGTGCCAGAAAATCACCTTCGACGGCGTCACGAACGCCGCGCAGTTGAGTCGCGCCACCAGTCAACCATTTAAGCCCAACAAGCGAAATGCCGCGCAAAATAAACAGAAATGCCAGGGTAACAATAAAGGATGGCAACCCGGTGCGAATGACGATCTGCCCGTTAACAGCCCCCATGCAGGCCGCAACTACGAGCGTCATCGGGATCGCAACAATTAACGGCAGACCGAGATTGACCGTAAAGGCACCGAAAATCATACCAGCAAAAGCAACCATCGAGCCGATCGAAAGGTCAAATTCCCCACCGATCATCAACATGGCAGCGCCAATCGCAAGAATGCCAAGTTGAGCTGCGGGGCTCATAAAGTTCATAAACCCGGAAAGGGTAAACATCGAGCTGTCAGCAGTGAACAAGAAGAATATCGTAACCAACACAACGCCGGCTATCGCGCCAAGCTCGGGACGTTTCATCAGTCGGGCGATCAACGGTTCTTCTTTGATCCGTTCATCTTGATTCAAGGCGGTATCACCAGTCATTGCTTCCTCTTCTGATCTTTTTTGTGGACCGGGGCGAGACCAAAAATGACGCGCCCCGGTCAACCGATAGTTCTAAATGACTTATCGAATGCCCTGCGCCGAAAGCTCGATAACCTGACCGGCTTTTTCACCGGTAATCAGGTTCGGACCAGACGGAACGTTGCCGCCCGGAATAAGTCCGTACTGCGCGTTCAAGGAAAGGAACGTTACTGGCAGGTAACCCTGAAGGAACTGCTGCTGGTCAATTGCAAATGCCGCATCGCCAGCAACAACCGCTTCAAGGAAGCTTGCCGAAAGATCGAAGGTCGCAACATTGACCGTATCGATACGACCAACCGCTTTGACTGCCGCCACTGCCGGTTCGCCTGCAGTACCGGCACCAAGCGCCATAACTGTGTCAACGTCTTCGTCCGCTTCGAGTGCTGCACGGACTTTACTTTCGATCTCGGTCGGGTCGTTGGTAGTCGGAAGAACAGTGACTTCGCCACCAAAACCTTCGGCAAAGCCGGCACACCGTTGATCAAGTGATACGTTGCCGACTTCCTGGTTCACACAGATACCGTTTGAACCACCCATCGCAGCAAGTTTTTCACCTGCGACCTTACCGGCTGTGAATTCATCCTGACCGACATGCAAAAGCGCGCCCAGCTTTTTGGACACATCAGAACCGGCATTCATGGAAATCACCGGAATGCCAGCCTGAACCGCACGTTCGATCGACGGGCCAAGCGCATCCGCATCCGGAATGGAAACAACAAGCCCATCGGGCTCTTGGTTGACAGCCGCATCAATCAACTGGCTCATCGCGACCATGTCAAAGGTCTCTGGCGAGCGATACTCGACATTGGCACCAGTATCGGCGGCGGCTTTCTCGACGCCGTTCTTAACCACAGACCAGAACGGATCGTTGGCCTGACCATGTGCAACAACGACAATGTCAGTAGCCATTGCTGGCACTGCAGCCAGCATCGTGACGGCAGCAACAAGGCCGCCTGCGAACTTCTTCATGATTTTCCTCCCTACGAGGGTTTTGTTGTTTGCGGCGTGATTACCGCCTAAAATTCGGTGTTTTCCACCGAATATCAGTTCGCCAAAGCGCGAAAGCCTCTTACGGACTTTTCAAGTTGTGCTTCGACGATATCCCTGAACCCGGGGCCCTTGACCGGTGTAAACGGATTGGGACCAGGCGCATTAACTTCAAAAATGACAGGCCCGGCATAACCAATCTGATCAAGTGATCTGATTTGCGCGGCAAAATCTGTGTGACCCTCACCAACACCGGCACGGTTGCTGTCTGCAGCGTGGTAAAGGCCGATCTTGTCGCCCGCGCGCACCAACGCGGCAGCCGGATTTTCTTCTTCGATATTCATGTGATAGGCATCAGGCAGAAGCTTGAGGTTGTCAGCACCGACCGCTTCAAGGAAAGCCAGACCCTCCTCAACGGTGCGAACCTGATGGGTTTCATAACGATTGAGGATTTCAAACACGACAGAAAGGCCGCGGTTTCTGGCAAAGTCACAAATCTGGCGGGTGGCATCAATCAACAAGCCATCTTCTTCGTTCTGAGATGTCACCGGCTTGATACGCGTCACCTGCCCATGGCAGGAGATCAGGGGATTTCCAAGTTCCTTTGCCCAATCCATCACGGCATCATAATAAGCAATTGCTTTGGCGCGGATCGCCGGATCGGGATGTGAAATATCCGCATCGCCCGGCGTAACCGAAAAGACGCTTAGTCCCTCATTGGCAAGAATCTCGCGTGCTTTGACCGGGTCAGTACCGGCAACATCGCCAAACAGCTCGACACCATCAAGTCCCGCCTTGCGCACATGCCCTGCCGTAACCGTCAATGGCGCATCGCCGAAAATCCAGGTACAGCATCCAAACTTTCTGTCCATGTTCAGCCTCCCAGAATTTCTGTTTTCACATCGACCGAACGCCCTTCAAGTGCTGATTTCGCGGCCGCTTCTGCCACGACAAGGGCGTTGATGCCGTCCTCAAGGGTAACCGGGAGGTCGCTGCCCTCCTTGACGGCATCAACAAAGGCAGCCCATTCCTGTTCATAGGCACGGGCATAACGTTCAAGAAAAAAGTACTCTGGCTTGGCTGAAACAGCACCGCTGGTTGTGATTTTCTCGACCGTGTTTTCCAGAACATTCCGGGCTGAAAGCAGCCCTTTGGAGCCAAGCAGCTCAACACGTTGGTCATAGCCATAAACAGCACGTCGGCTATTTTTGATCACGGCCATGCGACCACCCGGGAATGTCAGGGTAATGATGGCGGTATCGAGATCACCTGCTTTGCCGATTTCAGGATCGACAATACTTGAACCGCTGGCAGAAACCTTTTCGGGCACACCGCCAAATATCCAGCAAGCCATGTCAAAATCATGGATCGCCATATCGCGAAATATCCCGCCCGATACAGCAATATAGCTTACAGGTGGCGGTGCCGGGTCAAAGGACGTGATCGAAAGCAGCTCGCCTTCTCCGACTTCACCATTGTCGAACGCGTTTTTGAGTGCAGAAAAGTTTGGATCAAAACGGCGGTTAAACCCGATCATTATCGGTTTGTTATGTTGTGCGCTTGCCTTCAGGCATTGCTGTGCGCGGGCCAGATCAAGATCAACCGGCTTCTCACACAAGACAGCCTTGCCTGCTGCCGTTGCTTCCTCAATCAAGTTTGCATGCGTATCGGTAGAAGTCGCGATAAGCACCGCGTCAATCGCACGATCACTAATAATGTCATCCGTTGACATAGCCTTGATGCCAAACGCTACAGCCAACTTTGCTGCAGTTTCTTCAAACTTGTCAGATACCGCAACCAACTCACATCCCGGATGGGCAGCGATGCTTGCCGCGTGAACCTGACCAATACGCCCTGCACCAAGCAGACCTACCTTCAACATAAAATTTTCCTTCCCTATCACGATGACCATGTGAGTGATCGTGCTTTTCTCCGGTTGCAGTCATGCAGGTCGCAATCGGCCTCCCTGCCCGCAAACAAAGGTTTGTCACCGGACATCTACGGTGCCCGTTTGATAAGTGCTACTGCCCGTTCTTCGAACTAAATGGAATTTTTATTCCATTTTTTAAAAATTTCAATACATATTTTCTATTGCATCGCACCATCTCTTCGCGCACCAACTGCAACTGCAACCGAAATTGCCAAGGAAATTGTTGCTGACAGAGCGCGGAAAGCCCCAACATCAACTTCGGAAACAGCAAGAACCGAAGCCTCGATTTTGCGTAATGGGCTGCTCATCGTGTCGGTAATAGCCACAACCTCGCAGCCGACTCCACGTGCGTAAGTCGCAAGATCTATCGTCTCTTGGGAATATGGCGCAAAAGTAATGGCGATAACCACGTCACCCTTACGAATGGCATGACGTGGGTTCAGCTTGCCTACGCCATCATGCAAAACCGAGGGGATGTCCATTTTTTCGAATGCATATGAAAGGTAACTTGCAACCGGGAAAGCGCGCCGGAACCCTACAATGTGAATCATAGGGGCGTTTGCCAGGATCCTGACCACCTGCTCCAAGGACTCTGGTGAAATAGATGAGGCCAAATTTTCCAACGACAACCGGCCTGCCTCAACAAATTCAGCAAGCAGTGCGCTTGGACTGTCATCTCCAGTCGCGCGAAGATTCTCAAGCCGCGTCGCGTAATCGGGCCATTTCTGTGCATATGTTTCACGGAAAATCTTCTGCATTTCCGAAAACCCGGTGAACCCCATCAACTGACAGAACCGCATGAAAGCCGATGGCTGTACACCGGCCCCCTCGGACAACTCTGCGACAGTCGAAACGGCGATACGATCGGTATTCTGCGCAACATACTCTGCACATTGGCGCAACCTTTTGGGCATGGTTTCCGATATTTCGGCTAAGCGGTGATTGAATTCCTCAAGCGAGACAGGCGCAATCTGATCACTCATGGCGTTTGTTTTTCCTTTTTTGATTCTGCTTGACGCAAGCTTCGTTCCATGATCATCCACTAAATAGAACAAAAATTCTATTTTAACTAGGTGAGGAGTTCCAATAAATGAAATCTCTGGGAGTTGGCCTGATTGGCACAGGGTTCATGGGCAAGGCGCATGCGCTCGCATTTGGCGCGGCACGGGCAATTATGGGCGATGTTCCGGAATCTCACCTTGCAGTTTTATGCGACACCCCTGCAGAAAAAGCCGAACAGATGGCCGATCAGTTTGGCTTTGCCAGAAGCACGTCTGACTGGACCTCGCTGATCTCTGATCCGGATGTCGATATCGTTTCGATCACCACACCCAATGCCCTTCACTTCGACATGGCGATTGCCGCAATCAAGGCTGGCAAGCATGTCTATTGCGAAAAGCCGCTGGCACTTACGCTGGATCAAGCCCTCGAAATGCGCGATGCCGCCAGAACAGCGGGTGTGAAAACCATGGTCGGCTATAACTACATCAAAAACCCGGCCTTCACCCATGCCTGCCGGCTTGTCCAAAGCGGTGAGATTGGTGACATTGTCCATTTCCGCGGCTGGGTCGACGAGGACTATCAGGCTGATCCGGACCTGCCCTGGACTTGGCGGGCGAAACTTGCCGAAGCCGGACTTGGTGCGCTTGGCGACATGGGGTGTCACCTTGTTTCCATGGCATATGGCATTGCTGGCCCGATCGAAAGCCTGATCGCCGACATGCAAACCGTGCACGCCACACGCCCCCTCTCGGATGGCACCGGACGGGCGAAAGTTGAAAACGAGGATACGGCATCGGCCTTGGTCCGGTTCGCAAACGGTGCACAAGGCAGCCTTTCAACATCACGGTCGGCCTGGGGACGCAAAAACCGGCTGGCATGGGAAGTTCACGGCACCAAGGGGATGATCTGCTTTGACCAGGAACGCATGAACGAGCTGCAGCTCTTCCGCAATTCAGGCGACAAAGCACAACAAGGCTTCACCACAATCCTGACCGGCCCGGCCCACCCGCCCTACGGCGAGTTCTGCCCGGCGCCAGGCCACCAGCTTGGCTTTAACGACCTCAAAGTCATCGAAGCCTCAGCACTCTTGCGTGCCATCCGCGATGACACCTCGCCGTATCCGGATTTTACCCATGCCTACGAATTCGAAAAAGTCATTCACGCAATCGCCAAATCCGCTCGCGAAGGATTAAGGATTTCGCTGTCGGACGTATAACCCCGAATTATGACAAAACAGCAAAATCATGGCTTCGCAATAAAGTACGATGATTTATGAGGGAGTAAGGTGACCACGGGAAATAATCATATAATATGATTATTTCCCGTGGTAGGCCCGGAGGGACTTGAACCCCCAACCAGACCGTTATGAGCGGTCGGCTCTAACCAATTGAGCTACGGGCCCCCAAGACAAAAGTCCGGGTAAAGAAAAGACCGCACCGGTGGTCCGGTGCGGTCCCGAAAACTAGCGATTTTCCGGGCAAGGTCAAGCCCGAACCGCATGTGATTTCTTAATAATCGAGGAACGAACGCAGTTTGCGCGAGCGCGACGGATGCTTGAGCTTGCGCAGCGCTTTTGCTTCGATCTGACGGATACGTTCGCGGGTCACAGAGAACTGCTGACCGACCTCTTCGAGGGTGTGGTCGGTGTTCATGCCGATCCCGAAACGCATACGCAGAACACGTTCTTCACGCGGGGTGAGCGATGCCAGAACGCGCGTGGTGGTTTCACGCAGGTTGGCCTGGATCGCCGCATCCAGCGGCTGAACGGCGTTCTTGTCTTCGATGAAATCGCCAAGATGGCTGTCTTCCTCGTCCCCGATCGGGGTTTCGAGCGAGATCGGCTCCTTGGCGATTTTCAGAACCTTGCGGACCTTTTCAAGCGGCATTTGCAGTTTTTCAGCCAGCTCTTCCGGGGTCGGTTCACGGCCGATTTCATGCAACATCTGGCGCGAGGTCCGCACCAGCTTGTTGATGGTCTCTATCATGTGAACCGGAATACGGATCGTGCGCGCCTGATCGGCAATCGAGCGGGTGATCGCCTGACGGATCCACCAGGTCGCATAGGTCGAGAATTTGTAACCACGGCGGTATTCGAATTTGTCCACCGCCTTCATCAGGCCGATATTGCCTTCCTGAATCAGGTCAAGGAACTGAAGACCACGGTTGGTGTATTTCTTGGCGATCGAAATCACGAGACGCAGGTTGGCCTCGATCATTTCCTTTTTCGCACGGCCGGCTTCGCGTTCACCCTTGTTGACCACGCCATATACGCGGCGGAATTCGCCGATTGGCAAGCCGACTTCGGACGAAACCCCACCAACGCCTTCGCGCAGGTTGGCGATTTCTTCGGAATAGCGTTCAACAAAGGTTTTCCAGCCCTTGCCCGGCAAGCCGCCAACACGCTCCATCCAGTTCGGGTCAAGTTCATGGCCCTGATACTGTTTGATGAAGTCCGGACGTTTGATCTTGCAGCGATCGGCAAAGCGCAGAAGTTTCCCTTCGAGGCCAAGCAGACGGTTGTTCAAACCGGTCAGATGATCAAGAAGCTCTTCAATGCGGAAGTTGTTCAGGTGAACATCTTCCATCAGATCGACCATCTCGTTCTTGAGCTTGTTATAGCGCTTCTCGGTTGCGGCCGGAACGGCTTCACCCTTGTTCAGCGCGACAAGACGCTGTTCCTGCGCCTTGTGCAATTTCTCATAGGTCTTGGCAATCAGCTCGAACTTCTCGAGAACCTGCTCGGTCAGTTCCTCTTCCATTTTGGAAAGCGAAACGTTGACCTGCTCGTTCTCGTCATCGTCGTCGTCTTCGCCGTCACCCTCACCTTCTTCGCCTTCGGACTTTTCAGACTCGTCGTCGTCTTCGTCCTCTTCTTCATCAGACTCGTCGGTGATGCCTGCGGGGGTTTCGGTCTCGGCTTCTTCGTCATCGTCATTGGCGGACTCGAAGCTTTCGACGTCTGCTTCTGCATCGACGTCGGTATCTTCTTCCTCTTCGCCTTCGGCTGCGGCAATTTCCGCTTCCGGGCCACCGCCATAGGTGGTCTCAAGGTCAATGACGTCACGCAGCAGAAGTTCGCCAGCCTGAAGCTGGTCATGCCAGTTCACAATTGCACGAATGGTCAGCGGGGATTCGCAAATCCCGCCAATCATCATGTCGCGACCGGCTTCAATACGTTTGGCGATGGCGATTTCGCCTTCACGCGACAGCAGTTCAACACTGCCCATTTCGCGAAGATACATACGCACCGGGTCATCGGTCCGGCCAACATCTTCTTCCGAGATGTTACCACGCGGATCAGCTTCGGCCTCGTCGCTGTCGTCATTGTCGTCGGCTTCATCCGCGTCGATGACATTGATGCCCATCTCATTGAGATTGCTCATCACGTCTTCGATCTGCTCCGAGGAGAAGTGCTCGGACGGCAGGGCCGCGTTCAACTCATCGACCGAGATGTGGCCTTTCTCCTTGCCCTTGGCAATGAGCTTTTTAATGGCCGCTTTATATGTATCGAGAAGAGGTCCGTCTGCGTTTTCAGAAGAGTTCTTTTTCTCTTCAGCGTTCGAAGTCTTAGACGACATCTATTCCCCGTTTCCCGCTGGGTACGTTCGTACCGTTGTTGTCCCAAGCGCCGTATCTCTCAGCGCAAATCACAAATAGCCCGATCGCTGATCCAGACCACACATTGATCCAAGATCAGTCGTCGAGCTTAAACACTTTCTCCCGGCGTCGGGCGAGATCTTCTCGGCGATGAGAAAACCTTTCCCACTCTTCCTCGCTGGTATCTGCTGCCAACTGTCGGACGGCGTATTTTGCCTCTTCGTCCTCCAGGGAGCTTACAGCCATGGAAAAAACCTGCTTCCAACCCGTCAGGGCCCGTTCAAGCGGCGTTTCGGGCTTGGCGAAAGCAGCGTGCGCTATTACCTCCGCACTGACCACCCGCAAAACTGTCTCTGACAGCCCGTCGCGCTCCAAATGAGCCTTGATCGTCTCGCAATCAAGTCCAGGATCATCGTCAAGCAGCTTTAAGACGGCCCGACGAAGATTGTCAAGCGCGGAGTCTGCACAACTATAGATTCCGAGCTGTTCGCCGATCTCGTCATGCAGGGCAGGATGGTTGATCAGCGTCAGCAAAAGAATGGAGTCCTGCAGGTCGCGCTTCTTTTGCATGGGCGGTCGCGACATGCCCGGCACCGCTTTACCGGCCGGACCCCAGAAATGGTCATTTTTTCCGCGTTTGCCACCCCAGCCGGCCTTTTTATTTTGAAAACCGCCGGAATAGCCTCCGCGATTTGCCGGCTTGCCGCCGCGATCCCCCTTGAACAATTTCCAGATCCGGTCACGGAACATCGCATTATATTGTGAGCGCACCGCTTCATCGGCGATCACGGAAATCCGCTGATTGATTGTCGCCTCAAGCGCGGCCCGCCGTTCGGGCGTGTCGATCTTGTGCGTACCCACATCCATGCGCCAGACCAGCTCGGCCAGCGGTACGGCATGATCAATAATCTTACGGAAACTGTTAAAGCCATCCGGGGCGGCCATCAAACTGTCGGGGTCTTCGCCCTCGGGCAGGATGGAAAACAGCAATGATTTTCCCGGACGCAGGATCGGCAAGGCCCGCTCAGCCGCACGCACCGCGGCGCGCTTCCCGGCGGCATCGCCATCCAGACACAGGATCGGCTCATTGGTCATTTTCCAAAGCTCGCCAATCTGCTCTTCGGTCACGGCCGTGCCAAGGGGGGCCACCGCCCCGCGAAAGCCCGCACGATGCAGGGCGATCACATCCATATAGCCTTCGGTGACAATGATCGGGGCGTCGTTGCGCGATGCTTCGCGCGCCTGCGGCAGGCCATAAAGCAGCCGCCCCTTGTGAAACAGCGGTGTATCCGGGCTGTTAAGGTATTTCGGCTTGGCGTCCCCCATGACGCGCCCGCCAAAGGCCACCACCCGGCCGCGCCGATCCAGGATCGGGAACATCACCCGGCCACGGAACCGGTCATAGCTTTGCCGTCCGCTATCTTCGGGCTCGATCAGAAGCCCGGCCTCGATCATCAGTTTTTCGTCAATGTCTTCGCGCTTGAGTGCGGCCTTGAGCGCGCCGCGATTATCAGGCGCATAGCCCAGCCGGAAGTCACCGATTGTCTGATCATCGAGCCCACGCTGATGGAAGTAACCAAGCCCTTCCTTGCCTTCGGGCATGCGCAACATGCGTTCAAAAAACGCACAGGCGGCTTCCATGACCTCATACAGGGTCTTGGCCTTCTGTTCGCGTTCTTGGGCTTCGCGGGACTGTTTGGGGACGTCCATGCCGACCTGATTGGCCAGCACCTCGACCGCCTCGACAAAGGTCAGACCACGGGTATTCATCACAAAGCTGATGACATCGCCATGCGCGCCACAGCCAAAGCAGTGATAGAAACCCTTTTGCTCATTGACTGTGAAGGACGGGGATTTTTCAGAATGGAATGGGCACAGCCCGGAATATTCCCGACCGCGTTTAATCAGCTTCACCGATGTACCGACGACATCCGCCAGTCCCACCCGTGCCCGCAGGTCGTCAAGAAACGACTGGGGAAAGCTCATGTGCGCCCCGTTCCCGTAAGGTCGCAACGTGGCGCTGCGACGAAGTTGATTGGTCCCTGCCCCGGTCGACCTGATTTGATGTGATTATTGTCCGGTCCCGGGACGACGAAAGCCGGACGATTTTACACGCCCGGCTTCCAAATAACAGTGTGCTGTTGCGATTAACCCAACAGTTTTTTGGCAACACCACCGGCTTTGCCGAAATCCATCGTGCCGCTGTATTTTTCGCGAAGGGCGGCCATCGTGCGGCCCATATCCTTAAGGCAGGTCGCACCGATATCGGAAACCGTACCGCGCACGGCTTCTTCGATTTCGTCATCAGACAACTGGGCGGGCAGGAACTTTTCGATCACTTCGATCTCTTTGGCTTCCTGTTCGGCCAGTTCCGGGCGGTTGCCTTTGGTGTACATTTCGATGCTTTCACGGCGCTGTTTTACCATCGCCTGAAGCAAACTGATGATTTCGTCATCGGAAATGCCGTCCGTGTTGCCGTCGCTCCGTGCGGCAATATCGCGTTCCTTCAGTGCCGCCAGAATGAGGCGCACGGTGGTTACGGAGCAGGCATCCTTAGCAAGGACAGCCTTTTTCAAAGCGTCATTAAGCTGCGATCGCAGCATGGCTCATCTCTGATTCTGTGGAATAAAGGAGCGAACATACCGCAAAACAGCATTTGACGCAAAGAAAACGTTAACGTCTAAGTTATTGTTTTTATTGATAAAATAAAAGTTTAGATGCGTTCTTGACATGCCATGCCGACTCCCGTAGATATCCGCCAATTTGCCTGCCGGGATCACGCTTTGCCCCGCTTTCAGCATACAACGCTGACGTTCATGACATGCTCAGTTCATCTTGCTGGAAACCACTTGGCGCGTCTGCATGTCCGGTATGCAGGTTGAAGGCAGCCGTTTTTGTCGGCTTGCGCAGAAATATTATATATAAAAAGACTCCGTGTTTCACCGTGGAAAGATCGAAAGGACATTTGCCAATGTCAGCGCCCACGCACACCCCGCCACCTGGTGCTTCTGCCGTTCTGGTTCTTGCAGATGGTTCAGTTTTTTGGGGACGCGGCGTCGGGGCCCGAGGAGAGGTCGTTGGTGAAGTCTGCTTCAACACGTCGATCACGGGCTATCAGGAAATCATGACCGACCCGTCTTACGCCGGTCAGATGATTACCTTCACCTTCCCCCATATCGGCAATGTCGGTACCAACGACGAAGATATCGAAAACGCCAAACCGGTCGCCCTTGGCTGCATCCTGCGCCAGGACATTACCGACCCGTCAAGCTACCGCGCCGAGAAACACTTCAACGACTGGCTGAGCGAACATGGCCGGATCGGGATTGCCGGTGTTGATACCCGCCGCCTGACCAAACGCATCCGGACCGAAGGCGCGCCGAATGGTGTGATCTGCCACAACCCGGACGGCACCTTTGATATTCCCGCCCTCATCGCCAAGGCCAATGACTGGCCGGGCCTTGAAGGCATGGACCTTGCCAAGGATAACAGCTGCACCACCGGGTACGACTGGGACGAAGCACTTTGGTCGCGCGAAGGCGGATACGGCAAGGTTGGCAATGCCAAGCACCATGTCGTTGCCATAGACTACGGTGTGAAGCGCAACATCCTGCGCAATCTGGCAAGCTTGGATTGCAAGGTCTCTGTGGTTCCGGCAACCACCCCGGCTGATGAAATTCTTGCGATGAACCCCGATGGCATCTTCCTGTCAAACGGTCCGGGCGATCCGGCGGCGACCGGCGAATACGCCGTGCCGACCATCAAAACCCTGATCGAAAGCGGCAAGCCGGTATTTGGCATCTGCCTTGGTCATCAGATGATGGCGCTCGCGCTTGGGGCAAAAACCATGAAAATGGATGTCGGCCATCGCGGTGCGAACCACCCGGTCAAGGACACGACCACCGGTGTTGTTGAAATCACATCCCAGAACCACGGCTTTGTTGTCGACAAGGACAGCCTGCCCGACGGCGTCGAAGCGACGCACTTCTCGCTATTTGACGGATCGCTTGCCGGTCTGCGCCTGAAAGACAAGCCGGTCTTCGCGGTTCAGTATCACCCGGAAGCATCGCCGGGGCCGCATGACAGCCACTACCTGTTCAAACGTTTCGTTGGTCTGATCGAGGACGCCAAAGCCTGACCTGATCACCAGGACACGCCCGAGATTACGCGATTAACGGACTTAAACGAGGCGGTGCAGCCATCGCGCCCGCCCTGCTAAAAGCGGAAAACGACATGCCGAAACGTACAGATATCAAATCAATCCTCATCGTCGGTGCCGGCCCGATTGTTATTGGTCAGGCTTGCGAGTTTGACTATTCCGGTGCCCAGGCCTGTAAGGCGCTCAAGGAAGAGGGCTACCGCGTCATTCTGGTCAACTCGAACCCGGCGACCATCATGACCGACCCGAACCTGGCCGATGCCACCTATATCGAGCCGATCAAACCGGCGATGGTCGCCAAGATCATCGAAAAGGAACGTCCGGACGCGATCCTGCCGACCATGGGTGGTCAGACAGCGCTGAACACCGCGCTTGCCCTGCATGATGACGGCACGCTTGAAAAATACGGTGTCAAGATGATCGGTGCGAAAAAGCACGTCATCGAAAAGGCCGAAGACCGTCAACTGTTCCGCGAAGCCATGGACAAGATCGGCCTTGAAAGTGCACGCTCTGCGATGGTCAGCACCTTCGAAGACGCGGTCAAGGCGCTTGAGGTCACCGGCCTTCCGGCGATCATTCGTCCAAGCTTCACGCTTGGTGGTGAAGGTGGCGGTATTGCCTATAACCGCGAAGAGTTCGAACAGATCGTGCGCAACGGTCTGGCAATCTCGCCGACCCACACGGTTCTGATCGAAGAATCCATTCTCGGCTGGAAAGAATATGAGATGGAAGTGGTCCGTGACCATGCGGATAACTGCATCATCATTTGCTCGATCGAAAACGTCGATCCGATGGGCATCCACACCGGTGACTCGATCACGGTCGCCCCGGCGCTGACCCTGACCGATAAAGAATACCAGATCATGCGCGATGCATCGCTTGCCGTCCTGCGCGAGATCGGTGTCGATACCGGTGGTTCAAACGTGCAGTTCGCGGTCAACCCGGATGACGGTCGTCTGATCGTGATTGAAATGAACCCGCGTGTGTCGCGTTCTTCTGCGCTGGCCTCCAAGGCAACCGGCTTCCCGATTGCCAAGATCGCAGCAAAGCTCGCGGTTGGGTACACGCTCGATGAACTTGATAACGACATTACCGGTGTTACCCCGGCATCGTTCGAGCCGACCATCGACTATGTCGTCACAAAGATCCCGCGCTTCACCTTTGAAAAGTTCCCGGGCGCCAAGCCGCTTCTGGGCACTGCGATGAAGTCGGTTGGCGAAGCCATGTCGATCGGTGGCTGCTTTGCTGAAAGCCTTCAGAAAGGTCTGCGCTCGATGGAGACCGGGCTTACGGGCCTGAATGAAGTCAAAATCGAAGGCGCACCGGACAAGGCCGCGATCCGCGCCCAGCTGACCCAGCCGATCCCGTTCCGTGTGCTTTACGCGGCCCAGGCCTTCCGCCATGGCATGACGCTTGAAGAAATCCAGACCGCAACCAAGTTCGATCCTTGGTATCTCAAACAGATCGAAATGCTGGTCGCGGAAGAAGAAAAAGTCCGCGCAAACGGCATTCCGACCGACAAGCAGGAATTGCTGCGCCTCAAGAAGCTTGGCTTCTCGGATGCGCGCCTTGCCGAACTGGCGGGCCGCGAAGAAGACGCCGTGCGCGCCGATCGTCAGGCCCTTGGCCTGCGTCCGGTTTACAAGCGTATCGACACCTGTGCCGCCGAATTCCCGTCGCGCACGTCTTACATGTACTCCATGTATGAAGGCGATGGTTTCTTTGAGCCGGAAAACGAGGCCGAAGTCACCGATCGCAAGAAAGTCATCATTCTTGGTGGTGGCCCGAACCGTATTGGTCAGGGCATCGAGTTTGATTACTGCTGTGTGCACGCGGCCTATGCGCTGCGTGAAGCAGGTGTTGAGGCCATCATGGTCAACTGTAACCCGGAAACGGTTTCAACCGACTATGACACCTCTGATCGTCTGTATTTCGAACCGCTGACCGCCGAAGACGTGATCGAGCTCTGCCAGCTTGAACAGTCCAAGGGCGAGCTGATGGGTGTAATTGTTCAGTATGGCGGCCAGACCCCTCTGAAACTTTCCGCTGCACTTGAAAATGCCGGCATTCCGATCCTGGGCACCAGCCCGGACAGCATCGACCTTGCCGAAGACCGTGACCGGTTCCAGGAACTGATCAACAAGCTCGGCATGAAGCAGCCGGCCAACGGCATTGCCCGCTCGGTCGACGAAGCTGTCCAGATCGCCGAAGGCATCGGCTATCCGATCGTCATCCGCCCAAGCTATGTTCTGGGTGGCCGCGCGATGGAAATCGTTCACACCACCGAAGATCTTCTGCGCTACATGCACGAAGCGGTGCAAATGTCGGGCAAAAGCCCGGTTCTGATCGACAGCTTCCTGCTTGATGCGATTGAAATTGATGCTGATGCGGTCTCGGACGGTGAGAACGTCTTTGTTGCCGGCATCATGCAGCATATCGAAGAAGCCGGTATTCACTCTGGTGACTCGGCCTGCTCGCTGCCGCCCTATTCGCTTGCTGACGCAATGATCGAACGCCTCAAGGCCCAGACAGTTGAACTGGCCAAGGCATTGGATGTTGTCGGCCTGATGAACGTGCAGTTCGCGATCAAGGACGACGAAATCTATCTGATCGAGGTGAACCCGCGTGCCTCTCGCACGGTTCCATTCGTCGCCAAGGCCACCGGCAACCCGATTGCCAAGATCGGTGCGCGGATCATGGCGGGCGAAAAACTTGGCGACTTTGACATTGATCACGGTCCGTTCAAGCATATCGCCGTCAAGGAAGCCGTCCTTCCGTTCAACCGCTTCCCGGGTGTCGATACCCTGCTTGGCCCGGAAATGCGTTCGACTGGTGAAGTCATGGGCCTTGATACCGATTTCGGGCGCGCTTTTGCCAAGGCACAGATGGCAGCGGGTCACACCCTGCCACTTGAAGGCAAGGTGTTCATTTCGGTCAAAAACTATGACAAGCCTGCCGCTATTCAACTGGCACGCGACGCCATTGCGCTTGGTTTTGGCGTGGTTGCGACCCACGGAACCGCACAAGCTCTTGAAAAAGAAGGGCTGGACGTCACCCCGGTCAATAAGGTACAGGAAGGACGTCCCCACATTGTGGACATGATGAAGAACGGCGATATCAAACTGGTGTTCAACACCACCGAGAGCAAACAGGCCGTGGTCGACAGTTTCTCGATCCGCCGCACCGCTCTTACCGATGACATCCCGTACTACACCACTGTCGCCGGTGCCCGCGCCACGTTGCGCGCCATCGACAACCTGAAACGCGGCGCACTTGCAGTCCGTCCCGTTCAGGAATATCTTGGGGACAAGTACTAAGGTTCTCTATTGAACCAAAGGCAAGAATTCAGACCGCCCGGCGGGATGCCGGGCGGTTGATTTTGTAGTATCGACCGCTAATAAGAATAGGCTGTGAGCGCGATGGAAAAAGTACCAATGACCCCCCAGGGGCATCAGCGTCTCGAAGAAGAACTGAAGCATCGCAAGTCCGTCGAACGTCTTGAAATCATCAAGGCCATCGCGGATGCCCGCGAACATGGCGATCTTTCGGAAAATGCCGAATACCATGCCGCACGCGAACGCCAAAGTTTCTGCGAAGGTCGTATTGCCGAGCTCGAAGACGTACTCAGCCGCTCCGAAGTCATCGACGTGCCGTCACTGGCCGGCGATGTCGTCAAATTCGGCGCGAAGGTAGAGCTCGTTGACGAAGACACCGAAGAGGAAACCACCTATCAGGTGGTTGGTCCGATCGAAGCCGACATCAATGCCGGCCGTATCTCGACCACATCCCCGATCGGCCGTGCTCTGATTGGCAAGTCGGTCGGTGACTCTGTCGAGGTCACCGTCCCGGGCGGCACCAAAAGCTATGAAATTCTGAAGGTCGATTTTTCCTGACCCGGAAACAACTGATCAGCATCAGGGCCCGGGAAATTCCCGGGCCTTTTTCGTTTCAGACTTTCATTCGAGACACAGACACAAAAAAAAGCCGGGCAAAATGCCCGGCTTTTTTGCTGGTTGGGACGCTTGTTAGCCTTACTCGGATTTCGCCAACTGATCGAGAACCGCTTCAACATTGCGGTTAAGATCGGTTGCTTCTGATCCAAGGTGATCGGCACTGCCCAGAAGCTCGGTCGCGGTTTGACCCGTCTGATCGGAAATTTCCGACAGCTGATGGATCAGGTCTGACAGATCACGGGTCGCATCGACCGTGACATTCAGGCTTTGAGCAATCTCGCGCGATGCGGCCTGCTGCTGGTCCATGGTCGAGGAAATCGTGGTGGTAACTTCCACCAGATCGCCGATGGTCTCCGAAACCCCGTTGACCGCCGAGACGGAATCGCCCGTTGCGGCCTGGATTTCCGAAATCTGCTGGGCAATCTCGTCGGTTGCACGCGCGGTCTGGTTGGCAAGGTTTTTCACCTCGTTTGCCACCACGGCAAAGCCTTTGCCGGCTTCCCCGGCACGGGCGGCCTCGATCGTTGCGTTCAGCGCCAGAAGGTTGGTTTGGGACGCAATATCGGTAATCAGATTGACGACCTCGCCGATCTTCTCGGCTGCTTTTGACAGCCATTCGATCCGCTCACTCGCCGTCGAGGACCGCGAAACCGCATTGTCGGTGATCTCGCGGGCGCGGACGACTTGACGGGAAATCTCTTCGGCGGATGCATTGATCTCATCAACGGCGGATGCCGCCGACTGCACGTTCTGCGAGGTTTCCTCGGACGCGTGGACCGCGCCGACAGACGCCTCACGACCGGTACGTGCGCGATCATCAAGAAGCTGGGCGCGTTCTTGCAGTTGAAGCGATTCCGCATCCACCGCACTGGCAGACTTACCAATCATCGAGGTGATCTGATCGGCCAGTTCACGTTTGAAGTTTTCACGTTCGATCTTGCGCTGATCACGCAGTCGCTCGTTTTGTGCCAGAAGGTCCTGTGCGGATTTTGCCGCTTCTTCGGCTTCGGCCCGTGCGGTATCGGCATTGGTCAGTGTCGAGTAAAGACTTTTGCACGACCAGATCAGAACCCCGGCTTCGACAATCACGACCACCGCATGCAGAACCACCCGGAAGAAGTCGGCGCCATTCGGGAACACCCAATAGGGCACGGCAAAGTTCAGAATCAGGTGGTGCAGGGCAATAACGCCAGCGGCAACCACAATCGTTTTCCAGCAGACCAGCGCGCCAAGCACAGCCAAGGCTGCAAAGAAATACATGTGAATGTCGAGCTGCCATTCATGCCCGCGGAAGGCATAGACCAGAACCGCGACCTGCAGGATCATGGCAGAGGACACAATAAAGCGCGAAATCTGCGCCTGCGGTCCCGCCCCCCGGCAGACAACAAATGCAATAGCAGCAAAAACCGCGCTGGCAATAAGCGGTGATAGCGCGTCACCGCTTGCAAAATAACCGGCAATCGCACTGAGAACGATATGCACGACCAAAATGACAAACAGCGCCTTTATCGCAATGGCACGAATTTCGAGTAACTTTTCCATAGGCTTCCACCCAAATATCAGAAGGCTTTTATATCTTCGTCCGCGTCAAAACAGGCTGATGCGACAAGCGGCGACAAGGCAAACAAAGCGCCGAAATCATCAGCTTCGGGCACCGCGCCATCGTCACGTATAACGACCGCCATATGCCCAAAGCCGCCAAATCTCGAGACGCGACCACCGGAAGCCCCGACCCGCTCAAGGATTTCCTCTTCACTCATGGCAAAAGGAAACACCATTCCCACACCCGCCAGCGCGTCGGACGGGCGATAAGACAGAACGACCAGCAACATTACACCGGCAATCGCAAACAGCATTGTCGGCACGATTCCACGCCAATCGTCTTCCTCGACAGCTGGAATTACATCGGGTTCAAGTTCTTTTTGAAACGCTTCCAATTACGATCCCAAGACAATCACTATCCTAAGAGATAAACAATACACCATTGGCATAGGTACTTACTACTTAATGCCCTTGCCACGTCACTGACAAGGACTTTCACCCATACGCTTAGTGTTCACCATCCGGTAAACGTGCGCCATCACACCGTTTAACTTATTGTTTCTGTGTACCTTTCCACGGTGTGAACCCGGCCTGGATCACATCTTGAGGATGATGCATGGCTCCCTTGTTCAACGGGCATAATGCGACCGCAACACGGATAGGTTTTGGACATGATGCCTTGTTCATGTCCTAGCAAGGGTCGCAAAACAAATAAACCGGCGTGAAAAAGCGCCGGTTTTTCCGCCTTGATCAGGAATGTCAGCTCATATGTTGCAGATCTGTGGGCGCATCGCGCTCAATCGTCGACGTCGATATCGATCGGAACGCCCGGCATATTCTTCGCCGTCCGAATCGAAAGCGCTGATTTGACGTGATTGACGTTCTCGGCAACGGTCAGTTCGGTGGTCAGGAACTTCTGATATTCGTCCCAGCTGTGCGACACGATCTTAAGCAGGAAGTCCATTTCGCCGGCCACCATGTGGCATTCACGTACTTCTGGCCATTCTGCCGCACGGGCTTCAAAGGCGCGTAGATCATGTTCAGCCTGACTTGCCAGCCCAACCATCGCAAACACGGTGACGTTATAGCCAAGTGCCTGCGCATCGACTTCGGCGTGATAGCCCTGAATGAATCCGGTTTCTTCGAGTGCGCGCACACGACGCAAACAGGGAGGAGCCGAAATACCTGCACGGCGTGCAAGTTCCACATTGGTCATGCGGCCATCTTCCTGCAGATCGCGCAAAATCCTGCGGTCGATCTTGTCGAGTTTGACCCGTTGCATTTATTCCTCGATTCTGTGCGCGAAAGTTACCTCGATTGAAACAATATTACAGCGAGGCAAGTTGCTGGCAATAATATAATCGAGGCAAGAATGCAATCTTGTGCTTGGTTGCCGTAACTGAAAATGCTGCAAAATCCGGTTTTTGACCGTCGCATGGCCCACGTATGGCGGGGCACGCCAAGCCGGCTGGTGATTTACAAATTCTACCCGCCGCAAACGTGGAATTCCCTCTTTGCCAAAACGCGCATTGGCGCGTGCAAACTTTTCCTCTGCCGGTTGCGTCTTGGGCGCTCTCCACATATGTTCGACGTCAGTTTTTTACTCATCTCGGACAATTACAAAGACCATGGCCCAGGAACATCAGACCAAAGTCCTCATCATCGGATCCGGCCCTGCCGGATACACTGCTGCGATCTATGCTGCGCGCGCCAACCTTGAACCCATGATGGTCATGGGCCTTCAGCCGGGCGGCCAGCTGACGATTACCACCGATGTCGAAAACTACCCGGGCTTTGCCGATGTCATTCAGGGTCCGTGGCTGATGGATCAGATGAAGGCCCAGGCCGAGCATGTCGGCACCAAAATGGTCCATGATCTGATCACCGAGGTCGATTTCTCCAAACGTCCATTCGTCTGCAAAGGCGACTCCGGTGATACCTATATTGCCGAAACCGTTATCATCTCGACCGGTGCACAGGCCCGCTGGCTGGGTCTTCCGGGCGAAGAGAAATTCAATGGCCGCGGCGTTTCGGCTTGTGCCACCTGCGACGGCTTTTTCTATCGCAACAAGCCGGTCACGGTTGTCGGTGGCGGCAACACCGCCGTTGAAGAAGCGCTTTATCTGGCTGGTATCTGTTCCAAGGTGACCCTGATCCACCGCCGCGATGAACTGCGTGCAGAAAAGATGCTTCAGGAACGCCTGCTCAAGCATGAGAAAATCGACGTTGTCTGGGACAGTGTCGTTGAGGACATTCTCGGTGGTGACGGTCCGATGGATGGCGTTGAAGCCGTACGTGTCCGTAATATCAAAACCGACGAAACCCTCGACATTCCGGCAGATGGCTTCTTTGTTGCCATCGGTCATGACCCGGCAACCGCCGTCTTCAAGGATCAGGTCGATATGGATGACGAGAACTATATCCTCGTCAAGCCGGGCACGACCCTGACCAATGTCGAAGGCGTTTATGCTGCAGGCGATGTCACCGACAAGGTTTACCGTCAGGCAGTCACAGCGGCCGGAATGGGCTGCATGGCCGCCCTTGAAGCCGAAAAATTCATTGCAGAGCAAGAAGCCTGATCTTCCGGCCTTGGATGATCTGAATGACAAAAGGGGATGCTTCCGGCATCCCCTTTTTTAATGGCTCCAACCTGGCGCGATCCCGCTACCAGCCTCAGATTGATCGAAAATCGCAACACGCTTAGCCAACTGCTTTAAAATGTCTTCTTGCAGAAAACGCCACAGGCCTCATATTGATTGAATAATCATGCACTTGGTCAAAGCCTGTGACGCACTTAATAGTGTGGAAACCAAATTGGCCATAAAAGAAGAGAACCATTATCAGGGGTCTGGCGCATCGACCGTGCGCTGGTGACATCTAGGAGCAGGTCTATGGACTGGGACAAGCTGCGTGTGTTTCACGCTGTTGCCGAAGCCGGGAGCTTCACCCACGCAGGGGAAAACCTTAATCTGAGCCAGTCGGCCGTCAGCCGACAGATCAGCGCACTGGAAGAAAGCGTGAAAGTCCCGCTTTTCCATCGTCATGCGCGTGGCCTGATCCTGACCGAACAGGGTGAGCTGCTCTATCGCACGGCCCACGATGTTTTCGCCAAGCTGTCCATGGCCGAGGCGCGCATTCGAGAATCAAAGGAACGCCCCAGTGGCCCGCTCAAGGTCACGACAACGGTTGCCTTTGGCTCAACCTGGCTGACCCCGCGTATCAACGAGTTTTTGGAACGCTATCCGGAAATCGAACTGTCGCTGGTGCTCAATGACGAGGAGCTCGATCTTGCCATGCGCGAGGCCGATGTTGCCATCCGCATGCAACCACCTCGTCAGGCCGACCTTGTCCAGCGCCAGTTGATGACGCTGCGCTATCATGTGTTTGCATCGCCGGAATACATCAAGCAGTTCGGCATGCCCAAAACCCCCGAAGAGCTCAAGGACCACCGCCTGATTATTTATGGTGCGGATGCCCGCCCGCCGGTATCCAACGTCAACTGGATGATGGCAACCGCCCAGCAGTTCAAACCGGACATGCGTCCGATTCTGAAGCTGAACAATATCTATGGCATCTTCCGTGCGACCGAGTCTGGCCTCGGCATCTCTGCCCTGCCGGATTATCTGTTGCCATCCAACAGCAATCTGGTGCGCATCCTGCCGGAACTCGAAGGGCCAAGCTTTGATGCCTATTTCGTCTATCCGGAAGAACTGCGTCATTCCAAGCGGATCGCCGTCTTCCGCGACTTCCTGATCGAGGAAATCACCAAGGTCAAGGCAAAGGCCGCCGCAGCTGCCAGCGCAACGACCGACAAATAGCCGCCAGAAACCACGGCTATCAAAGACTTTCACACAGCCCGGCTATGCCGGGCTGTTGTCGTTTGGGCGCGCTTGCTGCCAGGCATTCGCCCTCGCCAATAGCCCCCTGTGATGAGAAACGGAAATTTCAACCATCAGAGGGCGATTTTCACATCATGCAATGAACATCAAAGCGCGTGGAACGGTGACCGTGCCATAATGTCTTAAAATTGCTGACATTTTATTGTCATGCGTTTAGCGCATGGTTGATTTGTAGTTATTCAATTTTCAATCCACTCAGAGCTCACCTATATTCACATCATAAGTTGTGAGCAGCCGCACAAAGCGTGAGCGCTCCGACTTTCTGATTTTGGACGTTTCGTCCGCCGGAACGATATCCGGCACGGGAATCTTCCCTAGATTCCCTACGTCTCCCAGACGTGAAGCCTCCCTGATAAACTTGCCGGGCACATTGATGCCCGGCATTTTTTTTGTGCTACCGCACAATGAATTCACCCTGCAAACAGTGATCCAGTCCGAAAACGGCTTAGCATCCGAGTATATTTCTTTTTAATATCAATTAGTTACACTGACACTTCGCACCTCTGAAGATTTATGCAGAAAATGCATGGCTGAAAAAGCAATTTGGCAGTGGTCATTGTCGTCAAAAACGCTATCTTCCTTCTCGAACCGCAGCGGCAAACGTCGCATCGCGGTCCAGAGTTTTCTCCCTGACCGACTATGTCGGTCTTTAGCCGGACGCCCTGTCCGGCTTACCCAGGGCCCTGCGAAGGGTCCTACGTCTCCCAGACGTGAAGCCTCCCTGATAAACTTGCCGGGCACATTGATGCCCGGCTTTTTTTTGCTTTATCCCCTGCCGATACCGTTTTCCCGCACGCAGCTGTGATCACCCGTCATCGCATCGCGACTTGGCAAGCAACGCTTGTGGTTCCACTATGGGTGCCATCACTGTGTCCATAAAAGACACCCATCTGAATGATCGGGACACCGGCACCATGAAAAGCACGCTAAGTGCCTTCCTGTTTGGCAAGAACGCCAACAGCCATCTGCCAGAACGCGTGCAAAGCGCGATTGAAAAGCAGCAATATGAAAGCGAAAAGCTCATCGGCTGGGTACAGCTGCTGCTGGTGACAATCTTTGCCAGCCTCTATGTCATCTCGCCCAAAACGGCGATGTCGGATGGCATTCATCCGGTGCCATGGGCACTTGGCCTGTATTACCTGTTTACCCTCAAACGTCTGGCGCTGACCTATCGCAACAAACTGACCGACTGGTTCCTGACCCTGTCGGTGATTGCCGATATCGGACTTTTGATGGTCCTGATCTGGAGCTTTCATATCCAGTACATGCAACCGGCAAGCTTCTATCTCAAAGCGCCGACCGTGCTTTATGTCTTCATCTTCATTGCCCTACGCAGCTTGCGCTTTGATCCGCGCTATATCCTGATTGCCGGCGGCACGGCGGCGGCGGGTTGGATCATCCTGACCGGTTATGTCATCTGGTCGGAAGGCGGCAAAAGCATGATCACGCGTGATTATGTGACCTACATGACCTCGAACGCGATTCTGATCGGGGCCGAGATCGACAAGATCATCGCCATCGTTCTGGTCACAGCCGTTCTGACGATTGCCGTCATGCGCGCCAAGCGATCCTTTATCCGGGCCGTGACCGATGAAATTGCCGCGCGTGATCTGTCACGCTTTGTCTCGCCTGAAATTGCTGATCGCATCACCCATGCCGAACAACAGATCCGTCCGGGCGATGGTGAGGCAGTCAATGCCACGGTAATGTTTACTGACATCGAAGGCTTTTCCTCGGTCTCTGAGAAGCTCGCGCCAAAAGAACTGGCCACCATGCTCAATGAGTATTTCACCGAGACCAGCGCGGTGATTTCGCATTTTGGCGGTGTGATCACCCAGTTTGAAGGTGATGCGATGCTGATCACCTTTAACGCCGTCACCCCCGATAGCGACCATGCGCTCAATGCCGTGCGCACCGCCCTTGCCATTCAGGACCTCGCCAATCGACGCATCTATTGCCATGGCGGGCAGCTTAAAACCCGCTGCGGCATCAATTCCGGCGAGATTGTCGTCGGTGCGGTCGGCTCCGAAAGTCGCCTGACCTTCACGGTCCATGGCGACAACGTCAACATCGCCTCCCGACTTGAGTCGCTCAACAAGGAGTTCGGCACCTATATCCTCGCAACCGAGGACACCGTGCGTGCCTGCGGCAACCATGATGACATTCCGGCATGGGAAGAACAGGGCGATGTCACCGTGCGCGGCCGGGAACAACCGACAAAGATATTCTCACTCTCACCGATGAAAAATTCCGTGCCTGTTTCGGATCAGGCGACAGACAGCACAGTCGTGTCTCGCGACGGATAACGCCGCCCTCAACATCTCGATCATTGGCGCCGGACAAATTAAAAGCCCGGGGAGCTTGAAGCTCGCCCGGGCTTTGGGGACAGATGGTCTTGGGGAGACCTGTCAGATGCGCTGCCTTGCCCGTGGGGTGCAATGACGCCTTGGGGGGAGGTAAAGCGTCTTTTTCGGGCCTCGATGCCGTGAGGGAGAGCACCGCATCGATGTTTTCGCATCCGACAGTTAGGAATATGCCTTTGAAATGCGGCTCAAAAATCGGTGATTGGTGACCTTTTGGGGGCAAATTGCGGCAATTGCGGCATAGAACACCCGCCCGGCAAGCATCCCCGAAATCCGGACAAAAAAGTGGGGCGGGATAAAACCCGCCCCAATCTATTCGGGGTCATCATGGTCTTGGGGAGACCAGGTCAGCCGGGGTATTTCAGGTGGGGGAACAGCCTGAAACCAATCGGGCCAGCATCGTGAGGGGGGACAGAGACTGCTGACCGCGTCCTCGACTGACAGTTGTGAATGTGCCCTGAAATCAAGGCGGGAAAACAGGTCACATTGGGCCATTTCGGGGCGAATTGTGTTCCAATCAAGGCACCAGAAACCCAACCCATTGATTTCATTGAGTCCGCCAAATGAAAACCCGGCCCAAAACCTATGAAATTCTTTTTTTGCCCGTATGCCCACCACACTCCAATGATCGGATTCAGCCATATCGATGGCCCACGGGAATATCCCTACTTTCAGTAATAGAATTGCCCTATCGCAAACAATTAAACAATCAATTGGTGTAATTAGAAAATATCTTGCATACTCTTTTCAATGTAAAAGAGAACACACATACCCGCTTGCTTCTAAAGCGGCGAAAGGAGATAAACATGCAGATTGATATTGGCATCAATGAATCCAACCGCACCGAGATCGCCGACGGCCTTGGCCGCGTTCTCGCTGACAGCTACGCCCTGTATCTCAAAACGCACAGCTTCCACTGGAACGTGACGGGCCCGATGTTTAATGCCCTGCACAACATGTTCGAGGAACAGTATACCGAACTGGCAACAGCCGTTGACGAAATCGCCGAGCGTATCCGGTCGCTGGGAGCGTTTGCCCCGGCCAGCTTCTCGGCCTATGGCGAACTGACCGCGATCAAGGAAGAAAAAGGTGTGCCCGCCGCCAAAGAAATGATTGCACAGCTGGTTTCGGGCCACGAGACCGTGATCAAGACCGCACGTTCGCTTTATGCCCTGTGCGATAGCGCTGACGATGACGCCACTGCAGACCTTCTGACCGCCCGCATTCAGGTCCATGAAAAAACCGCCTGGATGCTGCGTTCCCTGCTCGAAGGCTAAACCCCGATTTATCCCGTCCCAACGCAAAACGGCCCGGATTTCTCCGGGCCGTTTTTCTATGCACACACTACCAAATCAGGCAAACAGTGGGTCAATCAGGCGGCCCGCATTCAGGACGCCCTTGTCCTGCCCGTGCGGTGCCGCAATCATCAGGGCGGCTGGCGCCTTTTCACCGGGAATATCAACCGGCATTGAAAGCGCGCAGGCATCAACCAGATTAAGCATCCCCGTATTGCGCAGCATCAGCGGGTTCAGGGTTTCGATGTCCGCTTCAACCTCGGCAATCTTTGGCGCCATGCGGGCCAGGGTCGGTGCAATCATGACATCCACATCGGCAAGTGCCGCCGCGAAACGGGCAATCACATCGGTGCGTTTGGCGTAGGCCGCAATGACATTATCTTTGCTCAGGCCATCGGCAAACTTCAAGCGTGACAGAACATATGGATCGCCGCAGGTTTCAAGGGCGGCGAAATCCTTGGCATAGATCGCGTTTGCCTCACTCGACACCAGATCACGGGTCACCAGAGCATTATCGGCAATAAATCCAAGATCAATCTCGATCAGCTCATGCCCCGCCTTGCGCAAGGTATCGCAAATCATCTCGAAATCGGCCTTTACGCGATCGGAAAGATCATTGGTAAAGGCGTTCATCGGCACCCCGACCCGAAGCTTTTTTTCCTCTGGCTGCGGGACGCTTTGCCCACTGATGACCTCAAACACCGAAATTGCGGTCTCAAGATCGCGCGCCAAAGGCCCCGGCGTATCAAAGCTTTCTGCCAGCGGCAAAATACCCGTCCTTGGCACAGAAAGGCGACTTGGCTTAAAGCCGTAAAGACCATTGATTGCCGATGGAATCCGGATCGAGCCCCCCGTATCCGTCCCCATCGCAATATCAACCAGCCCAAGACCCGCACTCACCCCGGCACCGGATGACGACCCACCAGGGATCCCTTCCGGGTCAAACACATTGCCCGGCGTGCCGTAATGCGGATTAAGCCCGACGCCGGAATAGGCAAACTCGCTCATACTCGTGCGGCCAAACGGAATGGCGCCAGCCGCCTTGATCCGGCGCACACATTCGCAATCCTCCTTGGCCGGTGCGATGTCTTTCAGGAGCTTGGATGCGGCGGTTGTTCGAACCCCGGCCTCATCATAGAGATCCTTGATCGATACCAGCATACCGCCAAGCGGCGCCCCGGGGTTTTGCGCGCAATATTTCTCGGTCTCTGCGGCGGCGGTTAAAATCCGCTCAGCATCAAACTCGGTAAAGATCTTGCCTTTCAGATCGCCAAGTTCATTGACCTTGTCGATTGCCGCTTTTGCCTTATCGATCATTGCACCCATCTGACACCCCGATTTGCTGTTTGTCGCGATAAAACAAATCCGTACGATCCGTCCCGCGCATTCTGTTTCACTGTCATAGGATGGCGCATGCGTGTGATCAAGGATCAGATCGGCAATTTCGCCCGTATAACCGTGATAGCAACCGCAAAGGGTCATCGTTTCACCAAACGATCACCGAGCCGTGACTTGCCCAAATCGGCTTTTGCACGGACAGTAGCCCAAGGATCAACGGAGGACACCATGCTGATACGCGGTAAAAAGGGGTGGGAAATCCCTGAAAAAGACGCCACACCGGAATCAATCTATAAAAACCGCCGCCAGTTCCTTAAAGGCATCGCGGCCGGATCCATCGGCGCAACGGCATCGAACCTCCCGCTTGGCAGCGCACTGGCGCAAGGGTCGGGCACCACCGCTGATCTTTATCCGGTTGATCGCAACCCGGCCTATACGGTCGAACGTGAAATGACCGAAAAGGCCAAGGCGCTGACCTATAACAACTTCTACGAATTCGGATCGCACAAATCGATCTCCCAAGCCGCGCAAGCCATGCGCGTCCGCCCCTGGACCGTGGTGATCGACGGGCTGGTTGAAAAGCCGATTGAAATTGATTTCGAAGACCTGGTGCGCAAGATGCCGCTCGAAGAACGCGTCTATCGCTTCCGCTGCGTTGAAGCCTGGGCGATGACCGTACCCTGGTCCGGTTTCCCGATGAAGGCGCTGGTTGATTTCGCAAAGCCCCTGTCGGGTGCGAAATATGTTGAAATGGAAACCGCCAGCCAAAAGGACACCATGCCCGGCCTGCGCCAGTTCTGGTATCCATGGCCCTATATCGAAGGGCTTTCGATGGCCGAGGCCACCAACGAACTGACCATGATCGCCACCGGCATCTACGGCGAAGAACTGCCCAAGCAGAACGGCGCGCCGTTGCGTCTGGTGACGCCGTGGAAGTACGGCTTTAAAAACATCAAATCCATCGTCCGCTTTACCTTCACCGACAAGCGCCCGAAAAGCTTCTGGGAAGACATCAACGCCGATGAATATGGCTTCTGGGCCAACGTAAACCCCGAAGTCCCCCACCCGCGCTGGTCACAGGCGCATGAACGCCTGCTCAATAACGGCGAAAGCGTGCCCACCCGGATCTATAACGGCTACGGCGAATATGTCGCTGATATCTACAAGCGCATGGAAAACGAACGACTGTTTATGTGATGCCATCCCTTCAAACACAAAAAAGCCGGGGCAATCTGCACCCGGCCTTTTTTGTGTGATTGAGCTTTTCGTTAAGCCCCCTTGCGACGACGCCCCTTGTATTTCGGTTTGTTGGCCGATTTTGATCCCGGTCCGACAGTACCGATTTCGCGTGCCATCGGCCCGGCTTCGGCAAGACCAAGTTCCTGATCCTCAAGCCGCTTGATCTCGTCACGCAAACGTGCCGCTTCCTCGAACTCAAGGTTCCCGGCCGCATCGCGCATGCGTTTTTCAAGATCCTCGATATGGGCACGCAGGTTATGCCCCACCATGATGTCGCCCGAAACACCGGTATCGACGGTGACGTAATCCTGCTCGGCGACACTTTCGAGAACATCATTAATCCGCGAGCGCACGGTTTCGGGCGTGATGCCATGTTCCTCGTTATAGGCCATCTGCTTTTCACGCCGGCGGTTGGTTTCGCCAATCGCATATTCAAGGCTGTCAGTCATCTTGTCGGCATAAAGCAACACACGCCCGTCAACGTTACGCGCCGCGCGGCCAATCGTCTGAACCAACGATGTCTTGGAACGCAGGAAACCTTCCTTGTCAGCATCCAAAATCGCCACCAGCGCACATTCCGGGATATCAAGCCCCTCTCGCAGAAGGTTAATCCCCACCAGCACGTCAAACACGCCAAGGCGCAAATCACGGATAATCTCGATCCGTTCCAGCGTATCAATATCCGAGTGCAGATAACGCACACGAATCCCATGCTCATGCAGGTATTCGGTCAAATCCTCGGCCATGCGCTTGGTCAGGGTCGTGACCAGAACACGCTGGCCCTTGGCCGCACATTCCTTGGCCTCGCCCAGCAAATCATCGACCTGGGTTTCGACCGGACGCACGATACAGACCGGGTCAATCAGGCCGGTCGGGCGAATGACCTGTTCGGCAAACACACCACCAGTGCGTTCCATTTCCCAATTGCCCGGGGTTGCCGAAACAAACACGCTTTGCGGGCGCATTGCTTCCCATTCCTCGAACTTGAGCGGCCGGTTATCAACACAACTCGGCAGGCGGAAGCCATGCTCGGCCAGTGTCGCTTTGCGATTATAGTCACCCCGGAACATACCGCCGATCTGCGGCACCGCCACGTGGCTTTCATCGACAAACAGCAATGCGTTTTCCGGAAGATATTCAAACAGGGTCGGCGGCGGCTCCCCCGGGCTACGTCCCGAAAGCCAGCGGGAATAGTTTTCAATCCCCTTGCAGTGCCCGACGGTTTCCATCATTTCGAGATCAAAGGTCGTGCGCTGCTCGATCCGCTCGGCCGCCAGCAACTTGCCTTCGGCCTGGAATTGCGCCAGTCGGTCTTTAAGCTCCTGCTTGATACCGGCCATCGCCTGCACCAGCGTCGGACGCGGCGTGACGTGGTGCGAATTGGCATAGACCGTGACCGAGTCCATGGTGGCAAACTTGTGCCCGGTCAGCGGGTCGAACTCCGCCAGTTCCTCGATCTCGTCACCAAACATCGAAACGCGCCAGGCCCGGTCTTCGGCGTGGGCCGGGAAAATCTCAAGCACATCACCGCGCACCCGGAATGTGCCGCGCGAAAAGGCCGCGTCATTGCGGGTATATTGCAACTCCACCAGACGCTTCATGATGTCGTTGCGATCAATCTCATCCCCGACCGAAATGCGCTGAGTCATCTCAAGATAGGTTTCCACCGCCCCGATACCGTAAATGCACGACACCGATGCCACGATGATACAGTCGTTGCGCTCCAAAATCGCACGCGTAGCGGCATGGCGCATCCGGTCGATCTGCTCGTTAATCGAACTGTCTTTCTCGATATAGGTGTCCGAGCGCGGGATATAGGCTTCCGGCTGATAATAGTCGTAATAGGAGACGAAATATTCGACCGCATTATCCGGGAAGAACTGCTTCATCTCGGCATAAAGCTGGGCGGCCAAAGTCTTGTTCGGCGCCAAAACCAATGCCGGGCGCTGGGTATTGGCAATGATATTGGCCATGGTAAAGGTCTTGCCCGACCCGGTCACACCCAGCAGAACCTGATCACGCTCATCATCATTGATGCCCGACATCAGCTCGGCAATCGCAGCGGGCTGGTCGCCGGCCGGCTCATATTCGGTCACGAGTTTGAATTCCCGTGATCCTTCAACAGGCGGGCGTCGTTTGGTCAGAAATTCCGGCAGCGCATTCATCGGGCAGGTCCCTTTTTATTCCAACCCTAGTTATAGGTCAGATACAACCAATCGCAAGCCCCGCCCCTGACAGTTCCTGTCAGGAAATGTCAGCAGACGTCAGGAAGGCAAACGGGAACAACACGGCAAATGTTGCGTTAAAGTATCCAGTTCTTTCCGCTCGGACTTCTGAATGGCCGCAAAATTGGATAAAATCATCCCAAAGAACCCGCAAAAGGCTCTAAACAGCCTTGAATTGCTTCTGAGGCAGGCGTAGGGTCCGAACCGAAAGAACGAGATTCTTTTCACTCTCATAAATTCCAGGGAAACAGACCAATGGCGTTCATTGCCGACCGTTTGAGCCGTATCAAACCCTCCCCCACCATTGCTGTCACCACCAAGGCTGCCGAACTTAAGGCTGCTGGCGTTGATGTGATCGGTCTTGGCGCAGGTGAGCCGGATTTCGATACCCCCGACAACATCAAAGAAGCCGCAAAAGCTGCGCTCGATGCTGGCAAGACCAAATACACTCCGGTCGCTGGTACGCCTGAGCTGCGCAAGGCGATTGTCGAAAAGTTCAAGCGTGAAAACGATCTGGAATACACCATCGACGAAATCACCGTCGGTTGCGGTGGCAAGCAGACCCTGTTCAACGCGTTCTTCGCAACGCTGAACCCGGGCGACGAAGTCGTCATCCCGGCACCGTACTGGGTATCCTATCCGGACATGGCGCTCATGGCCGAAGGCTCCCCGGTCATTGTCGAATGCCAGGAAGAAAACGACTTCAAAATCACCGCAAGTGAACTTGAAGCCGCAATCACACCGAAAACCAAATGGGTTGTTCTGAACTCCCCGTCCAACCCGACCGGTGCGGCATATTCACGCGAAGAACTGCGTGCGATTGCCGACGTGCTTCTGAAACACGAAAACGTCTATGTCATGTCTGACGACATGTATGAGCACCTCGTTTATGACGGTTTCGAATTCACCACCATCGCCCAGGTCGAGCCGAAGCTCAAAGAACGTACGCTGACCTGTAACGGTGTGTCGAAATCCTATGCCATGACCGGCTGGCGTCTGGGCTATGCCGCAGGTCCCAAAGACCTGATCAAGGCGATCAACAAGGTTCAGTCGCAATCGAGCACCCATACCTCATCGATCAGCCAGGCAGCTTCGATCGAAGCGCTTAGCGGCCCGCAGGACTTCCTCGCCGAGCGCGCTGAAGTCTTCAAAAAGCGTCGTGACCTTGTTGTTGCAGCGCTCAACGAGTGCGAAGGCCTGTCATGCAAGACGCCTGAAGGTGCGTTTTATGTCTATCCGTCCTGCGCGGGCGCGATTGGCAAAACCACCCCGGATGGCAAGAAAATCGAAACCGATACCGACTTCGTCACCTACCTGCTCGAAGCAGAAGGCGTTGCTGCGGTTCAGGGTTCGGCATTCGGTCTGGCACCGTATTTCCGCATTTCCTATGCGACCTCTGACGAGGCCCTGACCGAGGCTTGCGCACGTATCAAACGTGCTTGCGCAGCCCTGAAATAAGGTCTGCATTCCCGAACTTCGGGATTAAAACGCATCAATCAGGGTCCGGCACTTGCCGGGCCCTGTTTTTTGTCCATGATCGCAATCAAATAATTACGCACCGAATTACCGATATACGCCTCAACAAAGATTGCCCCATAAGAGCTATAAGTCAGATGAAGATCGAAAATTTCTATGCCACGGTGAATGGCATCAGCCTGTCTTGCCAGCGGATTGTTCCCGATGATGTCCGCGCCGATGCACCCACCATCCTGTTTCTGCACGAGGCGCTTGGCACCATTCGCATGTGGCGTGACTTTCCCGCCAAGCTGGCAACCGCCACCCGTCATCCGGTGATTGTCTATGAACGGCGCGGCCACGGGAAATCCGACCCGCACGCCGCGGGCGATGTTCCGCGCGCCATTGATTTCCACAACACCGAAAGCGATGTCTATCTGCACGGCCTGATCACGGAACTTGGCCTGACCAAGCCAATCCTGTTTGGCCACAGTGACGGGGCGACCATCGCGCTGAAATATGCCGCGCGCTTCCCCGACAACGTAACCGCCGTGATTTCAGAAGCCGCCCACGTCTTTGTCGAGGATGTCACAGTCGCCGGCATTACCGAGGCGGCCAAAATTTACGCCGAGACCGACTGGAAAACCAAACTCCAACGCCATCACTTCGCCCAGACCGACGATGTCTTCCGTGCCTGGGTCGATACCTGGCGCCAGCCGGATTTCCTTGAATGGAACATGGTTGATGAACTGGCCAACATTACCTGCCCGCTTCTGGTCATTCAGGGCGATGATGATCAGTTTGGCAGTGGTGAACAGGTCCACACCATTTGCGCCAAGACCGGCGGCCCGGTGACCAAGATGCTGATCAAGGAGTGCGGCCATATCCCGCATTTCGATCAACCTGATCAGGTGATTTCGGCAACACTCAAGCACCTGAGAATTATATAACTTAGAAAAACCAAGAGAGCAGACTTCTGGCCAATGTCATGTATTGGTTTTTGGTCCCCATTCTTGTGGTCGTTCTGGTTTGCCATTTGGCGTAAACGCAGACAAACACTGATAGGTCGCTTTATCGAGGTCAGCGGGCAAGAAGACTTTCGAGCAAATGTATCGCGCAAAATGCTTGAGTGGACTATTTCCAAGTATTCGAGAATATCGATAAGCCCGAGAACACGCTCGTTTGTAAACAGCAACTGCGACTTCGCGATCTCCCACCATAAGCTCATGCGCGAAATAATAGATCGCGCAAATAGAGTCATAACGACTTCTAGCAATCTGAGAAGAAAGGCGCCCTGGCGCTTCCTCTACCATCATTGCTACGTTGTCAGTTAGTCTGGCAATCTTGTCAGTCGCAGCGGTTGCCCGCAGGGCAATTGTATAGTCGGGTGACCGTAGTCGCGTATCTGCACCAGAAAATTGCTCGAAAAGAGATTTTTTGATTAACATACAACTGGAATTATGCGGAAAGCTTTTGATGAAGCGCTGTTGAGCTGCCTTACGATCCATCACGATACAATTCTTACTGTCCACATTACCCATTTGTGTGACGGCTTTACCGGATTGAGAAAAATATCCGAAAGAGCCGATAACAAAATCAACGTGTTCTTTTAAGGCAACTTCGAACATTACGCGGGTTGACTCTTTACAGGGAATATCGTCGCCATCCAATAAGCGAATCCATTCGTGCTGCGATGCGGAAACACCAACATTCGTTGCGATAGCCGCCCCCTGATTTTCTTGTTCTATTACACTGACCTTGTTGTCGAGAAGATGTGCATTTTCTTTAATGAGCTTCACTGAGTCATCTGACGAACCATCATCCACAAAAATGTACTCGACTTCATCGGGCTTGATTGAGTTTTCGGCAGCAAGACATTCGATTACATCAACGATATAGGGGGCTTTGTTATATACTGTAACGACGTAGGAAATTTTCATGTTTAAATTTGCTCAATGTAATTCTAGTGTTGGCTTCTCAGACAAGGGCTGATTTACCTTCAACAGAGGCGCTGCAAGCAAGATGTGTGGAATCTTCGGCCATACTGGTCTTCACTCCGACAATATCAAAGCCTCACACATAGCTCTTCATACCTTAGCACATCGTGGCCCAGATAGTTGGGGTTACGAGGTATGTGACGGAGTCTATATCGGGCATCAACGGCTCAGTATTCTCGATCTATCGCAAAACGGTCGTCAGCCGATGGTGTCCGACGGTGTTTATCTTACTGTAAACGGAGAAATCTATAACTATCGCGAACTGCGATCAAAGTTGAAAAGAGATTTCAATGTCACTTTTAATAGTGACAGTGACAGTGAAGTTATCCTCCACGGTTACATATATTGGGGAATTGATCGACTTCTCTCGGAAATCGATGGAATGTTCGCATTCTCGATTTATGATAGCGCCCGTAAAAAAATTATATTGTCTCGGGATCATGTCGGAATAAAGCCGTTATACTTTGGCACTTCACAAAAAGAACTAATCTGGTCCTCAGAACTGAAAGCGATTGAACAATATTGCGGCAAAGACAATCTCAACATCGATGCGACCGCAATTTACGACTTCATGACGTATCTATATATCCCTTGCCCAAAGACGATGTACGAAGACGTACACAAATTGGAACCGGGCCATTACGTCACATTCGATTTACAAACCTCCCGTCTTGAAAAGAAAAAATACTGGAACCTTGAGATTTCTACTCGTACTGACATTGAAGATTGGTCCTCGTTTATCAGAGAGCATCTCGGTCAAGCAGTTAGAGAACAACTTGTTGCGGACGTTGATGTAGGTTTCTTCTTGAGTGGTGGTGTCGACTCAAGTGTAGTGTGCTCAGAAGCGAGTCAGATTTTACCAAAGATTCAAACTTTCTCAATTGGTCACGTCGATGAGAGCGATGACGAAGCACCATTTGCTCGCATGGTCTCCGAAAGAATTGGTTCGCTACATTTTGAGAAGTTCTTCAGCCAAGATATTGCGAATACAAACTTTAGCCTTTTAAGGACACTATACGACGAACCGTTTGGCGATGTTTCAGCACTACCTACAAATGAGGTTTGCAAACTTGCTCGAGAAAACGTCACCGTTGTTCTAACTGGTGACGGCGGAGATGAACTATTCGGAGGTTATTCATCTTATTCATCAGCAGAGCATGTATTTTCCACAACACCAGTTAAAATGGCTTGGTTACGTTCCTTGGTCGTAGCACTAAAAAGCTACGCCCCTCATCGGGCTATTATCAAAAAAGCTCAAAGATTCGAAGGTAAGACGCTAACTGATCCGATGGAGCGCTGGGCTGCAATCAAAGGCGGTGTGATCAAAACAGATCCCTGGAAAAAAGCATGGGCGAAAACCCATAACATCCCTGCCTCATATGATGACTATTGGTATTTTCGCAAATTCGACCGTCCTGATTTACCGCCAAGATCACGTGCGCAGTTTATTGACTTCCATACTTACATGCACGATTCCGTACTAACCAAGGTTGATCGTGCTAGCATGGCCGTCGCTTTGGAAACACGGGTTCCGTTCTTGAGTAAGAAAATGATTCTTGCGGCCTGGTCCATTCCTGAGGAGGTACGATATGCGCAAAACGATCTTAAAGCAGCTCTAAAAAGCGCCTATTCAGCACAGGTTCCCCACGAAGCACTATATCGAAAGAAACAAGGGTTCGGGATTGGACGTGTCAGAAAGGGTGACCAACTGTATGATCGAGCCAAAAATATTTCGAAACAGATTCTGAAAAAACTGTTTCCGGAAGTCGTTTAGAAAGCGGTGCATAACCTGCTCACGGTATATCATACAATCATGTCATTCCCTCACAGTTTCTTGGATAACGTATTCTGGCACTAGAGCTATATCAGTTCACGACACCCCATATGTCACCCTCCAAAAACAAAAGCAGCGGTGTTAAGTGTCAAGGACCGCTGCATGATATATGCGCATCCTTGCGTTTGCCCTTACAATGATTTTGCGCATGACGGCGACAAGCGCGACCTTTCCGGGTTTTCCCTTTTGTTTGAGGCGTTGGTAGAAGGCTTTCATCTCCGGATCGAAGCGAATAGCAGGTAGTGCGGCGACATAGAGAACGTCGCGCACCTGTTGTCTGCCGCCGGCAATCGTTCTTTTGCCCCGCATGAGGCCGCTATCACGATTGAGCGGTGCCACACCAACCAGTTTGGCAATCTGGCCTTTGTCCAACCGTCCGAGTTCAGGCAATCCAGCCAGCAGGAAGCAAGCGGTTCTCATCCCGATACCTTTCAGCGACATCAGAACATTTGCTCGGGCCTGCAGGTCCTCATCTTCGGCCAGGCAGTTTTCCATTGCCATGATCACCTCGCGGCGCTGCTCAACAAGAAAGTCGAGCGTTTCCTCAATCCATCCCAGCGTTTTATCGATCTGCTTTTCCCTGCGATTCTTTTCCTGAACGATCATGTGGGGAAAGTTGGCGATAGCGTTGTACGAGGTCGGACAGTTCAGACTGCCGTGCTGAAGGGGACTCGAGCAAGCGGGTTTCCATGCGCCTGCCGTAATCTGCGATAACGAAGGCGTCAATCCGGTCGGTTTTGGACAGTTGGCCGCTGGCGCGGGCGAACTGGCGGATATATTTCGCATTCACCTTTGCAACGGGCCGGCGTGCCGCCAGCAAGGCTTCAACAATTGATCGTTCATAGCCTCCTGTCGGTTCAACAAGGATACGCTCAACATCCTCATACCCGGCAAGCCAACCAAGAAAGCTGGCAATGCCCGAAGGTGTATTGGCAAAAGTTTTTGTCCGGTTTTCAGGTAACAGGCAAATATCAAAGGTGGATTTCGATATATCGATCCCCACAAAACGCGTAGTATAAGTCATTGGCTTTGTCCCTCTTATACACGAGCGTAAAAGCTCTCTCAGCGGTTCGACGAAGCCTCAGGGTGCGCAGAGGGTTCTGCTTTTTTACGACCGTCAAGGGTCCTGCCCGCAAGGGCTCAACCGCTCTGTGCTCCGTGAACGGGTGGTGGTCACCACCCGTTCAAACAAAAGAGGCAGAAGGATCATAACAAATCCTTCTGCCTCTCAATGTATAAGCCCCGGTCACCTGATGGTACCGGGGCTTTCTTTTGGGCGTTGGCCCGAATTCGGTGATGTGGCTTATTCCGCCAGGGCGTCTTCGGCGTCGATCACGACGGCAACCGCGTGAATGACCGATGCGATACGGATGGCGTTCTGGATGGTTTCCTTTTTAACGCCAGCGTTTTTCAGCACCTTGTCATGGCTATCGATGCACATGCCGCAACCATTGATCGCCGAAACAGCGATCGAAAACAGTTCGAAATCGGCTTTGTCGATGCCCGGCTTGCCGATTATGTTCATGCGCAGGCGTGCCGGCATGGAGCTGTATTCTTCATCCGATACCAGATGGTTGAACCGGTAATAGATGTTGTTCATACCCATGATGGCGGCCGCACCCTTGGCAGCTTCAACGGCCTCATCGGTCAGTTTTTCTGCGGCTTCGGCGGCAACAGCCTTGGTCAGTTTGGCGTTGCGCGATGCAAAGGCACAAGCGAGCGCGGTACCGTAAACCTGCTGGTCGGTCATGCCCGGATTGTTGGCCATGCTCGAAAGGTTCAGCTTAAGGTCCTTGGCATAGGCCGGCATGGAGTCCTTGATTTCAACGATCGACGTCATGGGAAAAATCCTCTGGAACTGTCTGAAGCGATAAGCGCGTAATGCAAAAACGAATTTGGGATCAGCCGTGTCAGAGTCGCACCCATTGGGCGCGGACAATGGAAAAGGCAGCATTCATAGCAGGCTGAAAAGCGGGACCGGGCCAAAGCCCGATCCCATCATCATGCCCGGACCGGACTTAGAGGGTTTCGTCACCCTGGGTCCAGTTGCACGGGCAGAGTTCGTCGGTCTGCAGAGCGTCAAGAATACGAAGCGCTTCCTGCGGGTTACGACCAACGTTCAGGTCATTGACCTGTACGTGACGGATGATGTTGTCCGGGTCGACGATGAAGGTCGCGCGCAGGGCAACACCGGCGTCTTTGGCCAGAACACCAAGGGCGGTCGAGAGTTCTTTTTTCTCGTCAGCCAGCCATACGAACGGGCTGTCGCCCAGGTCTTCGTGGTGGGTACGCCATGCAGCGTGCACGAAGTCGGTGTCGGTCGAGCAACCCAGAAGAACGGCATCACGGTCTTCGAAGTCACCGTTCAGTTCGCCGTAACCAACGATCTCGGTCGGGCAAACAAAGGTGAAGTCTTTCGGCCAGAAGAACAGGATCTTCCATTTGCCTTCATAGGACTTGTCGGTAACCGGAGCGAAGCTGTCCGGGCCTTTGCCCGAAACACCGGTCAGATTGAATTCAGGAAGCGTATCACCAACGGTAAGCATTATGGTTTCTCCTAACCCAGTTTTAAAAACACAGAACGGCCCCCGACAGGCCGCAGAAATTTGTGTGAGCAGGTGCAAAAAATGCACTGCTTGCTAGCGATTTGTAGAGAAATGCATTACCTAAGACAAATAGATAAAACTTCGAGTTTTGATAGGAAAAATTAATGGCTGCCCAACCGAGCATCAAGCAGCTCAAATACCTTGTCGCGCTGTCCGAGACCGGACATTTTGGCCGCGCTGCAGAGGCTTGCTTCATTACGCAGCCAAGTTTGTCGGCTGCCATCAGCGAGCTTGAGAACCTTCTCGGTGCGCAGCTGGTCGAACGCAACAAGCGTCAGGTCCTGATGACCCCACTGGGCGAAGAGGTCGTTTCGCGGGCGCGAAATATCCTTCAGGAAGTCGATGAATTAACCACCATGGCACAGGCCGCTGCCGACCCGCTGTCGGGCCCGATCCATATCGGCGTCATTCCGACCATCGGCCCCTATCTTTTGCCCGATGTCATGGCCTCGCTGAAATCCGGTTTCCCGAAATTGCAGCCGCTCCTGCGCGAAGACCAGACCGCCAATCTGATCGAACTTCTGATGGCGGGCAAACTCGACCTTGCCCTGATTGCTCTGCCGATTGATGAAAACTGGCTTGAAGAGTTCGAACTGTTTGAAGACCGCTTTGTCTTTGCCTGCGCGCCGAACAATCCGCTAACGCATAAAAAGCATCTCGAAATCGGCGACATCAAGGATGAAAAGCTTTTGCTGCTTGAAGACGGGCACTGCCTGCGCGATCAGGCACTTGAAGTCTGTCAGAAAGCGGGCTGGAGCAAATCGGCCGATTTTCAGGCCAACAGTCTCTCGACCCTGGTGCAGATGGTCGGTGCGGGTATCGGTGCCACACTGTTGCCTGAAATGTCGCTTGAAGTCGAAGCACGTCGGCCGGATTTGCTCAAGATCATCCCGTTTGAAAATCCGGTTCCGATCCGGCGCATCGGCATGGTCTGGCGGCGCAGCTCGGCACGTAAACGCGAATATCGTCAGTTGGCGGCCTTTTTGCGTGATCGCCTGGCCCCGCGCGACGAGGCCGTGGTTGCCTGATCGGGGGCTTGTTGCCCGCCGTACCGTTTAAGGACACGTTTCAGGACACAGACAACAGGCATAGCCAATGCTGCCGATCAAGGACAACAACCCGACAACGATCACGCCATGGGTCACCTACGCGATCATTGCGATCAATGTCGTAGTGTTTCTGGGCACGGTTACCCTTGATCCGCGCGCAACGGTTCTGATGAACCTGCAATATGGCGCCATCCCGGCCGTGCTGTTTGGTCATGCCGAACTGCCGCCCGGCTTTTCACCCTTCCCGGATGGCTTTGGCTTCCTGTCGATCTTTTCGGCGATGTTCATGCATGGCGGCTGGATGCATCTGGGCGGCAATATGCTCTATCTCTGGATCTTCGGGAATAATGTCGAAGACTCGATGGGTCATTTCCGCTTTCTGATCTTCTATCTCGCCTGCGGTGTGGCGGCCGCCCTTGGCCATGGACTGCTGGATACCCAGTCAGAAATCCCGATGATTGGCGCATCCGGTGCGCTGGCCGGTGTGCTGGGCGCCTATTTCCTGCTTTATCCCAAAGCCCGCGTGCTGGTCTGGTTTTTCTGGGTGTTTATCTTTTATGTGCCGGCCGTGGTCGTACTGGGCTTCTGGTTTGTCAGTCAGGTGATCAATTTCGGCAGTGGTGCCGGCGGCGGCATTGCGTGGGTAGCCCATATTGCGGGCTTCCTAGCTGGTCTTGCCCTGATCCCGCTGTTCAAGCACCGCAATGTGCCGCTTTGGCATGACGGATCGCCCGCCCCGGCCTTTGGCGTTTACCGCCCCGGTCGTAAAACACGCGGCAGTACGTCCAATATCCCGCCCTGGGCAGCCGCCTATGAGGCAGAGCGCGCTGCCAAACGCGCCAATATGCGCCGCGAGCAGCGTGGCCCCTGGGGCAAAGAGGGCGAGGACCGCGATACATCCCCATGGGGACGTTATCAGCCCAATGCGGCGCCAGAACCAAAACCGAAACCAAAATCCAAACCATCGGTTGGCGTTCCGAAAGTTGTTCGCTTGCATCCGGACCGCGACAAGGACGATACTTAGGCCAAAGCAAAAAATATCGTCCTTGGAGGAAGACCTATGCACGCAGCCTACTTCACCGAATATCAGGGCCCGATCGAGGTCCAGAACCTTCCCGACCCGACCCCGGGAAATGGGGGTGTGGTGATCAAGGTGGGCGCGACTGGCCTGTGCCGCAGTGACTGGCATGGCTGGATGGGTCATGATTCCGATGTCCAGTTGCCGCACGTGCCCGGCCACGAATTTGCCGGCACTGTGGTGGCCGTCGGCAAGGACATCAAACGCTGGCAGGAAGGTGACCGCGTCACCGTGCCGTTTGTATCAGGCTGCGGTCATTGCCCGGAATGCCATAGCGGCAACCATCAGGTCTGCGATCAGCAATTCCAGCCGGGCTTTACCCACTGGGGCAGCTTTGCCGAATATGTCGCTATTGATTACGCCGATACCAATCTTGTCCGCCTGCCCGATGAAATGGATTTTTCTACTGCCGCCAGCCTCGGCTGTCGCTTTGCCACCAGTTTCCGCGGCGTGATTGATCAGGGCAAGGTATCGGCCGGTCAGATCGTCGCCGTCCATGGCGCCGGTGGTGTCGGCCTGTCGGCCATCATGATTGCCGCGGCCGCTGGTGCCTATGTCGTGGCGGTCGATATTGATGACGCCAAGCTCGATTTCGCCAAGGAACTGGGGGCCAATGCGGTGCTGAATGCTGCCAGCATCGATGACATCCCGGCGGCAATCAAGGACATCACGCGCGGTGGCGCGCATGTGTCGGTCGATGCGTTGGGCAGTGCGGTAACCTGCTTTAATTCGGTCGCGTGTTTGCGCAAACGTGGCAAGCATATCCAGATTGGCCTCATGACCGATGATCATGCCCATGCCAAAGTCCCTATGGATCGGGTGGTCGCCCATGAGCTTGAAATCCTCGGCAGCCACGGCATGCAGGCCTTTCGCTATGATGCGATGCTCGACATGATACAGGCGGGAAAACTGGCCCCGCAAAAGCTGATTGGCGATCACGTCACCCTGGCCGAGGGCGCGACCGCACTGATGAGCATGGACAGCTTCGTCGGTACCGGCGTCACCGTGATTGATCGGTTCTGATCCATGCTGGCCGGTATTGCCTTTCACCCCAAAGACCCGATTGACGATCTGCTGGCTGCCATTGCCGACGGGATGCTCGCCAATGGCAAATCGGTTGCCGGTTACGTGCAAAAGCGCCGCAAGGATGCCGATTGCGGCACACTTGTCCATGTCCGTAACTTGCGCAGCGGCGATGAAATGCCGATCACCAAGAATCGTGGCAAAATGGCCAAGGGCTGCAAGCTTGATGGCGATGCGCTGTCCACCCTGGCCGCCCAACTGTCGCGCGATGTTGAGGCCGGCAGTGACATCCTGATCATCGCACGCTTTGGACGAAGCGAGGCCGATGGCCGGGGCTTGCGGGATGTCATCTCACGCGCAATGGATCTGGAAATTCCGGTACTGGTCGGGGTACGCGATGAGTATCGCGATGCGTGGGACGCTTTCCATGGCGGCTATGCCAAGGCCCTTGCCTTTGACGAGACCGCAATCGAAGACTGGTTGTCCGCAAATCTGGCAGATACGGTTTCTGCCTGACAATGGCGTAGTGCTTAGCTGCTTTGCCCGACATCGCTTGGCACATGGCCCTTGACCAGGACCTTCTCGGCAAAGCGTTCAAACCATGCACCGAACGCGGCGTCATATTTTGCCCGTCCCGCCCGCTGGGTATCGGGGCACTGGCCGTTCGGGCGATCGGTTTTATCCCCGGCATTGGCAAGCCAGCGTTCATGGCTTTCATCATCGACTTCGGGATGGAACTGAATACCCCAGATCCGCTCATCAACATGATAGGCCTGATGGGGAAATGTCGGCCCGGTTGCTACCAGCTCCGCCCCGTCGGGCAGCCCGAACCCTTCGCTGTGCCAGTGATAGACCATCATTTCATCCGGGAAAAGATGTTCGCCGGCAGGCGTAGGCTGCACCGGGTAATAGCCGATTTCGGTCATGCCTTCGGGATGGGGCTCGACCGCGGCACCAAGGTTGCGCGCCATCATCTGCGCACCCAGGCAAATGCCCAAATACATCGCATCACTGGAAACTACGGTCGGCAACCAGTTCATGATGGCACTGACATTATCAAGATGATCGTCATTGGCACTCATCGGTCCTCCAAACACGACGACCAGATGATATTTGCAAAGATCAGTCGGCAATTCGTCGCCTTCACCGGGGCGGCGAATATCGAACTCGAACCCGTAGCGGCGCATGACGGTGCCCACCCGTCCCGGCTGACCGGTGGCGGAGTTGAAAACCAGTAAAATGCGTTTTTTCGGGCTCAGGTCGTTCATACCATCCTCTTTGCTGCAATAGCGAAGGTAGACTGCGTTTCCCCGTTTTGACAAGCCCTGCATCGGCAAAACGATGCCGCCAAAAACCAAAGGCCGCCCTGCTGTGCGGGGCGGCCTTTGAAATCATTATAAAAAACGCTGATTTAAACGTTGAACTTGAAGTGGAAGATATCGCCGTCCTTGACGATATAGGTCTTGCCTTCCTGACGCAGCTTGCCCGCATCGCGCGCGCCGGATTCACCGTTGAATTCGATGAAATCGTCATAGGCGATGGTTTCGGCCTTGATAAAACCGCGTTCAAAATCGGTATGGATAACGCCAGCCGCGTTCGGGGCGGTCGCACCGGTAAATACCGTCCATGCGCGTGCTTCTTTCGGACCAACCGTAAAGAAGGTCAGAAGATTAAGCAGCTTGTAGCCTTCGCGGATGATACGGGCCAAGCCGGTTTCGGCAAGACCAAGACCTTCGAGAAACTCTTTCTTGTCTTCGGCACTTTCGAGCAGGGCCACTTCGGCCTCAATCGCTGCTGAAATCACAACCGAACGCGCACCCTGTGCTTCTGCCATTTCGGCAACCTTGTCGGACAATGCATTGCCTTCAGCTGCGTTGTCTTCATCCACGTTGCAAACATAAAGGATCGGCTTGCTGGTCAGAAGCTGCAGCATGCGGAACGCTTTGGCTTCTTCTTCGCCATCAATTTCGACGACACGAGCCGGTTTGCCCTCGCGCAGCACTTCAAGCGCGCGCTCGATCAGATCCATGGTCAGTTTGGCGTCCTTGTCGTTCGAACGCGCCTTTTTCTGAAGAGCCGGAACGCGCTTTTCAAGGCTTTCCATATCCGCCAGCATCAGTTCGGTTTCAATGGTTTCCGCATCGCGCACCGGATCGACCGAATTATCGACATGGGTAATGTCGTCATCTTCAAAGCAGCGCAGAACATGCACGATGGCATCGGTTTCGCGGATGTTGGCCAAGAACTGGTTACCCAGACCTTCGCCCTTGGATGCACCGCGCACCAGACCGGCAATATCAACAAATTCCAGCTGGGTCGGAATGATGTTGGCCGATTTTGCGATGGCTGCAATTTTATCAAGGCGCTCGTCAGGAACACTGACACGACCGGTATTGGGTTCAATCGTACAGAACGGGAAGTTCGCAGCCTCGGCTGCTGCCGTCTGGGTCAGGGCGTTAAAAAGGGTCGATTTACCGACATTTGGCAGACCGACAATACCGCATTTGAATCCCATCTTTCCGGGCTCCGTAACTTGAATTTCTGTTCATCATGATCGGTCTGCATACGCGCAAACCAGACTATTTCTTTTTGCCAAATGCCTTGGCAAGCGCATCGGCCATCGCCGATGCTGCATTACTGACCGGGGTATCGGCGCGCTCAAGCCGCACCTTTGCTGCCCCCGAAAGATCTTCGATCCCCTCACCGGCCTGTGGCTGGTTTTCGGCATCTTTGTTCTTCTCGCCTTTGGCTTTATCGGCCGCCGGCTTGTCCTTTTTCGGCGCCTTTGGCTTGGGCGGGGATACGATGGCGGAAACCTTGCTCATAAAGCCGCCATCATCGCCCTTGGCCAGGCGCCCGAATTCTGCTGCCACCACATCAAGCAGCGTCATCAGCCAGCCATCCTGTTCGGCCTTGGAAAAATCTCCAAGCACATGTCCATGCACACGGGATTTATCCCCGGGATGGCCAATGCCCAAACGAATGCGGCGATATTCCTTGCCACAATGGGCATCAATCGACTTCAGACCGTTATGGCCGCCATGGCCGCCGCCGCGTTTGACGCGCAGCTTGCCCGGTGGCAGGTCCAGCTCATCATGCAGGACAATAACGTCTTCAACCGGAATCTTGTAAAAGCGCAGCACTTCGCCAACGCTTTGTCCCGACAGGTTCATGAAGGTTTCCGGTTTCAACACCAGAACCTTTTGCCCGTTCAAGTCACCTTCGGAAATCTGGCCCTGAAACTTCTTGCGCCAGGGACCAAAAGAATAGCGGCGGACGAGTTCGTCCGCCGCCATGAAGCCAATGTTGTGACGATTGGCGGCGTAGCCCGATCCCGGGTTTCCCAATCCAACCACCAGTAACATCGTAAGACCTCGATCTTATTCTTCGGTCGATTCTGCTTCTGCACCTTCGCCTTCTTCGTCAGAAGATTCGCTTTCTTCCGATTTCAGAGCGGACGGAGCAGCAACGGTCGCAACCGTGAAGTCGCGGTCGGTGATGGTAAGCTCAACACCTTTCGGCAGTTTAATTGCCGAAATGTGGATCGAGTCACCAACTTCGACACCCGTAAGGTCGAAGACCAGCTCTTCCGGAATTGCGTTCGGTGCGCAGAGAACTTCAACGTCGTGACGAACAACGTTAAGCACGCCACCTTTTTTGAGGCCCGGGGATGCTTCTTCGTTTTCGAAGCGAACCGGAACTTCAACGTTGATGGTCTGGCCTTTAGAGAAGCGCAGAAGATCGACATGCATGATTTCGTCAGAAACCTTGTCGAACTGAACGTCGCGCGGCAGAACTTCGTATTTCTCTTTGCCAACCTGAACGGTCAGAACGTGGGAATAGAAGCCCGGCGCATGCAGAAGTTTCCAAAGCGGACGCGGGTCAACCTGGAACAGAACAGGATCCTGTTTTGCACCATAGATAACACCAGGGACCATACCGGCACGACGCACGGCACGGGCGGCCCCCTTTCCGGCCCGTTCACGGATTTCCGCATTGATAACAGTATTTGCCATCGGAAAATCTCCTTGAACTAAAAGTAAGTTGCCCCCGCAGGTTGGTGAGATTCACCGCTGAAAGCCTGCGAAAACAAGTGCGGTGGCCTCCAGGGGTGCCACCGCAGCGAGGGCCTTATACCCTCAATCGAAAAGAACGGAAACAGATTTTTCTTCCGAAATGCGACGGATGGCTTCTGCCATCAGCGGCGCGATCGGAAGCTGTCTGATTTTTCCACAACCACGCACCGCATCGGATGCCTTGATCGAGTCACTGGTAACCACCTCGGACATCGGCGAATTGGCGATACGCTCAACCGCCGGACCGGACAGAACACCATGCGAAACATAAGCCGCAACCGACGATGCACCACGATCTTTCAGCGCACCGGCCGCATTGCACAGCGTGCCAGCAGAATCGACGATGTCATCCACCAGGATGCAAGCCGCATCCTTGACGTCACCGATCACGTTCATGACTTCGGAAACACCGGCCTGCGGACGACGTTTGTCGATGATCGCCAGTTCAGCATCCAGACGCTTTGCAACGGAACGCGCGCGCGCCACACCGCCAACATCCGGGCTGACGATAACCAGTTTCTGGCCTTCGAACTTGTTGCGGATGTCGCTGGTCAGAACCGGCGATGCAAACAGGTTATCCAGCGGAATATCGAAGAAGCCCTGAATCTGACCGGCATGGAGATCCATGGTCAGAACGCGGTCTGCACCGGCAACCGTAATCAGGTTGGCAACCAGTTTCGCCGAGATCGGCGTACGGGGACCCGATTTACGGTCCTGCCGGGCATAGCCGAAATACGGCATGACAGCCGTGATACGACGGGCCGAACCGCGGCGCAGCGCATCAAGCATCACCAGCAGTTCCATCAGGTTGTCGTTTGCGGGATAAGAGGTGCTCTGAATGACAAAAACGTCCTCACCGCGGACGTTTTCCTGAATTTCGCACCAGATTTCCTCATCAGAGAAACGCTTCACATCTGCACGGGTAAGCGGCAGGTTAAGATGGTCAGCAATTGCCTCTGCCAACGGGCGGTTACTGTTACCAGCGAGGATCTTCATAGCGGGGCCTCGGTTAATGGGTGCCGGGAAAGCGAATAACTAAATCCTGTGCGACTCCGCTCAACACACTCAGCCGTCATCAGCCCTGTTTGCCCTTGCCGCCCAACAGCCCGGAAACTGGGAAATTCCCGCCGGTTCAACGACACATTCACGACACTCAAAGACCAAATCTCGGCGATTCTGCATATCGGCAGATCGCGGCGGCTTTATAACCAGCCGTCAACAGTCTGTAAATGGGGCCAGTGCCGAATAACGACAAGGCAGTCATGCATGCCTTGCCCATCGGCCATTTGCGCGCGCATCACGTGCCAGTCCAAGAACGACCTAACGCGCCGACGCGGTTTTATTATCGTCGCGCAATTGAAGCTTCTTGCTGTTGGCGATCTGGCCCAGAACCCCCTCAAGGGTTTCGACCGCCGCCTGGGCTGCAAGGGATGCCACCGTGCCCCACCGCTCATCAAGCTGGCCGCGCGGCACGACATTATTCTGGTTCATCTGCCCCAGTTCCGTGCCATCGACTTCCATGATGATCCATTCAATCGATACACGATCAAGCGGGGTTGTGGTTTCTTCTTCGACCGGACTGACATCAATGGTCGCAGACAGGATGACACTGTTTTCATCCACCTCACGGTTATCCACCGTGATGCCGCGCGCCTGCAACAAAGCCCCGGCCGATCTTTGAAGGGCGGTATTACCATCCCCCGGCGCACCGGCAAAATCAATCAGCGCCACTTTCATGATCGGTGCCGCACGCAAGGACGACCGGTCGCCGGTAATCATAAAGGCGATCTCGTCTGCGGGCTCGGCCACCAACCCTTCATAGGTTTTTGCCAACGGATCATCCGCCTTGCCTTCAAGCTCGCGGACTTTTTCGACCAGTTCCTTGGGAATGGCGAGGTTGTTTTCCTCAGGTCCCGTGGGTTGATCGGCAAACCATTGATCAGCCGCCAACTCCCCGGCTGAATGGGTGGTATCAATCGCAAGCCCGTCCGGGCGCATCAGAACCCAGGTAATATCAAGCGCGGCGCCATTTTCGGTCAGGCTGGCCTGCACATTGGGGCGCAGGATGTAATCGCCACCGGTATCGGTTTCGCTATAGGCCGGAATATCACGCATGCGCAGTGCCCGTGCCATCGCGCGCGCCAGATGGGCTGATGCCCCTTCGGGCAAATCTTCGGTCGTCTCGACCCGGACGGTCCCGGTATCGCGCAACTCAAGCAAGCCCGGATCACCGGCACGACCAGCGCCCTCAAACGGGCGCGGCAAATCGCCACAGGCCGCAAGCAAACCGGCCATGGCAAACATCAAAACAACAGAACGCAGGAAAGACTTCATCGGGGCAAATTTCGTCGTCACATCATCACACAACCAACCATGGTCGCGATGATCATAAAGAAGAACAGCATGATCAAATGCGGCATGATGTTACGCCTCTGTCAACATGATCGCCGAAAGCTGCCGCCCATAATCAGGCTCCTTGCGCAGCGTCGTTCGACGATAACTGTAAAAAAGCTCTTCCTCCGCCAGCGTATCGCGCGCCACCAACTCGACCGATGCAATCCCCGTCGCAATCGTCCGACGACGGACATATTCCGGCAAATCAAACATGAAATGCCCATCGCGCACCGACGCATCGAACAGGTCTTCCTCGCCTTCCGGTCCGGCAAGGATGGTGTCGCGGAAAGTGCCGTCGACCTCATAGGATTTGCGCGCAATGCATGGCCCGACAGCGGCGTGAATGTTTTCGCGCGTAGCACCAAGCTGTTCCATCGCATCAACCGTGCTGGCCGAAATACCGCCATGGGACCCGCGCCAGCCGGAATGGCACGCGCCGATCACACCCGCCACCGGATCATGAAACAGAACCGGTGTGCAATCGGCGGTCAGAATACCCAGCATGATGTTCGGCCGATCTGTAACCATGGCATCAGCCTTGGGGGCTTCTTCGCGTGATAGCGGCTTATCAAGAACCGCCACGTCAATACCATGCACCTGATACACCGTGCTCAGACGATCGGCATTGGTGTCAAATGCGGATGCGGCGCGTGCACGGTTTTCGGCGACGCGGTCCTTATTATCATCCGATCCGAAACCGACATTCAGCCCGCCGAGAATACCGTCACTGACCCCGCCCTTGCGGCTGAGGAACCCGTGGCGCAATCCATCCTTGTCCGACAGGTTCCCGGCTTCAAACCAGGTCAAACCCTTGGCGCTGCGCTCAATCCCGTCGGTAATCGGATGTGTCATCTTGGCCTGCTCCGTTGCCAAAGGCGTTGCGCTTGTGGTCAATTTAGCCCGCCACGCCACTGACGCAAGGCGGCGGGGTGGTATCGCGACCATAGCCGATCAGAACTTTAAAAAGCGTTCCCATCTGATCGGCATCGACCAACCGCGACAACGCCTGATCAATCGCGGTTTGCTGATCATCATCGGCATTGGTTTTCAAAAGCTCGGCCCGTTGATCAATGCCAAGCATGCGCAAAAACGTCCCTTGGGTCAGAACCGCACCGGTACGCGCGCCGGCTTCGTTCATCGCCCGTCCAATGGCGGCAAAATCAACATGCGCGGTCAGATCGGCATTGCCCGGATCGCTCAGAACCGGATGATAGTCATGGCCCTTCAAAGCCTGGAACGTGTCGCCAAACGCACTACCTGGATGGCCATAATCAATAAACAGTGCGCCGCCGCCCGTTTCGTTCAGGCGCCTTGCGATCTGATCGGCAATGGCGATGGCGGGTGCGCAACTTTCAAAGATATCACCCTTTTTCGCCGCCCCCCGCATGGTCGCCGGGATCAGCGCATCGGTGATCGGTGTTTCCGCCCCACGGACAAACCCAAGCTCGCCGGTTGTGGCATCGACGCCGACAAGCCGTTCGGCCCAGCCTTTTTCCCCGCGTTCAAACTGGCGGATCGGCAGGGCGTCAAAGAACTCGTTGCCGATGACGATTGCCGGCACATTGGCGCGCGTCGGGATCTCATCAAATGTTTCATGCCAGGTTGCCGGAATGCCATAGGCCATGATCGCCGTTTGCTGATGGGTGCGCAAAACCGGGCTGGTTTCAACAAACCGCACAGTCAGCGCATCGCCAAAGCCCGGCACATTGCGCACCGCCCGCAACGCATCTGACATCAATGTCCCGCGCCCCGGCCCCAATTCGATCAGATCGATTTTTGGCGGGCTGCCCATCTGTTGCCAGGTCACCGCGGCCCAAAGCCCGATCAGTTCACCAAACATCTGGCTGACTTCCGGTGCCGTGATGAAATCACCGGCGCGACCAAACGGGTCCTGCTTGCGGTAATAGCCATGCTCTGGATGGGCCAATGCCTCGGTCATGAAGTCGGCAATGGTGATCGGGCCGGATACATTGATCCGGCGCTTGATATGGGCCAAAAGCGGGCTGTCGGTCTCGGAACTCATATTTACTTTACGCGTTTTCGGCTTCTTTGGGATGGACCCGGGTTTCAATCGGCTTGGATTTCAGCGCATAGATAATGCAGCCAACACCCACCAGCACCATCGGGATGGACAGGATCTGTCCCATGGTGATGCCGCCTGCAAGGTAGCCCAGCTGGGCATCCGGCTGGCGGAAGAATTCGACAATGATGCGCGAAATGCCATAGCCCGCAACGAACGTCCCACCAAGAATGCCCGGACGGTGGCGGATAACCGCATTGCGCGACAGGATGAACAGCACGACAAACAGGATCAGACCTTCAAGCAGTGCTTCATAAAGCTGGCTTGGATGACGTGGTTCCGGCCCGCCATTGGGGAACACCATGCCCCACGCGACATCGGTGGTCCGTCCATACAGCTCACCATTGATGAAATTGGCAATCCGGCCAAAGAACAAACCGATCGGGGTTGCGACCGCGGCAGCATCGAGAACAGCAAGGATGGAAATCCCGCGCTTTCTGGCAAACAGAATGATCGCCAGGATCACGCCCATGAACCCGCCATGGAACGCCATGCCGCCCTGCCAGACCTTCAGGATGTTGGCCGGGTTATCCAGGTAATAATCCAGATTGTAAAACAGGATATAGCCCAACCGCCCGCCAAGGATCACGCCCAGTGTCGCCCAAAACAGCAAGTCATCGACATCACGCTTGCTCATGATGTTGGGCGTTTTGGTGCAGTAATAAACCACATATTTCCAGCCCAGCAGCAGACCGGCAATATAGGCCAGCGCATACCAGCGAATGGCAATCGGGCCGATGGAAATCGCAATCGGGTCTATCGCCGGGAAGGCAAGGCTCAGCATCTGGAAAACTCCGGATCAGCTATTGGGTGTTGAAGGTGGGTGTTGAAGGCATCAGTCAGGACGTAGGCCGTGCTGAAGTCGCAAAGGAGTTGGGCAGCATCATGGCAAGCCGCCCGATCCCATGCGGATCACACTCAGCGGAACGCATCCTCGCTCGCAAGATAATCCTGCACATAGGACCGCACCCCTTCTTCAAGCGATGTCATTTCCTTGCCGTACCCCGCCTTGCGCAGCTTGGTCATATTGGCTTCGGTGAAATACTGGTATTTGTCGCGGATTGCTTCCGGGGTCGGCACGAATTTGATATCGGGCTCCTTGCCCATGGCGGCAAACACCGCCAGTGCCAGATCCTTGAAGCTGCGCGCCTTGCCGGTCCCGATATTGAACAGGTCGCTGACATCGGGATTGTCATAAAGCCACATGATGATATCGACCACATCGCCAACCCAGACAAAGTCACGCAGCTGGCCGCCATCTTCGTAATCTGGATGGTGCGATTTAAAAAGGGTCGCGGTTTCACCGTTTGAAAGCTTGTCAAACAGCTGGGAGACAACAGACCGCATACCGCCCTTATGGTATTCGTTCGGGCCATAGACGTTAAAGAACTTCAGCCCGGCAAACTGTTTGGGACGGAACCCGTTCTGATCCAGGATGCGGCGGAACCGGCGGTCGGTCGCATGTTTCGACCAGCCATAGGCATTGAGCGGTGCCAGCTTTGCCAGATCAGCTTCATTAAAGCTGTCATCAAAGCCCTGCGTGCCATCGCCGTAAGTGGCTGCCGAGGATGCATAGATCAGGCGGGCCGAATGGTGCGAACACCAGTCCCACAGCCAGGTCGTCAGTTTCAGGTTGTTGGTGACGATCTTGTCGGCATCGGTTTCCGTGGTCGCGGAAATCGCGCCCATATGGAAAATCGCCTCGACATCGCCGGCATGCTTTTCAAGGAAAGCTGGCAGTTCATCAGGATGGACAATGTCGCGCAGGTTCCGTTTGGCGATGTTTTTCCATTTGATGCCATCCCGCAAACGATCCACGACAACGATGTCGGTCTCGCCACGCTCTTCAAGGGCGGCAACAATATTGGAACCGATAAACCCGGCACCACCGGTGACGATAAGCATTGCTTTCTCCTGCCGAGGCCGTCCTGCCCGCAATCAGCAAAGACGACAGATCATGTTTGACGACACTTTATAAGACCGCCCCTGATCTGGAGCAAGAAAAGCCATGCAAAATAACGCTATCGTCACGTCCGCTTCATGACGTGCGGCTTGCCCTGACGCGATGATGCGCCATATTATGCCCAACAACAGATTCAAAAAGCCGGAGACCACCATGCAGATCAATAACCGCATTCTCGATGACCTGACCCGTGTCACCAATTCCGCATTGGGCACCATGACCGGTGTCAAAGGCGAAGTCGATGCCATGGTCCGCCAGCAGTTTGAAAAAATCCTGCTCAACATGGATCTGGTCACCCGCGAAGAATATGACGTCGTCCATGATGTCGCGATCCGTGCTGCTGAACGCATTGATGCGCTCGAAGCCAAGATCGCCGATCTCGAAAAGCGTCTGTATGCAACCGAGCCGGCCAAAAAGCCGACCGCCAAACGCAGCACCGCCAAGGCCGCCCCGAAAACTGCGGCCAAAACGGCGGCAAAAAAAGACGCCTGATCGGGCAAATCATCCCCACATATGAAATAAGGCCGTGGGTGGGAAACACACCTCGGCCCTTATTTGCCGTCACAAGCTGGCGCGCCAAACGGTCAAATTGAATTGGCCCCGGGCCGTGATCAGAATATTCATTGCAGTCCTGCGCGCAGCAGCGGTTGAAACAAAGCGTTCACCGGCATATAGTGCGCGCCCTTTCGCATATGCTTGAACAGGCTGGGTATAAATGAACGACCAAATGGAAGATATCGGCGACATCGGCGACGAAAATCCGTTGCTGCTGGTCGAGGATATTGCCCGCACCAACCAGTGGCATCTCGAACGCCGCAGCTCGGACGAGATCGTGGTCGAAATCCCCGCGCACTGGTGCACTTATCTGGTCTATTTCACCTGGCGTGATGATGCCGAAGCGCTGCATATCGCGTGCTGTTTTGATCTGTTCGTGCCCGAACCGCTGCGCCCACGTATTTATGAGCTGGTTGCCAAATGCAATGAACAGCTCTGGATCGGGCATTTTGGCCTGTGGCTTGAAGAAAACATGCCGCTGTTTCGCCATACCCTGCTATTTGGCGGTGACGTACCCCCGATGGTCGAACAGTTCGAAGAGCTGATCGAAATCGCGCTGTCCGAGTGCGAACGCTTCTTCCCGGCTTTCAACTTCGTGCTGGGTCAGGGCAAATCCCCGGACGAAGCGCTGGTGCACGCCATGCTCGAACCCGCCGGGCAGGCCTGATCCCCAACCCCGGTCTATTTGCGTTACAAGGACGGCGTATCGCCGTCCTTTATCATTTCCGGCGTCATTTCCGGCATTTTTTCGCCGCGGGGCGCGCTTTTGTAAAAACAAAACAATCGCCGCAAACCGGCTTTTGTGCCTGCCCCTGACAACAGAAAATCCCGCCGCACCGGCATATCCCAGCCAAAGCATCCAGATCACAGGGGAGGCGCGCCAAACCGCTGTTTGATACACACGCCTCTTGCCCTTCGCGCTGACTTGACCCACCTTGAGAAGATCGCTACGGCATTGCATCACATGTGTTGATCGCCCCACGATTAACCAAACGATCAACCAAACCCGATGGATAAAGCGGAGCAGAATTTATGAATACGCGTCTTTTGCTGGTTGGCTGTGGCAAAATGGGCAGCGCCATGCTCGAAGGTTGGCTGGCCCGCGGGCTGGTCGCTTCCAACGTCTATATTGTCGAACAGGCCGAGGCCGCCGAAAAGCTTGAAGCAAGCTATGGCATCAATGGCGTCACCGATGTTGCCGAAGTGCCGTCCGACTTTGTCCCGCAGGTCGTGCTGTTTGCCGTCAAGCCACAGGTCCTGCCCGATGTGATTGACGCCTACAAACCGATGGTCCGTGCCGAAACCGTATTCCTGTCGGTTGCCGCGGGCAAAACCATCGACTTCTTCACAAGTCATCTTGGCGACACCGCGCGCGTCGTGCGGTCGATGCCCAATACGCCAGCAGCCGTATCGCGCGGCATGACCGTGATGTGCCCGACCGAAAATGTCAGCATCGCCCAGCGCGAAATGTGCCAGACCCTGCTTGAAGCTGTCGGTATGGTTTCCTGGGTTGAGGATGAAGGCCTGATGGATGCCGTTACCGGGCTTTCGGGCAGCGGACCTGCATATATCTTCCATCTGGTCGAGGCCATGGCACAGGCAGGCGAAGCAGCCGGCCTTCCAGCTGATCAGGCGATGACGCTAGCCCGACAGACTGTGGTGGGTGCCGGCTTCCTGCTTGATGCCAGCGAAGAAACCGCCGCTACCTTGCGCAAGAATGTCACAAGCCCCGGCGGCACCACCGCCGCCGCCCTTGATGTTCTGATGGATCAAAAAACCGGCCTGCCCGAATTGATGACCCGCGCGGTCGCAGCCGCCCGTGACCGGTCCAAAGAACTCGCGGGCTAAGCACCCACCAACATCAAAACCAAGGAGGACGTCATGCCATCCAAAAAGGATATCCCCAATCTTCTGATTGATGCGGCCCTGAAGCTCGCCGCAGAACGCGATTGGCATGACGTCACCCTGATCGATATCGCGGGCGAAGCCGGCGTGTCTGTTGCCGAGTGCTACGATCATTGCAGCAGCAAGGGCGATATCCTGCGCCGCTTTGTCAAACGGGTTGACCGCGAAGTCCTTGCCGATCTCGATTCCGAGGACTTCAATGAACCCGGCCATGACCGGCTGATTGCCGTCATCATGGCACGGTTTGATATCCTCTCGGACTATCGCCCTGCCCTGCGCTCGATCATCACATCGGGCGGCGACCTTGGCCCGACCGATGGGCTGCGCGCCATCAAAACCCATTTCGGTGCGATGCGCTGGATGTTGGAAGCCGCCGGTTTTCAGACCGCCGGCCTGCATGGCAGCATGCGTGTGGCCGGCCTGACGGCGGTTTATGCCAAGACCTTCAAACAGTGGCTTGATGATGACAGCACCGATTTCGGCCCGACCATGGCCTATCTCGATCGGGAACTGTCCAAGGCCGCCGGATGGGACCGCAGGGTTGAAAAGGGTCTTGGAAAGGCATCATCGATTTGTGGTAAAATCGGCAACCGCGCCCGGGGTTTTTCGTTCAAAAAATCTGCAAGCCCGACTGAGGCCGACGATCAAAACACCCCGACCGATGAGGGTCCCCATCAGGGGGCACCATCAGGGGGCACATCAGGGCCAACAGCTAATTCCCTGATTTGACACCCGAAAATCAGATCTACACCCAAGGTTATATTTCAGACACAAAACATTAACCCAAAAGTTATTGTGCAGTGCAAAAAATTCCTTGACGGCAGGCAATCATTCCGGCATATTGCAGTTGAATTTGTGCGGCGCACAATAGCGCCTCATTCCATATCTGTTGCAAATTAATGGAGTGCAAACCATGACCGCCGCAAAAAAGGCAACCAATCCGTTCTTTGACCTCGACTTCACCAAATACACTGCGGATTTCAAAATTCCGGGTGTTGACGTGAACGAAATGATGGCGTTCCAGCGTAAAAACGTGGAAGCCCTCACCAAAGCTAACAAGGTGGCCTTCGACGGTTTCCAGGCTGTCGCTCAGCGCCAGAGTGAAATCTTCAAAACGCTGCTGGATAAAGTTCAGACCCAGGGCAAAGATTTCACTGCTACTTCTGCTGACGACCCGATGGCTTCGGCTGCAAAACAGACCGAAGCAGCAAAAGCTGCTTACGAAGAAGCTCTTGCAAACGCTAAGGAACTGTCTGGTCTGGTAACCAAGTCCCAGGAAGAGGCTCTGACCCTTCTGCAGACTCGCTTTACCGAATCCCTTGACGAATTCAAAGCTGCTATCGAAAAGACCGCAGCTTCGAAGTAACAGCTTTGGCTGTTAAATTCCCGTAATCTACTTGATGGCAGGGCCTTATGGTCCTGCCATTTTTCTTTTGCCCGCCTGTATCATACCCCTGTCTCATCCCCGCCCTTTTTGCTCAAACTCCGAAATTCACCCGGCATTGCTGGTTTGGGCTTATCACCGTGATCTGATCTTACTAAGCTGCGCTCATAACGAAGGAGACAGTCATGAGTGACGAAATCAGTTTTGATGATTTTCTGAAAGTCGATATCCGTATCGGGACCGTCATTGACGCCCAGGAATTTCCCGAGGCCCGCCGCCCCGCGCTCAAACTCTGGGTTGATTTCGGGCCTGAGATCGGCACCAAGAAAACATCCGCCCAGATCACCAAGCATTACACGCCCGAAAAACTGATCGGCCGTCAGGTGGCCGGCGTGGTCAATTTCCCCAAAAAACAGGTCGGCCCCTTCATGTCGGAATTCCTTTGCCTCGGTTTCCCCGACGCAGATGACGACAAGGGCATTGTCCTGATCCGCCCGGATCAGGATGTCCCGAACGGATCACGCCTGTTCTGATTCCGGGCTGTGCTAAAAAAGGAAAAGGCGGATATCGTCGTTGCGACATCCGCCCCATCCCCGCTCGTGTCACGCTCCCGGCAGGGTTAGCGTGCCAAAACAACCGACGCTTCGCGCGCCTGACCTACAATCATCGCCACCTCTTCGGAGACTTTACTCATCTCTGAGAATGATCCGTGCGACGCTTCCAGCGCGGCCTGAACGCCATGCATCTCGCTTCTGACCTGACTGGTGACGTCCCCCTGTTCACCAATAGCCAGCGACACCACCGCAACGCGGCTCAGCATCGCCTTGAGGTCGGAACGAAGCGCGGTTGAAATGCGTGCGCTTTCGCCAATACATTTTTCCAAAACATCGATCTGCTCGATGATGGCCGGATCCTCGCGCGCGCAATCGCGCAACACATCAATTGCGTTTTCCAGCGACACAATCGCGCCATCGCCTTCGATGGCATGGTCATAGGCACGATCAGCAACCGTGCGAAGTTCGCTCATGCGCTGTGCGGTCTCATCAACACTGCTGACAAGCCGGCCAGCAACCATCGCACTAACTTCCAGATGCGCCTGCGCCTGACGGAATGACTGGGATACATCATCATAGCTCTGATCAAACTTGCCAAGTCCCCGGTCGACCTCCTCAAAGCCGCTCTCAAGAGTTGATTTCAGATCAACCAGCGAGGCGACTTGATCGGTAATATCGGTGGCAAATTTGACAATCTTGCACACGCTTCCATTGGCACCGTAAATCGGGCTATAACTGGCTTCGAACCAGACTTCGCGACCATCCTTGCCAATATACTTGCACTGCCGCGCAGTGATTCTTTCTTTCACAATCGATCGCCAGAATGCCCGATAGTCGATGCTTTGCACATAGCCGGGCTCAACGAACATGCTGTGATGTTTTCCGACCACCTCTGAACGGCTATAGCCCATCGCGACAAGAAAATTGTAATTGGCGGACAGGATGTTACCCGCAACGTCAAACTCGACCACCGCATTGCTGTGCTCAAACGCATCAACCTTGCCCTGCAGATCGGCGAAACTGTCATGACGGTCCGTGACATCGACACCAATCCGAATAATCCGGACCACAGTCCCCTTGGCATCCCGGATCGGGCCAACCGTCTCTTCAACCCATTTGCGTTCGCCCGATTTGGTCACCCAGGGCAGGACAACCCGTTTGTTTTTTCCGGCACGCAAATCTGCCCAGCACAGACCGTATTCCGGCGCCTCGGCGAAATCGTTTGAGATGAAGGTCGCGTGATCTCGCCCCAGAACTTCGTTTTCGTCATAGCCGGTGAGTGCAAGGAAGTTGTCATTGACCCGCAAGACCTTTCCATCAAGGTCGAACTCCGCGACGGCAAAGGACGCATCAACAACATCAAACATGTCCGAAAACATGTCGGCAGTTTCAAGACGAATGGCCATTATTGAATTCATGGTTAACTCCGAAACTTCAGGACGGGACGCACTTCACAGAACGTTTGTGATGAGGCGAGTATCCCCTCCTTCCGCCCGAGCGAACATCCCCATTTGGGGAGGGCGATATACATACGTATATTTCTTGGTATAGACTCCCATAACAAAAGAGGCAAGACGCTTTCGCATCTTGCCTCTTCACAACCCAAATCGCCTTTCGTCGTAAAACTCTTAAATCCTAACGTGAAAGAACCAGAGCCGCCTCTCGAGTGCGTCCGACAGAGCCGGAGACGATAGAGGAGGCATCACGGATGAAGTTCACACTTCTTGCGAACTGTTCGACAGAATCTGCCATGCTCTGCATGTTGCTTGAAACCTGCTGGGTTACTGAACTCTGCTCCTCAACGGCAGAGGAAATCGTCGTAACATTGTTTAGCACATCCTCGACTTCCGCCCGGATTGAGCCCAACACTCCTGCGACTTCACCAGCGATGTTTTGGACACCTCCGATCTCGTCGGTAATCTGCTCCGTGGCCTTGGCAACCTGATTAGCCAGGTTTTTGACTTCATTTGCAACTACCGCAAAGCCCTTGCCTGCTTCACCGGCACGCGCGGATTCAATCGTTGCGTTTAGTGCCAGCAAATTAATCTGTCCGGCAATATCCTGAATGACATCAATGATGCTGCTCATGGCGGTCACGACTTCGCTCATTTTCTCGGTCGATGCGCCTGCAGCGATGGATTTTTCATAAACCTGATCAGTGGATGCGCGCGCCTCTGCCATACTTCGAGAAATTTCAGCGATGGATGCCGCAAGCTCTTCTGCAGCCGAAGCGACCGTTTGAACATTTGAAGATGTCTCTTCACAGCTTGAATAGGCCTCGCTGGAACGTTGATCCAACTCACCCAGACTTTGGTCGATTTCGCCAAAGTTGCTATCGATCATGCTTTTGAGGTCCGTCAGAAGCTTGACCTGCTCGGTTATGTCACTCGCATATTTCACCACTTTGTACGGCACGCCATTGGCATCAAAGATCGGGTTATAGGATGCCTCGATCCAGATTTCGCGCCCCCCTTTGGCAATCCGCTTGAACTGCTGTGCGGTAAAGTTTCCCTTGGCAAGCTCACGCCAGAAATCAACATAGTCCTGGCTGCTTGCGTAGGACGGATCAACAAACATCCGGTGATGTTTGCCAACAATTTCTGACAGTTGATACCCCATCGCTGCCAGGAAGTTTTCATTGGCATTCAGGATATTACCATTGAGATCAAATTCGATCATGGCCTGACTGCGGTTGATCGCATTGATCTTGCCTTCGAAATCGGCAAGCGTTTCCTGACGTTTGGTAATGTCGGATGCAAATTTCACAATCTTGGTGACATTGCCCTTGCTGTCGCACACCGGGTTATAGGTCGCCTCGATCCAGACGTGCTGTCCGGTTTTGGTAATGCGCGGGAAAGAGGCACTTTTAAAGAAACCTTTGCGCAAGTCGGACCAGAAGGCTTCGTAATCCGGGCTTTTGCGAATTTCATCGGGAACGAACACGGCGTGATGCTTGCCGACAATCTCGGAAAGCTCATAGCCCATTACGGCGAGGAAATTGTCGTTCGCGCGCAGGACATTTCCCTGCAGATCAAATTCGATAACGGCAAGCGACTTGTCCAAAGCCTCGAGAGTCATTGCAGCAACCTGGGAGGAAGAACGATTGAAGAAGCTGAAAAAGCCCATTGTGACCTCCTGTAAAACAGCATCAGGGCACTTCCAATTCTTTGAAGCCTGACGCGACATGGCCGCAATCTAAGTAATCACTTCAACCGCAAACATCCTCATATGAGGAGCGTTGAAATCCCTCCAAAACAACCCGTACCAATCACGAAAAAAGGCAGCATCCAAGGGATACTGCCTTTCCGTTCTCAAACGCCCAAAGGATCGAATGCTTACTTTTCCACGAACGCTTTCTCAATCACGAAGTGACCCGGCTCGTTCATGTTGCCTTCCTTGCCACCCCAATCGAGAAGCATCTGGCGGGTATCAGCAATCATCTGCGGGTTGCCGCACAGCATGAAGCGGTCGTTTTCTAGGCTCGGCTTTTCCAGACCAAGGTCTTCGTAAAGTTTGCCCGATGCCATCAGTTCGGTGATACGGCCCTGATGCTTGAACTCTTCGCGGGTGACGGTCGGGTAATACAGAAGCTTGTTCTGCACTTCCTCGCCAAAGAATTCATTATGCGGCAATTCGCTGTGAATGAATTCCTGATAGGCCAGTTCACGCACTTCACGGCAGCCATGGACAAGGATCACCTTGTCATAACGCTCATAGGTCTCGTAATCGCGGATCACGCTCATGAACGGCGCAAGGCCCGTACCGGTCGACAGCAGCCACAGATTCTTGCCCGGCAAAAGGTTGTCATGGATCAGGGTCCCGGTCGGCTTGCGCCCGACCAGGATCTTGTCACCCACTTTGATATGCTGCAAACGCGAGGTCAGCGGACCGTTCGGCACCTTGATCGAGAAGAATTCAAGTTCTTCGTCATAGTTTGCACTGACCATCGAATAGGCGCGCAAAAGCGGCTTGCCTTCAACTTCGAGGCCGATCATCGCAAACTGACCATTGATGAATCGGAAGCCCGGATCACGGGTGGTTTTGAACGTGAAGAGGGTGTCGGTCCAATGATGGACATAAGTGACGGTTTCTTCGTTTAAATTGCTGGCCATAACGCTACATCAATCCGTTTCGTCTGTCTGTGTGTGGAACCGTGGCGGGAAACACGGAGTATATATCCCGGCACGCATTCCATGCCAAGTTGTCGCGATTTAACATCAACTACGCGTATATCGCAAGAAAACAATCAAAATTTATTGTCATTTTGTGTGAATTACATAATTTTCTGTATATTTAGTGTGAAATGCGCTCAAAGGCAGAAACCGGGCAGCAGCAGCATCACAGCACCATCCAGTCCCTCACCTGCCGGTTTGATAAGCCCACAGACCGTTTGCTGCAATGATACATCGCAATGAATATGTGCGGATTGCAGCCCCCGGGTACCGGCGCCTTAGGCATCCTTTTTCCCGCGCGGATTTCACCTTGCCGCTCAGATTCGCACCCCATAAGATGGCCAACCAATCATAAAACAAGAACCATCAGGAAGCGCCATGTCGTCCCCCAAATCCCTGACCACCGATTTCGTCCCCGTTCCCCTGCCCGATTACCAGGAATATGACCTCGCCCAGATGCGCGCGCGGGCGCAAGGATTCTATGACGAGATCAAAACCCGCCATACCGTCCGCGATTTTTCGGATCGCCCCGTCCCGCGTGACATTATTGAAACCTGCATTCGCGCGGCGGGCACTGCCCCCAACGGCGCCAACCACCAACCCTGGCATTTCTCGGTGATTGGTGACCCGGCGATGAAGCGCAAGATCCGCGTCGCAGCAGAGGAAGAAGAACGCGCCTTCTATGAAGGGCGCGCGGGCGAGGAATGGCTCGATGCCCTCAAACCGCTCGGCACCGATGACAGCAAACCGTTTCTTGAAACAGCACCTTGGCTGATCTGTATTTTCGGCGAACGCAAAAGCCGATCTGCCGATGGCAAGCTGCGCAAGAACTACTATGTCCCGGAATCGGTTTCCATCGCGACGGGCTTCCTGATTGCCGCCCTGCACCGTGCAGGCCTCGCGACCCTGACGCACACGCCAAATCCGATGAGTTTCCTGACCGACATCTGCGGCCGCCCTGATCACAACAAGCCCTATATCCTGCTGGTCACAGGCTACCCGGCGGCTGATGCCACCGTCCCGGCCCACGCGACCGAGAAAAAGGACCTGTCAGAAATCGCGACATTTTTCTAGAGCACCTATTCGCGCACAACTTGCAGGCAGGTTATCGACGCCAGAAGCGTAGTCTATAAATACACCGCGCAAAAACTTGCCACTCCACAACTAGAAGCATTTGCAATACAATATACTGTCCTTCTGCTGGGCTCATTCCCGAAAGAGACTGAATCATGAATTTTTCGGCACAAAGAAGCGCCATGTCTTTGCACGGCCATGCAAACACATTCAGCAACATGCTGCAAGACAACCAGCGCATGCAGGCCTATCGCGCCGCACTTGAAAAACTTGTCACCCCCGAGACCATTGTCGCCGATGTCGGAACCGGAATGGGAGTACTCGCGCTTTTTGCCGCGCGTGCCGGAGCAAAGAAAGTCTATGCCGTTGAACGTGTTCCCGAAGCAGCAGAGTTGGCGCGACAAAACATTGCTGCCAATGGGTACAGAGATACAATCGAAGTTGTGCTCGGTGATGCCGAAACTATTCGCCTGCCGGAAAAAGTGGATATTCTCGTAACGGAGACAATGGGAACAACCGGTGTTGACGAGCAGATCCAGAATTTGGCAGGAGCTTTTGCACGCAACAATCTGAAGCTTGATGGCATCACCATCCCGCATACTGTGCGTGCGATGATTGCCCCGTCTGATTTCAGTCACTTGACACACGCCCTAAACTCTAGCGCAAGCATCGCTGACTTCGACTGGTCGGTTCTGGAAAACCTTCCGGGTGACAACAATATGGCCTTCCGAATGCCGGAAACTGATTTTGTTCCGCTGGGTTCCCCCGCAATATTGGACGAAGTCGCAGTTGGCATGACGGAAGTCCCGGCCGCGGATCCGCTCAAGATCAATCTGGTTATTGACCGCCCCGGAACACTGAGATCTTTTGTCCTGTGGTTTGAGGCCGATATGGTACCTTCGGTGGATCCTGATCTAAAAATTATCAACTACCCCGGACAAAGCAGGCCATCATGGTCTTGCGGTATCTTTACTCTAGGGGATCCAACGCCAGTTGAGACCAAAGATAGTCTGACTGTCTCAGTTGACACCGGCCGTCGTCAACACAGTCTGAACTGGTCACTTCGCTGGATGAAGAATCAACCGTGACATATTGCTCAAAATGACACGTTAACCTTTTTATAGGAGGTATTTCATCATGGGGCCCGATAGCTATACCGCGATGATGAGCTGCACTGCAGCAAATTTTGCACCCGTTGATACAGCATTTTGTTTCGGCCAAATTGTCCCCATTGTTGATTATCAGACTCTCTATTCCCTTATTGGCAACAGATTCGGTGGCGATGGTCGTAGCTCCTTCGGATTACCGGACATGCGGGGCAGAACGGCGGTGGGCACAGGTCAGGGACCAGGTTTGACAAATGTCATACTTGGAGGATTGCGTGGCGCGGAAACTTCCACCGTGCCTTTACCAAATCATTATCACGAGGCTGAATTCACTCCATCAGGCTCAACAGGAACATATCCGGTCACAGGAACTATAACCAGTAAAACAGGCAAGGTCACGAGCGATGCAAACCTCAATATTGCAACCAGCACCGTGTCCGGTACCGCATCAATTAACGGCACGGCTCCCGTAACAGGAATAACTCCCGTGACCCTGAATGGAAACTCTTATGTCAATAATAATAACGGCGCGTTAGCTTCCCCCCAGAACAATGGAGCTCTGGCACAACCAAATATTGCAGGAAATCCGGTAAACATGTTTGATACCGCACCGTCATCTGGTGAAGTCGCAGCAGGTCATGTCTCGGTTTCCGGCAACGTTCCTTCTACGGGTAAAACAGTGGATGGCAGCGCATTTAATGTCGACACAAGTGGCTTGTCAGTATCGCTCACCGGATATGCAGTAACATCCGGTATCAACGTCGCTGTTCCCGACCCGGATTTTAACCTCAATGTCGATATATCTTCTGCGGCAGGAGGTACCGTTTCAGTTTCTTATGCTGGAACCTCAGACGCGACCATAAACAAATTGCCGCCCCAACTCGGTCTCAATTGGATAATCATGACAGATGGTCTTTATCCACCACGGCCTTAGAGCAATTTCCGTTTAGATTGAAACGTTTTGCCGGAGGCATTCTTCTGTCCTGCAAGGAAAGGATCACCGAGCGTAGCGCTGCTACGGTCAAGATACTTGACGCTGCGGGGCAGAGGTTATCCCGGCCAGTAGGGTTTGCTTTTGACGGCGTTTCGCAGCGTTACACCGTTTGGCCCGCCCCGTCACATCATTCTGCACGCTGTTGTTCCTTGCAAAACGACACACCAAAAGCACACAGAATAGAGCAGATTAAACGCAAAACGCTCTAGAATTCCAATCTGGCATGCAGCGACAGGACCGAATATTTGACATCGCTCTCACTGGCCAAGCTACGCTTTAGATCAATAGAAAACGTTGCACCTGCATCGACATAATCAATGCCGGTTGCGATGGTCTGATTTTCCTCAACATAATTACTTCGAACATACGGAGACAGCGAAGCTTCTCCGTTGCCGAAAATACTGTTGATACTAATGCCATAGGAAATCAAGCCACCAACAGAATACTCGCTGTAATCGTCGCGTCCCAATTGTGTTTGCCCCTCAAGACTGCCTGCAAACCCACTGTTCGCATTCCCGAACCGAACACCACCACCAACGTCAAAGGCGTTGCTATCGTCGTTTGTTTTATCACGAAGATCATAGACAAAATCGACGCGGGTGAAAGGCTGTATCACTGTCCCGTTTTGGTCGAACAAGTAACTCGCTTCAAAGCCCGGCTTGACCTGAAGACCTGTGCTAGTTGATCTGGCTACAAACGTACCGTCACTTTCCGTATAAGCATCCGTCGTCTTCCGGGAACCAAGAAGGCTTGTATTCGCAGTAAGATCCAACGGAATCTCCTCATTGGGGCGGAACCGATAGCTGGCCGTTGTCGCCGCATACCACATATTCGTACCGGTACTTGAGGTCACATTGGCATCTCGCTCGCGATCCTGGTTCCCGAAACTATACCCGCCAAGAACCGATATTTTGAGGTTCTGGCTAACATTGAAAACAGCATACGGCGTCGCTGAAAAATTCTTTTCGTCATAGGTGCCGGAATTAAACGTTGTGGTCAGATCGGTTTCGGAATAGCCAAATGAGACCCCCATATAGGCGTTCGGCATAACGGCGTAATCAAAACCAAGATTGTACCCCCAAACGTCACCATCATAGCGCAAATCACCGGCATCGTTGTTGCGGTCATTCTCGACAGACGTAAAGGACCCGTATCCCCATACGGTAAGCGGCCGCTCCGCTGGCAGGTCACTTCTGGTTCGAAGAACATCAGACGCATCCGGGCCATTTTCATCACCCGCTATCCCATAAGACATGCCAGAGGTATCAAAGGATGCCCGCATCAAAAGGTCACGGATCGACGCAGCCCTCTGCGCGTTAGACCCCGTACTGTCTCCAAGACCGGCAAAATTCGAGAAGTTGCTTGGTTGATCATTGACAGGATTGCCTCCTCCGCCCGGGATACTGCGGCCAGCGCCCGAAGGAGAATTTCGGCTGATCCCGGCCGGGCTCCCGATGTTCGCAATGCGCACGCCAATATTTGTGGAAACAACATCCAGTTGCGCCTGCCCCACATCTTTGTCAACAGCCTGCTGCGCGTTTGTCGTGCTCGAAGATGATGAATCATCTGAACTCCCGGTGCAGCTAAAGGTATAGGACGGGTTCCAATTGAGCGGATCGGGACGGCTCGCAGAATTGATCGTATTCAGGACGATGTTCGTTGAACCCGTGTTATTTATTGTAAAGACAAGAGACCCGGAATTGTTGCTTAGAATACTCTTGGTTTGTCCATCAACGGTGACTTCAACATCCAGAGTGATTGATGCCGACATGGTCACCGTAAGCTGCTCACCAGCCTCAAAATTGAACGGTCCAATCGTGTCGGTATTCGTCCCGATATTACTGGTAAAGTTGCTGGCAGCGATATTGCCACAGCCTGCCGACAGGGCATGAGCGGGCAGAACATACATAAATCCCGCAATCACAGGAACGTACAGAACGCTTTTTATAAAGTAAGTTTGTTCTTTACTAATCACCTGACCGCGTCCCCAGCAGAACGTAATCACCCCTAGATTGTACTCTCTGTCATAACACTACCTAAGAAAAATTAACATATGCAATTTCTCTAAAGAGCAAAAAAAATACACCGATAACAATCTACTGGCATTCTCAGCGCATCAAAGGCCCACATTTGACCTTCCCCCCCTTTTTTGCCTATGTCGTGGAGTTAAGACACCGGGAAGGCTGACTATTCAACTTCTTCGTCAGAACGAAAACGACAAAAGCTCTGCCAGTCGCAGAGCTTTTGTCGTTTGATGTTCGGATATTAATGACCGATGGGCAGCACCAGACGCACCCGCAGACCACCACCCGGCGCATCTTCAAGATGCACCTCGCCACCATGACCACGTGCGGAATCCCGGGCAATCGTCATGCCAAGGCCAACGCCGCCGGTCGCCTGATTGCGGGACTCTTCAAGACGGTAAAACGGCTTGAAGACCTCTTCGCGTTTGTCAGCCGGTATGCCTGGACCATCATCATCAAAGACGATCTCGTAATCCTGCTCACGCCGTCCGGCACGCACCGACAGATTGTTGGCATAGCGCCCGGCATTGGACATGATGTTGGCCACGCAGCGTTTCACCGATTGCGGGCGCAGCTCCATCTCAAGGCTGTCTTCAATATGAAGGTCAATCTGCTGACCATCGCGCAAGGCTTCACCGACCTGATCGGTCAGAAGCTTGCCAATATCCGTCAGAACCGCCTTTTCACCCTCTTCCCCACGTGCAAATGCCAGATAGGCATCCACCATGCGCTCCATATCGATGACATCCTGTTTCAGGGCATCAACACCGGGCGAGCTTTGCTGCATGGCCAATTCAAGCTTCATGCGGGTCAGTGGTGTCCGCAAGTCATGCGACACCCCGGCAAGCAGGGCAGTGCGCTGTGACAGATGGCGCCCGATACGATCGCGCATCGACATGAAGGATGACGCCGCCATACGGACTTCGGCCGCTCCTTCGGGTTTGAAGTCATCGACATCAACACCGCGCCCGAACTGATCGGCGGCCTTGGCCAGACGCCGGATCGGGCGGACCTGGTTGCGCATGAAGATCACCGCGACCCCGTACAGGATCAGAGCAGAACCGGCAATCCACATGAAGAAGATATAGGTCGTCGAGTTGTACAGACGCTTGCGCGGGGCAATGATGGACAAGACCCCTTCTTTCGTCTGGACACGAATCTCCAGCTGACGGTCATCAAGATCCAGGTCGAAGAAGAATGGCCGCTGCAGGCGTTCATCAAGCGCATGAAACAACTCTTCAGACACAAGACCGATTGGCGGCTTGCTAATCTGGCGTTGTAGAATCGCTTCGGGCTCATACACGATATCAAGCTGCATGCGCGCGCGGGCCGAATTCTGGATCCACTCGTAATGTTCCGGATCCGGATATTGCCCCAGATAGTCGATCACGAAAACAACATCTCCGGCCAGTCCACGGCTCAGCTGTCGGGCCACCGTATCCCAGTGGCGTTCAAAGAAGATCAGGACGGTGACGATCTGCAACAGCAGCATCGGCGTCATCAGGATCAGAAGCGACCGGCCCAAAAGCCCCGTCGGCATCAGTGATTTGATCCGTCCGTTCTGTTCGCTACCCACGCTGCTTATCCCTGTCCGTTTTCATGGTCGCTTTTCTGGCGCTCTTCAGTCCGTATACAGGACATAGCCCTGACCACGCACTGTCTGCAAGTATCTTGGCTGTTTGGGATCTTCTTCGAATTTGCGACGCAGGCGCGTGACCTGGACATCGATGCTGCGCGAGGCGCTCGGATCAATGGCATTGCCACTGATCATCCCGTGAAGCTGCTCGCGCGATGTTGTCTGCCCGCGCCGCTTGACCAACGCGCTCAGCAACGCCTGCTCGGCCGTGGTAAGATAGATATGCTCTTCCCCACGTTGCAGGATCATGCGTGTCAGATCAAAGCGAAACGCCCCAAAGGACGCAGTGCTGTCAGCTTCCTGCGCCAAGCCTGTATCTTCGGGTTCGGGCAACTCGCCATAGCGGCGCAGGATTGCCTCGATCCTGAGCACCAGTTCGCGTGGCTCAAACGGCTTGGCCAGGTAATCATCAACCCCGGCTTCAAGCCCTGCGATGCGATCTTCGGTCTCGGACAGTGCGGTCAACAACAGGATCGGGACCTTTGATCCGCTTTCGCGCATGCTGCGCGCGAGATCGACACCCTTTTCCCCGGGCATCAGAACATCCAGCACGATCAGATCAAACTGCAAGCCCGCCAGGCTGGCACGTGCCTCACTGGCATCACGTGCTGCAGACACGCTAAAGCCGTTCTCGCCCAAATAGCGGGTAAGAAGGTCACGCAAACGGTCATCATCATCGACCACAAGAACATGTGGCTGATCAGCACCGGTCATGGGGTTTTCCTGAACACCGAAATCAATCTGAGGCAATACTGAACAACTTGGCGCGAAAATCTTTCAAAAGCGTAAGCATGACCACGTCAAAATTGTGGCCGCCCTCCTCATCTTCGCGTTTATCCCGCCCGGCGGCGCAGGCCACCGGGACCATCATCCTCAAACCGCTTGCGGTCCTTTTCTTCCATCATGCCCATCATGACCTTGCGGAAACCTTCGACCGATTCCGCCCCGGCTTCACGATAGGCTGCGGCAATCAGGGCGCGCTGCTGTTCGGTGAGTTCGCGTTCAAGCGCCTCGCCTTTTTCGGTCAAGGTCAACAAACGCTGTCGGCGGTCCTGCAAACCGGTCTTCTGTTCAATGAAACCTTCGCGCACCAATTGGCCCAGCACGCGCGACAACGACTGCTTGGTGATTTTGAGAATCGCCAATAGGTCACTGACCGTAATACCGGGGTTTCGACTGACGAAATAAATGACCCGATGGTGGGCGCGACCGAAATTATATTGCGCAAGCATCTGGTCCGCGACTTCGGTGAAATCACGGTAGGCATAGAACAGCAATTCTATGCCTTGTCTAAGCTCTTCTTCCCGCAGAAAAAGCGGGTTGACCTTGCGTGTAGAGATATCTGCCATGCTTATCCGTTATGTCAGTTTTATTGACACATTAATCTATGAATGTTACCTCGACCAGACAAATAAGGACATAAAGTTACGTCCAGGAACGTTCTTGAAATGGAATTTGGCAAATGACAACTCCGACCTTTGATAACCGCAACGGTTATATCTGGTATAATGGCGAACTTAAACCATGGCGTGAAAGCACTTTGCATGTGCTCAGCCATGCTGTCCATTACGGGAGTGCGGTATTTGAAGGTGAACGTTCCTATAACGGCAAGGTTTTCAAGCTGGCCGAACATGGCGAACGCCTGATCAAATCCGGCGAAATCCTCGACATGGAAATCCCTTATAGCGCCGCGGAACTTGATGATGCCGTCATCGAAACGCTGGCTGCCAACAACATCACCGAAGGCTATATTCGCCGTATTGCCTGGCGCGGCAGTGAAATGATGGGCGTTTCCGCCCAGACCACGCGCATCAATGTGGCGATTGCCTGCTGGGAATGGCCGAGCTATTTCGCACCGGAAGAACGCCTTAAGGGCATCCGTCTCGATCTGTCGAAATGGGCCCGCCCGGCACCGAACACCGCACCGACCAATGCCAAGGCATCAGGTCTTTACATGATCTGCACGCTTTCCAAGCACGAAGCAGAACGCAAAGGCTACGCCGATGCCCTGATGCTCGATTACCGCGGTCAGGTGGCAGAAGCCACCGGTGCCAACGTCTTCTTCATCAAGGATGGTCAGATCCATACCCCGACACCGGATTGCTTCCTGGATGGCATCACGCGCCGTACCGTGATCGCATTGGCCAAAGCACGCGGGTACGAGGTGATTGAACGTGCGATCATGCCCGAAGAAATGGCTGATTTCGAAGAATGCTTCCTGACCGGGACCGCGGCCGAAGTCACCCCGGTGGCGGAAATCGGCCCGTACAGCTTCACCCCGGGTCAGGTCTGCAAGACCATGATGGAAGATTACATGGCGCTGGTGCGCGGCGAAAATACCGCCGTTGCCGCTGAGTGATTTTTTTGAATAATCGGATCGATTATTCACATTTTTTGAAAACACCCCGAGCCATGCGCGCCGGGGTGTTTTTCATTGATCAAATCCCAGCCTGCAAAAATTTTGTCCCGCCCCGGATGAAATCCAAGATCTGCGATCACATATCGGCAAAATCACCCCGACAACAACCACCGCCGGATCCCGTAATGCGCCCCCACACCGGCTCAGCCCACCTACAGGCCCGAGCCCCCATCCATTTTGCCCTGACCATCGTGCTTTTTCTGCTGGCATTGCTTGCCAGCGGACCGCTTCATGCTGCCGAGCCGCTTGAAATCCGGCTACCGGTACGCGAGAGCGAGTTTGAAGATGTGCAGGCCTGTCAGCTTAATCCGGATCCGGAATGCCGGTCCTGCCTTGCCGATCATCCGAGCAGTGCATCACTCGTTATCTATTCCATCCTGCAGGAAGCCCTGACATCCGGCGGGCTTGAGGCCCGTGTCAAACCCGTGCTGTCGCCCAATTCCGAACGCGGACGCAAGATGGTCAGCAACGGTCTGGCTGATGTCAAATCGGACTGGGAATTCAATATCGACGCCGACCCGGATTTACTGAAATCCGCACCTATCCTGCGCAAGGGCGAGTTTGAGAAAGGCGTTTATGTCAGTGCTGACGCATATGCGCTCAGCAGCGACACCCCTATTTCCGATGTGCATGACATGCGGGCCGTGTCCATTCGCACCTGGCGCCTCGATTGGGACGCGCTTGAAAACCTCGCGCCCAAAAGCCTCGCCAATGCCCCGACGACCTTGCAAATCTATAGTCTGATTAATGCCGGGCGGGCTGACTTCACCTTGCTGGAATTTTCATCCAAACCCGATCTGGCGCGCCGATATGAGGACATCACCCTGTATCCAATGCCTGGCGTTAAAGTGATCCTGCCGGGCAGCCAGCATTTCATGGTCTCAAGCCGCCTGCCTGGTGCCCGGAACCTGATTAAGGCCCTGGATCACGGATTGAATGCCCTGCACAAAAGCGGTTTTGTTCGCCAATGTCTGGTCAATAGCGGCATCATCAATGAAAAGGTGGCCGACTGGACAGTCCTGAATCCGCTGGACACCCACAGCGATGAAACTTCGGCAGCGCAGTCACAGTGACAGCCCTCTGCCCTGCGCCTTTGATCGGCCATGCGGGACTGCTCTGACAAATGGTATGAGGATTAATTTCGCCATTAACTGCGGGTGAAAACCCATACTTACAGCGCTTTTGCGGATATCCCGACCAAACGGGGCATCGGCAATATTGCAGTTGTCCGCGCGTTGATAAAAACCGGCACGGCAATCATCACACAAATCATGTGCGGCGTTTTCCATAAAAAACGGACCGCCCGTGATACCGGACGGTCCACATCGCATTCTGGTGAGAATGCTCAAGCCATTGCGGGGCTATTTTGCCTCGCCCGGTGCTTCGACTGTCGGACCAGGATGAACAGCACCCCAAGGGTAAATTCACGCACCGTGCGACCGCGAGAAATGCGGGAAAAAAGATGCCGACAAACGGTGACCATAACACCCACCAGGCCCAATAGAAGATCGTCCGGCCAGCCTGCCAGTTGCTGTCGTTGTAGGCTTCGCTCCAGAAGCTGATCACGACCAGATTGCTGATATAGTTGCCGACATTCTCAACAAAGCTGTCGAGCACGAAAAGCGTCGGGCCGGACTGCGAGGCGGTGTTGATTAGGCACTTTTGTCGTCTCGTAATCTGGTGACATGGTGTCGCAATGGTTTCGTAATTGAGTTGAGGCAGCGCCGGCCAGCCGTCCCACATGGCTGGCCGACGCTGCTTCTTACTCCCCTCGCGGGAAGCGCTGTTTGTCTTCGACCTCATTCAGATCCATGTGATTGCGCATATAGCGTTCGGACGCCTTTTGCAGCGGCTGGTAATCCCACGGGAAGTAGGACCCGTTACGAAGCGCCTCGTAAACGATCCAGCGGCGTGCCTGACTTTCGCGAATTGCGGAATCAAAGGCATCCATGTCCCAACGCGCAGCACGCTGCTTGCGGAATGCTTCAAGCTGATCGGCATGGGCCGGATCGGCTGCAAGGTTGGTCAGTTCCTTGGGATCGGCTTCCAGATCGAAAAGCTGTTCGGGATCAAGCGTGCAATAGGTGTATTTCCATTTGCCTTCGCGGATACAGACCAGCGGGGCATAGGACCCCTCGGCGGCATATTCCATCAGGACCGGCTCCGTACGTGGCGTGCCTTCAAGCATTCCACAAAGCGACATGCCATCGGTCCAGGGCTGCACTTCATCCATGGAAATCCCGGCAAGATCGGCCACCGTCGGGGTGACATCCAGGCTTGAAACCGGGTCGGTATAAAGGCCCGGCGCAATGCCCGGGCCGGCCATCATCAACGGCACACGAGCGGAGCCCTCGAAGAAGCTCATTTTAAACCAGAGACCGCGTTCGCCCAGCATGTCGCCATGGTCGGAGACAAAGACGATGATGGTGTTATCGAGCTGACGAGTGGTTTCAAGCACCTCCATGATCTGCCCGACCTTGTTATCGATATAGGAGATGTTGGCAAAATAGGCCTGACGGGAACGACGTACATCTTCCTTTTGGATATCAAAGGCGGTGTAGTCACTGGCATGCATCAGACGTTGGGAATGCGGGTCCTGATCGTCGAAATCAAACGGGGCCACATCCGGTTCAAGTTCCGGGCAGTCTTCATACAGATCCCAGAATTTCTTGCGCGCGACATAGGGGTCATGCGGATGAGTGAAACTTACCGTCAGGCACCACGGGCGTTCATCATGACCGCGCGACAGATCATAAAGCTTATGCGTCGCGTTGTAGGCGACCTCGTCATCATATTCCATTTGGTTGGAAATCTCGGCGACACCGGCACCGGTGACAGAGCCAAGATTATGATACCACCAGTCAATGCGCTCGCCCCGCTTGCGATAATCCGGGGTCCAGCCAAAGTCCGCCGGATAGATATCGGTGGTCAGGCGTTCTTCGAAACCGTGCAGCTGATCGGGACCGACGAAATGCATCTTGCCCGACAGGCAGGTGTAATATCCCGCGCGGCGCAAGTGATGGGCATAGGTCGGAATGTCAGACGAAAATTCGGCCGCGTTGTCATAAACCCGCGTGCGGTTTGGTAGCTGACCGGCCATGAAGGACGCCCGTCCCGGGGCACAAAGCGGGGAGCCTGTATAGCAATTGCGAAAACGCGCCGAACGCTCAGCGAGTTTGCGCAAATGCGGCGTATGAAGGAATTCCGCAGGACCATCGGGGAACAAGGTTCCGTTCAGTTGGTCGGCCATCAGGATCAGAATATTCGGGGACGTCATTTGGTCATGCACTCCTTCATGGGGTGCAATCCGCCCATCACCGAGATGGCAGCATTGACGATAAAAGCACCCCTAGTCGTTTGATGCGAGCCAAAGCAAGCGCCAACCCAGCCCCTTTTCGGGTGTCATTTATCGGGTCTTTATTTAATTCCGCTTGACCTTGATCGCGTGGCGTACATTAAATCCATAAATCGATAGCCAAAGAAACCCGGTGTTTTTTAATTACTTCCATAAAGAATTTTTATAATGCAAAGACCGCTCGACATTGGATGGCTGAGGATTTTCGAAGCAGTTGGACGGCTGGGCAGTCTGACGCGGGCGGCCCGTGAGTTGGGGTTAAGCCAGCCTGCCGTGACCTATCAGATCAAGCGGGTCGAGGATCAGTTGGGCGTCTCGCTGCTGCACCGATCGCAAGGTGGCAGTCGATTGACCGATGCCGGTGAAATCCTGTTTGAGGCGGTGCAAAGCAGTGTCGAGCATATCGACAAGGCCGCGCGTGATACCCGGCGATCCTCACAGGATCACGCGGTACGGATTTTTACCGATTTTGGCTTCGCGGCCTTCTGGTTGATGCCGCGTGTGACCGATTTCCGCCGCCTGCATCCCGAGGCCGAAGTCCATATCATTGCTTCCCAAGGCCTTGATGATGAACTTGGCCGGGAAACCGATGCGGCCATGCTGTTTGGCGGTGCCGACGATTTCCCCGAAACGGCACAACTTCTGATCCCCGAGCGGGTCGTGCCGGTCTGCACGCCGGGCTTTCTTGAGCGATACGGCCCGTTTGATGATCCGGCCCAGTTTGCCAGAGCACCCCTTTTGCATCTGGAAGTGACGGGCAAAGCACGCTGGCTAACGTGGGAAAGCTGGCTTGCCGATCACGGAATTGACCGCGAACCAGCGAAGGGGGATCTGGGGCTTAACACCTATGGCTTTGTCATTCAGGCCGCCCTTGCTGAACAGGGCGTGGCACTGGGCTGGCGGGGATTGATTGAGCATCACATCGAGCAAGGGTCGCTCGTCACGGTTGGTGGGGAAGTCAGCCGTCCGGATCGCGGATACTGGGTGGTGCCCAGCCGGTCGGTCAGCGATACGACAACCACATTGCTTGATTGGCTGACCAATGAGACCTGATCCCTCGCAAATTCCTGCATTCTTTGCTGTAACAGCAGCACCCAGTCCCCTAGAGTGAGGCTTCGCGCACACCATATTCGACAGGGGATTTTTCATGACAGAGCATGGCTATAACAGCGGGCGGTTGAACCTGCCATTCGTTGGCATTTCGACCTTTTCCAAAAGCCCCTATGTCGAGAACTGGGATGCGATTGATGCCGATGTTGCGATCCTTGGCGCGCCGTTTGATTTTGGCACCCAATGGCGATCAGGTGCACGGTTTGGCCCGCGCGGCATTCGCGAGGCATCGACGCTGTTTGCCTTTGGCCATGCCGGGGCCTATGACCATGAAGATGACGTGACCTATCTTGAAGGGGTCCGGATGGTCGATATTGGCGATGCGGATATCATTCATACCGACACGATCAACAGCCACGCCAATATCGAGTTTGGTGTGCGCAAGATTTTGGCGGCCGGTGCCCTGCCCGTTGTTCTGGGTGGCGATCATTCGATCAATATCCCTTGCATCAATGCGTTTTCCGAACAGGAACCGGTGCATGTGGTGCAGTTTGATGCCCATCTGGATTTCGTTGATGAACGCCACGGGGTGCGCAATGGCCACGGCAACCCGATGCGGCGTGCGATTGAAAAACCGTGGGTGTCGGGCATGACCCAGCTTGGCATTCGCAATGTGTCCTCCACCGCCAAGGAAGGATACGACTATGCCCGCGAACAGGGATCAGACATCCTGTCTGTGCGCCAGGTTCGCAAGCTTGGTATCGAGGGTGTTCTGGAGCGTATTCCGGCGGGCAAACGCTATTACCTGACGATTGATATTGACGGGTTTGATCCGTCCATCGCGCCCGGTACAGGCACCCCCAGCCATGGCGGGTTCCTGTATTATGACGTGCTGGAAATCATCGCTGGCCTTGCCAAGCGGGGCGATATCGTTGGCATTGATCTGGTGGAAGTTGCGCCGGATTACGATCACACCGGAACAACCGCCATTCTGGCAGCGCAGATTTTGCTCAACACCATCGGGCGGATTTTTGCTGCACGTGACAAATAATGGCCGACATCGCCGGGAAACAGTCCCTTTGATGAACAGGACCACGCAATAGCAACAAACCCACATATGTGTTAATGTGGGTTTGTACATTTGTTGGGAGATTACCCTATGAGCCGCTTGACGATCGACATCACCGACCAGCAGCATCAAAGCCTGAAGGCAACGGCGGCCTTGCAGGGTAAAACCATCAAGCAATACGCGCTTGAACGGTTATTCCCGGACGATGCCAATGCGGACAAGGCATGGATGGAGCTGAAAGCCCTACTCGAAAATCGCATCCAGGATGGGTTTGCGGGGAACGTTTCGTCCAAAAATATCGCTGAAATCCTTGAGGAAGAACTGAGCGAGAAGCCCGCGTGACGGGTTATATCCTTAGCGCAGAGGCAGAAGCCGATCTGCGCGGGATCATTCGCTATACCAACAAGGAGTGGGGCCCAGCCCAAGTGCGGCGCTATGTCGCCGCGCTGGAAAAGGGCATTGATGATCTTGTCGCCGGACGCGGTTCATATCACGACATGAGCGACCTTTTCCCGAACCTTCGGATGGCGCGCTGCGCGCAACATTACGTCTTTTGTCTGCCACGCGAAAATGCGCCCGCATTGGTCGTTTCGATTTTCCATGAGCGTATGGACCTTATGACGCGATTGGCTGATAGAATTCGCTAGCTTCCCCTCGCCCGGCTTTTGGCACGAAAAATGCTGCTGCTTTTGCAACCTTTGTTTGCGCAGCAGGAGAAAAAACGATGACATCCACGCCATCACACATCATGACAACGGCCCAACAGCCGTTCGAGCCCAAATTTGTTGCGGGAAAATCCGAAGAGGCGCACCAGATGATGATGCGCCAGAAAGAAATTTTCAGGGCAAAGCTCGAAAACAATAACGAAGACCAATTGGCCTGGCAGAACGCACAGCCAATTTATTCCGCCATTCGATTGAATGGCAAACTGGTCGGTACGATGGGCTTAAATACCGGACTTACCATGACCGAAATTTCCGATGGCGGCGCTTATCAGCGCGCTGTGACCTTTGCGGAAAAAACAGGAATGAATGAGGAAGAGTTCAACGCCTATGCGACAGATCAAGTTTCCCAAGCTTTGAAAGGTCGCTATGGCGATAGCATCGAGATTGAGGTCTTTGCACCCGATGAGCGACCCCAATCAGGTGAAATGCATGCTGAAATGTTTGGCACTTCCGCCTCGGATTCTGCATCGGGCAGCCTAAGCGACAATGAGCTTTCCTACATGGAGTTCTTCGCACAACTCTATTCCCAGCAATTTGGCGAAGACCCGTTCGACGGACTTGATATGACCTAATCTTGATGCCGCGAGACAAGTTGGGGCAACGGAGGGAGTAGGTCTGCTTTTCCTACACTAACGCGCTGCCCCAAAAGTGTGGGAAGCTTTTACCCCCTCAAACAGCTGTATGGTCTGTTTGAGGAGCATTCGATTTATTTACGGCCAGTTCGCTTCGGGCGGGAGCGACATCAGGATGGCTTCGGTGTTGCCGCCGGTCATCAGGCCAAAGCGCGTGCCGCGGTCATGGAGCAGATTGAACTCGACATAGCGTCCCCGCTTGATCAGTTGGGCGCGGCGTTCTTCATCGGTCCAAGGTTTGTTGTAGTGGCGTTTGACCAGTTCCGGATAGATATCGCGAAACGCACGCCCGACATCCTGGGTAAAGGCAAAGTCGGCATCCCAATCGGCATCGAGATAATCATAGAAAATCCCGCCAACACCGCGCGGTTCGTTGCGGTGCGGCAGCCAGAAATATTCATCGCACCATTTTTTGAAGAGATCATAGTAGTCATCGCCATGGGCATCACAGGCGGACTTAAGCGCCGCGTGGAAATCAGCGGTATCCTGATCCTTGGGGAAGACCGGGGTCAGATCGGCGCCACCGCCAAACCATGCCTTGGTCGTGACAATGTGGCGGGTATTCATGTGCACGGCGGGCACATGGGGCGAGTACGGATGGGCAACCATTGAAATGCCCGCAGCCCAGAAGTTCGGGTTTTCGTCGGCACCGGGAATTTCCTTGCGGAACTTTTCGGAAAACGCGCCATGCACGACCGAGATATTAACCCCGACCTTTTCAAACACCCGGCCCTTCATGACCGACATCTCGCCGCCGCCCTCGTTTTCGCCGCGCTCCCACACGGTGCGTTCAAAACGCCCCGGTGCGCGATCGGAAAGCGGGCCTTGATAACTGTCTTCAAGCGCTTCGTAACTGGCGCAAATGTCATCACGCAACTGGCGGAACCAGTCCTGGGCGATTTGTTTGCGTTTGGCAATCACGGCATCCTCGACCTTGTGGTCGGTGCTCGTTTTCATTGCCTGTTTTGCAGCACTCTTTGCGTCCGTCATTGCGTCACTCGTTTGGTTTATTCAACAGGTCCTGCGCCGGGCTGGCTTGCAGGAAAGCCATTCGTCTGTCTGAGCGCCTCGCCCAGTGTCATTGCGGTTGCCATGGCGACATTCAGCGATCGCATCTGTGGCTGCATCGGAATGACGACGCGGGCATCAACATAGTCATGCACCTGATCTGGCACCCCTTTGCTTTCCGAGCCCAGCATCAGGATATCATCGGCGCGAAATTCAAAATCGCAATAGGGTTCGGCCCCCTTGGTCGTCAGCAACACCAGACGCCCCGGCAGTGTTCCGTCTTCGCGGGCTTCGACAAAGGCGCGCCAATCGGCATGGCGTATATAGCTGGCCTTGGTCAGATAATCCATCCCCGCACGTTTGAGCGCGCCCGAGGTCAAAAGAAACCCGCAGGGCTCAATGATATCGACCGGCAGGCCAAAGCAGGCGGCCATGCGCAGGATCGTACCGGTATTTTGCGGAATGTCGGGTTCGAATAAGCAGATTCTCATGCGCTCTTTGTAGAATCGTTTTCGATATTTTGTCTAACGGCTTTGTCCAAGATGGATAAATCTAATTACCCGTTAGCGTCGCTATTAGACTTTTTTGGAATATGAAAAACTAAAGCCGCAAGTCATTGGCCGGTAAAAGGGCCCGATACCCGCATTTACGCTATGTTTTACCGATTTGTGCAGCGCAAAACCTTCTGATCCAGTTGAATGCAAACAATTTGCAACTCCAAGTTCTCCTTAACAAACCGGTTTTTTGTTAGTATACGACCTCAAACAGGTCTAAAGGCTTCTGGGAACGGAATTGTTTGATTTTCATCAATGGAAAATCCGGCATGATGTCCTAAGTCTTGGTTTTGGCATTCCGCATTACCAAATTGGTCGTATGCCTGTTTTAGGCCGCATGCCTGTTTTGGGGGCAGAAAGAGGGATTAATTATGTCGCAAACGGTGCATTCATCCGGCGAGCAGCCGGACGAGAACCGCAGGGATTTCCTGACCTTGGCGACCACAGCAGTCGGCGCCGTTGGCGTCGGGTGTGCGTTGTTGCCGTTCGTGGACAGCATGAACCCGTCCAAGGACGTTCTCGCACTTGCCTCGGTTGAGGTAAATTTGGCCAACATCCCGGTTGGCCAGGCAATTAAGGTGATGTGGCGAGGCAAACCTGTCTTCATCCGCCATCGTACCGAACGCGAAATCAATGAGGCCAACGAGGTCGCGTTGAATGAACTCGTCGATCCGCAGAGCGACGATGCACGCGTCGAAAAGAAAGAGTGGCTGATCGTCGTCGGCGTCTGCACCCATCTGGGTTGCATTCCGATGGGCACGGCCACAGGCGAAACCCGTGGTGATTATGATGGCTGGTACTGCCCATGCCATGGCTCGCACTATGATACGTCGGGCCGTATCCGCCGCGGCCCCGCACCGTTGAACCTTGTCGTTCCGGAATACGAATTCCTGACCGACACGTCGGTCCGGATCGGGTAAGGAGCAGGTTTATGAGCACACCTCAGTGGAACAACAAAGTGGTCAAATGGGTTGACGACCGTCTTCCGGTCATCTCCATGCTGCACCACTCTGCATACGAATATCCGACACCGAAAAACCTGTCCTATATGTGGAACTTCGGTTCCCTGGCCGGTTTTGTTCTGGTGACGATGATTCTCTCCGGGATTTTCCTGGTGATGAACTACACCCCGCATACCAGCATGGCGTTCGAGTCTGTCGAACGCATCATGCGTGATGTGAACTATGGGTGGTTGATCCGTTATATCCATATGAACGGCGCATCGATGTTCTTCATCGTTGTGTTCATTCACATTTTCCGTGGCCTGTATTACGGGTCATACAAAGCACCGCGTGAAATGCTGTGGTGGATCGGTATCCTGATCCTTCTGGCGATGATGGCAACCGCGTTCATGGGCTATGTCCTGCCGTGGGGCCAGATGTCCTTCTGGGGTGCAACGGTTATTACCAACCTGTTTTCTGCCTTCCCGATCATCGGTGATCCGCTGGTGACCTGGCTGTGGGGTGGTTTCTCGGTTGATAACCCGACGCTGAACCGGTTCTTCTCGCTGCACTATCTGATGCCGTTCGTCATTCTGGGCCTTGTTGTCCTGCATGTCTGGGCACTGCACAGCGTGCGCTCGAACAACCCGACGGGCGTTGAAATCAAAACACCGCAAGACAGCATTCCGTTCCATCCGTACTACACGATCAAGGATCTGTACGGTCTGGGCGTATTCCTGATCTTCTTCTCGGCGTTTGTGTTCTTTGCACCGGATTATCTTGGTCACCCGGATAACTACATTCCGGCGAACCCGCTGGTCACGCCGCCGCACATCGTGCCGGAGTGGTACTTCCTGCCGTTCTACGCGATCCTGCGGTCGATCGACTTCACCATCTTTGGCATCCCGGCAAAACTGCTTGGCGTGCTGGCGATGTTTGCCTCGATCGTGATCTTGTTCGTTATTCCGTGGCTGGATACGTCGAAAGTTCGCAGCTCGAAATTCCGTCCGGTTTACAAATGGTTCTTCTGGCTGTTTGTGATCGACACCTTCATCCTCGGCTATTGCGGGGCGAAGGCACCGGATGACTACTTCCTGGGTATTCCGGGTCTGAAAGTCATCGTGATGGGTCAGCTTTCGACGCTGTACTATTTCGCACACTTCCTTGTGGTGATGCCATTGGTTGGAAAACTTGAACGCACCAAACCGCTTCCTGCAAGCATCAGCGAATCTGTTTTGAAGGAGGGTGCAAATGCGTAAGTTCGCACTGACCGCAATTGCTGCCGCCTTCGCGGTAACCGCATTCACTGGTGGTGCAGCCAAGGCTGCTGGCGGCGATCAGCCGGCACCTGCGGCACAGGATTGGAGCTGGCAGGGTCTGTTTGGCACCTATGACCGTGCACAGCTGCAGCGTGGCTTCCAGGTCTTCAAGAACGTTTGTGCCGGCTGTCACAGCCTGCGCTTCATTGCCTTCCGTAACCTTGAGGGCATTGGATTCAACGAAGACCAGATCAAGGCGATTGCTGCGGAGTATGACATCGAGGATGGCCCGAATGACGACGGCGACATGTTCGACCGTCCGGGCATCCCGGCGGATTACTTCCCGTCTCCGTTCCCGAACGAAAAGGCGGCTGCGGCATCGAATGGCGGCGCCATTCCGCCGGATCTTTCGTTGATGAACAAGGCACGTGTGGGTGGCCCGGACTATGTGTTCGGCCTTCTGACCGGCTATGAGGACGAAGCACCTGAGGGCTTCGACCTTGCTGACGGGAAGTATTACAACCACTACTTCCCGGGCCATCAGATCGCCATGGCTCCGCCGCTTTATGATGAAGCGGTCGAGTACACGGACGGTACCCCGATGACCCTTGAACAGCACGCACGTGACATTTCGGCGTTCCTGAACTGGACGGCACAGCCGGAACTTGAAGCCCGCAAGGCGCTGGGCATGAAAGTGATCCTGTTCCTGATCGTTCTGACCGCAATGCTCTATGCGGTGAAACGTAAAATCTGGCGCGACGTCGAACATTAAGTTCGGGTATCTTCGCGGTATATTTGAAACAACAGGCCACCGAAATTCGGTGGCCTGTTTGCTTTTGCCGATGTGTCGCGCATTTTCGCCAATTGACAGGATACTTGACTTGGACTTGTATGGCTGATCCATCGCCCCATGAACCACTTGAAGTGCGCCACCATGACACTTGATGAATTCGCCCTGTATTTCCTTGCTGTTCTGATCGCGACCTTGACACCGGGCCCGGCCATCATGCTGGGTATTACCAACACCATCCGCTTTGATATGCGTGCGTCCCTTCTTGGGGCACTGGGCTGTGTGACTGGCACCGGTCTGATGGGTCTACTATCCGCATTGGGGCTTGGCGCCCTGATCATGACATCAGGTCTTTTGTTCACGATCATCCATTATGTGGGTGCGGCCTATTTGATCTGGCTGGGCATCAAATTCTGGCGCGAAAGTCGCGTGGCTGGCACAACCCATACTGATCCAATAGCTGTTCCTTCCGGTCGACCAAGTGCACTTCGCCTTTACGCACAAGGTTTGATCGTATCGGCCAGCAATCCGAAGGCCATTGCCTTCTTCACAGCACTCTTCCCGCTTTTCATCGATCACACAAAACCGCTGGCAATGCAGTTTGCGATCATGGACGCCACCTTTGTCATCATGTCGTTTTCATCGATCATGGGATATGCGTTGTTTGCGGCGCGGTCGCGCCGGTTCCTGATCGGCAATGGCAAGAAATGGTTCCAGCGCATTTCAGGCACGATTTTTGTCAGTTTCGGGATTGGCCTTGCCGCATCTGCACGCTGAGCAATCGACGATTACCTATGACTTCGCCATTTTTCTCACAGCTTTCGGATTGGCTGTTCTGGGGATCATTGGCTTGATTGTCTCGTTTGTCCCGTTTATGGGTAACAAGGTGCTGATGATTGCCATCGGCCGGGCGGAGTGGCGGCACGGTTACCGGGATATGCACCAGACGGCGTTTGCGCTGTGGCGTGCCCGAGCTTGCATAAAGCTGCTTGCCGGCCTCGACGATAGAGACACCGGCGAAGGCCTTGAACAGGCGCGATCCGATATTTTCAAACATCTGCGACCAACGCAGCAACAGCCGGATATTGGTCGGCGGCATGAACAGGGCGCGGCTGTGCTGGACCGGCAGGAACATGTTTTCGCGCATCAGGTTCTGAAGCTGTGAAACGCTATAGGGGTGGCCATAGCCAAACGGCGTCTTTTCCGACCAAGACCAGAGCGAGCTTCGGTTGGGCGTCACCACGACAATCCGGCCATTGGGCGTCAAAACGCGCCAGCATTCGCGCATCAAGCGGCGCATGGAATCGGAATGTTCGACCAGATGCACCAGAAGAATACGGTCCACCGAACTGTCCGGCAGCGGCAACATGGTTTCTTCGGTTAACGCAACACGGTTCTGCTCGTCAGCGGGCCAATGCACGCAGCCTTGGCGCGCGGGCATGAAGGCCATGACGCGCTCTGCCTCGCCAATAAAGGGGCGCAAATAGGGCGTGGCATAGCCAAAGCCCAGCACGCGCATGCCCCGGACATCCGACCACATGACGCGCAAACGCCTGCGGATCAGACGACGGGCGGCCTGCCCGATGCTGCTGGCATAAAAACGGTGAAGATCAACGACATCCTGACGCATGAGATCAGCCTATCATTCCCGATCCGGCACGGGAATGTTTTTGCAATCCAAGCCAGTCGGTTTTGCGTGATTGTTTCAAGACACAACATCCTGATAGTCTTGGACCAAAGCTAATTCAGGTTCAGAGGTACGTTATGGCCGCCGGTGAAGTGATCGTCATTCCCTGTCTTTCAGACAATTACACCTATCTTGTGCGCTGCCACCGCAGTGAAGTCACCGCCATCATCGATCCGGGCGAAGCAGCCCCGGTGATTGACGCCCTTGAAGAACGTGACTGGAAACTGGACCTGGTGATCAACACCCATCACCACCATGACCATATCGGCGGCAATGCAGAACTGATCGAGGAATATGGCGCCAAACTGCTGGGCCCGACCGCCGAAACTGCGCGCATTCCCAACATGGATGAAACCTCTGCGGAGGGAGATCAGGTCCTGATTGGTGATCTGGAAGGCCGGGTGTTTGATGTCCCGGGCCACACCAGCGGCCATATCGCCTTTTACTTCCCGGCGATTACGGCGCTGTTTTCGGGTGACAGCCTGTTTGCGCTCGGTTGCGGGCGGTTGTTTGAAGGCACGCCGGAGCAAATGTGGACCTCGCTTTGCAAGTTCCGCAACCTGCCGGCCAGCACGCAGGTCTATTGCGGCCATGAATATACCCAGGCCAATGCCCGCTTTGCGCAGACAATTGAGCCCAACAATCCGATTCTGACCGCACGGTGCCAGGATATTGATGGGCTTCGGGCGCGCAACCTGCCCACCATTCCATCGCGTCTGGATGTGGAACTTGCCACCAACCCGTTCCTGCGCGCCGATGATCCATCCGTTGCCGAGGCGCTTGGCATGACGGGTGAAAGCCCGGTTGCGATCTTTACCGAGATCCGCAAGCGCAAAGACAACTTCTAGAGAAAACTTGGCTCAGGCCATCTGTTTGAACAGCACATTCTGATCAAGCAGATAGCGCGAGAACAATGGCAGACTTGCCGCCCCGATGGCGCGGGCGGCACTGCCCACCCGTCCCTGTTCGATATGGGGGCGTTCAATCCCCTGCAGGTCGAGTTCGGAAATGGCGGCACGCGTCGCGGCAACCACCCGTTCACAGACATCGGCCGGGAAGCCGCCATCAACAATCACTGCTTCGAAATCAATCACCGAACAGACCGAGGTGATGGCAATCGCCAGACTGCGCGCGGTATGGGCAATCCAGATATCAAGCGTTTCGCCCAAACCATGCCAGTAGTCCGGATCACGCCACAGCATCGCAGGATCGCGCCCCTCACGGGTCAGCATTTCTTCGAGCACGAAGATGGATGCCTGATCAATCAGTTGGCTGGGATGGCCGCTACGAGATGACACAGGCATGGAGCCAAAGGCGCCTGCATTGCCGGTGCGCCCGGCATAGAGCGCCTGATTAAGCACCACGCCACCGCCGATGAAGGATCCGATGAAGAAATAGGCGAAGTCGGAATAGTTCGGCCCCAGGCCAAAGACCAGCTCCGCCCCACAGGCCGCGGTCGCATCGTTTTGCTGAAAGACCGGGAACGGCACGATGGCGCCGATGGTGTCGACCAGATCAACCTCGCGCCAGGCATTCATGTCTTCGACCGGGGCGCCGACTTCATCAACCCAGTTCCAAAGCTCAAACGGGGCGGCAATCCCGATCCCGGCAATGCGATCAAGCTGGTCAGCCGTGAGACCGGTTGTGATGTTATCGACCGATTCCCGAACGAAACGGCGAATGCCATCAGGCGTCGGGTATTTATAGGCTTCACGCTTGGTCGCGCGCACAGAGCCAACGAAATCCAGCAAGATCAATTCGGCACTGCGCCGGCCGATCTTAAGGCCAAAGGAATAAACCCCGTCGGGGTTAAGCGCCATCGGGACTTTGGGCTTGCCGACCTTGCCGCGCACAGGTGTGCCGCGCATCAGAAGGCCGTCCTTTTCAAGGGCGCGCATGATGACAGAAACGGTTTGGGCAGACAGGCCGGAAAGCCGTGCGATTTCGGCCTTGGACAGACCGGCATTACGACGGACAAGCGACAGCACAAGCCGTTCGTTATAGGCGCGCACGCGAAGCTGATTTGCGCCGCCGCCCGGATGCAGCGGACGCGTCGTGCGATCATCCGCCCCGGTATCATCCGGGTTGGCAGAGATGCTGTCTGACATTTGGTCCTCCCACTCAGGCTTTAGATAGCCTGATTACCGATCAGAGTGACAGGAATAATTAATAAATCAATCGGATTTATTAATTGACAGGTTCGCGCATTTGGTGTGTCGTATGCACCATACAGGTTGAAGACCCGTCACAAAAAGTGCGTCACGACCTGTTGGAAAACAACCAAATCAGACCCAAATGGCCACATATTCAGGTTCAGTCCTGGGAGGAAACAAATGAAGAAAGCACTTCTTGGCGCCGCCCTTGGTGCGCTTGCACTGGGTATTGCTGCGGCTCCGAACGCAGCAAAAGCCGACGAAATCGGCGCCTGCCTGATCACCAAAACCGACATCAACCCGTTCTTTGTGAAAATGAAGGAAGGGGCATCGGCCAAGGCCGAAGAACTTGGCATCGATCTTTCGACCTATGCGGGCAAGATTGATGGCGACCATGAAACACAGGTTCAGGCTATCGAATCGTGCATCGCATCGGGTGCTAAGGGCATCCTTCTGACGGCATCGGACACCAAGGCGATTGTCCCGGTCGTCAAAAAGGCGCGTGATGCCGGTCTGATCGTCATTGCACTCGACACACCGCTTGAGCCGATTGATGCGGCCGATGCGACCTTTGCCACCGATAACTTCAAGGCCGGCGAGCTGATTGGTCAGTGGGCAGCGGCCAAGCTTGGCGCAGATGCTGCCAATGCCAAGATCGCCCTGCTTGACCTTGCACCGAGTGCACCGTCGGTCGACGTTCTGCGCGATCAGGGTTTCATGAAAGGATTTGGCATCGACATCAAGGACCCCAACAAGATCGGGGACGAGGATGACGACCGGATCGTTGGCCATGACGTCACAAACGGCAACGAAGAAGGTGGCCGTACCGCGATGGAAAACCTGATGCAGCGCGATCCGGACATCAATGTGGTTTACACCATCAACGAGCCGGCAGCGGCGGGTGCCTATGAGGCACTGAAATCATTCGGCATGGAAGAAGGCGTTCTGATCGTGTCTGTGGATGGCGGTTGCCCGGGTGTTGCCAACGTCAAGGATGGCGTGATTGGTGCGACCTCGCAGCAATATCCGTTGCTGATGGCATCCAAAGGCATTGAAGCGATCAAGGCATGGGCTGATAGCGGTGAAAAGCCGCAAAACAGCGAAGGTCTTAACTTCTATAACACCGGTGTGAACCTTGTGACCGATCAGCCGGCCGATGGTGTGCCGTCAATCGACGTTGCCGAGGGAATGGATCGTTGCTGGGGCTAATGCCGGCCTGATCCCGACCTGCTTCGAAGGAGGGCAGTTTTATCGCCAGCCCTCCTTGTCCCACTTTGCTTTACACTTGGTATGACACCCGCACGCAACCAACCGGCCATCAGAGCCGGACGGGTGTTGGTAGACGGATCAAAGAAACTGATCCTGTTTGCAACCAGGTCCGGAGGAAACGATGAGCGAGACCAAAACGTCGCGCCAGAAACAGGAATTCGAGCACGCGCTTGAGTCCAGCGACAGCAGCGTCGCGCAATTCGAACATAAACACCGCAGTCTTTTTGACAGCGTGCAGCACTTCCTGCACGGCAACCCGACCATGGTGCCGGTGATTGTTCTGATATTTTCCATCATCATTTTCGGCTTTGTCGCCGGCAGTAAATTCTTTTCACCCTTTAACCTGTCGCTGATCATGCAGCAGGTGTCGATCATCGGCATTCTGGCCGCGGCCCAAAGCCTTGTGATCCTGACTGCGGGCATTGACCTTTCGGTCGGCGCGATCATGGTGCTGATGTCGGTCATTATGGGCCAGCTTGCTGTGACCATTGGCATTCCGGCCCCGATTGCGATTGTGGTCGGGTGCATCGGCGGGATCTGTGCCGGGGCACTCAACGGGTTTCTGGTGACCCGGATCAAGCTTCCGCCCTTTATCGTGACCCTTGGCACATGGAACATCTTCTTTGCGCTCAACCTTTGGCTTTCAGGGGCGCAGTCCATCCGAAGCCAGACTTTGGATGAGATCGCCCCGCTTTTGAAATTCTTTGGCGAAAGCATAGCACTTGGTGGCGCCCGGATCACGTATGGCTCGATCCTGATGCTGGTGATCTTCGGGGTGCTTTGGTACATCCTCAATCACACCAGTTGGGGACGGCATGTTTATGCCATTGGCGATGACAAGGAAGCCGCCGAGCTTTCGGGCATTCGCACCAACCGTACGCTGATCATGGTGTATTGCCTGGCGGGTCTCGTGTGCGCGATCGGGGCGTGGGCATCGATCGGACGTGTGGGATCTGTGTCGCCGCAAAGTTTTCAGGAAGCCAACCTGCAATCGATTACCGCCGTTGTCATCGGGGGCATCTCGTTGTTTGGCGGACGCGGATCGATCATTGGCCCGTTGATCGGGGCGTTGATTGTTGGCGTGTTTAATTCCGGTCTTCGTCTGGCCGGTGTGGACGTTCTCTGGCAGGTCTTTGCGATTGGCTGGCTGACCATTATTGCCGTGGCCATTGACCAGTGGATCAGAAAGGTGTCGTCATGAGCAACGAAATCCAACCTGTTCTTAAGGCACGCGGCATTGTCAAACGCTATGGCCGTGTCACCGCGCTGAATTACGCCGATTTTGATCTTTTTCCCGGCGAAGTTCTTGCTGTCATTGGTGATAACGGGGCGGGGAAATCATCGCTGATCAAGGCGCTTTCGGGTGCGGTGACCATTGATGAGGGCAGTATCGAGCTTGATGGCAAGCCGATCCATTTCACTTCGCCCATGCATGCGCGCGAAGCCGGGATTGAAACGGTTTATCAGAACCTCGCCCTTTCACCCGCCCTGTCGATTGCCGATAACATGTTCATGGGCCGCGAGCTTCGCAAGAAGAGCCTTCTGGGCAAGTATTTCGGCGCACTTGATCATAAGGAAATGCAGCGCCTGGCGCGTGAAAAGCTTTCTGATCTTGGCCTGATGACCATTCAGAACATCAATCAGGCGGTTGAAACCCTCTCGGGCGGGCAGCGCCAGGGGGTGGCTGTGGCCCGTGCGGCCGCATTCGGATCACGCGTGGTGATCATGGATGAGCCGACCGCGGCCTTGGGTGTGAAGGAAAGCCGACGGGTGCTGGACCTGATTGCCGATGTGAAGGCGCGCGGCATGCCGATTGTGCTGATTTCGCACAATATGCCGCATGTGTTCGAGGTCGCTGACCGCATTCATGTTCATCGTCTGGGCAAACGTCTTTGCACGATCAAGCCCGATGATTATAGCATGTCCGATGCGGTTGCCTTCATGACGGGCGCAAAGGAGCCGCCGGCAGAAAGTGCTGCCTGATACTTTGAGACGGCGCGCCCCGGATATGAGAACCACAGCTTTATGACACCTGATCTTGATCATCTGGCGGAAGCCATTCGCGCCAGACACGCCGACGATGGCCGCATCCTCGTTGCCATTGTCGGTGCACCAGCCTCGGGCAAGTCAACCTTGTCCGACCGGCTTTATCACCATCTGGGGGGTGATAAAGCCGGGGCTGCTGTGGTGCCGATGGACGGCTTTCACTTTGATAACAGCATCCTCGAAGAGCGCGGTCTTCTGGCCCGCAAGGGCGCGCCGGAGACATTCGATGTCAGCGGCCTCAAACGCACCCTGGTCGCGCTTCGGGACACACTAAACGAAGATGTCTACGTCCCGCTGTTTGACCGCGACCTCGAAATCTCACGCGGCTCGGCACGCGCCATCACCCCGCGCCACAAGATAATCCTCGTCGAGGGCAATTACCTGCTGCTTGATCAGGCGCCGTGGAACCAGCTTCATAAGCTGTTTGAACTGTCGATCTATCTCGAAGTCCCCGAAGTTACCCTTCGCGAACGCCTGATCGACCGCTGGCGCAGCTACGGCTTTGATTACACCACCGCCACCCACAAAGCCACCAGCAACGACCTTCCCAATGCGCGAACGGTTATCCACGGCACCGTGATTGCCGATATTCGCGTTCGCGACGCCTGAACACCCCACGCAAAAGAAAACGCCCCGCAGTACTGCAGGGCGTTTTGCTGTTTGGCGATGTTTGCCGGACCGGCGAAACATCAGAACATGTGCTGGCCGCCATTGATGGACAGGCAGGAGCCGGTGATGAAGCCGGAATTCGGGCCGCAGAGATAGAGGATCGCCTGGGCGATTTCGTCTGCTTCGCCCAATCGGCCAACCGGTATTTTTGAAATAATGCCTTCAAGGACCTTTTCCGGAACAGCGGCCACCATATCGGTATTGATATAGCCCGGTGCGATGGTGTTGACCGTAATCCCTTTACGCGCGACTTCCTGGGCAAGGGCCTTCGTGAAACCATGTACGCCGGCCTTGGCAGCGGAATAGTTGGTCTGGCCGAATTGGCCGGCCTGCCCGTTGATCGAGGAGATATTCACAACACGGCCAAAGCCGCGCGCACGCATGCCTTCAAGGACCGGCTTGGTCATGTAAAACAGCGAGCTCAGGTTGGTGTCGATCACCGCATTCCATTGCTCGGTCTCCATTTTGTGCATGAAGCCGTCGCGGGTGATGCCGGCATTGTTGATCAGAATATCGACCGGACCGACTTCGGCTTCGACCTTGGCGATGCCTTCGGCGCATGCATCGGCATCCGCGACACTCCATTTATAGGTCGCGATGCCGGTTTCATCGGTGAAGGCCTTGGCGGCCTCGTCATTGCCGGCATAGTTTGCCACCACGGTGTAACCCGCATCCTTCAGCGACAGGCTGATTGCCTTGCCAATGCCACGTGTTCCACCGGTTACCAGTGCTGTTTTTGTCATGGTCGCCTCCCTAAACTTCGTTCATCAAACGTGTCGTTAAACATGTCATCGTCACGATTCCGTCGTTTGCCCTTCTACGACTTGCGTAACTTTAATCCATAAAAAGCGTTATATATGAAATTTTATTACCTCTCCATCATCGATGTCTGTAAAACGGTTTAGTCTTTCGTCGCACCGCAGCAAATGCTGCATCAATGCAAACGGGGCATCCCCGTCAAGAGGACGCCCCGCGCTAATCAATTGTCGGCATAAGCCCGCTTAGCGTTCAACGCAAAGCGCAACCCCCATGCCGCCACCGATGCAGAGCGTCGCCAGACCTTTTTTGGCATCGCGTTTTTGCATTTCATGGAGCAGCGTGGTGAAGACACGTGCGCCCGAGGCGCCAATCGGATGGCCGAGCGCAATCGCACCGCCATTGACGTTGACCTTGTCAGTGTCCCAGCCCATGTCGCGGTTAACCGCAATCGCCTGGGCGGCAAATGCTTCGTTGGCTTCGATCAGGTCAAGATCGGCAGCCGACCAGCCGGCCTTTTCAAGGGCCTTTTTCGAGGCCGGGATCGGACCGGAGCCCATGATCGCCGGATCCACACCGGCAGTCGCCCAGCTTTTGATCGTCGCAAGCGGGGTCAGGCCACGTTTGGCAGCGTCGTCTGCTGACATCACAACAAGGGCGGCGGCGCCATCATTGATGCCCGATGCGTTGCCCGCGGTCACCGTGCCTTCCTTGTCAAAGGCCGGGCGCAGTTTGGCCATGCCTTCCGGGGTGGCCCCATGACGCGGATATTCATCAGCATCAAAGACGATATCGCCTTTGCGATGCGGGATAGTGACTGCGGCGATTTCGTCATTGAAACGACCAGCCTTCTGGGCGGCTTCGGCCTTGTTCTGAGAGGCAGCAGCAAATGCGTCCTGCTCTTCGCGCGAGATGCCCCATTTGTTGGCAATGTTTTCTGCGGTGTTGCCCATGTGATAGCCGTTGAAAGCACACCACAGGCCGTCCTTGATCATGCTGTCGATGAATTTAACATCGCCCATCTTGTGCCCGTTGCGCAGATGCGCGACATGGGTTGAAAGCGACATGTTTTCCTGACCACCGGCAACAACGATGTTGGCATCACCGGTCATGATCTGCTGGGCGGCGAGTGCGACCGTGCGCAGGCCCGAACCACAAACCTGGTTGATCAGAAACGCGGTGGCGCGGTCCGAAATGCCCGCACCAATGGCTGCCTGACGCGCCGGGTTCTGACCCTGCCCACCTGTCAGGACCTGACCAAGGATCACTTCATCTACGGCGTCGCCTTCAACGCCTGCGCGTTCGAGGGCAGCCTTGATGGCAACAGCACCCAGATCATGCGCCGGGGTATTCGCCAGCGTGCCACTGAATGCGCCGATTGGTGTCCGTGCGGCACCCACAATTACGACGTCGGTCATGAGATCCTCCGATTAATCCTGATTACGTTTCCAAAGATCGGGCAAAGGTCGTTACGGGCCTTGCTCAGATCCAGCGTTGATCTTACCGCACCGCAGCAAATTTCCAAGCGCTGATGCTTACCACTTTCGGGTCAGTCAAAGACGCACAACCGATGAGCGAAACGCCACACCACGCAAGTGGACAAATGATACATAGAGTGTGTGCCTATGGCGGCAGAATCGCAAGCCCAAGTCGCAACTTTAAGGACTATGTCACGAATATTTTCGATTTATCAGCCATATGCACCCAAGGAGATGCCGCCACCTAAAAGGCCGGTCCCATTTCATCCTTGAGCGTTTCGGTGATGATATAGGTGCGATACCAGACGATATTGTCATCGGCATCAAACAGCGTTTCGCAAAGGGCAGTGTATTCGGCCATGTCGCGCATCTGCAGGATCATGACACCGGTAACCTCGCCGGTGACGACATGGCATTGGCGCACGGCATCAAGGTCGCGGACCTTGCGAATGAAATCCTGGCGGAACTGGTTGCCGTGACGATGGAATTCAAGATTGATCACAGCACCAAGCGGGCGCCCGACGCTTCCCGGATCAATCACCGCGACGGTTTTGCGGATGACGCCCGATTGGCGCAGCTTCGCCACCCGACGCAAACAGGCCGAGGGCGAAAGCCCGATGCGGTCGGCCAACTCGGCATTGGGGATGTCGGCGTTTTCCTGCAAGTGGCGCAGGATTTTGGTATCGATCTGATCCAGTTCGGGCACTTTGCGCAACTCCACAGCGTCATTTGGCAATATAACGCTGCCATATTGCACGAAGATGCACAAATACGCTGCACGAAAATCAATAACCCGTGGCATGATCGCGCTCCTCGACAGACTTGAGCCGCAACGTTAGAGGTTGCGACCAAAAGCTGCTTGTCGCCTCTGCCCCACGCCGTGGTGCAGATGAGAACCGACGATTTTAAAGACGCCAAAGACTGTGACCGGGCAACAGACCGGACGCGCCCCAAACACTGAAGACGGATTGCCGCCCCATGCATCGCTATGCCTTTGATCTGATCAACCGCAGCCAGAAACTGTTCATCACCCTGATCAAGGTAATGTTGCCGGTGATGGTGATCGTGCGAATTGCCGAGGAATTCGGCGCGGTTGATCTGGTATCCACTTGGCTCACCCCCGTCATGGCGCTGATCGGTTTGCCGCCAGAAGCCGGGCTGATCTGGGCGACGTGTATTTTGGTCAGCATGTATGGCGCGGTTGGCGCCTTTGTCGGGTTGGCAGCCCATCTTGATATGACAGCGGCACAGCTAAGTGCCCTGTGCGCAATGATGTTGTTTGCCCATGGACTTCCGGTCGAGCAGGCGATTGTCAAACGCGCCGGGGCGAGTTTCTGGGCGACCACCGCGCTTCGCGTGGGTGCTGCGATTGCCTATGGCGCGCTGGTGACCTGGATCAGTGACATGACCGGTTGGCTGTCCGAGCCGGTTGATTTTTCCTGGATGCTCGGTGGCGAAACCACAACTGCCGCCAGCGGTCTGGCAGGATGGATCGACTGGTCGATGCAGATGGTCAAATCACTTGTGGTGACCTTTGGCGTGATTGTCGGCTTGCTGGTCCTGCTGGATATCCTCGAAAAAACCGGGATTACTGCGCGCATCACACAGGCGATGATGCCGATGCTGCGTATTTCGGGGATCTCGCGCGATGTGGCACCGGTTACGACGATTGGTGTGTTGCTTGGCATTACCTATGGCGGGGCGTTGATCATTGATGAGGCGCGCAAGAACAATTATCCGCCACGGACACTTTTCCTGTCGCTCAGCTGGTTGTCGCTATCGCATTCCCTGATCGAGGATACGGCGATCATGCTCGCCCTCGGGGCAGATATCTGGGTGGTGCTGGTCGGGCGGGTGATCCTGACCCTGATCATCATCGCGCTTCTGGCCCGCCTGACCCTGCGCTGGGCACCAGAGCGTGCTCAACTTGCCACCGAAAGTGCGGAGTAAAGAAACGGCTTACCCAGACAGCCAATCAACAACCGGTTTCCAGGTGGATTTTTCCGCACGTGATCCGACCATCATGCCGATATGCCCGGCTGAGGGATGGAGTTCCTGGCGGACGTCTTCGGGACAGGCATCAAACAGGGCCTGCGCACTTTCGGGCGGGACGATGCGATCATTTTCCGGGATCACGGTCAGCACCGGGCAGGACAAATCGGCCGGGTTGATATCAATGCCGTCAATCTGCCACTGCCCCTTGGCCGGGCGGTTTTCGACATACCAGCCAATCAGACAATCAACCGCGACCCGGCGAGGCAGGGGCACCCCATCATTCAGCCAGTCTTCAAGAGCGACGAAATCATGGGCCTTGGTGGAATCCATTGCCATGGCCTGAAAACGGCGGAATTTCTCACCGATCATGAAGGGGTCCAAGCTGGCAAACAGGCTTTGCAACACATCCACGGGCAGCGTGTCATGGATGGCCAGCATTTGCGGCAGGGACGGTGCGAAGGCCGCCGCAATGCGCGACTGGGTCGGGCCGGCCGCCATGAAGTCCCAGGGCGTTGCCAGTAGGACAAGCTTTGACACCTGCGCCGGGTCCAGAAGCGTTGCAGCAAGGGCCAGAACCCCGCCCATGCAATAGCCAACCACCGGCACCGGCCCGCCATTGATATCCGCCACGTCCTGAAGGATCGTCACCAATCGACCGGCAACATAGTCATCGAGGCCAAAATTGGCCTCGTCCATGCCGGGATAGCCCCACTCGACCAGAAGCGGGCGATAGCCGCATTTGGCAAGATAGCGTGCGAAGCTGCGTTTTTCATTGAGATCAAGGATATAGCCGCGATTAACCAGCGAGGGCACCAAAAGCACGACCTTGCCATCCTCATCAGCCTTGTCCCCGGCAGTCGGGCCATAATCATAAACCCGGGTTGAGCCCTCTTCCCATATGATCGGCAGGTCTTCGCGATCCTGATCGCGCGGGCGGCGATAGGGATGGCGTTGATACGACCGCACGCCGTCATGGAACCCGGCATGGCGATCAAATGCGACACGGTCCAGCGCCTGGGCGACATCGTCAGGGTGATAGGCTTCAAGTTCCGTCAGAAGACGTTCCGCCTGATCCTTCAGTTCCGGCTTCCAGGGCAGCAATTGTTTCAGAAAGATCGGCAATGCGGCGCGCGAGCTGAGCCAGCTCGTCATCTCGACTGCCATGTGCATCGGAAGCGGCCTTGGCCCCGCCCGCCTCTGATTTTCGCGTTTTGGCGGAAGCGGCTTTTGTTTTGGCGGACTGATCATTCTTCCCCTGCCCCTTTGCAGCATTTTTTGCAGCACGTTTGGTTTTGGAAGTCTTCTTTGGCTTGTCGGTCGTGGATGTTTCCACGCCGTCTTTATCGGATGCGTCTGCGGCCGCCGCATCAGAACCCCCGGTCGTGGGCGTCGTTTTGGCTTTAGAGGTGCCCGGCTTTGGCGTCATCCCTGCCATGCCCGCCATCGCCGACATATCGGGCGCGAACGGCATACCGGCAAAGGGGGACGCCGGCAATTCGCGCGCGGCCTTGGCCATTTGATCCATCATCGCCTGCAGCGGGTTGGCAGCGGCCATGGCATCGCCCATAGGATTGACCATTCCGGCAGCCGGGTGCTGGCCCATTGCCATCTGACCGATCAGCTTTCCCCAGGCTTCAAACCCCTCACCCATGCGGGTGGTGTCCGCCCCGAGCGATGCATAAAGACGCCCGATGGCGCTGGCCGCGGTTGCGCCGTCCGCGGTCGCGGCAACCTGTTCACGCCAAAGTTCAAGGAACTGGCGGGCAAGCTGATCGAGGCGTTCGTCATCGGCCTCCGATGACGCAGTACTTTCGTTTTCGGATGGGTCCGGGCCGTCTGTTCCGCCGTTCTTCCTTTGGGCCATCGGCGACACCTTTATTGTTCCCTGATGCAAAGCATTTGTCTTACAGACCACTATAGAATGTTGGCGGGCCAGGGAAAACGAATTCCCGTGCTGCGTGGCAACAAACCGTATTCGCAGTTGTTTTTCGCACTGCACTTCGCGTTGAATACTGGACACATTGGAAAAATCACGGCACTCTCTTGGTCTTCTGAGCGAATGCAAAATCGAAAATGCTGCGCAACATCGTAAATTCGATCACGTGATTTATCGGGGCGCAAAGCAGGTGGAAAGACACCACCGAATGTTCGTCAGACAAACGTCCGGGAAACAGGGAAGCAGGAAAGACGCCATGACCACCAAGAAATCAGATGATCAGGACCGCATCGTTATCAAGAAATATGCGAACCGCCGCCTGTATAACACGGCGACCAGTTCCTATGTGACGCTTGATCACCTTTCGCAGATGGTCAAAGACAATACCGACTTTGTTGTCTATGACGCGAAATCGGGCGAAGACATCACCCGTCCGGTCCTTACCCAGATTATCGTAGAGGAAGAAAACAAGGGGCAGAACCTTTTGCCCATCAGCTTCTTGCGGCAATTGATCGGCTTTTATGGCGACAGCCTTCAGGGGCTGGTGCCAAGCTATCTTGAACAGGCAATGCGCGCCTTTGGCCATAATCAGGAACAGATGCGCGAATATATGCAGGGTACCATGCAGGGCATGTTCCCGTTTGGCCAGTTCGAGGAAATGAACAAACAGAACATCGCGCTGTTTGAACAGACGATGAAAATGTTCTCGCCCTTCATGCAGGATGAAAACGGCGAACAGACGGGCGAAGGCCCGCAAAAGCCGACGGCGCCGACAGGTGCGAAATCGGATGCCTCGCTCGATGAGCTTAAAAACCAGCTTGAAGCCATGCAGGCGCAGCTGAACAATCTGGCTGGCGGCGGCAAATCCGACAAAAAATAAGACAGCCCCGATCCACATCCCGGGGACAGGATCAAAAAGGCGAAGCGTAAAAATGCGCTTCGCCTTTTTTCATGCCTGTCTGCACAGTACAGACATTCGGGCAAATGATGCCCCAACGCCGCGGCACCAATCCTGCATAAACTTTTCGTTAACTCTTTTCGAACGCCCGGCACCGCCGAAAGGCGGCAATTTTTGCCGGGTTACTGCCATGACTAATGACCGAAACGCACGGAGTCCCGAAATACACAGGCAACAATGACCCAATAGACCGAAAAACACATGACCGCGATCACACCGATTTCCATGCTCCCGGCCCGCAGGACCGAGACTGCGAGCAGTGGAACCGATGGTCCTGCCGGGATCGGGATCGATCAACTTGCACAAATTTCGCCTGTGGAAAAAATTGTGCAGGATGGTGGCGCGTGGCTGCAACCCCATGATCTTGGGGGCAGTGCAGCATTTTGGACCCAGCTTCTGGGCCAACTCCTACCTCAGGAAAACCTTTTGCAACCACCGGTCATTCAGACAGTGCATGCCAGCTATGCACAACATCACAAACCATACAGCGTAGAAACGAACGTCTTTTTTTCGCCTTCTGCACTAGACAAAGACAGCTCGATTGACCTATATAGCTAGCTTCTGGCGGAAAGCTGCAATGATTATCTGACCAATGTTCAGGTACAAGCCATTAATTTGCGACGCTTGAAAGGTGTCGTGATCGATGGTTCATCGGGCAAAAACAACAAGCTCGACAGCATCCGAAGTGGGGAATAATAACTGGCGGTTGATAACGGATTATAACATGACTGAGAACACACAAACCGAAGAACCGAAGCGCGCAAACCGCGCGACAGACACTGACCGTTATGTTGGTCAGCGTATCCGTGAACGTCGCATCATGCTGGGCCTTTCCCAGCAGCAGATGGCAGACCTGATTGGCGTTACCTACCAGCAGGCTCACAAATATGAGCGCGGCATTAACCGCATCTCTGCTGGTCGCCTTTACGAGATCTCCCAGGTGCTGGGCGTTCCGGTAAGCTATTTCTATGAAGGCCTGGAAGGCAATCAGGAAACCGAGCTTAATGCGCGTCAGCGTATGTGCCTTGAACTTGCCCGGAACTTCGCAAGCATCAAGCACGAGAAGCATCAGGAAGCACTGAGCCAGATGGCCCGTGCCCTTGCCGATCAGGCTGCTTAAGTCCGCCTCACGGACCATAGTGCCACCATTAAAAAAAGGCCGCCCTTCAAACTGGAGGGCGGCCTTTTTTACATCATCAAATACTGATAAAAGGGGACAGCTTTTGATTTCCTATCTTGAAGCAAGCGCTCTTGCTCTCTTAACGTCCTTACTCACAATTAGCGCAATCCTTTTGTTCCGCACCCCACCGCTTTGCTTACGCGCAACGGTGCGGTCGTTACACAAATGGCGAGCCAATAAACTGATTAAAGAAATTGCTCGGACGCTTGCCTACGAAAAGCTACCCGGTCGCATCAATGGAAAAATTTTACTCTTCAGCATCATTATCGCAATCGTGACACCACTAGCCCTTACAATCGTACCATTTTCGAAACATATCTCTAACGCGATCATGAGCCCTGCAAGTCTTGGCCTGCGCGAGTTTCTGATTATATTGGTCGCTTTAGCATTTATGTATGCCATACCATTTTTCATTGGTCTTATGTTTACGGGGTTCGTAAGCCGCTCGAACGATTTCAGAAGGCAGGCTAAGGCACAGGCACTTTTTCACCTTAGAAAGATGGGAATCTCTAAGTGCGAAGCGAGAAGAATATTTCGCAAGGAACTGAAGCGGAAAATGAAACAGGAGCTGAAAGATATTTCTGAAGTGAATTGATCTAGCGTCCTGATGGCTGATCAGTTCAGCATCTAGACTTCTACTACTTGGTCATCACCAGATCATCGGAATGAATGATGGCGTTGCCGCGGGTAAAGCCAAGGGTGGCTTCGATATCGCCCGAGGCATGGCCCATCAGAAGACGGGTTTCTTCTGCGCCATAGGCTGTGATGCCACGTGCGATCTGCGCCCCGTCGGGACCAAGCACCCGCACGGCATCCCCATGTTTGAAACGGCCATCAACGCCGGTTATACCGGCCGCCAGAAGGTTCTTGCCAGCTGACATGGCCTTGGCCGCCCCGGCATCGACAACAATCGCTCCTGACGCCTTGAGCGAGGTCGCGATCCAGTGACGACGCGCGGCAAGCGGACTTTCACTTGGCAGGAAGACAGTGTTGGGGGCGCCTTCAAGCTGGGCCTTGAGCGGATGATAGATGGTGCCGCGTGCAATGATCATGCGACAGCCGGCCTTCATGGCGATTTCGGCGGCCTGCAGCTTGGTCACCATACCGCCGGAGCTGTACATGGTCGGCGCAACACCGGCCATATCAAAGATGTCAGCTGTCAGCTCGCGCACTTCGGGGACCAGATCGGCATCCGGGTTCTTGCGCGGATCGGCGGTATAAAGACCATCGATGTCAGAGAGCAGCACCAGCGTATCGGCCGAAATCATATGCGCGACTTTGGCACCCAGGCGGTCATTGTCGCCAAACCGGATTTCCTCGGTCGCGACGGTATCGTTTTCATTGATCAGCGGAATGGCGCCGCGGGCCAGAAGCGCATTGAGGGTCCCGCGGGCATTGAGATACCGACGACGTCCTTCCATGTCTTCAAGTGTGACGAGCACCTGCGCCATGGTCAGGCCATTGCGTCCAAGCGCCTCCTGCCAGACCTGTGACAGACTGATTTGCCCGGTGGCGGCGGCGGCCTGTTTATCAGCCAGACTGATCGTGCGGTGATCAAGCCCCAGCAAACGGCGGCCAAGGGCGATGGCGCCACTTGAAACCACAATCACCTCGACCCCGCGTTCTCGCAGAAGGGCGATGTCATCGGCAAGCGCCTCCAGCCAGGCACGACGCAGCTTGCCGGTATGCTCATCAACCAGCAGGGCCGAGCCCACCTTGATGATCAGGCGCTTTGCATCCGCCAGGGCGTGGTTTGTCACGGCTGGAAGCCCTCTTCTTCGCGGCCTTCCATGGCGCGGCGTTCACGTTCGCCCTCGATATGGGCACGAATCTCACGATGGATTTCCTTAAGCCCTTCGTGGGTGGCACCTGATACGACATAGACCTTTTTGCCGATGCCTTTTTCAAGGATCTCGCGCTGCTCCTCGACCATTTCCGGCAGGAGCTGATCAGCCTTGGACAGGGCGACGATTTCGGGCTTTTCGACGAGCTCTTCGGCATAGCCTTCGAGTTCCTCGCGCACCGTCTTATAGGTCGCGACCGGGTCTTCTTCGGCGCAGTCGATCAGATGAATCAGAACTTCGCAGCGCTCGATATGACCAAGGAAGCGGGTACCGATGCCCTTGCCCTCGGACGCGCCTTCGATCAGGCCGGGAATATCGGCAAGAACAAATTCATGATCATCAACATTCACGACACCGAGCTGCGGATGCAGGGTGGTGAAGGGATAATCGGCGATTTTCGGGCGCGCATGCGACGAAGCCGCAAGGAAGGTCGACTTACCAGCATTTGGCAGGCCGACAAGACCAGCATCGGCGATCAGCTTCAGACGCAGCCAGACCCACATTTCCTCTGCCGGCCAGCCTTCTTCGGCACGACGCGGCGCTTGGTTGGTGGAAGATTTGAAATGCGTGTTACCGCGCCCGCCATCGCCACCACGACAGATCATATAGGTCTGGCCCGGTTCGATCATATCGACAATCAGGGTTTCGCGGTCTTCGGCGAGGACCTGTGTGCCGACCGGGACCTTGATCGTGATGGATTTGCCCGAACGGCCGGTGCGCTGCCGGCCCATGCCATGCATGCCGACTTCGGCCTTGAAATGCTGCTGATAGCGGAAATCGATCAGGGTGTTGAGGTTTTCGACGGCCTCAAGAATGATGTCGCCACCGCGGCCGCCATCGCCGCCGTCCGGTCCGCCATACTCGATATATTTTTCACGGCGGAAGCTGACCGAACCGGCACCGCCGCGGCCACTGCGCACATAAATCTTGGCTTCATCGAGAAACTTCATAACCGGTCCTTCGGGCGCACCCGTTTATCATTTTGTCTTGGTCCCCGGCGCGCGATCACCGCGCATCAACGAGGTCCGAAATTCTATATCACATAAAACAAGGGAGGAATGATTGCTCATTCCTCCCTCGAAAATCTTGCTACGTATCGCGCAGCCGACGGGAGGCTTACGCCTCGGCCGGAACGACGGTTACGTAGGTACGACCCTTGAAGCCCGACTTGAACTGGACAGAACCGTTCACAGTCGCAAACAGGGTGTGGTCTTTGGCGAGGCCAACATTGTCACCGGCATGGAACTTGGTGCCACGCTGACGAACGAGGATGTTGCCTGCAACAACTGCCTGACCACCGAATTTTTTAACGCCGAGACGGCGACCTTCGGAGTCACGACCGTTACGCGAACTACCACCAGCTTTCTTATGAGCCATGAAACTCTCCTAAAACTGCATCTTGACCTGATAAATCAGGCTTTGATGTCCTTGATGCGCAGAACAGTCAGGTTCTGGCGATGACCATTTTTGCGACGGTAGTTATGCCGGCGCTTTTTCTTGAAAACGATCACCTTGTCGCCCTTGGCCTGCTCGAGAACTTCTGCGGTAACAGAAGCACCTTTGACCAACGGAGCACCAACCTTCGGCGCACCGTCGCCAGCAACCATGAGAACTTCTTCAAGTTTCACGGTTTCACCAGCCTGGGCAGCGATCTTTTCGACTTTGATAACGTCGTTGGCGGCAACTTTATACTGTTTGCCACCAGTTTTGATGATTGCGTACATCTAAAAGTTCCTGAAAAACATTCTGGAAACACAAACGCGCAGCTCGGTGCCGCTGCTAACAGATACCGAACCGCTGCGAAGAACGGCTGAATTAACGCTTTTGGCCCGCAGAGTCAACTACAGAGTGACCTTTCCCGCCGCCCAGGCCCGCATACCACAGCCGCAGTTTTGCCAGCGCACCGGCCCGTTTCAAAACCGCCCAATCCCCGCCCCGGGAAAGCCCACACAAAAACCCAGACAAAAGAGTCCGCGAAATTTGAGATTTCCCTCTTGCAATCTGCCGCTCATCCCGGTAAACACCGCCTCGAACGCCAAGACCACACATGCGGAGAGGTGCCGGAGTGGTCGAACGGGGCGGTCTCGAAAACCGTTGTACTAGCAATAGTACCGTGGGTTCGAATCCCACCCTCTCCGCCATTCCCATGCATTATTTCTTTGATGTGCAATAAAGAGTTAATTTGTCTTCAAAAATGACAGGTTTTGCTTGTTGCAGCATCCCGAAATATTTGATCGGCGCCAACTATCAGCCTCCGATTGGGGAGTTACTTGGCATTCGAAGTACGAAGTATACGTATACGTATACGTATCCGTGCCACCAAACATTGATTAAGCTCGCACCAAAGTAACAATACTGCGACGCCGCATCAGCCAATGAACCAGAAATCTGCCTCTCAAGGGCCCTCAATTGCTATGCAGTTCTTCGTAAACACTCAAGGTCTCTCCGATAACTTGAGGTAGTGAGTACTCAGTCTCGGCAATTTTCCGGCCCGCTTGACCCATTTCCTCACAAAGCTGACGAGATTTGATCAGCTTTCCGATTGCACGTGCAAGATCTTCGGAACTCTTTGGGGTTACGAGTATTCCGTTTTGCTCTTCCCTGACCAAGGTTCGACAGCCGGGCATGTCGGTTGTAACGATTGGACGCCCACAGGCCATGGCTTCGATCAGGATCTTTGGCAACCCTTCTCCGTAGTAGGTTGGCAAGCACACAACGTTTGCTTGTGACAGCACATTAGACATGTTCGCTTGGTATCCCCACCACTCAATATCCCCCGAATCATTCCATTCCTGAAGTTGCTCGCGAGGGACTGACGACGGATTTTCGGGGTCAGGATCTCCAACCAACACGAAACGCGCCAATGCTCCTTTTTCACGTAGCAAAGAAGCCGCTGCGACGAACTCTCCGATACCCTTGTCCCAAAGCAACCGCGAAGCGAGCATTACGACAGGGATTCCTTGGGGTAACTTGGTTGCAGGATACTGCTGCAAATCGACACCTGCACCAAGTATCAGGCGTATATTACTGCGATCGACCCCTGCCACTTCCGTCATCAGCGCTAAATCATGTTCATTCTGAAGAATTAACCGACTTTTTCGATCGTTAAAAATGAAACGGAACAACGATAGAAGCATGGGGCGAAGAAATCGCGCCAGCAGTTTCTGGGACGAAAAGACAAACCCTAGACCGCCAAGGGCATTAACCCGCCGAGGGAAACCTGTGATCTTTGAGGACAGAGCTCCATAAACTACAGGTTTCAGCGCAACCAGGTGTGTAAGGTCGGGTTTCTCTCTTAAAACGATTTGCAATATTTCAATGAATGCCGCTATCTCACGCATAGGGTTAATGCTGGACCTCTTCATCTTCTTTAGATGAATCAAACGTATTCCGCTTTCCTCAATGAGATTTCTTCGATCCGAGACACGGGTCGCCAAGACTACCTCGTAACCTCTGTTCTTGGCGGCAATAGCCAGTGGCAAACGATGAGAGCAAAAATACCAATCTTCGGTTACGATAAATAGTATCTTCTTTGAGCTCATTGACGAGATTGCTTTCCTAAAAGCACCGTGGAAAAATTTTCCCTGAATGGCACAGCGAGACAAAGTCCGAGTATTAACCAAAACATTCGTTGATAAAAAATCTCGTGAACCAGACTAAATACTAAAAAAACACCAAGCAGCATTAGAACCGCTCGGTCTCCAGGGCCACTTACCCCCTTCCGAACAAGAAAAACCACCATCCAGATCAAAGCCGCAGCCAAAACTATAGCGCCAAGCAAACCAAACTCTGCAAGAATCCAAATTGGAGTCGAGTGAATCACGGTTGGTTCACTAAACCAAAGCGAACTCATTTCCATGAAAACTCCAAGCCCTTGACCTATCCAAGGAGCCTCGCGCCAAAGTTCGAAACCACGAACAATACTTTCCCAACGCTCCTGATTACTAACAGCATTAGAGAGAATACTCTGCACCTCGACCCGTGAACCTGCCCTACCACCGCTCTGCTGCCCGACAACACTCAAAAACTCGAGAACCAAGTCATGTAAAAGTGGAAGTATGACAACGAAAAATACCCACACTATGATGCCAAAATAGATACTTCGCCGAAACATGACTTTATCCGCAAATCCAGCAACCCTAGACAGCAAGAGCAACAACATACCGGTCAACATTCCCGCCTTAGACCCGGTGAATACCAAACCGGCTAAAATAACACCATGAACCGCAGACACGAAAGTAACCCTACTGATAGACCATTTCCCTAAAGCTAACGGTTTTAGGTATTTTGTTTTCAGACCTCCGTAAGCAATTAGCAGCACCGAGCAACACAAAAGCTGAAAAGCAAAAGCATTTCGGTTTCCCGAAAAACCCTCGAAGTTAGGCGTTAAAGAGGAAGCATCCAACCAGCCAAGCGACGCAATCCACCGAAGGAATGAGTGAAATAGTATGATCACTACAGATGTGGAAACTACAGTTTCAACGAAACGCGATGCACCAAGTTTCCCCAAATGCGTGAGAACCAGCGCACCAATACTAAGATACCCAAGAAGGACCAACCAACCCAACAGCCTTCCTGCCAGAGCCCACTGCGTAACACCTATAAGCTGCCAGCCGTTGACAAATGAGAATGCAATCAAGAACAGGATCACGATCAGAATCGTATTGAAATGAGGCACAGTCCACCTTGGCACCTGCCTCGCGAAAATTATTTGGCTCGCAACAGCAGCAAGAGCCAAAACAGCAAATGGATCAGCAAGATTTAAGTTAATCACACCACCATGAAGCGGTATATGAACCTGAAAAAATATTAGAACGGACGCTGCGACTGAGAGCGCCCAAGCTGACATCTTTTCAACAGGCAGGGAGACCAAACCTTTACCTTTTTGCAGAGATAGTTCACTCCCAGCCGGGGACTTTGTCAAAACGTATGGGAACGCAATCAATACAACTGCAGTCGAAGATAGCCCTACAAGTACAGAAATAGCTAATGCGGTCGACGGTGTTATGCCGATAGCGCCGAATGCGTAAACCGCCGCAATTTCCCGAATCCCCCAACCATTCACAGATATTGGAAGACTTGCAGCAAAACTGGTTACTGCCGCCGCAGCCAAAAGTCCCAAAACACCTGCGTCCGGCGCCAACCCAAGCCCACCAAGAACAAAGGCCGCCAATACCAAGCTCTGGGCAAATATTGTAATTATTGCAATTCCAGCAATCTGAACAAAATTTCGGATTATGGCCGAGCCGAAGATTAATTTTTTTTCAAATGTGGTCCTGCCGAACCAAAGACTTAAGGCAACAGCCAAACAAGCGACAAAAGCCATCGGGAGAAAGGGGATACCACCTACGAGTGCACTTATATCATTGCTATCGAATATGCAAAGCGCCCCCAATAGGCACATTCCAGCGCTAACGGCAAAAAGTATTGCTCTCTCCATTGCCGTCAATGCGGAGATTGCGATAGGACGAGTACCGTAACGTACCAAGATCGCCTGGCGACCTACTGCTTGACCGAAAAACGAGATAAAGAATAATGAAGCAAAATGCCCCTGTAAGCTCGCCTTTGATGCAACGCTGAACGGAACGCTTACACCAAAAACATTCAACAATTCTCTAAGTCGAAGAGAAACTAAAACTAGATTTAAAGCTAGTACAAGCAAAACACCCCCCAGCGTCCAAGCGGGGAATCGCACAAGGTCACGGACTAAGTTACCTGCTCCAGCAATCCACACCCCTAAGGAGAGAAGCCCAACTGAAAGAATTAACAAGATACTAGCTTTAATCGCTTTTGAAATAGTCACCCCAACTCCAATTTAACGTAAGGACAGTGGGAGCATGAAAATCCAGAGAATTCTCGAAAAAATACCTCCACAATATTTATTGATGACATTGGAAAAACACAAACTCGAACAACATGAAACATAAATAATATTATTTTCTCGCTAATTCGAGCAATAATTTCTCCCACTGATCACAAACGTGAGCAGACGAGTATTGTGTTTCTATAACGAGTTTACCCCTTCCTCCCAATTTCTTTTGCATTACATGATTTTTCATGAGGTTTGACAACGCAGAAGCTAGTTGAGTGACACGATCGCTTTGTGGATCGACCAAGACTCCTGTCTCTCCGTTTTGAATCAATTCGTTTGTCCCCGCGCAATCTGCAAACCCTACAACTGGCACCCCATGGGACATGGCTTCAGCTGTTACCAGGCCAAAGGCTTCATACCTTGATGAAATGACAAAGATGTCCGCAGTCCTATATTCTTTGTCGATCTCAGAAGTCACACTCTGAAATATCACGCGGCCTCGAAGGCCCATTGCCTTTGCCAAATCCTGCAAATCAAAGAGCAGAGGGCCCATCCCAATAATTTTCAATTTCCATGAAGGAAAATCACTCGCAATTTGAGCAAACGCTTTAATCAGAGTTGCCTGATCTTTCTGTTCATCCAATCTTCCGACATTTAGAAGCCACTGCCCAGTCGCTTTGTTCAGGTTTTCATCCGAAATCTGCGGCTTTTTAATTGGGTTCGGCATCACTACCATTTTGCCCATGACATCGGATGGATACGTTTCACGGATACTCTCAGAGAGCACGGTCATTTTGTCCAAAACTCGAGCTGAAAGCCTCAAAAGAAAAAACTGAAACCGACGAGATTTATAGTGTTCTGGCACAATATGTTCACTACCTAGAACGGGAACACCAACCCCAATCAGAGAAAAAGCGAGCGGTATAAACATCGAGTGCATAAAGCCGATTGCAACGTCGGGTTTTTCTGCATGAATATGCCGACGCAATACTATTGCACGTCTAATTGTATCAAGAAAACTAGACGAACTGGACGCATTTCCTATAGCCAAATCAGCACATCGCACACGCGGGTCTAGGTCGTAAAAAGCCCCCCCCCCTGGCTCATCGAAGGTTACTATAGAGACGTCGTGCCCCCGGGCGACCAGATCAGAGCATACTGTACACAGCACCCTCTCGGCTCCACCAGCCACACCATCAAGATGCTTGATAGCAAACAGCAGTTTCATATGGAATTATTACACACTAAACAGAGGAAATAGGAAATTTTGCTCGTTTTCACAGCCATTCATGCTTTCAGCAACACGTGGGACGTTCTAGTGTTCAGTTGATCATCGGTTAGATGCTGAAATTCAGAATGTATCGCACCTCTAGGAAGAGGCAAAGATGGCCACTTCCCGAATTCTTCTTGAAGAACTTCAAATTTCTCTTCACGAAACATATTATGCATCCTCATGGCTGGAATACGGTTTGTATAAAATCCAGAACTTGTAAAAAGAGAAGATTCCCATAGCCAAGTAGGAAAACGAAGATTATTCAGTGAGTAATCCAAATGATCTTTAAAATCAATATTATGGGACATTAAACCACCTGGCTTGAGAATGCGTCGAAGCTCTCGGAGGGTTTCTTGAAACTGATAGCTACGGATATGCTCAAGCACAGAATGCGACCATATGAAATCGACACTATGAGAAGGGATATCTCTCAAGCTTTTCAAACCATTTGTTAGGTACCGCGCATTACATTGTTCCAGAATATCACTAATTCCCTCAGCTTTTGACACGTTCGGAGCTTCGAAACCTTCCTCCGAAATAGTTCGTGCAAGCTCCAAGTAGAAATTGACATCTTTCCGAACAAAATCTCCTACATCAACCAAATAGGTTAGTGTTGCTTTCCTTGAAAATCCAAGAATAGCAGATGCAATACTGTCCCCAGGTCCCAATTCAAGCATGACTGCCCCCTCGGGCACCCCTTCAGGAAATGCACGACTTACGTGAAGATTAAATATCTTGATCGGGTAAGCGGTGGAGTCCATTTGACCATGCCGGAATAAGCCTAGCTTCTTCCATACGCTATAGGGTATCGGAATCCGGGAAATCAAAATCTTAACAAGAACTTTAACGGCCCATTTCATTGACCAGAGACCTCTCAATCAGCTGGATTTTCTCCAGAACAAATAAGTTCATCTAATAACACATTTTTGATATCACACGTCACGAGTTACAAAAATATTGAACACCCTATGTAAAGATGCACCCTCAAGGAAAATAGAAATTCCACTTGCCTTGTTCCTCCCCGATATCATCATCAAACTGATAGAAACACTGGAATTTTGCACCAAACACTTCTGGTAGGCGCAACAATTTTCCCTTTGCTCATATTTCAGCTTTTTTCTTAAATACCTCCGGTCACTCGGGATTAATATATTCGAAGCAGGCCTATTTCCATCTTGTATTAACGATTGATTGCGCTCTAGAATCACACCCGCAACCTTAAGTTGTCAACCTGAATTGACACACCCCGAAGAACAGAAAACAACGCCGCAATTACTTGACCAGTTATGCTTTCTGTTTTTACTCAGCTGAGACTTCGCAGACAGAAACCTGCATAGGCGAGCCTTTAAAGGTCTTCTATCAACCCCTGAAAGGCGGTCAACGTCTCCTCACTTACATGATGCTCTATACCCTCGGCATCGAACTCTGCAATCTCGGGATCGACACCGATGGAGACTAGGAAGTTATAGACGATTTGGTGGCGTTCGCGACATTTTTTGGCAAGTGTTTCGCCTTTTTCTGTCAGGAAAATTGAGCGGTAGGGGCGCGAAGTGACGTAGCCGTCGCGTTCGAGCCGCTTGATGGTGTTATTGACCGTGGCGGCGGTCACGCCAAAGCGTTCCGCCAGGGCGACCGAGCGCGCCTCGCCTTCTTCGGCGATCAGGTCACCGATCATTTCGACATAATCCTCAGTCACTTCGCGGGCATGTGCATCGCGCAAGCGTGCGAACACTTCGGCCTTGTTATGACGCGGGTTAAGCGGCGTGTCTTCGCCCATTGATCTCTCCACTCCAGACTCCTGCATTCTTCATAACAAGCAAGCTTGCAAATAGCAATTTAGCCTTGACTAACTTTAAAAGTCCGCACATAAATAGGGGACATTCACCAGAGTAATTCCAATTTGCTGCCGGACGCCCAGATGCTGCTTTTTCCCACTTTTCGCCATCTTGCGCTCTGCCTTGCCGTTCTTGCCGTCTCGGCGATTGCGGGGATGAGTACATCACAGGCAAAACCGCTTAATGTGGTTGCGACAACATCCATGATTGCCGATGCCGCCCGCCAGGTCGCCGGTGACCGGGCCGAGGTCAAGGCCCTGATGGGACCCGGCGTGGATCCGCATTCCTATCGTCAGACCCGAAGCGACATTGCCGCACTGGCGCGCGCCGATCTTGTTCTGTGGCACGGGTTGTATCTCGAAGCGCAGCTTGAAGAGTTTTTCCTTGATCTTGAAAAGCGCCGCAATGTGGTTGCGGTTGGCGAAGCTGTGGCGCGTGACAAGCTTTTGAGCCATGCCGATTATGACGGCCGGTTTGACCCGCATGTCTGGATGGACCCGAAACTTTGGGAAACGGTGGTTTCTGCGGTACGCGATGCGCTGATCAAAACCGATCCCGAAGGTGAAGCAACCTATTCCGCCAACGCTAGCGCGCATATTGCCGAGATCGAAAAGCTGATCGACTATATGTCAAAGGTCACCGCCACGGTGCCAAAGCAAAGCCGTATGCTGTTGACGGCACATGATGCCTTTAGCTATTTCGGACGCGGCTATGGTTTTGACGTGCTGGGCATTCAGGGCATCTCAACGGAATCCGAAGCTGGCCTGCGCCGGGTCGAGGATCTGGTCAACACCATTGTCGAGCGCAAGATTTCGGCCGTGTTTGTTGAAAGCTCCGTCCCGGAGCGCAATGTCCGCGCCCTGATCGAAGGGGCCGAGGCCCGTGGCCAGGACGTTACGATTGGTGGTACACTCTATTCTGATGCGATGGGCGATCCGGGCACCTATGAAGGCACCTATATCGGCATGCTTGATCACAATGCGACGCTGATCACCCGTGCCCTTGGTGGTGACGCCCCCGAAGGTGGTTTTCAGGGTAAGCTTGCCGCCGGATCTTAGGGCTGGCTGGATTTAACCCGAACGACACGACGCAAAACGAAACAGGACGATACCCATGAGCAGCGCCAAACTGGTTGCAGAGTCAGGCAAGATACTCGACGTCGCGGCAAAGGATGCGCCGCTGACTGTGCGTGGCCTGACCGTGTCTTATGGTAACAAGCCGGCCGTGTTTTCCGTTGATGCATCCATCCCGGCGGGTTCGATGACGGCAATTATTGGTCCCAATGGCGCGGGCAAGTCGACTTTCCTCAAAGGAACACTTGGTGTTGTGCCGCGCCTGTCAGGTGAAGTGCGCATTTTTGGCAAACTGTTTGAGGACGCCCGTGATCGCGTTGCCTATGTCCCGCAGCGCGCCAGTGTCGATTGGGATTTTCCGGCACGCGTGATTGATGTTGTCCTGATGGGGCTGTACGGATCGGTTGGGCTATTTCGCCTGTGGCGGGCACGCCACCGCGACCAGGCGATGGACTGTCTGAAACGTGTCGGCATGGCTGATTTCGCCGACCGCCAGATCGGTCAGCTTTCAGGTGGTCAGCAGCAACGCGTTTTCCTCGCCCGTGCTTTGGCGCAAAATGCCGAGTTCTATCTGCTGGATGAGCCGTTTGCCGGCGTTGATGCCGCAACCGAGCGTGCGATTGTTTCGGTCCTGAAAGAGCTTAAGGCAGAAGGCCGCACGGTGGTTTGCGTGCATCATGATCTTTCGACGGTGGCGGAATATTTTGATCGGGTTCTTCTTATCAATGTGCGCCGCATTGCCGAAGGTCCGGTTGATACGACCTTCACGGCCGAGAACCTTCAGGAAACCTATGGCGGGCGGCTTGCCACCACCCATATTGATGAATTGCATCTGGCCTGAGTGACATGGGGTTTGTTGATTATTTCATAAGCGCCCTTTTCCTGCAGGCGGGCTATAACAGCGCGCTGGTTGCCATTGGCGCGGGGCTGCTTGGCCTGTCGGCCGGGAGTGCCGGGGCGTTTATTTTCCTGCGCAAACGCGCGCTGGTTTCCGATGCCATCAGTCACGCCACCCTGCCCGGTGTTGGCCTTGCCTTTATCATCATGGTGGCGTTTGGCAGTGACGGGCGCTGGTTGCCGGGCCTTATTCTGGGATCAGCGATTTCATCGGCCATCGGGCTTTTGATGGTTGAATGGATCACGCGCAAAACCCGCCTGACCGAGGATGCCGCGATTGGTGCGGTGCTGTCGGTTTTCTTTGGCTTTGGCATCGTCCTTTTGACCGTGATCCAGACCATGTCATCAGGTCGTCAGGCCGGGCTTGAGAACTTCCTGCTTGGCTCCACGGCCGGCATGCTGATTTCAGAGGCGACCACGATTGCGATTGCCGGGGCATTGGCGGCGGCATTTGTGTTCCTCCTTCGGCGCCCAATGACGCTGGTGGCGTTTGATCCGGAATATGCCGCGACCACCGGGGTTAATGTGCGTAATATCGATCTTGCGATGATGGGGCTTGCCCTGATTGTCACGGTGATTGGGCTCAAGATCGTCGGGCTTATCCTGATTGTTGCCCTTCTGATCATCCCACCCGTGGCCGCGCGGTTCTGGACCAATCAGGTTGGCAAGATGATCGGCATCGCCGCCCTTGTCGGTGGTTTGTCGGGTTATATCGGCGCCGTATTGTCGGCGGCCGAGGCATCGCTGCCGACCGGACCGATCATTGTTCTGGTCGCGTTTGGCTTCTTTTTGATTTCAGCCCTGTTTTCGCCGTTACGTGGCGGGCTGGCATCGGCCCTGCGTCATCAGCGTTTTCAGCGCCGCGTGCATCGCCGGCAGGGTTTATTGTCGCTTGCACGCCGTGAACCGATTTATGATGGGCTGACCATTCGCATCCTGCGCCGTGCCGGCATGATCCGGGCTGACGGGGTTGCGACCGTAGAGGGCCGCATTGCCGCGGAAAAGGCTGCACGCGATGAAGCCCGCTGGGCGATGGCGCGACGGATGCTGCCTGATGATTCCGCCATTGAACGTTATGACGGGCTGACCCCGATTGAACGGATGATGACCCCGGATCAGATCGCCGAGATTGATCGCATGATTACCAGCCAGGAAGGAGCCAAGGCATGATCGATGATCTGATCACGGCCCTTGGGGCTGAATTTGTCCAACTCAGCCTGACACCGATTGTGATCGGCATCTTGGCCGCGATTGCCTGTGCGCTGCCGGGTAATTTCCTGTTGCTGCGTCGCCAAGCCCTGATTGGCGATGCGATCAGCCATGTGGTGCTGCCCGGGATTGTTGCCGCCTTCCTTGTGACAGGCACGATTACCGCGGTGCCGATGATGATTGGCGCGGGGGCAGCGGCGATTGTCGCGGTCGTCATGATTGAAATCGTCAAACGACTGGGCCGGGTTGAACCAGGGGCCGCCATGGGGCTGGTTTTCACGACGCTCTTTGCCGCGGGCGTCTTGTTCCTTGAAATCACTGATACCAGTTCGGTGCATATCGATGTGCAGCATGCGTTGTTGGGCAATCTCGAAAGCCTGGTCTGGTTTGATGCCGAGGGTTGGGGATCACTTCTTGATCCGGCAGCACTGGCCACCCTGCCCCCGCAATTGCCACGCCTGGCGATTGTCCTTGTCGGCATTGCCCTGTTCATTTTCCTGTTCTGGAAAGAATTGAAAATCTCGACCTTTGATGCGGCCTTTGCCGGTGCGGTTGGTATTCGCACCCGCGCCCTTGGCTTTGCGCTGGTTGTCGCGACGGCCGTGGCGGCAGTCGCCGCCTTTGATGCGGTCGGGTCGATCATTGTGATCGCGATGTTTGTTTGCCCACCCGCCAGCGCCCGCCTGATGACCAATCAATTGGGCCGTCAAGTCGGCTGGTCGGTCGTGTTTGCGACCATCTCCGCCATTCTGGGGTATGTGTTTGCCGGCTATGGCCCGGGCTGGTTCGGGTCGCCCTATGCGGTCAGTGCAGCTGGCATGATCGCCACGGTTTCCGGTGTGATCCTGATCCTGACCTGTCTGTTTGGTCCGCAACGCAAACGCACCGGCCAACACGCCGAGGCCTGATTGTTTCATCTGGCCCCGCTGCCCAAGCACGGGCATAGTGTGGGAATGAGTGGTCTCGCACAAACCTGCCTTAAACATCTGCTTCTGAGTACTGTACTGGTCCTGGCCTTTGCGGCCGCGAGCCGTGCCCAGACAGAACAACTGGCAACGGAGTTGCGTGAATACGGCGATATCGAACTGATCGTGTTTGACGGGCGTGCAGATTTTCTGAGCAAGATTGATACTGCACTCGGGATTGGCAATATCAAGAACCCGGATCAGACCTTTGCCAAATTGCCCCGTTCGCCGTTTACGGTCACCGGGCGCAAGGGTGATGCGGCACTGGCGACGTGTCGGATCTTTGTTCCGGCCAAACTCACACCGGAAAACAATAGCGAAATCTTTGCCGCACTGATGCGCAACTGGTTTGGTACAAAGCTTCACTACGCCAGCACATCTGATCTGACCTTTCGCTGGCTGATCTATCATGAAGTGCGCCACTGCCAGCCCGATCATTTCGGCGGTGACGTAATGAAAGATCATCAGGACGAACATCAAGCCGATCTGTTCGCATTTGATAAGCTGGCAACGCCGCAAAATCGCGATCACCTAACCACAGATATCATCGCATTCAGGATGATCACCGCGGCGCTGATGGCCGAGCCCAGTCACATGACGGGTTTGTCGCTTAAGCGTGCCCTGGAGGAAAGGCCGTCCCTTGATGCCAAGGCGGAAATCGCCGCCTTCAAACGCGTCCGCATGAAGATCAGCCAACGGGCGAAATCAATTGCCACCGAGGTCAATCCGACCAACCGAGAGCTTATCCGTGCGATTACCGAATTGCGTGGTGACGCCGATCAGGAAACCGATCCACTCCTTCGCGAAATCCTGATCGCGCTTGATGACGCGATTGCGCATTTCGCCCCGGCCCTGCATCAATCGGTCGCAACGATCCGCTAAAATGATCCCGATTGATCAGCCCTTGGCTGTCCGGCCTGCCTTGCGCCAGAAGGTCATGGCAATACACTGATCCCGATTGAGGCCAAGTTCCTTGCGCCAATAGGTGTGGATCGGTTTGTAATCCGCCTGTTCCACCCCGGCCCAGCAATAAACCCGGTCGCGAGCATCGGGCAGCTCAACAGATCGCATGGCATCCTGCAACAGGCTGCGTTCGACTGATCCGTCGTCATCGCGAAACAGCCATGTGACCTGTATCTGACTTTCTGTTGGAACAGAAATGACATCGGATTTGCTGCCGACTTCGATAAAGGCATGGCCTGATACATGCCCTGGCATTTCGGCAAGGTAGCGTCCAATGGCTGGCAGGGCTGTTTCATCCCCCGCCAACAGCATCCAGTCGGCTTCTGGCAAGGCGGTTCCCAGCGGGCCGGTCATGGCGACAACATCGCCTTTGCCGGCATGCATGGCAAAGGCAGACCCCGGTCCGTTATCGCCGTGCATGACGAAATCGACATCGATCCAGCCGGCCTTGGTATCCATGGCGCGGATGGTATAGACGCGCTGTTCGATGGTGTTTTCCCCACTTGGCCAGACCGGCATGCCGTTTTCGGCAAGGGTCGGCCATTGCGGGTTTTCCTGCCCGCGCGGCGGGATCAGAAGACGCACATGAATGCTGTCACTGTCATAAGCCCCCAGATCATCCGCATGCAGACGCAAGCGGCGCATATGCGGTGACAGATCGGTGATCTCGCCAACACGCAGTTCACAGAAATTGGGAAGCTTGCCATTGCCCTTGCCCGCGCCCTGCCAGCGGCAATCAAGATTGGCATCGGGAACCGCGCCCTGCAGGACCGATATGATCGCCGACTTCATCTGCATGACATCGACTTCGGTGGTCGCCCCCACTTCGACCTCAAGCGTGGTGTCGGTGCCACTCAGCTGGATATGACCGATCGAGACCGATATGCGCGTTTGCGCCGCATCGCCCGTCACATCGCAATCGTGTTCACGATAGAAATCGGCAGTCTGTTTGATCAGAGCCGCACTGTCCGGAAGTGCGATGCGTGTCTTGGCCGTAAGAAGCGATGTCGACATGAGGTTCTCGGTCGGTGGGGCGGGAATGAAATGCACCCACCGTAATAGTAACAATGATAGGCACTCTCAATAAAAATTATCATTGATTTTCATCGCGCGTGATAGATGTTTGGCACATGCGCTTGCCTGCTCTGTTCAGCAAGCCCGAGATTGACCTGATTATCGGAAGTCTGAACAAAGCGATGCCTGACAAAATCCGCCGTCTTAAATCATTCGAGTTTCACCTTGCCGTTGAATGGGCCGCCAAAGAGGGCTGGAACCCCGGCCTTAATGATGCGGAGGTATTTTTCAACTCCGATACCGACGGTTTCTGGGGCGCGTTTGACAAGCAGGGCCTGGCCGCTGCGATCTCGGCCGTTCAGTACAACTCGGATTTCGGGTTTGTCGGATTTTATATCTGCCGTCCGGATCGTCGCGGATCCGGTCTTGGCTATCGCCTGTGGCAGACCGTGCTTGAGGACAGCGTGCTTAAGACCATTGGCCTTGATGGTGTCGTTGATCAGCAGGACAATTACCGTAAATCCGGTTTTGAATTTGCCCATCGCAATGTCCGCTATGGCGGTGTCATCAAGGTAGATGAGGACACCCCGGATGATCTGTTCACCCTTGAAGTCAACGATATCGCGATTGTCAATGCGTTTGAGCAGACCTGCAACCTGTTCCCTGAAAGCCGGATCGAATTCCTGCGTGGCTGGATTGGCAATGAAAAGCATACAGCCCTTGCCCTTAAGGGGCCGATGGGATTGCGCGCCTATGGCGTCATCCGTCCCTGTCAGGAAGGCCACAAGGTCGGCCCGCTTTTCGCCCCCGATGCCGAGGATGCCAAAACCCTGTTTGGCGCCCTTTTGCAAAGCCGCGATGATCAGAGCGGCAAGGTCTATCTCGACGTGCCCGAACCCAATCAGGCGGCGGTTGATCTGGCCACCGAGCATGGCATGGTGCCGGAATTTGAAACCGCCCGAATGTATAAGGGCCCGGCACCCGAACTTGATCTTGATATGATTTTCGGGATTTCATCGTTCGAGCTTGGCTAGGATCTGCCGCCAATTTGATCCAAACTTCTGCGTAAGACACTGCAAACATCAGAAAATGTCAGGATTGCGGTCCTGTTCTTTGACGTGCGCCCGGTGTAAAACCGAACAATCCTGCCAAAGGAATATGATCATATTATTCTTAGGTGGGGTTGAGGCGTGCGAGAAAGTCTGGCAACAAACATTTAACGCCAAAAGTATAGCCTTGGATAAACCAACGCCGTAATTTTACAATCTGGCGGGCCTGTTTGTGGAACGATTTTCGCCTATTGAGGCAGGAAGTTATCGCAAGCATATGGAAAACGGGATACGCAAACCCAATTTCAGGAGTGTAGTGCGCGTTTCATTTCCATCTATTCACCGCCCATGCAGGGGAATTTTATCTATATGGTTGCCTGACCAATGATCACGTTATGACCCGCCACGTGTTGTTTACCACCATGTAGCAGCACGTTTCAGGAAACTGTTTTTTTAGAGCCGGATACCAAAAACCAACATGGATATAGCGACACTTATTGGCATTATCGCCGGAATGGGCGTTATTTTCGGCGCCATCTTGATGGGCGGCAGCCTTGATTCTTTTGTCGACGTTCCTTCCATCATGGTGGTGTTTGGCGGGACAGCAGCGGCAACCCTGATCAAATTCCCGATGCGCGATGTGATCAAGTCGCTCAAGATCGGCATCGGCATTGCGTTCAAGAACCCCAAGGAAGACCCGCTTTCGATCTATGAAAAAGCCATCGAACTTGCCGGCATTGTGCGCAAGAACGGTCTTCTCGGCCTTGAAAGCGTCGAAATAGAAAATGAAATCATGGCACGCGGCATCCGCATGTGCGTTGACGGCCACAGTGGCGAGGTCATCAGAAGCTCCATCTCAAGCGAGGTAGAAAAATCAATCCAGAATGACGAGCTTGGCGAACTGATGTTCCGCGGTATCGGCGATACCGCCCCTGCCTTTGGCATGATCGGCACGCTTGTTGGTCTGGTGCAGATGCTGGCCAACCTTTCCGATCCGGATGCGATTGGTCCAGCCATGGCGATTGCCATGCTGACGACGTTTTATGGCGCCGTTCTGGCCAACCTGATTGCGATCCCGGTCGCAGACAAGCTTGCCTTGAAAGTCGACCGCCTGAAAAACACCAAACAGCTTGTTATTGAATCGGTCGTTCAGATCCAGGCCAGCCAGAGCCCGATCGTCATGAAGGAGATCCTCGGCCCCTATCTTCCGGGTGGTGTGCCGGCCGACGAAGAAGGCGGCGGAGAATGATCATGATGGCAGCGCGCAACCAGGCAACAGGCTGGGCATAAGCCATGGCAAAGAAACCCGCAGCAGGCGCACCGGCTTGGATGGCGACGTTCGCCGATCTGATGTCGTTGCTGCTTGTTCTGTTTGTGCTGCTGCTGACCTTCGCCGAGATGGATGTGATCCGCTACAAACAGATTGCCGGGTCCGTGAAAACCGCATTCGGTTTTTCCCAACAGGATCAGTTGGCCGGGGTGATCGAGCTTGACGGGTCGATTGTCGGCAAGTCGCTTAAGGCGCCGACACCCGATACCCCGCGCGTGGTTTCCGACATCCCGCCGGTCGACACGCCGGAAGTTGAAAGCAAGGAAACAGACAGCAAGGAAGAGAAGGCCGAAGCGCTTGAAGAAACGCTGAGCTCGGTGCTTGAGAATATGGGACTTCAGGATCAGGTCGGGCTGGAGCGCATTGACGGCGAAGTGGTCATGCGCTTCCCCAATGAACTGGCCTTTCCGTCCGGCTCATCGGGCATGACCGAGGAATTTGCCGCCATCCTCAACCGCGTGGCGCCGGTCATCAACCAGACCGACGGCGAAATTCAGGTCGCCGGCCATACCGATGATATTCCGGTTTCGTCGTCCTCTCCCTATATATCAAACTGGGATCTGTCAGCGGCGCGCGCGACATCGGTTTTGCACTACCTGATCAATCAGAACGGCACGGATCCGGGACGAATGGTCATTCAGGGTTACGGCGAAAGCCGCCCACTTATGAGCAATGACACCCCGGAAGGCCGTGCCACCAACCGCCGGGTCGAGATCACCATTGAAATGGTCGAGACCAACTATGACCGCGAAGGGGCGGCCCCAGGTGACGGAAATACCACAGGCGCGCCGACATCAGATGGCGGGGACGATATTGGGGATGGCGACATTGGCACAGGGGATACCGATGGCGCCGAAAACAATCAGACGCCGGAAAGACGGCGCACATTTAGCATTCCGGCCGGTCCCTGACGGATATCTGTCAGCAGAACCGGGTCGGCCAGAATATGCGAGCGAAGGGGACAACACGCATCATGGCAAGCCATGACAACAAGAAAAAGACGATCCTGTATTCGGACTACAGCGAACGTAACATCACCGCAGCGCGTAACGCTGTGGAACCCCTTGGCTTTGGCAAATTCGTTGATTGCGACGACCGTGAACGCACGGTCGAACTGATTTCCGAGCTCAAGCCTGATCTGGTGTTGATCGGTCTTTATCTTGATGGCATCCGCGGGATTTCCACCATTCGTGCCATCCGGGAGTCCGCATCGACAAGCAACCCGCACGGGCGTGATGTGCCAATCCTTCTGGGCGCGCCGAAACTTGACCGGCGTGGCATGCGCGATGCGGTAGATGCCGGGATCGAAGGTGTGTTTCGCCAACCAATCGACCCCGAACGTCTTGCCAAAATCATTGAAACGGTCCTGAAAAATCCACGCCGCTTCGTATTGGAAGAGAACTATTTCGGCCCGGCCCGGCCGCAGGACATTGCCACAGAAACTGGGGCAAAACCCGACAAAAAGCCAACGGCCAGTGCGAGCCCCGTGGCAGCAGAACTGCCCGCCACCAAAACAAAATCGCAAACGCCGGCAGTGACCGTTTTGGAAAGTACAGAGATCACCAAACAGCCGGAAAATGATGGTGCTGGCCCGATCACCCGGACGAAATCATCAAAGGCATCGCCTGCAATTGGCATGACGACCAACATGGATATCGCAGATAGCAAACAGCGTTTTAACGGCGCCGGGCAGACATTTGGCGATGGCGAGCTTGTCGGTGTTCCCAGCGCGCGCGAAAAGAAAACCGGCAACCAGAACCTGGAAGCCGTACCATCCGAACGTGAGGCCCTAAGCCCGGCAACGGCGCACCGCGAAGACAAACCGTCCGAGCCCCCCGAAGACCAGATCGAAGCAGAAGAAGACTTTGAAGCCGAGGACGAAGAACTTGTTGAAATTGATCTGCACGAAGCCCTGATCAGTCACAAGCTTTGGGTCGATACCGGCGGGCGCGAAGGCGCGGTGATGTCCATCGAGCATGCCGATCTGCGCGAGGCAGAGCTTGAAGGCATTGATCTTAGCCGCTGTGGCCTGCCCTTTGCCAGCTTCCAGCGCGCCAATTGCAAGGATGCGGTGCTGCGCCGCTGCAACCTGATTGCAGCTGATTTTGTGGAAAGCAACCTGGATAACGCCAATCTGGCGGCAAGTCGTCTGACCGGGGCACGGTTTAACAAAGCGATGGTGCGCAATACGGTGTTTCTCGGGTCGGACCTGTCAAATGCCAACTTCCGGGGTATGCAGCTGCCAAATTGCGATTTCAGTGGCACCAATCTGGCCGGGACAGACTTCCGTGATGCCGATCTGAGCGGGACGCGTGGCCTGTTTGCCGAACAAATCCAGCGGGCGCGTGTGAATGCCAATACCCGCCTGCCCCGCGATCTGAAGCTTCGCGATTAATCCAGCTCGCAAACCATATGCAGGCTCGGAAAGCTGAAATCCGGGGCAAAGGGGGCGGCAAAATCGCCAATCACCCGAAAACCACGTGATTCATAAAACTGTCTGGCGCTCAGCGTGGAATAACATTCAAAGCGCGTGACGTTTTCAGACGCCTTGGCATCCTGCACGCAGCGATCAAACAGCATGCTGGCAATGCCCATGCGCGAATAAGCCGGATCGACCGCGAAATGCCGGACATGGGCCAGCCCGGATTGCACATCCCCCGCACCACTGCCCGGCCGCACCGCCGTCCAGCCACCAGCCCCAACAACATCGCCCGTCTCGGTTTTGGCCAGATAATAGGTCCCCGATGCCAGAAGGTCCGGGTTGGCCCGGGCCAGAAAGGCCATGCCGCGCTCCAAAGTATCCGGCGCATAGTCATCGACAAGAAACGTCGCGTAGGATCGCTTAAACAGTGCGGTCACAGCATCCGCATCATCGGGTGTGGCAATGTGAAGCGTGATCGCGGCCATGTGCTTTCCTGCCTATCTGCGGCCAAACATCTTTTCGATGTCATTGAGTTTCAGTTCAACATAGGTCGGGCGGCCGTGATTGCACTGGCCGGAATGCGGGGTTGCTTCCATCTGGCGCAAAAGCGCATTCATTTCATCGGCATTCAGCTTGCGCCCCGATCGCACCGATCCATGACAGGCCATGGTCGCGCAGACATACATCAGCCGATCTTTCAGCGCCATGCCCTGCCCCAGCTCGGCAATTTCATCAGCCATGTCGCGTACCAGTGCGCTGACATCAACCTTGCCCAGCATGGCGGGCACTTCGCGCACGACAATCGCGCCGGGACCAAACGGCTCGATCACCAGGCCAAGTTCGGCAAATTCTTCGGCGCGTTCGGCAATGCGATCTGCTGATGCCTCGTCAAGTTCGACGACCTCGGGCAATAACAGCCCCTGGCGCTTCACACCGCTTTCGGCAAGATCAGCCTTCATGCGTTCATAGACGATGCGTTCGTGGGCGGCGTGCTGATCGACAATTACCAGCCCGTCACGGGTTTGGGCGATGATGTAATTGGCATGAACCTGCCCGCGCGCGGCCCCGAGTGGGTGATCGACGAACTTGCCGTCATCGGCGATGTTATCGATGCGCGCCGATGGGGCAGCAGCATCATATCCCCCCGAAAGGGCAGCCGCCGCAGCGGCAGTAAACCCGCCTTCACCGCCCGCGATGTTAGCGCTACCACCCCCGCCACCGAACTCACGGCCACGATCAAACAGCCCGCCATAATTACCCTGGTTTTCCATCGGCGCCTGGGCGGCATAATCGCGTTCAATCGCGGCATGGCCCGGCATGCTTGGCTGATATTGACCAATGTTAAATCCGCCACCACTTCCGGTACGTGCACCACCGCCATAGGGAAGTGAGGGTCCCTCACCTTCTCGGCGCACGGCACCCAGCGCCATATCGGCCACCGTGGTCGAGGCGCGATGCCCGGCCCCGGCCAGCGCATGTTTCAGCGCCCCGACAATCAGTCCGCGCACCAACCCGGGATCGCGGAACCGGACCTCGGTCTTGCCGGGATGGACGTTGACATCGACATCACGCGGCGTCAGTTCAAAGAAAAGCGCCAATAGCGGATGGCGATCACGCGCCAGGAAATCCTGATAGGCGCCGCGCACAGCCCCCTGCAACAGCCGGTCCTTGACCGGGCGGCCATTCACAAACATGAACTGCATCTGGGCATTGCCACGGTTGAGTGTCGGCACCCCGGCATAGCCGGTAAGCCGAATGCCTTCACGCTCTGCCTCGATCTGCAGGGCATTGTCCTGAAACTCGCGCCCCATCACCGCCCCCAGCCGTTTCAGACGCGCATCAAACAGATCCCCTTCGCAGGCCGGGTAATTCAGGATCGTCTTGTTGTTATCACCGCTCAACGTAAAGCCGACATCCGGACGCGCCATGGCCAGACGGTCCATGATTTCGCGCGCATACATCTGTTCGGTCCGCGCGGTTTTCAGGAACTTGAGACGCGCTGGCGTCGCATAGAAAAGATCACGCACCTCAACCCGGGTGCCATAGGGATGGGCAGCCGGTTCCGGTTCACCCTTTGCCCCGCCTTCAACCGCCAACGTCCAGGCATTTTCAGAGCCGCGCACACGGCTGGTCAGGCGCATGCGCGAGACCGAACCGATGGATGGCAACGCCTCACCGCGAAAGCCCATGAAGCCGATATTGAAAAGATCATCATCGGGCAGCTTCGAGGTCGCGTGGCGTTCGACGGCCAGTCCCATTTCCTCGGGCGTCATGCCCTTGCCGTCATCGGTGACGGACAGCAACGTCCGACCGCCATCGCGCAGATTGACGTCCACCTTGGTCGCCCCGGCATCGAGCGCGTTTTCCACCAGTTCCTTGAGCGCAGCCGCAGGACGTTCGACCACCTCACCGGCGGCAATCTGGTTGATCAGGTTCTGTGGCAGGACGCGCAGGGTCATGAAGGCGGTGCTCGTGATGTGCAAATGAGTGTTGTTGTTTGAAATGAACCTATCAAAGCACAAAGCGCGGCGAAATCCCTTTCACCGCGCTTTGCAACTTTTAAGGTCCAAGTTTTGGTCCGCGATCAGAAGGCCAGTTCACCTTCCGGCTTGCCCACCACGGTAACCGTGACATTGGCCGGATCCATCAGATCAGCCGCCACCCGGTTGACGTCATCGAGCGTGACGGCATTGACCATGTCATTGCGGCGATCAAGGAAGTCCATGCCAAGCTCTTCCTTTTGCATGCCGACCAGCATGCCCGACAGATTGCCAAGGCTTGTGAAGCGCAGCGGAAAGGCCCCGGTGAGGTAGGCCTTGGCATTATCAAGTTCTTCCTGATCGATGCCATTTTGCTTCATCTTGTTCCATTCCGTGCTGATCAAAGACAGGCTTTGCCCAATCGCATCATTGCGCGTGGCAACCCCGCCCATCATCATTTCGGCATGATCCAGATCGGCCAGATAGCTATAAACACCATAAGCCAACCCGCGCTTTTCACGGACTTCCTCGGTCAGGCGCGATGAGAAGCCACCACCGCCAAGGATGTAGTTCATCACATAGGCGGCATAGAAATCAGGATCCTTGCGCTTGATGCCTTTCTGGCCCCAGATCGCCTGACTTTGCGGGATATCCTGTTCGACCACCTCAATATCGCCAAAGGTCGGCGTTACATCGGCGACCTTGGGCAGGTCGCTGTGATCAGGCAGCGCGCCAAAAGCTTCATCGAGCAGCGGACCAAGTTCCGCAGCCGTGATGTCACCAGCCACGCCGACAATCAGATTGTCCCTGGCAAAGGCGCTGCGCACGAAACCACGGAAATCATTGGCATTGAGCCCGGCCACCGTTTCAAGCGTGCCAGACGGCGGGCGCCCATAGGGATGGTCACCAAAGATCGAGGCAAAGAACGTCCGGCTGGCAATATCGCGCGGATTGTTTTCCGCCTGTTTGAGGCCCGAGACAATCTGGGCGCGGATGCGCTCAATAGCTTCGTCATCAAAGCGCGGCTCAGACAGCGCCAAACGCAACAGATCAATCGCCGTATCGCGTTCGCGCGTCAATGTGGTGAGGGATCCTGAAAAGTCATCACGCCCGGCATCAAAGGACAGGCTGATGGAACGGTTTTCCATCTCGCCCCGGAAGGTCTGGCTGTCCATGGCGCCAGCCCCTTCGTCAATCAGGCCCGAGACCATATTGGCCAGACCAAGCTTGCCCTCCGGATCGGTTGCCGCCCCAGCACCGGTAAAGGCAATATCCATGGTCATCAGCTGGTTCATGTGATCTTCGATCAACCAGGCGCGAATGCCGCCATCGGAAATCACTTCCTGAACCTCAACCGCCTTGGCCTGTTGTGCGAAGCCAAGGCCCAGTGTGGTTGCAAAGGCAACACCGGCAATCTGTTTAAACAGCTTGTTCATATCAGTGCACTCCTTCGCCAGAGGTGATCGGAAGGGCGGCACCAGCCCCGGTGACCGGGCCACCTTCGGGCGGCATCAGCCAGCCGGTGACAGATTTCTTGTCATCAAAGACCCGTTTGGCGGCGTCATTGACCTGCTCAACCGTCACGGCCGAAATCCGGTCCGGCCAGCTTTCGACCTGATCAACGCTGAGGCCAACGGCAAGCGACTGACCGAGCACACGCGCACCGGCCGAAAGCGAATCACGGGCAAAGACCGCACTATCAAGCAGCTTCTGCTTGGCACGGTCGAGTTCATCCTGTGTCACACCCTCGGCAACTACCTTGGCGATTTCCCCGTCGATTGCCTGTTCCAGATCGGCAAGGTCAACATCGCCGCGCGGGACGCCATACACCCCGAATGTCGCCAGATCGACCGCGACCGGGTTATAGAACGTGCCGACACTTGATGCGATTTGCTGATCAACAACAAGGGACTTGAAGAAACGGCTGGTCGTGCCCGAACCAATGATTTCGGAAAGCACATCGAGCGGAGCAGCATCGGCCGCATCGGTGTTATAGGACGGCGCCAGATAATAACGCGACCAGGAGGCCTGACCGACCTGCGGATCACGCATGGTGACCTTGCGCGGGGCATGCTGGACCGGTTCCTGCACCCGGTTACGCGTCATGTCCTTACCGCGCGGGATGACGCCGTAATATTTCTTGGCCATCGGCAGCAGCTCATCCATCGTGATATCGCCGGCAACCACCAGAATGGCGTTATTGGGCGCATACCAGTCGCGATAGAATTTAAGCGCATCTTCGGTGCTGAGCTGTTGCATTTCATTGAGCCAGCCGATGATCGAGCGGCCATAGGGATGGGCCATATAGAGGGATGCGCGCATCTGTTCACCCAGAAGCGCACCCGGGCTGGTATCCAGGCGCGAACGGCGTTCTTCAATGATCACATCACGTTCGGGCAAAACCACATCATCTGACAGTTTCAGATTGGTCATGCGGTCAGCTTCCATCTTCATGACCAGATCAAGCCGGTCGCGCGCGATGTTCTGGAAGTATCCGGTATAGTCCCAGCTGGTAAAGGCGTTATCATTGCCGCCATTGCGCGCAACGATTTTGGAAAAATCACCCGGGGCAATGTCGTCGGTTCCCTTGAACATCAGGTGCTCAAGGAAATGGGCAATGCCCGATACACCTTGCGGTTCGTCGGCCGAGCCGACCTTGTACCAGACCATATGGGTGACAACCGGTGCCCGGTGGTTTTCCACCAGCACGACCTGCATCCCGTTATCAAGGGTTGCGGTTTGCGGATTGAACACCGCTGCGCGTGCCAAACCGGGCACGATGGCAAGTGTCATTGCGACGAGGGCGAGCACAGCCACAGAGCTGCGCGTCATGGATCGGAAAGTTCCGGAAATTCTCATTGTGGCGTCCCATTCCAATTCAGGCATGGTTAAGGTCAGGACCTACTAATTTGATTTGATTGGTTCACCGGATTTGTGCGGATACGCGAAGTAAAACTGCAGACAGATATATATCTTTCAAAGCTTTACGACAAAGTAGCCCGTGCAAATCCGGTTAATCCGAAGGACAGACGTTATATTTGCGAACTCCTGCGTCAAACCCCTTGGCCGGGATACCAGCCCGCCCGACGTGCTTTTCCTTGCATTTCACAAATATAACGTCTGCCATTCAAATCAAATTAGTAGGTCCTGACCCTGAGCAAACAGGGTGTTTGAATGTCGATGCGCCAGAACGGGGCAATCGCATTCAACAGGCATTTCTTAAAAACCGAATATGACAGAACAAGGGCGCGAAACCATCGCGCCCTTGTTCAAATTCATCAAATTGTCGTGTGGTCGCAAAACCAGGCAGCAAAGCTTAGAAGATATCTTCCAGCCAGCCCTTCTGTTTGCGTTCGATCACAGGGGTATCGGCACCACCGGAAACATTGTCGCCCAAGGCCTGCTGATCGCGGATACGCTTGGCCTCGGCCGCCGGGTCAACCACGGATCCGAATTCCGGCTGGTCCTGCCAGAACAGAAGATCGTCAACCACACCTTCGCTTTCGGAAATAAAGATCGAGGTTTCACGATCCACCACGTTGCGGATTTCCGGATCGGCATATTGCGCGCCAGACGCCGACAGAAGGGCAACCTGGCCTTTACTGCGTGTGCCTTCGGTGATGTCACGCTTGACCTGATTGGGGTCATCGCCCACCAGAATGCGACGCGCCTGATCGGTGGTCGAACCGGTCTGCGGACGCGGGGCGCCCGGATCGGGGACACGCAGGGTAAAATCAGGCGGCAGGCTGAGCGGGGCGCGCGAGACAACGGCGAACTCGTCCGGGGACTGCTTGTTCAGGCCAAAGGTTTCGCGTGTTGATTCACAACCGGAAACGCCAAGCGCAAGTCCGCCCAGCAATGCAATTTTGAAAATATGGGTCGTCAGTTTCCGGGCCATGTGCGCCTCATTACCACGTCTGAACCGGGCTTTGCGGCCCGGCGAAAATTCATCAGGTAGATTTTTTACCGCCAAAAAGGGAATCGATCAACAGTAGCGCGGCACCAACCGTGATTGCGCTATCGGCAATATTGAATACCGGCCAGTGATAGCCCGCAACATGCAGATCAATGAAGTCGGTCACAGCCCCATGACGCAAGCGATCCACCAGATTGCCAACCGCCCCGCCAATGATCATCGCCAGCGCAAAACGCAGCATGGAATCGCGCGTGCGCCACATCCAGATGCCAAAGCCAATGGTGATGGCCGCCGTCACCGCGATCATGACCCAGGGTGCCTGCCCCTGAAACAGGCCGAACGAAACGCCCGGGTTCCAAGCCAGAACAAAGTTCATGAATGGCGTGACTTCGATCTTGCGAAACGGGGCTGAGAGTTCGTCAATCGCCAGCGCCTTGGTCCACTGGTCGACACCAAACACGATTGCAATGACGATCAGACCAAACACAAAGGCACGATGTTTCATCAACACTCTTTCTGACTTGCCGGGATGTGCCCTGCCAACTGGCAGGGCTTAGCCCGAACGCCACCTTATTCGGCGGCAATTCCCATTTCATCAACGGCATCCGCACAGCGGTTGCAAACGGTTTTATGTTCGGCGTGGCTTCCGACTTCCGGCAGGGTCTGCCAGCAGCGTTCGCATTTTTCACCGTCGGCCAAGGCCGGTACAACGCCCACACCCGAAACATCTTCAAGGGTATAGGCCCCTTCAGGTGCATCACCCGTGATCAGTTCGATGTCAGATGTAATGGCGATTTCGGCAAGATTAAGGCCGTTAAGCGCTTCGACATATTCGGCATCGGCATAAACCTTTGGTGCGGCATCAAGGCTTGCGCCGATGCGTTTTTCCGCACGTTCGAGTTCAAGCGCACCGGTAACAACACGGCGCAGCTTGCGGATTTTCGCCCACTTTTCAGCCAGCGCATCGTCTTTCCAGCCATCAGAAACCGTATTGAAGGTTTCCGCATGAACCGAGCTTTCGGCCCCATACCGTGCACGCCATGCTTCATCAGCGGTGAAGCACAGAACCGGCGCCAACCAGCGCACAAGGCAATCGAATACGCGATCCATGACGGTCCGGGCCGCACGGCGGCGCAGACTGCTGGGCGCATCGCAATAAAGCGCGTCCTTGCGGATATCGAGATAGAAGGCCGACATATCCAGCGCGCAGAAATTATGCAGCTCGATAAACATTGAGTGGAAATCGTAATCTGCGGTCGTCTTGCGCACCATGTCGTCAAGGTGGCTCAGACGATGCAGAACCCAACGCTCGAGTTCCGGCAGCTCATTGTCCGCAACTTTTTCTTCTTCGCTGAACTCGGCAAGGTTGCCCAGCAGGAAGCGCAGCGTGTTGCGCAAACGACGATAGATGTCGGAATGGCGCTGAATGATTTCATGGCTAATACGCAGATCATCATGATAATCCGAGCTGACCACCCACAGACGCAGGATATCTGCACCAAGCTTGTTGATCACATCGTTCGGTGCAATCACGTTGCCCAGCGACTTGGACATCTTGCGGCCTTCGCCATCAAGCACGAAGCCATGAGTCAGAACCGCTTCATACGGTGCACGACCACGGGTCCCGCAAGATTCAAGCAGCGAGCTGTGGAACCAGCCGCGATGCTGATCCGAACCTTCGAGGTACAAATCAGCCGGCCATTTCAGGTCTTGACGTTCTTCAAGCACGAAGGCGTGGGTCGAACCGGAATCAAACCAGACATCAAGAACGTCGGTGACCTGTTCGAAATCATCGGCGTTATATTTGTCGCCGAGGAAATACTGCGCATCGCGGGTGAACCAGGCATCGGCCCCTTCTTCGCAGAAGGCGTCATAGACACGATCAAGGACTTCCTGATCACGCAGCGGCTGACGGGTGCTTTTTTCGATGAACACCGTGATCGGCACGCCCCATGCGCGCTGACGCGAAACGCACCAGTCCGGGCGGTTGGCGATCATGGAATGCAGGCGGTTGCGACCGGCTTCCGGCACGAAGCGGGTGTTATCAATTGCGTTCAACGCCTTTTCACGCAGGTCGTTGTCCTGCATGGAAATGAACCACTGCGGCGTGGTGCGATAGATCACCGGCGCCTTCGAACGCCAGGAGCACGGATAGGAGTGCTTGAGACGGCCACGTGACAGCAGCGCGCCAACTTCGATCAGCTTGGCAATGACCGCTTCGTTCGCACCGGCTTCCTTGCCGTTTTCATCATAGATGCGTTCACCGGCAAATAGCGGCACGGTCTGATAATAGGCACCGTCGCCATCGACCATTTCCGGCACTTCCAGACCATATTTCAGACCGGTCTGGTAATCGTCCGGGCCGTGGGTCGGGGCGGTATGGACAAAGCCGGTACCGGTATCGGTCGTGACATAATCAGCAGCCAGAAGTGGCACATCAAACTCATAGCCCAGCCCGCGGAACGGATGTGCGCTAAGGGTGCCTTCAAGTTCGGACCCCTTAAAGGTGCCGACAACCTTGTGGCCGGTGACACGGCCGTTCTTGCACAGGTCTTCCAGAAGATCGGTACAAACCGCCATCTTCTCGCCAACCTTGGCCCATGCTTCTTCGGCGGTTTCGGTGACTTCGATGACGGAATATTCGATGTCTTCGCCATACGAAATTGCACGGTTGCCCGGAATGGTCCAGGGGGTCGTGGTCCAGATGACGATGGTCGCATCTTTCAGCAGATCAACCTTGGTCTCGGTGACCGGGAAGCGGACATAGATCGTTTTGGAGGTATGGTCGTGATATTCGACTTCGGCCTCGGCAAGGGCTGTTTTTTCGACCACCGACCACATGACCGGTTTCGAGCCCATATAGAGCGAACCGTTCATCAGGAACTTACCAAGTTCACGCGCGATCGAGGCTTCTGCCTTGAAATCCATGGTGACATAGGGATTGTCCCAGTCGCCCATTACGCCAAGGCGTTTGAATTCTTCGCGCTGAACATCAAGCCATTTCTGGGCGAACTCGCGGCATTCCTTGCGGAATTCGGCAATCGGAACATCGTCCTTGTTCTTGCCCTTGGCGCGATACTGTTCTTCGATCTTCCATTCGATCGGAAGGCCGTGACAATCCCAACCCGGAACGTAAACAGCGTTCTTGCCCAGCATCTGCTGGGACCGGGTGATGACGTCTTTGAGGATTTTGTTCAGCGCATGACCAATATGGAGATGGCCGTTCGCATACGGAGGGCCATCATGGACGACAAACATTTCACGATCGGCCGAAATACCGCGAATTTTGCCGTAGAGGTCCTCGCTTTTCCACTGCTCAAGCAGGGTGGGCTCCATCTTTGGCAAACCCGCCCGCATCGGAAAATCGGTCTTGGGCAGGATAACGGTTTTCTTGTATTCGACACTCATCGTGACGGTCCTGTCGTCTTGAACAAATTAAAAGGGCGAACCCCCGGAGATCTCGCGAACGCCAATCTTGCGAAAAGCGCGCGGATCATAGCGGGTTCATCAACAAATTCAAATCTTGCCGAGAATATCCTTGGCAGCGATTACATCTGCCGCGATCTGGGCCTTCAGGGCATCAAGCCCATCGAACTTCTGTTCCCCACGGATAAAGCCGTGCAGGCGCACGCGAACCCGTCGGTCATAGATGTCCTGATCAAAGTCAAAAAGGTGTGCTTCAAGCCCGGCTTCGTCATCGCCGCCAAAGCTTGGCCGCACGCCGATATTGGCGACTCCGGGCACCCAGCGTTCCACAGTCGTATCATCATTTTCCGAAATCAGGCCAAGCTCGACGGCATAGACACCAAATTTCGGACGCAGATGATTGCCCAGGGCAACATTGGCGGTCGGGAAGCCAATCGTGCGACCACGCGCATCGCCATGGGCCACGACACCGCCAATTTCCCAAGGCCGACCGAGCAAATGTTTGGCATCTTCGGGGCGTCCATCACGCAGCGCCTGCCGGATCGCCGTTGAGGAATAGACAACGCCGTTATCATGGGTCACAGCGGTCACCGCCGTTACACCAAATCCGGATTTTTCCCCGATAGCACGCAGTAATTCGACATCGCCTGCCCGGCCCTTGCCAAAACAGAAATCCCAGCCGACCACGACATGCTTGGCACCAAGTCCGCTGACCAGAACCCGTTCAATGAATTCCTCGGCGGTCATGGCGGCGAAATCGCGATTGAATTCGACCTCATAGAACAGGTCGATATCAATGCTGCCAGCCGCGGTTTCGCGGTCCTCGGCCGAGGTCAGGCGAAACGGCGGGTCATCGGCACGAAACAGCATGCGCGGATGAGGTTCAAAGGTCAGGATGGCAAGCGGCGCACCGAGATCGCGGGCAATCGCGCGGGCCTGATCCAGAAGCGTTTGATGCCCCAGATGCAAACCATCGAAATTGCCGATCGCCACAACGGCGCCGCGCGCATCATCGGTCAGGTTCTCAAAAGATCGAAAAACGCGCATTCGCGCCGGTCTCTCTTTGCTGCGTTCCATGCCTGCCGACCTATTATCGGCAAATCCAGCAGGCAGCTATATAGGGCGCGAGGCCAAAGCGTAAAGACTTTTCCGACAAAAAAGCAGGGTTTGCCACCTCTGCCTGTCTTAGCTGCGCGACGGCACCATCACTGTTGCCTCGCCCGAGATCACGCAACGATCCCCGACATAGCAATTGGTTTCCAGAATGGCGCGTTTCTTTTCAGGCATGGTTTCACGAACCGTCACGCGTGCGGTGACGGTATCGCCAATCCGGACCGGTGCCTTGAACTGCAAATTCTGGGACAGGTAAATCGTGCCCGGCCCTGGCAGGCGAGTACCAAGAACGGTGGAAATAAAGCCGGCGGAAAGCATGCCATGGGCAATGCGGCCTTCAAACATCGTGGTTTCGGCGTAATCCTGATTAAGGTGCACCGGATTGGTATCGCCGGTTATGCCGGCAAACATCACAATGTCGGTTTCGGTGACTGTCTTGCCATAACTTGCTGACAAGCCGATCTCGAGATCTTCGAAATACAGCCCGTGAAGTCCGTCGCGTTCGTTCATTTCCTGGGAACCCTTTGCCTGTTGCGCACTCGCTTACACTGCAGATGTCGCGCTTATGATTATTTTGCAATGCAATATTTGTAATTTTATTGCGCATTTTTTGAAATGGGCAATGCCTATTTCGTCGAATGGCCGATTGTCATGCGGTTGAAATTGTCGGAAACGGCGACATATCTGACATACCCACCTAAAATCAGACTAAAATAATTCAAAAAATCAAACCGTTAGGAAACGCTCCACATGAACAATACAATCGCCGACACCTATGAAATTGCCATGGGTCGCTGGAGCCGCCGCCTGTCGCGGAGTTTTCTTGATTTTGTTGCTGCGCCGTCCTGCGGGGCGCTGATTGATGTCGGGTGTGGCACCGGCAGCCTGACGCTGGCCGCGGCAAACCGTTATCCGGATGCAAGGATTGTCGGCATTGACCTGATCCCGGATTATTTGACTGACACCCTGCGCCAAGAAGCGAAAAACATAGACCTCAAGACCGGCGATGCATCTGCCCTGCCGTTTGACGACAACAGTTTTGATACCGCCTGTTCGCAGTTGTTGATCAATGATCTGGAAGACCCGAAACAGGCGCTTGGCGAAATGGTGCGCGTGACCAAGCCTGATGGCCGGGTGGCCGCATCGGTCTGGGACCGTTCAGGCGGGTTGATGTTTATCCGCCTGTTTCTTGATGCCGCCGCCATTCTGGCCGGGTTGGAGGGCGAAAAACTCCGTGAGGAGATTTTTGACGTCCCCTACAAGGACGAAGACGATCTTTATGATCTTTGGTCGGATGCCGGATTGCGCGATATCGACACAACAACGCTTGCCGTGCGCATGGATTTCATCGATTTCGATGATTACTGGCAGTCGCTGATGGGCGCACACAGCCTGATCCGGAATTTCTTTAACCGACAATATGCCGACATGGCCCATGAAATTCAGCAGGCGACACGACTGGCTTATCTTGGCGGCAAGACCGATGGGCGCCGATCATTGGTGGCATCCGCCATGGCGGTCAGTGGGGTGGTTCCGGCGTAATCAGCGACGCCCGAACGGCATCCATAAAACACCCAGCAAGCTTTGACTGTCCTTGTCGCGGAATTCTTCAAGGCCGATTTGCATGTCGTGATCATTGACCTTGGTGTGGTCAATGTAACTGACAAACAGGCGATCCCAGACTGACAGGATATTGCCATAGTTGCTGTTGGTTTCGCGCATCACACTGGAATGGTGTACCCGGTGCATGTCAGGGGTTACAATCAACTTGCGCAAGGCACGATCCAGGCTTTTGTGCAGGTGCACATTGCCATGATTAAACAGGGCAAAGCCGCTCAGCATGCTTTCATACACCACCACCGCCCAGGGATCGGCCCCGATCATGAGAACGAAGAAGGATTTATAAAGCGCGGATGCGACGATCTCGAACGGGTGAAAGCGCACAGCCGTCGAAACATCAAATTCGGTATCGCAGTGATGCACCCGATGAAACCGCCAAAAGACCGGCACGATATGGGTCAGGCGATGCTGCCAGTAAACCGCACAATCCAGAACGACGATTGTCACAAGCCCCGCCAGAACGCCCGGCAGCCCAACAAGGTTATTCAGCCCCAGACCATTTGCCTGCGCCCAGATGGCGGTCGCAATCATCGCCGCCCCGATTGTGAAGCGTGCAAGCGCGGCACTGAGCAACAACAGGCCGAAATTGGTCAGCCAGCGCATGGGTCGACGCACCGCTTCCTTGGGGCGATAGGGTGCGACCGCCTCCCACAAGGCCATTACCGCCAGAATGGCGGCAAAGATTGCCAACCGAAATAATCCGCTTTGATCCATTTCATCCTGCCTTGCGTGATGAGATCGGGTTCATACCTGTCATCTTGAAGTGATAACGGATATCGCAACATACAAACAATGTCTTGCACGTCGCGGTCTGATCACCTTTATGTTAGAGAAAGGCGATTCACACTGAAACGCCACCGTGCCGTGACCAAATTCGATAACAGGGGGCCTCATGCCAGAACGATCAGGATCTATTCGGACACTCTTTCTTTCGGTGTTCGCGACCCTGTCCTTTGGCAGTATCGCCCATGCAGATGGCCCGCCATTTGATCTTCCGGTCGATTGTGCCGGCAATACCTGTGACATCGTGCATTACGTCGATCATGATCCGGGCCCGCAAATTCGTGATTACGCCTGCGGCACCACGACATATGACGGCCATCGCGGCACGGATTTCGCCATCCCGGATGAGGCCACCATGCTTGACGGTGTCTCTGTGCGCGCCATTGCCGGTGGTACGGTCAGAGCCCTTCGTGAAGGGGTCGAGGATATCGACTCTGGTCGCGTTTCATCCAGCAGCCTCGAAGGCATTGAATGCGGGAACGGCATCCTGATTGATCATGATGACGGCTGGCAAAGCCAGTATTGCCACCTGCGCCGCAGCTGGGTTGCGGTCAAACAGGGGGACCGGGTCAGCCGTGGGCAGGTTATTGGTCGCATCGGCATTTCCGGCCAGGCCACCTTCCCGCACCTGCATTTCAACCTGCGCAAGGATGGCGAGCTTGTTGATCCGTTCAGCGGCACCACCATGGGCGCCAGCACGCCCAATGACTGCAATGTTGAAAATGCTGCTCTTTGGTCGACGGGGGCCCGCGCCCAGCTGAGCTATAACGAGATCACGCTTTATGGCCACGGATTTTCAATGGCGCGCCCGACTGCGTCCGACCTTAAACGCGGCTATGGCAAGGATCAGGAACTGCCAAGCACGAGCCCGGGTCTTTATTTCTGGGCCTATCTGATCGGTGCCAATGATGGTGATGTCATCCGCATGAGCCTGCAAACGCCAGATGGCAAGGGCGGCCACCGCGACTTTGCGATCGATCTGCCCAATGATGCCGGCCCGCGGGCAAAGTGGTTCTTTATCAATATGGATCGCCCCGGAAGCAACTGGCCTGCCGGGACCTATCACGGCGAGATTACCTTTACCCGGGGTGACAGCACCCCGCGCATGATCGGTGAAAGCGACGTCGTCATTCGCTAGGCACCCGCAATGACGCATCCGGATCGACTTGCGATATCCCGGCGGGGTATCGTAAGTGCAAGCGGAAAGCGCAAAGCCATCTTTGCCCTAAATCCGATTTGGGTTGCTTCGCGTACAAAGGCCGAATTAAAATTACACCAGTAAAATGTGATAGTATTTGAAACTATTACATAAATTTTGAAATCGGCGCGTTGATGTACAGAATTTATGACTGCCTTGCCCACCAGCACGATATCGTTCTGGTCATTGTTGCCCTTCTGATCGGACTGGGCGGCATTCATACCGCATTCAATCTGTACGCGCGGGCCTGCATCGGGCGTCTTCGGCAGAAAATCGCCTGGTTGTTCCTGACCGGTGTGGTCACCGGTGGCGGGATCTGGGCAACGCATTTTATTGCGATGCTGTCCTATGACCCGGTTTTGCCGGTCGGGTATGAGCCGGTTCTGACCGCCGCTTCGCTTGGCATTGCGATTGTCGCAACCACCATCGGTTTTGCAATTGCATCGGTTGGTGGACCGCATCTTATCCTGTCGCGGATTGTCGGCGGGCTTGTTGTCGGGCTTGGCATTTCGGCCATGCACTTTACCGGCATGTCAGCCATCAGCCTACCCGGTGTCATCAGCTGGCACATGGATATTGTCATTGCAGCCATCCTGATGGGGGCAGTGTTCGGAATGGTATCCCTTTGGCTGGCACGCTCGGCGCAAACGGCGCGCCAGAAGCTTCTGGGCAAGGCAAACCTGACCATTGCGGTTGCGACCATGCATTTCAGCGCAATGGGCGCATTGGTGATTACCCCTGATCCAACCGTTCCGGTCCCGGCCCAGCTTATTTCCCAGGAATATCTTGCGGTTGGTGTGGCCGTTGTTGCGGTCATTCTGATTGCGATCGGCTTTGTCACAGCCCTTGTTGATCGCCAGCTTCGCGATCATGTCAGCAACCGCATGCGCATTCTGGGGGATTCCGCGATCGAGGCGCTTGTCCTGACCCAGAATGGCCGGGTAATTGACGCCAATGACAGCTTCCTGAAACTAGGGGGTGTCAGCCGTGGCGACATCCTTGATCAGGATTTCATCGCCGAATGGCTTGCCGATACGCCGCCGGCGTTTAAGTCGGGAGAGGTCAGCTATGTCGAGACAAACCTGTCCTGGACCAACAACAGCGAAATACCGGTTGAAGTTGTCCGCCGTGAAATTCCCGCCGATGAAATATCCGATGCGACGGTGATCTATGGTCTGCGTGATCTGCGCGAACGCTATGCCGCCGAACATCATATCCGCTTCCTTGCCGAACATGATTCCCTGACCAAGCTTTTGAACCGGACAACCTTCAATGACCGCCTGAGCGAGGCATTAAAGGAATCCGACGAGACCGGTACGCCGGCGACAGTGATGTGTATCGATTTCGATCACTTCAAGGAGCTTAATGACAGCTTCGGGCATATTGCCGGCGACCATGCGCTGCGCGAACTGGGCGAACGTCTTTCCAAGCTGTTTGCAGACGATGTCATCATCGCACGCGTGGGTGGTGATGAATTCGTCGCCCTGCTCCATCACCAAACGCGTTCGGACATGGATGGTGTGATCGCACGGTCGCGCGAAGTCGCACAGCAGATCCTTGATTGCGTTGCCATCCCGATCTTTATCAACACCGAACACCGCGCAAAGCTGTCTGCCAGCATTGGCATCGCCCATTACCCGACGGACGGTAATGACGCTGAAAGCATCCTGTTCCACGCCGATCTTGCCATGTACCGGGTCAAGCAATCGGGCGGCAATGATCTGGTATTCTATTCGCCGGAAATGGATGAAGAATACCGCTTCAAGCGCCAGCTTTCCTCGAACCTGCGCAATGCCATGGAAAACGGCCAACTGGAACTGCATTACCAGCCGCAATGCGATACCGGCGGGAAGGTGATCAATTCATTCGAAGCCTTGCTGCGCTGGACCGATCCGGAAATGGGATCCATTCCGCCAGGTCGTTTCATCCCGATTGCCGAGGAAACCGGCCTGATCGTGCCGCTGGGTGAATGGGTACTGAGGACCGCCTGCCAGGAAGCCGCCCGCTGGAAAAACCCGCTGGGCACCGGGGTGAACCTGTCGGCCGTGCAACTTCAAAAACATGAACTGCCGGAACTGGTGGCTGAAATCCTGAGTGAAACCGGGTTGGACCCGAAACGTCTTGAGCTGGAAGTCACCGAAACAGCGCTTATTCATAATCCGGCGCGCTCGATGAAGATCCTGTCTGACATCAAAAGACTTGGTGTGCGGATTGCCATGGATGATTTCGGCACCGGCTATTCATCGCTCGCGACCTTGCAGAACTTCCCGGTCGACCGAATCAAGATCGATCAGTCCTTTATCAAGAAGCTGATCAGCAACGACCAGGCCATCGCGATCGTTCGTGCCGTGATTAATCTCGGCCGTGACCTTCATCTTGATGTCATTGCCGAAGGGGTTGAAACTGACGAGCAGGCAACCTTCCTGACCGATCATGATTGCCGCTCTGTTCAGGGTTACAAATACGGTCATCCCAAACCGATCATCGATTACTGGCACGTCGTCAATCCAACAGAACCCGCGGAAACCCCGACGAATCGGGGACGTGGATTCGAAACGGTTTGATAAACGGACGGCACATGGCCGCGGAATGCCATCAGCAAATCCGACCCGTGGGAATTTGTGACAAAATAACGATCAAAAACGTGACCTTTTCCATGAGGTTGAAAGTTTTTTGACGTTTTTTGACTCACAGCACTTGTAACTCGCCCTTTTGCCTGCCTATATTTGGACTGTGCTGAGACCTGCACATTGCCACTACCTGTCAGAAGACGGAGTAAACATGATGAATAAGCGCAAAGCCGTTGCAATCGCCATTGCCCGTGAACAGCAGATCGCCCGTTCGATGGAAATCCTGTTCGCCGGTACCATTCTTGCCGTGATCGCATCGCTTCTGGTTCTCTGATCCAGCCTTCGCTTTCATCATTTGCGTCCCCTTTCAAACCGACCGGTTTTGAAAAGACCCTTCTTTAAATAGCTTCATGACACATCACAGCATTGTTTCAGTCATCATTGCGCGAATTATCAGCCCGGTTGTCTAAGGACGCCGGGACGTATCTGTTCGCCTTTTTGATGCACTGAATATCTGTGAGCATTGTCATGACCGATCATGCATTTGCTGCGTCCACCCACGACGCACATACCCAAAAATCCGTTTACTGTTTTTCCGTTCACGCCGCTGCCGAACCGGACGTGATGCCGCGCGTTCTGGAACTGTTTGCCAAACGCAACCTTGTTCTGGCCAGTTGGCATTCCACCGTTGCCGACGGGCTGCGGGGTTACGAAGAATTGCAGATCGATATCCAGGTCCAGCAACTTGAAACCAAGGTCGCTGAACATATCGCCCGCTGCCTGCGCCAGATCATCCACGTCAATACGGTTCTGACCTCGGAAAAGGGCTATTCAAACTCCGCACTTAGCGCGTAGGCTGTCCGGGCACGTGGCGCTGCAGCAAATCGCAGCGCCCTTGCCGACAGGAGTTCCGAATTGGCCTATCTTGATCACATCCACGCGTGCAACAACGCCAATCTGTCGCGCTATGCCCGCTTTCGCATTGGCAATCTTCCGGTCGGGGCGATCCGGTCAGAATTTGCCACCGCCCTGACCGGGCTGGGCGACAGCTTTATCCGCGATGAAAACGGCGAATATGGTTTTGGACCACAGATCAAAACCATCGATCAGCGCAACCAGACACTGATCGACGCGACCGAGGCCCTGTGCAAACAGGGTGTGATCAAGCGCCTTCACGGCGAGAAGTTTGATATCCGCAATCGCCTTGCCGATGATCCGCTCTGTCAGCTGGATCGGTTTGCCATGCCCTATTTCGGCTGCCGGTCCTGGGGTGTGCATATGAACGGCATTGTTCGTAAGGCCGATGGCATTCACATGTGGATCGCCAAACGCGCACAGGACAAACCTACCTATCCCGGCATGCTCGACAATATGGTGGCTGGCGGCCAACCGACCGGGCTTGACTTTCGCGAAAACATGATCAAGGAATGCGCCGAAGAAGCCGGCATTCCGGCGAGCTTGGCCGAAAACGTCATCGCGATCGGCACTGTATCCTATCTGTATGAAACCGCCGAAGGCCTGAAGCCCGACATCATGGTCAATTTCGATCTGGAATTGCCCGAAGACTTTGTCCCGCACTGCGCTGATGGTGAGGTCGAACGGTTTGACCTTCTACCCATCTCCGAGGTGGCCGAGATGGTCCGCACCGGCTTTGATTTCAAGTTCAACTGCGCGCTGGTGGTGATTGATTTCCTGATCCGCCATGGGTATCTGAGCGCGGATAACGAGCCGTCTTACGGCGAACTTGTCACCGGCCTGCACCGGAGTCTTGAGCCATAAGCCCCACCCCGTCGCTTCATGATCACGGCAAACAAAAAGGCACCAGCCCGACCGGGTGGTGCCATCTGTTTCTCGACCATCGACCTTGCGGTTTACTGACGCGGCGTGTTCGGCCCGCCCATCAGGGCACCAACCGCCATGACGGTCAGTTTGGCACGAAGATCGGGATCAAGCTTATCAAGATCGCCTTGCTTGTTGCGCAGTGCCTTGACCGCCTCGGCAATCAGTTCCTGACGGCGTTCGTCCTCGGGCGTTGAGATTTTGCTTTTCTTTTTGGCAAGCTTGGCATCGGCCGCATTCAGCGCCTTCATGATTTCGGTATGCGGGGCGTCGGCCTGTTCGGTCAGGGTTTCGGCAAGGGCAAGCGCGCGGGCTTCTTCAAGCGACATGCCCTCGTCCTGATGAGCAAGGGCGCGATCTTCGATGCGGCGCGCCTGACGTGCCTGTGCGGCAGTCTTTTCCGCCGTCGCACTGTCGCGCACATGAAGGGATTGTGCGTCATTATATGCCTGAATCGCATCCCGGCCTTTTTTGCCGACAAAGACGCGCATCAGCGTTTCCTTGAGCAATCCCATACATTCATCCCTTGATTAAACATCCCGTCTTGGGGTGCAACTATTATGCATCATTATGCGCCCAAAGAGTTTCGAAAACATTGCCCCGGTTTGAGGCGGATTTTATCAACGTTCTAAATATGTTGTGCAACCCGGCCTTCTTCAACTGCCAAAATATAGTCAATCAGCGCTTCGCAATCGCTTGTCTGCAGATGTTCAAGATCACAGACAAAATCGACATTGCCTGCGGCCGGATCATCGGCATGGCCAACAATGCCGACTTTGACATATGCAGCATCAAGCGCATCAAGTGATGAAATCAGATCGGCAACACTGACCCGATCTTCGGACGTCAGGGATGTTCTGATCAGAACGAGCATATCCGCATCACAATCAATCACCTGCCGGGCAATGGATTGCGCATCGGAATGACGCGGGGCGACATCCACATCAAACCCGCCATCGGCAAACAGGGTTGCGACATGTTTGTCGTGCTTTTCTTCGACGGAGGATGCGGTTGCCAGCAGAAGCCGCGGGTGGCGGCCTTCCATTTCGGCAAATTTGGCCAGACTGCTCGCAAGTTGAGGAGACGTCATGTTACCTCGCTTGAAACTGCCCTTTGCCATCCAACACGGCAAAGCGGCCAGCGCAGATGCCCTGCGCCGTATCCCACAGTATCCCTGTCAGAGCCTTGCCTGACAAGCGTTGCAATAAGAAGTGCGTTACCAGCCCGCCATCATGCGCGGATCCACGCCAATCACATGGCCATGCCCGCCAAGCAGAATGACATAAAGAATGATACCGGCCAGAAGGTCCTGCCAGCGAACCGCACCGCGCAGCAAGCCGGACGGCGCAAAACGCTGGGTCGCCCCCAGCCAGATCGCACGTTGATCCGGCGTGACATCCCGCAGACGGATTTTTTCCATCCGCCAGAAACCGATCAGGGCAAAAGCTGCACTGCCGCCAAAGAACAGGACCGCGACCAAATCCCCATTGGCAATCATGTGCCCGATCCCCCAGATGATCATGCCAAACAATAGCGGATGTCGGCAAAACCCGTTGATGCCGGGCCTTACCGGATCAAACCCGGTTTTTCGACCGATCGACAGCGGACAGGGTTGAAGAATGGCACAGGCCCACAAAATACAGGCAGGCAACATCACAACAATAAGAAGCTGTGCCTGCCAGGTTTGATGGTCCCAGAGCAAAAACGACTCCGCGACCAGAACCTCGTAAACCACCCGGCCAAACAGGAAAATCGACAGGATCGAGAAGCCGATAATATAGGGGCGATAGCCGATGAGACCGACAAGCCTTTCGCGCAGCAGGCCGGGTATAATGTGGCCTGCCAGGAAAACCGCAATGGCAATGAAAAACCCGGTCAAAACACGATCCCCTCTTTACATTGTGGCTTCAACATGCAAATTGCCCTGTTCGCGCAGACGGGACGGGATGCGAATCTCCAAGACCCTTGCGTTACACGATATTAGGCGATACCTCTGTATCCCTGTTTGACATCGAACAACAAGCCCTTGCCGTGGAATACTTCGACGGCAGACAAAGAAATACGGAATATACTCGAAATGAGCTGGACGCCGGAAAAGATTGAATTGCTGACCTCGCTCTGGAATCAGGGCTGGACCACGGCACGCATCGGTGAGGAACTTGGCGTCGGCAAAAATGCCGTTGTTGGCAAGGCGCATCGCCTTGGCCTGCCCAAGCGCCCGTCCCCGATCCAGCGCCGTGCCGAGGAAGCAGAACAGAAAAAGGCACCGGCCCCCAAACAGCAGACCAAAGGCATTTCGATCTTTGATCTGGGTCCGGGCATGTGCCGCTGGCCGTTCGGCGATCCGGGTGATGATGACTTCCATTTCTGTGGCAAGAAAATCATCCCGGGCAAGCCTTACTGTGACGAGCATTGCGCGCAGGCGTACCTGAACGGCAAAAACCCGCGCGAAGACAATCCCCCTGCACAGCAGGGTGGCGCTGGCGGCAAAGGCCCTCAGGCAGCAAACAAGAAATAAGTCGCATCCTTGCGATAGGGCATCATCAGATGCCAACAAAGATCAAAGGCCGCCCTTTATGTGGGCGGCCTTATACATTGAGAGGCACGAACATTTGGTATGATGTTCGTGCCTCTTTTTATTTGGGAGTCTGCGTATACGCAGACTCCCGGATCCGTGAGGTGTTGATGCGGCCTTGGATTTTTACATCCGTAAAAAAGCTGAACACTCACGGTCTCTGGAGGCATTGTCGAACCGCTGGAAGAGCTTTGACGCTCGAGTATAAGGAGGACATTGCCGTGTCTTATACTACCCGTTTTGTTGGTATCGATGTATCAAAATCCTCGCTTGATCTGTGCATTTTACCAGACAAACACACCCTGCGCTTTGCCAATTCAGAAACCGGGATTGCAGACCTGATCGCCAGACTGCAGGCTTTCCCGGGGCTGGAGCGGATTGTTCTGGAGCCAACCGGCGGCTATCAACGCCTTCTGGTTCGAGCTTTGCAAGCTGCACAATTACCTGTTTCAAAGGTCAATGCCCTTCTGATCCGCCACTTTGCCAAAGCGTCAGGAACCCTGAGCAAAACAGACAGGATTGATGCCTTTGTACTGGCTGATTACGGCCAACGCATGTCGCCGCGCCTGATGGCCAGAACAGATGAAGCCCGCTATAAACTCGCTGATTTTGTTGCCCGTCGGCGCCAACTTACACACATGCTGATCCAGGAGAAGAACCGGCTTGAAAAGCCTGACAATCCGGCTCGGGCCCTGATCGAGGAAACCGTCAACTTCCTCACCCGTCAGAGACAGGAAGTCGAGAAGCTGATGCGCGAGTGTGTAGACACATCCCCGGAATTGACGGCGATATTACATGTTCTGTTGACCCAGAAGGGAGTGGGTTTTGTAACCGCCTGTGTGCTGATCGCTGAATTGCCCGAGATCGGATTGCTTGAAAAAGGGCAGATTGCAAAGTTGGTCGGTGTCGCCCCGATCAACAGAGATAGCGGTCTGTTCCAGGGCAAAAGAATGATTGGCGGCGGACGTATGGAAGTGCGCAATGCTCTTTACTACGCCGCATTACCGGCAATACGCTTCGACCCGCTGCTGCGCGACTTCTATAAGCGTCTGACTGAAAACGGAAAACCCGGAAAGGTTGCTGTCATTGCCGTCGTCAGAAAAATGGTCACGATCCTCAATGCGAGAATGCGTGACCACTATGCTTTAATACTTGACGGTTAATACCGCTGCTTTTTTGTTTATGGGCGCAAGCCCTTCACTTCGCCCTTAGGCAGGCTGAAGATGCGAAGACTTGTAGCCCTTGACCACCTCATTGCCCGGCTCCGGATCGTGCGGCACATTGAATGCCAGAACGAGTGATACAAATGCCATGGCAGCCCCTGCCAGGAACACAGCCCCCGGCGAAATCAGCCACAGCAACCCGAAGGCCGCCGGAATGAAAACAGCCGCGATATGGTTGATCGTAAAACTGACCCCGGCGGTCGAGGAGATATCACCCGGATCGGCGATCTTCTGGAAATAGGTCTTGATGGCAATCGCCAGCGCAAAGAACAGATGGTCAATCACATAAAGCCCACCGGCAAGAACATGGTTCTCGACAAAGGCGTAGGAGACGAAAACGATGAACAGGCCCGCATATTCAAACACCAGCGCACGGCGCTCCCCCCATTTGCCGATCATCTTGCCGATCTTTGGCGCGAGGAACATGTTGATCACGTGATTGAGCAGATAAAGCAGCGTAATGGTCGCGGCGTCATAGCCGAACTTTTCAACCATCAGGAAGCCGGCAAAGACGGTAAAGATCTGACGACGCGCCCCGCTCATGAAGGTCAGCGCGTAATAAAGCCAATAGCGTTTACGCAAGATCAACTTCTTAGTTTGCGGATGGGCATCCGAAAACTTCGGGAAAGCCCCCCAGACAAACAGGGCTGCGATGATCGTCAGCGCACCGCCAAACAGATAGACATAGCGATACTCAACGGCAAAGATTTCCAGCATCACCCAGACCATGCCAAACATCACCAGCGACGAGATTGATTTGGCGGAAAGCTGGCGGCCCATAACCATGGCGGTGCGGTCCTTGCGCACCCATTGCAGAGATAATGCCTGCTGCATGGTTTCGAAATAATGGAAGCCGATCGACATTAAAACCGTCGTGCAATAAAGCCCGATCACGGTTGGGAAATAGCCCGAAATCGCAACGCCAATGCCAAGCACCAGCAACGAGATCACCGCAAATGTCTGTTCACGCAGGATCAACAAGACAAAGATCGCGGTAAAGGCAAGGAAGCCCGGAATTTCACGCAAGGACTGCAAAATGCCGATCTCGCGCCCGGTGAAATCGGCCATTTCGACCGAAAAGTTATTCAAAAGCGCCATCCAGGTCGAAAAGGACAGCGGCATGGCCGCCGCCATTACGATCAGCAGGACTTCCGGATTGCGCCAGCCCTTATAGACCGGGGCTGTGGAACCGTTATTGGTATCACCAAGTGGGGCGGCGTGATTGCTGGCCTCCGGTATGATTTCCTTGGACATTTCAACTCCCGGGACAGGGTCGCTCTGGTGGCGACGACCGTGTCACATCTTGTACGTTTTGGAATGCGACCACGTTAAACCTGTCCGACCCGTCTGTCTTGCGGTAATCTGCCATAATATATCGCAATCAGGACATTTTGAGTCTTCCGCTGCATGGTTCATATCCTCAACACCTTTGACGGGCGTCCGGAACACCACAACAAGATCCCCCGCCCCCGCGAATTGCCACGTGCGGTTTATGTCCGGGTCAGTGATATGCCCGCTGGCTACCACGTTGCGGCACACAGCCATGACTGGAACCAGCTTTTATATGCGCTTGAAGGCACCATGACCGTGGTCACGGAAGCCGGGATGTGGGTCGTGCCGCCACAACGCGCCGTCTGGGTGCCACCCCATACGCAACATGCTGTGACCTGTGCCGGCTTTACCCGGGCGCGCCATCTTTATATCGGTCGGGATGTATTGGCGAAGCTGCCCGATCGGTGCATGGTCCTGGAGGTCAGCCCGCTTTTGCGTGAACTGATCCGCGCGGCCACAGAAATTCCGGTGGAATATGATGAGGACGGTGAAGAAGGTCGCCTGATCCGCGTTTTGCTGGATCAGATCAAGGCACCGGAACAGGACAAGCTTCACCTGCCCGCGCCCAAGGATGCCCGACTGGCACGCATTTGCGACCATTTGCAGGGCGACCCGGCCGATAACCGCACGCTTGAGGATTGGGCAAAAACTTGCGGCGCATCCAGCCGCACTTTGGCCCGCCTGTTTCAACGTGAAACCGGCATGCCATTTCGCGAATGGCGGCAAAAACTTCGTCTGCTGCATGCCCTGGAAAAGCTTGCCAATGATCGCCCGGTGACCGAAATCGCCCTTGATCTGGGATACGAAACGCCGTCGGCCTTTATCGCCATGTTTCGCAAGGCCACCGGGCGCACGCCGGGCGGCTATTTCAGTTAAGGGCGGCTTGTTTCCGGCTCAGCGCCTAGTTTTTGTATCTGGTCACCCGTGGTTCTGGCGGCAGTATCTCGTGTTCAGGTTCGAGATACATTCCGTAGCTTTCTGTCACGTTGACATGATCGGGGCGCGGTTTCTGCCCTTTGGCGCACATGTTGTGAAGCTGAACCATCAATTCTGATGACCAACCGTTTTGTTGGTGCGGCGAACTTTGGTCTTGCTGCTTGGAAGATGAGTCATGGCTGAGACGATCAAGGCGTTTATCGGTTTTGGCTGCGACCGGCCCGTCATGGCGCATGACGCGAAGACCTTCGATAAAGGCCATCATTTCCATCACCGACTTCAGCATTCTGAAACTGTCTTCGAAGGTGCGCGTTACCGCGACCGATGCTTCGTCAATATAGTCGGAGAACATGCCATCCATCGCCGTAGGAGCGGGCGCATCATCCTGAGGGTCGCTTTCGACCAGATATTTCCATGCCTGATGATTTGGCTCATTCACACGACGTCCCGGAAGAATATGGCTGTTCGGGCCCCAATCACGGCCCGTGCCGCTACAATTGACTTCTCCCTTCCGGCGTGCCGGATGCGGTACACAAGACATCACCTCTAACCCCAGAGAATAAAATTAAGCTTCACTGATATTCATGTCCTTACATGAACGCAGATCTTCCCACTCTGTGAACGGACATGTGTCTTATTATTGCACACAATTCTACCCAAAATTTTACTGGTGAAATACACATTCCATCCAAATCGATATACAAATCATCCAAAAAGTGGATAAAACGCATCAATTCGGCACCGTGAATACGCCTTCTGGCGCCAGACATATGCATGCGCGCCAAGGAGATCGTGTGATCAGGTTCGGGATACTGGGAGCAGAACCTAGCTTCGCTGGGTTTCCGAATGGCCGCTTGAAGAGACTGTATCGTTCACCGGGATGATGGTCGTGCCAAACAGCCTTGCACTGTGGTGTTTGATCGGCTCCGGCGACCAGTCACGTTCGAACATGCTGTGCATTTCCGCCAGAACACCAAAAGCCCATCCGGTTTCGGCGCCAGATTGCTTCGTCGCAGCTTCGTCCGCACCTATGATTTCATTGGTATCGCCGGGCACTGCCGACAAGGTCTTGTCATTGGCGCAGGACCGCATGCCTTCAAGCACAAGGATCATCCGTGCGAGCGGCGCAAGCGTTTCGCAATCAGGGCCACCAAATTCCGTATCGGGGATTTCAGGTAAACCGGTAATGCTCGCATTCGCTGCTTTGGCGTCTGGCACGTTTGACGGCCCGGCCCTTTCTGGGCGGTCGCAATCTCGAATGTCGGTGCGTGATTTCACGCGCACTGACGGCATCTCAATCAGATCCATATTCTCCCCCAGAGAAGATATCACGTCACACTGATCGAACCCGTCCTCGTTATTTTTTTTCATCAGAGGACGGTTGAATTTTGCATGTATTTAGCATGCGGATCAGAGGCCCAATGCACCACGCGTCCAAAAGAATATGCAAAGAGTCCAAATCATCAGACCAAGATATCATCAATCATTGGTTTTACGTATGCGAACCTGGACCAAAGGCACCTGACCTTTGTGACGCTGCGGACGCCTCAGTGTTTGTGACCAATTGATAAGTATAGTTATACCTTTTGGGCTTTGACGCATTGGTTGAAATAGATCTAATATAGAACGCATCTGGTATTCGCTGCGTTCTGCATGCACTGCCAGAATGACCGGCGCAGGTAGCGTTGTTTGCAAATATAGCAAAACCGGGGATCAGGAATGACAGATGCACAAGCGAATACGCACACCTTTTTCACCGTCAATGACCTTCCTATGTCAGTGCGTTATGAGATCTGGAAAAGCAGCATTGACTGCATCTTTGATGTCGAAACCCTTCCGGACATCCGCAAGAACGATTTCCATGCGACAGTTGATGCTGACCTTGTGGGATCAATGATGCTGGCGCGGACTGTTAGCAAACATCAGTTCTGGTCACGCAGCTCATCAGGTATCGCTGCCGACGGCATGGACCATTACATGGTGCAGTATTTCTATGGTGGCGGGATGTCATCCGAAGAAGGAAAGGACGGCGAGACCCTTGCGCATGGCGGATTGCTGTTTCAGGACCTGTCACAGGTTGCCAATGCTGTCACCACCGACTTTGACAATCTCGTCATGATTTTTCCAAGGCAGCTTCTGGAAAGTCGCCTGACCCTGCCGGAAGATCACAATATGCGGTTTTTAAGCCCGCGTGATCCGATGGTACGAATTCTTACCAGCATGATGCTGTCATTCAAGGAAAACGCACATTTCTTTAGCCCGCAACAGGCAAGCGTTCTCGAAAACAGTTTTGTCGAAATGCTCGCCGCCTGTCTGAACGCGGCCCAGGGCGAAACGTCCGACACATCGCATAAACGCCAAAACCTCGAAACCATGGCAATGGTGCGGCGCTACTTCCGAAAAAACTTCGCCCTGCCCGAGCTGACGCCTGACCGTGCAGCCCGGGAACTGGGGATATCGCGGTCCAAACTTTATCAGTTGATGGAAGATCACGGTGGCGTCTATCGGTTTATCCGGGATTTGCGATTGCGCCACGCGATGGCGCTGCTCGCGTCCCCGACCGAGGGCAAGCGGTCTCTTTATGACATTGCGCTTGAATGCGGTTTTTCCAGCGACACCAGCTTTATTCGTGCGTTTCGTGAAAAGTACGACATCACCCCCGGTGATTTCAGGCGGAACGCCCAGGCCGGACGCATTGATCTGCCCGAGACCAGTGATGGACAGCGCGACACCCGATATGAAAAGTGGCTGCATTCCCTGTAATGCGACGGACTTCTGGCTGAAGGCGTTGAAATATCATGCCGTCAGACATGAGAATTTATCAGTATTGCCCATTTTGAACTTGAGATATCCCTGAAGGCAGGTCATTTGGCCAGCCACCAATCAGGAAAAACACGATGAACAGCTTCTGGTCTGGAATTGGGTTACGACTTGCTGCGACCGGATTGTTCGGGGTTATGAACCTGTTTGTCCGGCTGGCTTCGTTCGAAGCCCCGACCGGCCAGATCGTCTTTTGGCGTAGCAGTGTCGCGCTGATCCCGATTGTGGCTTACCTGATGTGGCGCAATCAATTTCCCAGGGCGCTCCGCACCAAACGCCCGTTCGGGCACCTAAAACGCAGCACCTATGGCTGTATTTCGATGTTTCTGGCCTTCGTGTCGCTGGCCTACCTGCCGCTGGCATTGGCCACCGCACTCGGCTTCCTGGCGCCACTGATTCTGATCCCCGTTGCCATCATTACGCTGCGGGAAAATCCCGGCTGGCTGGTGATTGGCGCAACCGTTGGCGGGTTTGCTGGTGTGTTCCTGATGCTGTGGCCAACGCTATCGACCCCGGGGCTTGATCATAACACCCTGATCGGGATTGGGGCCGGTGTCGCCTTTGCGGTCACCACCGCCTTTGCCAAGGTCCAGATCAAGGCACTGACGACAACCGAACCATCCGGCACGATTGCCTTTTACTTTGCCGTGATCTGCTCCATCGGCGGTCTTTTGACCATCCCGTTTGGCTGGGCACCGCTTTCGGACAACAACATTGTTTTCCTGATTGGCGCGGGTCTCACGGGTGGATTGGCGCATATCGCCATGACCGAGGCACTCGCCCGTGCCCCGGCATCGACCCTGTCGGCATTTGAATATACCGCCATGGTCTGGGCGATCGTCCTCGATATCATCGTGTTTGGCGTCCTGCCCGCCCCGATCAGCTTGATGGGCGGCGTCTTCATCGTCATCGCCGCCGCGCTCGTGATGTTTAACGACCAGATCGTCGCCACCATCGCCCGCAAATTCAAACGATCGCCCGAGAACGCTGAGGGTGAGACTGAACCCGCGAACTCCCCGGCAGAGTAATCCGACAATTATGCCGATTTGGTTTCCTGCAATTTGGTCAGGGCATGCAAGGTCAGATTGGTCGGGGTTGCGATCCCCAGTTCAGAACCTTTGCGCACGATATAGCCGTTCAGAAAATCAATCTCGCTTGATTTGCCGCGTGCCAGATCCTGGGCGGTTGAGGAAAACTGACCGGGCATGGTTTCGGCGATTTTTTCAATCGCACCCCAGACATCGCCCGGCACCGTCACACCGCATCCCTTGGCAACCACCAGACACTCGTCAACCGCATTGCGCATGACACCCCAGACGCCAACACCTTGCACGACTTCGCCATAGGGCCGCTGGGTAATGGCCGAAAGCGCGTTATAGGCACAATTCAGGATCATCTTGGCCCACAGGGCACCAGCGGCATTTTCGGAAACCTCAACCGGGATTTTGGCCGGAACCAATGTATCGACAACAGTCTGGCTTTGTGCCGACGGACCAATGACAAGTTCACCGCGCCCATGATGTTTGACATGGCCCGGTCCGCCCATGCTGGTCGCGACATAGACCACCACCGGAATAACCGGCTGGCCCAGAACACCACTAAGACGTTCGGCATTATCCACGCCGTTTTGCAAGCTCAGCACAATGGTGTCAGCCGAGATAAACGGTTTGATCTGTTCACCCGCCTCGATCGTGTCGGTGGATTTGACACAGAACAGGATCATTTCTGCGCCCGCGACACCGGCCGCATCAGTATCACCCGTAACAGTCACATATTCCTGCGATGATCCGAAATCGAGCAACAAGCCATCACGGTTCATGGCCTCGACATGGTTGGGGCGCCCGATCAAGGTGACGTCATGACCGGCCCGGGCCAACATCGCCCCATAATAACATCCAACGGCCCCGGCACCCATTACCGCAATTTTCATGATGACTGTTCCTGATTTAGATTTCTGTCGCTGTCACGGGAAACATCATCTTTGAAGCGCCATGCAGATCAAGCATAGATTTCAGGATGTTCCCATGCGGGGCCTAGCCGATTTTATTGACCGACACATGACCCGCCGTCCAGCCACCCGGCCAGACTTCGGCTTCGCCATTGCGCAAGTTCCGGATCAGCCCCACCGGCACGTCCTTGGAAATCAAAAGTTCGCCATCGGCGCCATCGTCAAAGGTCGGCTCCGTCTCGGCAAAGCGGCCGGTGTGACCCAGTTGCGGTTCGCACGGTGTAAAGATCGAACAGCCCGAATAGTTGGTCGGGTTGTTGGTGGTATTGACCGCAGCCCCGGTCGTCCCGCAGGCTGCAACCACCGTCATCAGCTCAACCGCGCGCGCCTTGGCACAGCCAAACACCCGGTTATAGCCCGATGGCGTCAGGGTCATGGATGGCACCAGCAACAGATCGATATCAAGCGGCGCAAGAACACAGGACAGGGCCGGCATTTCAATATCAAGACAGATCAGCACAGCCACATTCAACCCGCGCCATTTGATGACGTTGAAAGCCTTGCCCGGGGTAAGGTTCCAGTTTTCCGGTTCCTGCTCCCCCGGGGTCAGCGACAGCTTGTCCTGAATGATCGCATCGCCTTCTGGGGTGAAGATCATCGCACTGTTGGTTTGCCCGGCCGCCGGGTTTTCAGGATCAATGTGCCAGGGCATGCTGCCAGCAACCAAAAGCATGTCATGCTTCTTGGCAAGGTCGGCTGCGTATTTGCGCGCCTCGGGCGCAAGATCGGCCATCCAGGCAATTTCCTGACCGGTTTGCAAGCCTTCGGGTTTGAAGGCCAACCATTGTTCGCTGGCATATTCCGGCAGAACAAAAATCTTGGCACCCTGCTGGGCGGCCTCGGCCATTTTGGCATCAACATGATCGGCCCATCCGGCCAAATCAGCGACCGGTCGACCAAGGTTGGTTGCCCAAAGGGCCAAAGTTACATATTCGGGGAAGGATGCCGGCGAGGTCATGATCAGCGTTCCTGAAATCAATATGGTGGTGGTCGCAAAAGTTGTGGGCAAAATAACATGATCCGGCCATCAGACGACAGCCGGATCACAAAGATGACACGCGGAACCGAACTTAGTTTTTAAGTTTGGTCCAGACACGGTTACGAAGATCACGCGCCTTGACCGAGCAGTTCTGCGACGGGATCAGAAGGTCAGCGTATTCTTCAGGCATATTCACGGCCGGATCGGAATTCAGCGACGGATCCATGAATTCGCCAGTGCCCTTGATCGAGTTCATGTAACCGGCATAGTTCGACGCAGCAGCGGCGTTTTCCGGTTGCATCATCCAGTTGATGAAGGTCTTGGCGTTTTCGAGGTTCGGCGCACCGTCCGGAATGACAAAGTGGTCAGCCCAATAGGTCAGGCCTTCTTTCGGATAGACAAAGACCGCTTCCGGGATGCTTTCCTTGGTACGGTGGGCTGCACCGTTCCACTGCATGTGCATCTGAACTTCGCGGGCCGACATACGGTCGATGGTGCCCTCAGAGCTGTAAACAGCGATGTAGGGCTTCTGTTTCAACAGAACATCAAGAACCTTCTGCGCTTCGGCCGGGTCCTCGGTGCATTTTTCAACGCCCGCATAGTAGGACGCCGCATTGAACATTTCGACTTCGTCGTTCAGCGCGCCGATCTTGCCACGGAACTCTTCACGCGGTTCGAAGAATTCTTTCCAGCTGTTTTCAAGCTCGCCATCAACAACGGCACCGTCATAGGTAAAGCCGGTGGTACCCCAGAGATAAGTCACGGAGTATTCGCGCTCCGGATCGTATTTCATGGTGTCATGCGGCTTGGCAACGTTGCCGAAGTTCTCAAGGCTTTTGGCATCAAACTTGGTTGCCAGACCTTCCTTGATCATCACGTCGACCATGTAGTCGGACGCAACGGCAATGTCATAGCCCGATGCGCCGGCCTGCAGCTTTGCCAGCATGGTTTCGTTGGAATCATACACATCAAGGGTCACCTTGATGCCGGTTTCTTCCTCGAACTTTTCCATCAGGTCCGGCGGAAAATAGTTCGACCAGTTATAGAAAAACAGATCGCCATCAGCCTGTGCCGAACCGGTCGACAACAGGGCAATGGCGGATGCTCCCAGAAGGGCGGAACGTAATTTCATCGTGAGACTCCCAAATAAGGACGGTGCATTATTTTGTTATTCGGATGGCAGGCCCGTCCGGTGAACCCGCCATCCCGTTTGGTATTTCAGTGACTAATAGCGAATACGATCAATCATGAACGAGATGCTGACAAACACGATTGAGACAATCAACATCATTGCAGAGATCGCATTCACCTCAGGCGTGATCCCGATCCGGATCATCCCGAAGATATAGATCGGCAAGGTCGTGGACCCGGCCCCGCCAACGAAATAGGAAATCACAAAGTCATCAAGCGAGATGATGAAAGACAGCATCGCGCCTGACAAAATCCCCGGCCACAGCAACGGCAGGGTCACACGCCGAAACGCTTTCCATTCATTGGCATAAAGATCGTTTGCCGCCTCGACCAATGCGGGGTCCATGCCCTCGAGCCGTGCGCGGATCGGCAGATAGGCAAACGGAATGCAAAAGACCGTATGGGCAATGATCACAGTCAGCAGGCCCAGCTTGATGCCCAGTGCAACAAAGAACAGAAGCGTCGCAATCGCGGTTACGATTTCAGGCACGAGCAGCGGCAGAACCAGCATGGCAGACACGCCGGCCTCCCCCTTGAACCGTCCGCGCGACATGCCCATCGCAGCCAAAGTTGCCGCGATGGTGGCAAGAACCGTGGCCGAGATCGCAACGACGATGGAATTCTGGGCGGCGCGCAGCATGTCATCGTTGGAAAGGGCCGTGACATACCAGTCCATGGTAAAGCCGGTCCAGATCGTCGCCAGCCGGTTTTCGTTAAACGACAACGCGATCAGAACGACAATCGGGAGATAGAGATAGGCAAAGAAAAACATTGCCGTTGAGGTGATCCCGCGGAAACGCCACAGCGGGTTGGAAGCATCGACTTTCATCGGCTTTCCTCCGGCAATGATTTGAACTTGAACGAATAGACCATCATCGAGATCAGGACGAGTGCCAGAAGCACAAAGCCAAGTCCCGCCCCAAGCGGCCAGTTACGTGCAGCACCGAACTGGCTGCCGATCAGGTTGGCAATCATCATGAACTTGCCACCGCCGAGAAGTTCTGGCGTCACATAAGCACCAAGACACGGAATAAAGACAAGGATACTGCCCGCCGCAATCCCTGGTGCCGCAAGCGGCAGGATCACACGGCCCATGGCGCGGCGCTTGTCCGCACCAAGATCAAAGGCCGCCTCGACCAGGCGATGATCAAGCTTTTCAAGGCTGGCATAGATCGGCAGAACCATGAATGGCAGATAGGTATAGGTCAGACCAATCGACACCGCATAGGGCGTATAAAGAACATCAAGCCCGCCGGTCTCGATCCCGATCCAGTTCAGCATACCATCAATCAGGCCACCATTGCGCAGCAACAGCATCCACGCATAGTTCCGCACCAGAATGTTGGTCCAGAACGGGATCGTCACCAGAAAGATCAGGAAGTTTCGCCGGCTTTGTGGCTGAGTTGAAATATAGAATGCCGTCGGGAAGCCCAGCAAAAGCGCAAAGACAGTCGTCATTGCCGACAGGCCGAACGAACGGGCGAAAATCTGCAGGTAGTCGGTATTGACCACCAGATTGTCCATCAGGTCGCGTTCAAAGATGAAACTGATATAGGCATCCATCGAGAATGCCCCCCAGTTCACCCCGCCATAATCACCGCGTTCCAACATGGAAACATAGGCCATCTGCAGCAGCGGCACGGCCATGAAGAAGCCGATATAAACCACTGCGGGTGCGACCAACCAAAATCGTTTGGATCGTATAATGCTGCCCATGATCAGTCCGCCAGTACCCGAACGGCATCGGGCGACATGGTGATGGCAACGCGGTCCCCCTCAGAGAAGTCAGCCTTGGCACCTGCCCCGTTCTGCATCCGAACCGTCAGCATGGCGTCATTGCCAAGATCAATCTGATAGGTGGTATCTGTCCCGAAATAGATGACCGTGGCAACCGTGCCGGTCAGCTGATCAGCACCGGCATCATTTGCAGCCGCCAGTCCAAGACGTTCCGGACGCACCGAAACCGTGACTTCGCCACTGCGTTGGTCAGAAACCTCTTGTGTCAGGGCAATCACCTGACCACCGCCAAGTTTCACTGCACGCTTGCCTGCCCCGCCATCGACAAGTTCACCAATCAGGAAGTTACTGTCGCCGATAAAGTCCGCGACGAAGCGATGGGTTGGTGCTTCGTAAATTTCGCGCGGCGCACCGATTTGAAGAATTTCACCAGACTTCATCACGGCAATTCGATCCGACATGGCCAGGGCTTCTTCCTGATCGTGGGTCACGAACACAAAGGTAATCCCGGTTTCGGTCTGCAGGCGTTTGAGTTCAACCTGCATTTCCTTGCGCAATTTCAGATCAAGCGCCGAAAGCGGTTCATCAAGCAGCAGGACCTTTGGCGCCGGTGCAAGTGCACGCGCCAAGGCGATGCGTTGCTGCTGACCACCGGAAAGCTGGCTTGGTACGCGGTCGCCATATTCTGCCAACCGCACAAGTTCGAGCATTTCTTCTGCCCGGCCATCGGCCTGTTTGCGGCTTGTGCCCTGCATTTCCAGACCAAAGGTGATGTTCTGTTTGACCGTCAGATGCGGGAACAGGGCATAGGACTGGAACACCGTATTGATCGGGCGCTTGAATGGCGGCAGATCATTCAGTTCCTTGCCCTCAAGCAGGATCTGCCCCGACGTTGCCTGTTCAAAACCGCCAATCAGGCGCAGCAAAGTCGTTTTGCCGCAGCCCGACGGGCCCAACATGGTGAAAAACTCGTTCTGAAAGATATCAACCGACACCGAGTCCAGTGCGGTGACTTTATCCGCCCCTGAGCCAAATGTTTTACCAACAGACTGCGCTGAAATGACTACTTCTGACATGCACTTCCCCGAATTTGTATTTTGTAAAATGATATAAAATCTACAGAGACTTGCAATCCGGAGGTCGCGAAAGCATCGCTATTTACAGAACTTCCGCAATATCCTCGTTAAAAGGGCATCCAAACTGGTGCAGATTGCGTCAGAACCACGCATTACAAAATAATGTGCAGCGCACCATTCAACCAAAAGAGATGATTACGTGAAAAAGAACAATCACCAAGCGTTATTGCGAATGGCCTTTCATGCCCGGATCAAACGATCCCCGCGTCCCGTAGCTTGGCAATCTGATCATCACTGAGATCGGCCACCTTGCGCAGGATTTCATCGCTGTGCTGCCCCAGCATCGGCGGGGCTTTTTCATCGGTAATCGGCGTTTTGGAAAACTTGATCGGATTGGCGACCGTCGGAACGGTTCCCGCCGTCGGATGATCAAGCTGTTTGACCATCCCGCGATGCTGAACTTGCGGGTTTTCAAACACACGATCGAGGGTATTGATCGGCCCGCACGGCACATTGGCCTTTTCAAGGGCATCAATCCATTCGTCGGTGGTTTTCGCCACCATCGCCTGACGGATCAGTGGCACCAGATCAGCACGATTGGCAACGCGTTTGCGGTTCGTGGCATAGCGGTCATCAAGCGGCAGGGCATCAAGCCCGGCAACCGCGCAGAAGCTTTTGAACTGGCTGTCATTGCCAACAGCAAGGATCAGATAACCATCCGCCGTCGGGAAGGCTTCGTAGGGCACGATATTGGGATGTGCATTGCCAAGGCGGCCGGGCGCGTTGCCAGTCGCAAGATAGTTCATCGCCTGATTGGCAAGAACCGCTGTCTGCACATCGAGAAGTGCCAGATCGATATATTGGCCCTCGCCCGTCGCATCGCGATGGCGCAAGGCGGCCAGAATGCCAATCGTTGCATACAGCCCGGTAAAGATATCGGCGACCGCAACGCCAACCTTCATCGGCTGCCCGCCCGGCGCGCTATCCGGCGCACCGGTGATGCTCATCAGACCGCCCATGCCCTGGATCATGAAGTCATAGCCCGGCCGGTCCTTATAGGGGCCGTCCTGCCCGAACCCGGTGATGGAGCAATAGACAAGCTTCGGGCTCACCTTTGAAAGCGATGCGTAATCCAAGCCATATTTCTTGAGGCCACCGACCTTGAAGTTTTCGAGCACCACGTCACTTTCGGCGGCAAGATTGCGGACAATCTCCTGACCTTCGGGCTTGGTGATATCGATGGTCAACGACTTTTTGCCACGGTTTGCCGTCAGGTAATAGGCGGCCTCGCTCGTGTCTTCACCACTGGCGTCCTTGGCAAAGGGTGGGCCCCAGCCACGGGTATCGTCACCGGCACCGGGACGCTCGATCTTGATGACCTCTGCCCCCATATCAGCAAGGGTCTGACTGGCCCAGGGGCCGGCCAGCACGCGCGAAAGGTCAAGAACACGAAGCCCGGAAAGTGCACCAGTCATATGAATATCCCGAAATATCGACTTGTAAAAAGGCAGCTGGGAGAAAAGCAGCTGGAATCAAATCGGGCGACAACATTTCTGCCGTCGCCCGATCGAGATCTTTGGATCAGCCCTCGGTGGTGAAGGCCTGAAGTCCGGTCTGCGCACGGCCCAGTATCAGGGCGTGAACATCATGGGTACCTTCATAGGTATTGACCGCTTCAAGGTTCATCGCATGACGGATGACATGGAATTCGTCGGCGATACCGTTACCACCATGCATGTCACGGGCAACACGGGCAATATCAAGCGCCTTGCCACAGTTGTTACGCTTCATCAGCGAAATCGCTTCCGGTGCGCCTTTGCCTTCATCAAGCAGACGGCCAAGCTGAAGCGCGCCCTGCAGACCCAGGGTGATTTCGGTCTGCATGTTGGCCAGTTTCAACTGGATCAGCTGGTTTGCCGCAAGCGGACGACCGAACTGTTTGCGATCCATGGTGTACTGACGTGCGGCATGCCAACAGAATTCAGCAGCACCCATCGCACCCCATGCAATGCCGTAACGTGCCTTGTTCAGGCAACCGAACGGACCGCCAAGGCCCTTGGCATTCGGCAGCATGTTTTCTTCGGGCACAAAGACATTGTCCATGACGATTTCGCCGGTGATCGATGCACGCAGCGAGAACTTGCCTTCGATCTTCGGTGCGGTCAGCCCCTCCATATCCTTTTCAAGGATGAAGCCGCGAATGACGCCTTCGTCATCCTTGGCCCAGACGACAAACACGTCCGCGATCGGGCTGTTGGTGATCCACATTTTGGCACCCGACAGATTGAAACCACCATCGGTTTTACGGGCACGGGTTTTCATGCCACCCGGATCAGAACCGTGATCCGGCTCGGTCAGGCCAAAGCAGCCAACCCATTCACCGGTTGCCAGTTTCGGAAGATACTTTTTGCGCTGTTCTTCGCTGCCATAGGCATAGATCGGATGCATGACGAGCGAGCTTTGAACCGACATGGCCGAACGATAGCCGGAATCAACGCGCTCAACTTCGCGGGCGACAAGGCCATAAGCAACGTGGTTTACGCCCGGTCCGCCATATTCCTCGGGGATGGTCGGGCCAAGCAGGCCAAGTTCACCCATCTCGGTCATGATTTCACGATGGAAAATTTCATGACGATTGGCTTCAAGAACACGGGTCTGAAGGTTTTCCTGACAATATGCACGAGCCGCGTCGCGGATCATGCGTTCGTCTTCGCTCAACAGCTCTTCAAGCAGGAGCGGATCTTCCCAATGAAACGATGCGCGGCTTGCCATTCGCCTGGTCCTTTTATGAATTTTTGTGCAGAAAGCAGGGGCAGCGCCATAGAAGGGCGAGATGACGCTACCCCTGAAAAGCTTATTTGCTTATGGGATAAAGCTAGGAATTGGCAGCGCAAGTTGCAAATGATAAAAGCGATATAGGTTATGCAAAAAAATCATAAACTTGCTTTTCACCCTGACAACAGGATACCCGTTTGGCCCGTCGCATTCCCAGCTTGAAAGCGCTTAGTTGCTTCGAACAGACCGCCCGGTTTGGCAGCGCATCGCGCGCCGCCGAGGAACTTTATCTGACACAAAGTGCGGTCAGCCGACAGATACAGGGGCTTGAAACCTGGCTCGGGTGCAAGCTTTTTGCCCGTGAAAAGCAACGGCTTGTGCTCACGCCAGAAGGCGAAAGCTATATGCAATCCATTCGCCCGGCCCTTGATCAGCTTGAAAGTGCGACCCTGACCCTTTTGTCGGGTGGATCGGAAAGCGGGGTTCTGACGGTTGCCGCCCCGCCGACATTCGGATCGCGCTGCCTTATTCCATTACTGCCTGAGTTTCGCAGTAAATTTCCCGAAATCGCCATCAACTTCATCTCGCGGATCGGCATGCCCGATTTTGATCGCGAACAGATCGATATTGCCGTTCTGTTTGGCGAAGGACAGTGGTCGGAACTCGATGCCCATATTCTGCATGGCGAAGAAATGGTGCCAATCTGCAGCCCGGAGCTGGTCGCCAGCCTAGATCACCCACCAAAGGCCGAGGATTTGCAGAACTTTCCATTACTGCATATCGCAACCCGCCCGCGCGGCTGGGCCGATTGGCTGTCGGCCAGTGGCTTAAGCGACATTGACGGTGAAAACGGCCCAAAATTCGAGCATTTCACCATGGCAATGCAGGCCGCTGCCGCCGGGCTTGGTGTGGCTTTGTTGCCGACCTTTGCAATTGAAGATGAATTGGCAAGCGGGCGGATCATCGCCCCGTTCGGCCAACCCAAGGCAAGCCCGTTTCACTATTATGCCTGCTGTCCGAAAAGTCGGGCGCGTCTTCCCAAAATTCGTGCCTTCATGAACTGGCTTGATCAACTCGATACGGCGGCACACCTGTCAAAAGCGACAAGCGGAAAGCACGCTTAAACCGGTCAGCTTGCCTTCTGATCAGCCTCAAGCGCGCGCAGTGCCGACATCCCGCGACGACGCAAGACATCAGCATCATCAGGCCCATCAACGATCTCAAGCAAACGCACGGTCGCAAACAGGTTGCGCTGGGCGTTGGGCACTTCTTCGGGTGTCAGTCGGCGCATGCTGTCCACACCCGCACGGCCAATCTGATTGAGCTTTTTCTTAAGCTCCACCACTGCTTTCGCCGCGGAGCTTTGGGCGGCCAACACATCGGAAATGCGTGCTGTTTCGGCAATCGCCTCTGCCGATTTTTCGGCAGCGAGGACCTTCTCGTCATCAAATTCTTGGGAGAAGATCGGACGGGCAAGCCCGCCACGGCCCGACCCCGGGCCCTGTGCGGCTTCGAGTTTTGGCAAGGCGTCAATCACACGTTCGGGCGTTGCACCAAACATTGTATCGGCCAGCGCACGCGACACACGCCTGCGGGTATCAAGCAGCTTCTCCCCCCAGCGGCCATCCTTGCGGATTTTGAATTCGCGGGTAATGCGCACAAACTCGGATGCATACCAACGCGCAAGCGACAGGATATGGGCTTCGTCCTTGCCGGTAACGACACCCTGTTCGATTTCGGTAACGGTTTCTGCCAGCAGATCAATGATCAGATCACCGGTTTCGGCAAGGTTGGTTTTCTCGATCGTGCGATCATCGGACTTGGTCGACAAGACACGGATCAGCTTGAACAACTCACTTGGCCGCAGCAAACGCGCAAGAACCGCAAGCAGAAACATCGGTTCGAAGCCCGGCTTGGCCTTTGAGATCGACATGAACAGATCACGCAGCCACGTCACGTCGTTCTTATCAAGCACCCTGATCGGGGCAGACGGGAAGCGTTCGCGCAATTGGGCGATTTCTTCGCCAACTGTCAGAATTTTACCAACTTCCGCAAAGGCCGTCATATGCACGCGCGACCCCAACCGGGTCGCAAGCGCGCGTTCATGTTTCACGCCAACATCGGACTCTTCGATCTGTTGTTCAATCGTGCGCGCGCCCAGCTTCCAAAGCGTGCGTTCTGCAATGGCGAGCTTGGCCGTATCACGCGTGATTGCGGCCTTTTCGATTTCCTTCATGGCCTTTTCGAATTCGGGGCCACCAGATTCGACCACGACATTCCATATCGGCATCAATGAAGAACGGCTGATCCGGATGCTTTTTTCATTCGGATCGCCAGAGGTCAGCAAATCTTCAAACGGATCGCAGAACTGACGCATCGGTGTCGGAAAACGTTCCGGCTTGAGCGAGGCCAGACGCGGACGCAGGATCTGCAAAACGGTTTCGTGCGGGAGGGGCAGCTTGGGATCGGCACGATCGCTTTCGATTGCGCGTGTGAAACGGGCAATCTCGCTGCTACTAAGCGACTCAAACAACTGACCAAGCTGGGAAGCGCCAAGCTTTCCGGCATCTTCAATCTTCATGCCGACTGTCTCCTGAAGCGTTCGAGACGATCCATCATATCGGCGTCAATTTCCCCACTGCCAAGTTTACGCAATTCACCCGCCCAAAGCATCTGGTTCACGCGCACATCAACCCAGAACTGCTGCTCGGTCACGGCAATTTCCGATACCGGCAGAACCGGTGCAAAGCTTGCAACCTCTTCGACGGTTTCGCGCTGTTTGGCGCGATCTGTCAGGGATCGTTTATCCCAGACATCAATCAGTTCCTGCCAACCGTCTAGCAACCACCAAAGATATTCGATGGTCTGACCAATATCCTTCTTGGCGCGATCCCAGTCAGTCAGAACCTTGCGAAGCTCACTGTTCCAGCTATCGACCTCGGCGATGCGCTTGAGCGCGTGGTCGCTGGTGGAGCGCGTTGCGCTGACGATACGTCCGGCCATAAAGCGGAAATCGGATTGCTCGGAATTTGCCCATTCCTCGATATCCTTGGCAAATTTCTTAAGCCCGTTTGCCAGAACACGCAACTGCCCCTGACAGCCTTCCAGATCGAGGCCAACCGGAGCGATCATCTTGCTCCATTCGCCGAGGCTATCAATGATGGTATCATTGGCAACCTTGTGCTCGGATGCGAAGCGGTTCAGCGCCTTTCGTGCGCGGATCTGCCCCTCAGTGGTCATCAGTTCTTCTTGCTTCATGTCCTTGACGGCAGCCCCGCCAAGTTGACGCAGGGCCTGATGCAGAACCGCCATCTGGCCAAGTTCGCGCGATGCCTTTTCATTCCAGTTGCGCCGCGCACAGACGCGGGCCAGCTCGACACCGCCAACGCCGGTGGCGCCGACCGTACGGCTGTGTTCAAGAACGGTTTGTGGCCGGATTTCTGCAAGCTCAAGCACGCGATCAAACAACATGCGATCATGAACTGACAGATCAAACACTTCGCGCAATGTATCAAGCGGCATTTCATAGGTACCAAGGCCGCCTGAAAGGCCCGGCAGCATGATCATTTTCCGTCCACCCCTGCCAATCGACACGCGGGCATAGCGCAGCGTCTTGGTGGTAAAGGGCGTCCTCACCCCCCGCGCCTCAAAGGTTTGAGGCAAGCACGTCAAGGAGTCTTCCGGCACCTCATGTGGTTCAGGAGTCTTGTGGCTGACGGATTTTACGATCTTCTGCTTATTCATTATTGGCTTTGGTTAACCGGTATAGGCGCTGATGTCTAGCGGCCACCCTGGTACCCCTTGAGATCAGAATGTCCGGCATTAGTAAGTAAAACGTAATAAACGTCTTGTGAATGTACCCAAACTCGGACGGGGCGGTTCAAACCACCCCGACAAGTTGACGATTAGATTAACAACCTTCGGCGAAATTACCACCAACAACTCGCGGCGCCAAACTGCCATTTTTAGCTAAAACCCATCAAGTCCTTATAGCGTTTCTTCGGCCTTTTCCCACGTTTTGACATAAGACTTCCATTCCGCGCCGCCCGGGATCGACTCATCGATGTTCAAAAACACCCGACTGTCGATCATCACAGCCACTTCGTCAGTCTCAACCGGCGCCTTGACCATTTTGTTCTGATAGGCGCTTGGATGCGGTCCATGCGGGAAGCCACTTGGATGGAACGTCGCCATGCCGGCCTTGATATCTCCACGGCTGAAGAACTCGCCGCGATGATAGAAAATGAACTCATCGGCATCTTCATTGGAATGATAGAACGGCACCCGCATAACACCGGACTCACCTTCACCAACCTTCGGGATAAAGGTGCTCACCGCAAAAGTCTCAGTGACAAAGGTGCAATTGGCGGCCGGCGACGAGCGATGCCCATTGCCGCGACGCTTTGTCAGATCACGCCAATTCAGTTTCACGACACAAAGATCACCTTCCCAACCCACGGCATCAAGTGGATTAAACGGATAGGTCAGGGTCGAAACTTGGCCGCTGCGCTTGATATGGATCTCCCAAAAGGCATCATCCTGTTGGGCTACGAAGGCATCATCGATCTTTGGCAGGGTAAAAAGCATGGGATCAATTGCCCCTTCGCCACCAGATGACGGTTCGGGCAGCTTGAAGGCGTCTGAGGTGGCCTCCATCATCATGAATTCCGAAATTTCAGATGGCTCTATCCGCCAGGCGGTCCCACGCGGCAAAAGGATATAATCCCCGTCCCGATAGGGTAGATGTCCGTAGTCGCAAAACAGTTCGCCCGCCCCTTCATGGACGAACATCAAGATATCCCCGTCAGCATTGCGTGCCAGTGCATGCATTTTGCTTTCGGTTTTCCAATACCGAAGCTCCATCCGCTCATTGTACAGAATTCGCCGCGCCTGAAGCGGGCAAGCCGGCCCTGATGACAGCTTCGCAAGGGAGAATGCGCGCGGCCTTAATGGCCCCTCAAACGTTGCCCAACCTGCTGGCGGGTGGCGGTGATAAATTTGTGCGGCCGGCCCCTGAAAACCCGCGCGTCCGACTTCGCGCTGATAGGTTTTTTGGTCCCCTTGCCCGTCCGGACGCGAAACGCATTGACCTTCACTGTTCGGAAGCCTGATCCAGCTCGTCATTTTATCCTCCCAGATCGTTTTATGGGGGGCTGCATCCATCATTAAAGTGCACCTCCCCTTTCTAGCGATATGAGAAAGATGCACTTGTTTTTCAAGCAAGACGGATCATCGGCAACGCAGGACAAATGCGTTATCAGAAAGCTTTGATCGCACTGAAGAAGAAAGAGAGATGGTGCGCCCGACAGGATTCGAACCTGTGGCCCCCAGATTAGGAATCTGGTGCTCTATCCTGCTGAGCTACGGGCGCAGTGCCGTTCGGCAGCATTCCATTAGCAGCAAATCCGATGGCGATCAATCCGCGAGGACACGGATATTCCCACCTTTCCGGACCAAACCGGGCCCCAAACGCAAATCAGCCGAGGATGCAATCACTCTCGGCCGATTAAAATCTTTGTCAATGATCGCCTTAGTCGAACAGGCGGTCAATCGGGAAGGAATAGGTCAGAGACAGAATTTCCGTACCTGGGTTCTCGTCGCCGATGCTGGCGTTCGAGATGTGCGAGATACCAAGGCTCAGACGTTCGTGGCTGTCAAAGCGGAAGCCAAGCTCAAGACCGGAACGGAATTCGATCCAGTGACCAAGGTCTTCACCATTGCCCTGATGGTATGCACCGACAGACGTATAGACGCTGGACACGAAATGATCGCCCCACAGAACGTCAACAGCAAGACCACCATAGCCGTGAACGGCACCCTCGGAGGTCACCATCACACCACCAATCGGACGGGTGACATCAAACATTGCGTGCTGGGCACGGTAGTTCAGACGAAACTCAGCTGCTTCTTCATCCTGAGTGATGTCGACCATACCAGTCGAAAATTCAAGCAGCCCGGAGGCATTATCATTACCAAGAATTTGCTGCGCATGCGCCGTGCTTCCGAAAGCAAACAGAACGCAAACTGCGAGCAGCTTCCCCAATACCAACTTCATTAACCAAGTCCCCACTAGATCAATCGGTTCGCTATACTAGCCGATAGGTTTTCAAACTCAACAACACATTGCTGCTTGTCTGTTAATTTTACACGAACTTTTTGCCATCAAACCGATTGGTCGCACGCACGAGTTCCCGGATAATCCCCGGCTCACTTGCTGCATGCCCGGCATCATCAACAATGACCAACTCGGATCCCGACCAGGCATTGTGCAGTTTCAGGGCCGAAACCGGCGGGCACACGACATCATAACGCCCCTGCACGATCACGATTGGTGCGTGGGAAACGAGCCCCACATTCTTGATCAACTGGTCTTCCTCAAAGAAGCAGCGATGGACAAAGTAGTGATGTTCAAGCTTGGCCAATGCCAGGGCGATCTGATCGCCTTCAAAATCCTCGACCAGACCATCATCAGGTAACAGTGTGCAGCACGTTGCCTCATAGGCAGACCAGACCCGTGCGGCATCAATTGCAGCTTCTTCACCATCCTTGCCAGAGAAAATCTCGGCATAGCGGTCCAGCATGGTCTGGAAGCCTGGGTTTTCATCAAACCCGGCGGCATCGAGGAAACGACGCTCTGCCTCTGGGAAGAACTTCCCCATGCCTTCGATGAACCATTTGATCTCAGGCGTGCTGCCAAGGAAGATACCGCGCAGGACAAACCCGGTGACCCGCTCGGGGCATGCCTGGCCATAGGCCAGCGACAAGGTCGAGCCCCATGAACCGCCAAACACCAGCCAACGCTCAATACCGCGTTCTTCACGCAGCGCTTCTATATCGCCAATCAAATGGTCGGTGGTGTTGTTTTCAAGACTGCCGAACGGGCGTGATTTCCCCGCCCCGCGCTGATCAAACAGAATGACGCGGTATTTTTCCGGATCAAAGAAGCGGCGGCTGTTCGGTGAAATGCCGGCCCCCGGACCGCCATGCAGGAAAATGACAGGAATACCTGCCGGATTGCCGACTTCTTCCCAATAGAGTTCGTGACTATCGTCACGCGACAGCCAACCTGATTGATGGGGCGAAATTTCGGGATAGAGCACGCGATGGACCTCTTTGTTTTGATAGCATTAACTCAACGTGGCCGGTGATGGCGCAGACAAGAAGTCTTATAAACCAGACAAAAAGAACAAGCATTATTAAAGGCGTCCTTCTTGCCACCGTCTAGCGGGTCATACACAGCCAGGATGGGTCGTGCAGCGCGATGTATGGCCCACCGCGGTTTTCAATCACGCCCCGCACCCGGACCTTTCGGCCAATCCAGTCCTGCATCGCGGCTTGGACGTTGCCGTCTTGACTGAAAACATCGCGCATCGTTGTATCGAGCGCGATGGTAAAATCTTCGCGCCAGTTGGACCCGAAGTTCAGGTAACTGCGCCATTCCTGATGCTCGATGCTTCTGATTTCACCGTCGATCACAGCAAACCTGCCAATGGCATCTTTGGCCGACGGAATGGTTTCTGATTTTCCATGGTTGGCGCGCACATAATAACTTGTATCCGGATCACGGTCCGACCACATCCCGACCCTGTCATTGATTGCCAGATCCTCAAGACGGATCAGATCATCAATATCCTGGCCCAGCTCCGGCAAAAGCATTGCCAGTCCATCTTCGAGAAGAATGGTACGCCATGGCCGGCCGTCGGCACCTTCAATGCGTACCTGCGTGCGGCCGAGAAAATCAGGCTGACCGGAAAGGGCTGTGACAGTGACATTTTGTGCGCTCAGTGTTGACAGCCTTGCCTTTGCCGCAGCCTCATATTCCGGGACAAAGGCGACATCTGCCAGCCGAAACAATCTGTTCGGGGCTTCTGGCGTGCTGGACGCATCAATTTCATCAATGCGAAGACGCACGTCTCGCCAGACTTGAGCAGGTTCGGATACTGCTGCGCCTGCGACCCCAATGATATCTTCTCCGCATCGCCATTCAGCGGCCTTTACCGACAGGCTTGCAGTAGCGCCAAGCCCGATAAGGATCAGCCACAGCGCAATTGCGCCTACCGATGGCACGAAGGCCCAAAAATCTCCCCATTTTAGAGGCTTGATCGTAACGTGCGAAAAGATTGAATGATCAGAAAACACGCGTTACCAATTCCCGGTTGGTTTCGCTGGAACGATGCTTGGCAGCTTACGCGGCCAAACGACACGAGGAAAGATAACAATGGGCTGGCTGAATTTCCGATCACATAAACATCTTGCCGGTGTGCTTGCTGCAATTGCGCTGAGCACTGCGGTCGCCGGATGTTCGACCAACCGGGCAACGGGTGAGGACAGCTTCACCGCCTTCATGTCACCCGAGCAGGAAAAACAGATCGGCTCGCAAGAACATCCGAAAATGGTCAAGGAATTCGGTGGCCAATACACCGAAAAGGACCTGCAGAGCTATGTGACCAAAGTCGGCGAAAAGCTGGTCGCGGTTTCGGAAACTCCGAACGAAAAGTTCACATTTACGGTTCTTGATTCCCCGGTTGTCAACGCCTTCGCCCTGCCAGGCGGGTATGTCTATATCACCCGTGGTCTGGCCGCCCTTGCAACCAACGAGGCGGAATTGGCCGGCGTTGTTGCCCATGAAATCGGCCATGTGGTCGCCCGCCACTCTGCCCAGCGATACAGCCGCGGTGTTCTGACACAACTTCTCGCAGGAGGACTGGCCGTTGCAATCGGAAACGGGGCCGGCGATCTGATTGGCCAAGGGGCAAATGCCTATCTCAAGGCCTTCTCGCGCGAGCACGAATTTGAAGCCGACATGCTTGGCATTCGCTATATGACCAAGGCCGGATATGCCCCAAAGGCCATGGCATCCTTCCTCAAGAAATTGCGGGCACATTCACGTTTGCAGGCAAAACTCGCGGGGCGTTCGCCAGATGATGTTGACCAGTATGACTTCATGGCAACCCATCCGCGCACCCTCGACCGCATCGAGCAGGCACGCCAAAGCGCAAATATCACAGCGGTTGCCAACCCGGAAATTGGCACTGTGCGTTACATGACAGCTATTGACGGCATCCTTTATGGTGATGGCCCGGATCAGGGCTATGTCCGTGGACAGGAATTTGTCCATGTGCCGCTGAATTTCCGCTTTGAAGTGCCCGATGGCTTTACCATGACCAACCAACCAACCGCCGTCATCGCGCGCGATGGCAAAGGGGCGCAGATCATTTTTGAAGGCGCACCGGGGGCCAAGGACATCCGCCTTGATCACTATTTGCAGAATGGCTTCTCCAAACAGATCGCCATTCGCAATATCGAGATGCTCGATATCGAAGGGCAGGAAGCCGCAACCGGCAGTGCCGATATTTCATTGCAATCCGGTCCGGCGCGCCTGCGGGTGGTGGTAATCCGTCATGGCAGCTCGGCCTATCAGTTCCTGTTTGTCACCCCGCTTGATCAGGCCGATAGCTATAACCTGCCGCTGCGTCGCACGACCTATAGCTTCCGTCCGCTGACCGACCGGGAAAAGCAGATCTATACCCCGCTTCGCATCAAGGTGCGCGCGGTCAACCCGGAATACAGCCTGCAGACCTTCATTGATGACATGGACGTCGACAAGGCACCGGCAGATGTGTTTGCCACGATTAACGGTCTTGGCAGTGGCCAGCCGCCAGCGGTCGGGTCGCTGGTGAAAGTGGTGAAACACTGACGCCAAACTCAGAACTGATACCCAAACGACAAAAGGCAGCATCAATATGCTGCCTTTTGTATTTTTAAACCTGCTTGGCGCTGTTTAGCTGCTGGTTAGTTGCTCGGTGATGGCGCCCTGACCATCAAGGGCCACCGCAATCAGATGCCCGCCGCGACCGGCCCCGCCATCCAGCGACAGGGTAAATTCGCGTTCCTGCAAACCAACCTGTCCTTGGGACGCACCGCGGACAATGCGGGCACAGTCGTAATAGCGTTCGGTGATGGCTTCAAACATCGACCCACCCCACCAGAAGGTATCGGTCTGGGCGGTCAGCGGACGAGATCCATCAAGTCCGGTATGAACAAAGATCAGGCGACCGTCCGTTGAATAGGCCGCATGCTTGAGATCGGACAGCAATGCGTTATGGCCGCTATGGCGTCGCACCGCGTCGCCGAATGTCGATGTCCATTGTGAAATCGCATGTGCACCCTGATGCATGGTCTTTTGCACACTGGCCGGATCAAAGCCATAGGCACGCACGGTTCCGGCAATGCCACGGGTCAGCATCCAGTCAAAGACCTCACCCGGATTCGGGGCAAACTGGATCTGTTGCAGTTTGGACAGCATCTCTTCGGCCGCACCGCGCAGAAACGCGATATCGGAGATATCGACACCATCCAGAGCGATGAAGAAACGGCGGAACAGCAACAGCTCATTGATGGTGGCAACCACGTTTTCGGCTGTGCCATCGCCCCAATAGTTCCCGAGATAGACAAGCCTGTCGCCCGGCTTTACGCGTTGCGCAAGTTTCTGATGAACATCGCGCAACGCGCCATGATCACCATTGATTGCGCCGACGACCCAGATTCTCTCTGCCGGTTTGATCGGCGCCAGAACTGTACTCATCGCTGTAACCTGCCCAAAACAAAAACAAAACCGGCCCAAGCGTATATCGCGGGCCGGTTTTTATAAATAGTTGTCTGAAGGGGCCTTCGCAATCAGGCAGCCTTCTGCAAAAGCTTTTCAAGTTTGCCAGACGCCTTGTCCTTGTCGATTTTTTCAATCGCAGCAAGCTCGTCTACAAGGCGCTCAAACGCAGCTTCGTAAATCTGACGCTCGGAGAAAGACTGTTCCGGCTGGGTCGCGCTGCGATGCAGATCGCGGACAACTTCGGCAATCGAAACCGGGTCACCGGAATTGATTTTCGCTTCATATTCCTGCGCACGGCGCGACCACATGGTGCGTTTGACACGTGCACGACCCTTAAGGGTCACGAGCGCGGAATCCATCTGCTTTTTCGAAGACAGCTTGCGCAGACCAGAGTTGCCAACCTTGTTCACCGGCACGCGCAAGGTCATGCGGCTAGAGTCAAAGGTAATCACATAAAGGCGTAATTCCTGCCCCGCGATTTCCTGGGTTTCCAGGCCATCAACACAGCCAACACCATGCGCGGGGTAAACAACGTAATCGCCAACAGCAAACGGCAACTTATCCGACATCAAGCATCCTTCCGGCCCAATCAGGCCTGGTCATTCAACTGCAACACTACAGAACCAGCGACGCAAAGAGCTGCACGCGACCAAGCTTTTTGGCAAAGTCGCGGTTCAGACAGGAATTTCAAATACGGAAATCCGACAATTCGGAATGAGCCTGTCGAGCCCTTAGCGCGAATTGTGAACAATAACACAACACGTCATCAGTTTACAGGTATTTTCCCGACACCCTGCTCAATGCTGCCATGCGCAAAACCCACTGGCAGGAGCCAGTGGGTCGAAAATCGCATAGAATTTCGGGAGTTAGTCCGAAAATCAGTCGCCTTCACCCGGCGCTTCGGACAGCATTTCGGTCTTGCCGGTTTTGCCGTTCCATTCATCAGCGTCCGCTGGTGCGTCGCCTTTGCGGGTAATATTTGGCCAGACTTCTGCAAATTTCCGGTTGATTTCCAACCAGTTATCCAGATTCGGCTCGGTATCGGGAATAATCGCTTCAGCGGGGCATTCCGGTTCGCAGACACCGCAATCAATGCATTCATCAGGGTGAATTACGAGGAAGTTTTCACCTTCATAGAAGCAATCGACGGGGCAAACCTCGACGCAGTCCTGATACTTACACTTGATGCAGTTTTCCGTCACCACATAGGTCATGGTGTAACTCCGTACAGGTTGCGGGGCCAGATTGCGGCTGCACCCGCTTTCGGCCATGTTCTCTCTCGGGAATTGGGTTATCACGCACAGCAGTTGTGTGCAACTCCAATAAAACCCTATTTTTTTGCGTAGTATATTCTTTATGGCGCACCGACAGCTTGTCCGAGCCCTGACGTATCGGGTCCGTGCACGCCGCAACGCAGCGCAGACCATACAGATTTCTTGCCGCTTTTCCAGTTCCTAAATCCTGCGGACAATTGCTTTTGAATGGACAAAGCCATAATCTGCTGCCACGGGATAACAACACAAGAAACTGTGGGGATCGGATTGCCAGAAAAAGGCCATGATCAACAAAGGCTTAGATGGCGCGACCGCTTGTCTGTCAAACAGGCAAGAATTGCGGTCGGGCTTACTTTGCTGATTGGTCTGCTGTTCAGTGGTATCCAGATTGTTTGGGACCTGCGTGAAGAGCAAAACCTGATTGACCGCACTGTGAACCAGGTTCTGGCGACCTTGCGCGAATCAGCCACCCAGGCGGCCTACGGGCTCGACGAAACACTGGCGGCCCGGGTCGTTTCGGGCATTTTCGAATATGAACCGGTCTATGAGGCAGAGCTGCGCGACAATTTCAACAATGTCCTGGCGCGCAAATCCGAACAACCGATCAGCTCGAACCGGACCTTCCTGACCCAGATCATGTTTGGGGAAAACCAGGAATATGAAATCCCGCTTCAAACAGACGGGCCAAACGGCCTGGTCGGACATCTCAGTGTCAAGATTGATACCGACCTGATTGCAGATGGCTTTTTAAACCGTGCATCGCGCATTCTGTTATCGGGCATCGTGCGCAACCTGTTGCTTGGTCTGGTTTTGGTGGCATTTTTCTATACCACCCTGACCAAACCGCTTCTGGGGATTGCAGCCCAACTGCGCAAAATTGATCCCGAAAAGCCCGACTCTACGGCCATCGACATTCCGGCCCACCATGCCAGGAACGAACTGGGCATGATCCTTCAGACCACCCGTGGTCTGATGGAACGCGTTACTTCAACCCTCGACAGATTGCTTGAAAGTCAGCAAAAAGTCCGCGATCGCGAAAGCCGTCTCAGTGCCATCGTCCAGAACGTCGCAGATGGCATTCTGACCATCACGCCAAACGGTCGCATTGTCGAATACAATGCCGCGACCAAAGAGATCCTTGGCATGATGCGCGATGAAACCCCAAAGGGTCGCACACTTCATGAATTCCTGCTGCCCCGCGCGGTACCACTTCTTGAACACAGTCTTGAAGAGCTGGCCGAACATGCACCGGGCGGGGAAACCGTCGAAAAGCGCTTCACCCTACCCATCGTCCGTGCGGACAAAAAGGAAATTGATGTTTCGATTGCGCTTCGCCTGATCCCCGACAGCGACACCCAACTGATGACAGCAGTGCTCAATGATATCACGGTGCGCAAGCGCTATGAGGAGCAGCTGGTCTATATGGCAAACCATGACACGCTGACCAACCTGCCCAACCGCAGCATGCTCGAACACAGCCTGTCAGATGCGCTGCAAACCCACAAAGACAATGAAGCCGTGCGCAGCGGTGCCACCGCGATCCTGTTCATTGACCTTGATCGTTTCAAACTGATCAATGACAGCCTAGGTCATGATGTCGGGGACCTGTTGCTCAAGGCGGTTGCGCTCAGACTGCAAAAGGTCATCGGTCGTCAGGAAGTTGTCGGCCGTTTGGGCGGGGATGAATTCCTGATCATAATCCCCGACCTCAAGGAAACGCAGGATGCGGCAATCCTGTCACAGGCCGTGCTGGATGCACTGACCCCGGCCTTTGACATCAAGGGGCGCGTTCTGTTTGTCACGCCGTCCATCGGGATTGCGCTTTATCCGTCGGATGGCGAGAACGTCCCTGCCCTGATGCGCAATGCCGATACCGCAATGTATAGCGCCAAATCCAGTGGTGGCGGCACCTATCACTTCTTTACCAAGACCATGAACGAAAGCGCGATGGCGCGGCTTGTGATCGAGAATGATCTGCGTGAAGCCCTGGAAAAGGATGAGTTCGAACTCCATTACCAGCCCAAGGTCGATTTGCGCACCAACAAGGTCTGCGGCCTCGAAGCGCTGATCCGTTGGAAACAGCCCGGACGGGGATATATCTCGCCCATGCAGTTTATTCCCGTTGCCGAGGAAACCGGCCTGATTGGCAAGATCGGGGAATGGGTTTTCCGTGAAGTCTGCCGTCAGATTTCGCAATGGGATGAACAATCCATTCCGGCAACGCCGATTGCCATCAACCTGTCACCACGCCAGTTGATCGAAGGCCGCATCACCGAGACCATTTCGCGCATCCTTGCCGAAACCGGTACACCGGCCGCACGGATCGTGCTTGAGGTCACCGAAACCGCGATGATGCAGGAAATCAAAAAGTCCACGACCATCCTTGAAGAGCTGCGTCATCTTGGTTTGAAGATCGCGGTTGATGATTTCGGTACGGGTTATTCGTCGCTTGCTTATCTCAAGCGCCTGCCGATCAACACCATCAAGATTGATCGATCCTTTGTCCGCGATGTCACGGTTGATACTGACGATGCCGCCATCACGCGCACCATCATCGCAATGGGCCATAACCTTGGCCTCAAGGTCGTGGCTGAAGGCGTCGAAACAAATGAACAAATGCAGTTCCTTCGGGAATGCAATTGTGACGAAGTTCAGGGCTTCCTGATTGCCACACCCCTGCCGCCCGGTGAGGTTGTCGAGTATGTTCGACGCCCTTCCGTCGATATCACAACCGAACTCTAACCCGCCAAGCATACCACATTGATATGGCTTCGGCTCAGCCCCGCACAATCGAGAAGAAAATGCCAGATACCAAATCCGTTTTGCTCGTTGATGACAGCAAGTTCGCCCGCCTTCTGGTCAAGGCCTTCATTTCCAGCAACTTTACAGATTGGCAAATTGACGAGGCCGAAGACGCAAGCAAGGCGCTCGAAATGGTCGATGCCAAGACCTATGACTACATGCTGGTTGATTTCAACATGCCCGGCATGGACGGCCTTGAACTGGGCGAAAAGCTGCGTGACCGTTTTCCCGGGGCTGTAATTGCGCTTCTGACTGCCAATATTCAACAGGAAATCCAGAACAAGGCCGAAAGCCTTGGACTTGATTTCATTCCGAAACCCCCAACCGAAGAGAAAATTCGCGACTACATCACGTCGCGGGAAGCTGCCCAATGATCGAACTCACCGAACTTGAACATGATACCATCAGTGAACTGATCAATATTGGTGTTGGGCGTGCTGCGTCTTCGCTTTCGGAAATGGTTGAGCAACCCGTCGAACTGACAGTCCCGGCGATATCCTTTGTTGAACGGTTCTCTGACAGTGAATTGGCCAACGCCCCGACCGAAGTTGTTTCTGCTGTCAGTCAAAGTTTCCACGGACCGTTCACCGGCGAAGCCATGCTGGTCTTCCCGGAAGTAAGAAGCCTGGAGCTTGTGCGCAGCCTGCTTAAAGTCGACGTGCCACTTGATACGCTAACAGATCTTGAGCAGGAAGCCCTGATGGAGGTCGGCAATATCATTTTGAATGCCTGCCTTGGCAGTATTTCGAATGTGCTGGGCGAGCCGATCAATTGCTCCATGCCGTCATTTCGCAAACGTGAGACGCATGCCTTGCTCGACGACGATGCGACAGAAGGCAGCGCTGGCACAAATCCCGTTCTGATGATTTTGCATGTACAATTCATGCTGCGTCAGAACGATATTGATGGCTATGTGCTGTTCGTCATGGACCTTGAATCCATCCAGATGTTGCGCGAACTGGTCCGCCGTTTCCTGGCCAACTCCTTTGGGTAACCGGTGAGGTGAATGACAAAACCGCAATCCGATAAAGGGGCACAACCCCAGTCCTTTGATCTGAACCGTGACAGCGATGCTGCCGATCTTTTCGCAGCCCTGCTTGATACGGCAGATACCGGGCTGATTGCGCTTGCGCCGGATGGCACGATTTGTCATTGGAACCAATGGATGCAAAGCCGGTCAGGCAAGGATGCCGATCAGGTGATGGGCAAGGCATTGCACGACGTTTTCCCCGACACCAAGCTTGGCCGTGTCAGTCTGGCGATCGAGGACTGTTTGAAATTTGGCATGCCCGCGGTGATTTCGCCCTCGCTCAATCAGGGCGCCTTGCCCTTGCGCCCCCTGCCGCAATTTGCAGCCAGTTTCGAGCGGATGGAACAATCCATCCGCGTGCATCCGATCAGGACCAAACGCAATGGCACCTTATGCTCGTTGATCATTCGCGATGTGACGCTGGCTGTGCAGCGCGACCGACTTTTGCGCCAACAGGCTTCGGAACTCGCCGACCTTGTCACCCAGTCCAAACGCAGCGAAGGCCGCACACGCGCCATCCTGCAAAACACCATCGATGCCATTCTTGTCGCATCGGATGATGGCAGCATCGAACCGCTCAATGCCCGCGCGCAGGAGCTTTGTGGTGCGACCGGCGATTCGGAACTGCGCAATATCATTCGTTTCCTGCTGCCCGATAGCGAGCACACCCCGCTGACCCCGCCGCCGCCCAACCGGCTTCTGACCGATCTCGGCACCGGTGTGATCGAGGTACTGGCATCCACGCTCAGTGGCCGCAACGTGCCCCTTGAAGTCGCGATCAGCCATTTTTCGGCTGATCAGCGCTATCACTACATCATCACGCTGCGTGACATTTCCCAACGCAAACGCCATGAAAAGGAAATCCAGCGCACCATGCAGGAGCTTGAGCGTTCCAACGCGGAGCTTGAGCAATTCGCCTATGCTGCCTCGCATGACCTGCAGGAACCGCTGCGCATGGTTTCGAGTTATACCCAGTTATTGGCGCGGCGTTATGAGGGGCAGCTGGATGACACAGCTGACGAGTTCATCCACTACGCGGTTGATGGCACCCAACGCATGCAGCGCATGATCGACGACCTTTTGACCCTGTCGCGCGTTGGCCGCCATGGCAAACCGTTCAATCCCGTACCGCTTGATAGCCTGTTTGATGCCATTGTCACCAACTTCAGACGTGCCGGCTCGGCGCCCGAAGGCAACATCATCCGCGACGGCGTGCTGCCAACCGTGATGGGCGATGCCAGCCAATTGCTGCTGCTGTTTCAGAACCTGGTGTCAAACGGGCTTAAATACAGTGACCCAAAAGATGGACAGGTCCGGATTTTTGCGTCGGAAACGCCCGACAGTTACCGGATTTTTGTTGCCGATAACGGGATCGGCATCGATCCGCAATATCACGAAACCATCTTCGAGATCTTTAAACGCCTGCACGGATATGGCGATTATGCCGGTACCGGTATTGGTCTTGCGATCTGCAAAAAGATTGTCGATCGGCATGGCGGCAGCATTGATGTCACCAGCAAACCCGGTGAAGGCAGCACCTTCTGTGTTGAGCTGCCAAAAGAATTGGCGATTGTCGCGACTGGCGAAAGCATGTAGCTTTCAGTTTACGTAAGCGTAAAGATGATTGAGCCACCATGAACGACAGCTACACCATCACCGACCTTGCCCGCGAATTCGAAGTCACCACCCGAACCATCCGGTTTTACGAGGATCAGGAACTGATCTCGCCCGAACGGCAAGGTCAGACCCGCATCTATAGCCAGCGTGACCGAGTGCGCCTGCGCCTGATCATGCGGGGCAAGCGGCTTGGATTTTCACTCAAGGAAATTCGCGATCTTCTGGATCTGTATGACGGGGATCGCAGCGAGATCACCCAGCTGACTACCCTGGTCGACAAGGTCAATGAACGGCGCGAAACCCTGCGAAAGCAGCGCGAAGACATTGACGCGACGCTTGATGAACTCGATAAGCTCGAAGAGACCTGTCAGGAAGAACTGTCACGCAAAAAGGCCGGTTAAGCCCCCGGATTGGTCGGGTTTTGCACCTTGGCCAGACGGGCTTCCGATGGGCGTGACAGAATAAAACAACTCACCGGTATCGCGACGAGAAGCTGAATAAACGCGACCCAGCGGTTTTCAATCAACACCAGCGATGCCGTAATCACCACCAGAAACGCCACCATGGCAAGCGCCTTGGCACGACGGTTGATCACGCCATATTCGTTCCACTGGCGGATCGATGTTCCAAAACGCGGATGATTGCATATCCAGTCATGCAAACGCGGTGATCCCTTGGCAAAAAGCCAGGCCGCCAGCAACATGAAGGGTGTGGTTGGCAGAAGCGGCAGGAAAATGCCAATCACGCCAAGACCAACAGAAAGCCATCCAAGGGCCAGATAGATATGCGAAAGGCGCAGCATTGATTTCCTGTTTACACTCGGCCCCGCCCCTGACAGGTTAGATGAGAGCCTATTGCTACGGGCTCTGCGTAATGTAGGCATAGAAATTCGCAAATTCAATCAATAGCCAACCATTGCGCTCAGTTAAGTCATCATCTTGAAACGCATCAAGAATCCACTCGGTTTGCCATGCTTGAAATTGAAAATGGCCTTTATCTGGATGAACGCCATCTGACCTTTCAGTTTGTCCGTGCCTCTGGCCCGGGCGGGCAGAACGTCAATAAGGTATCCAGTGCCGTTCAGATGCGTGTGCGCATTGATGATTTGACCGAACTGCCACAACGCGTGCGCAATCGCCTGCGCGAACTCGCTGGCAGCAAACTGACCAATGACGGCGAAATCATCTTTGACGCCCAGCGCCATCGCACCCAGGAACGCAACAAGCAGGATGCAGTCGAACGGTTTCTCGCCCTGCTGCGCAAGGCAGCTGAACGCAAGAAATACCGCGTCAAAACCCGGCCCAGCCTGTCAGCCAAACGCAAACGCGTCGATTCCAAAAAGAAGCGCGGCGACACCAAAAAGATGCGCCAGAAGCCGTCATACTGACACGCCCCACCACCACCGCCGGTCTCCCCCACACATAGGCCCCGCCATGACCATTGACTGGAACCATATTTCAGAAGCCGAACTTCCCGCCAATTGCGGATGGAAGGGCAGCTATCGTGTGCGCTATTCCGAAATCAGTGACAATGGCAAGGTCATGATGTCGGCACTGGCCGATTACATGCAGGATGCGGCGGGATGGGGCGCACGTATCCTGAAATTGGCCTATGACGACACGGTTGATAAGGGGATTGCCTGGGTGCTGGCACGCATGGTCATTCACATGCGCGACTATCCCGGCAATGGCGAGGATATTCTGGTTGAAACCTGGCCGTCGGGTGTTTCGCGTCGGGTCGCAACGCGTGACTTTCGCCTGACCAACAGCAAGGGCGAGGTGATCGGTGTCGCGCAAAGTTTCTGGGTGATGTTTGACCTGACCACCCGCCGCGCAGCCCAATGGCCCGACTGGATAGAGGAACGCCTGCCCGATCCGCCCGGCCCCAAATTGATCGAACCTGCTTTGCGACCGGCCTTTACCAAGGATCCTTTGCCCACGGTCGATAACATCAAGGCTCGCCCGTCTGATCAGGACCTTTATGGGCATGTCAATAATGTGCGCTTGATGCAGTGGGTTATGGGTGTTGCCGGCCCGGACGGTCAGCCGGATTTCCATCCCGAAAGTCTGGATATCCAATTCCGCACCGAATGCCGTGTCCATGAACGGGTTGCCATTCGCCACAAGGATGGCTTTGCCGCCATCACCCGCGAGGAAGACGGCACCGATCTGGTGCGGGCCCATATCGTGCCGGTTAACCAGACGGCCGTGGCTTAGGCTCAGCGTCCAGCCATCATCGCTTCAAACAGATCAGCAATCGGCTTGAAGCTTTTGCGGTGGTGTGCCGTGGGGCCAACCTCGCCCAAACCGGCCATATGTTTTTTAACGCCATATCCTGCATTGCCTTCCCAGCCAAAGAAGGGATAGCGCACGGCAAGACGCGCCATGGCACGGTCACGCACCACCTTCGCCACAATGGATGCCGCGGCAATCGACAGTGACTTACTGTCCCCCTTAACGACCGTCTCCACCGCACAGGGCAAACCGGGATCACGGTTGCCATCAACCAGCGCCTGATCCGGCACATTATCAAGACGATCCACCGCACGGCGCATGGCAACATAGGTCGCCTGCAGGATATTGATCTGGTCAATCTCGCGCACCGATGCCGCGCCAATACCAACCTCGGCACAGCTCATGATGATGTCATGGAGCCGGTCACGTTTCTTGGCAGACAGCTTTTTGGAATCATTGAGCTCGGCCACAAGCTCCACCGGCAACCGATCATCGCGGGGCAGGATAACAGCCGCAGCAACCACCGGCCCCGCCAAGGGCCCGCGACCGACCTCGTCGATCCCGGCAATCCGGCCGTGATACTGATCTTCAATGGCAAAGTCTGGCATTCTGTTTGGTATCCCTTTCTGCTATTGGTCATAGCAAGCCAAGGGGCGTCGGACAATAAACGAGCTTGCCCTCTAGTCAGGAATTTCACGACAAGCTTGCTGCGCCTGATACGCTTCACGCATCAGCACGTGACGCAAATAACCGTCGACCATCTGATCAGCCGTCATACCCAGTTTTTCGGCAAGCTTTCGCGAAGCTCTGTTGTCTGCATCGATATCAGCAACAATGCAGGGCAGCGCGAGACTGGAAAAGCCATGATCCAGAATGACTGATGCTGCTTCGGTTGCAATGCCCTGCCCCCAGTGATCGGGATGCAAGCGCCAGCCAATTTCGATCTCTGGCCCTGTGCCGTCCTCGGGGATCAACAATACCCACCCCAGAAACTGATCGGGCCGGGTCTTGTCAAAGATCGACCAATAGCCAAGCCCCTTTCCATAATCTTGCGCGATGCGGACCTTGATAAAGGCCTTGTGCTGAATTTGATCGTCCCATGGGCCACGAATAAAGTCGACAACGCCCGGCGCCCTGTCCATCGCAAGACAGGCATCCAAATCGTCCATTGTTCTCGGACGCAAAACGAGACGTTTGGTTTCAAATATCATCACTTTGCGGGATCACCACGGTTGGAGTATCGACATCCTAACAAAAAACGGCACCGGTTTCCCGGTGCCGCTCATAAATCTCAAAAGGTAGACCTCAAAGGTCGTTGCCCTTTCAGGTTTCCTTTTCCTGATATTCCTCGCTTGGGTCATATCCTTCGGCCCCGATCGGATCGAATGTCGACCATCCTTCATCCTGATTGCTGGGCGGCAGTTCCGTATTCGGATCCACATTCAGCAGCATATAGGCCTTGGCAATCAGGTTGGCTGTGATCGGCGCTGTCAGGAAAATGAACAGCGTGATCAGCAATTCATGGATGGTGAAGCTTCCGCGTTCCACCCAGAAAAACAGCATCGAGGCAATCAGCGCCCCACCAAGCCCGACGGTGCTGGCCTTGGTCGGCGCATGCAGGCGTGTCAGAAGATCACGCAGCTTGATCATCCCGAACGATCCGACCAACAGAAACACCCCGCTGATCACGATCAGAAGCGAGACGATGAGTTCAACAACAAACGGCATCTTATCGCTCCCTTATTCGATGATGTCGCCACGCAAGACGAACTTGCAATAGGCCACGGTTGAAACAAAGCCAAACATCGCAAACAGCAACGCGCCTTCGAAATACATCGCTGTTCCCTGTCCGATCCCGTAAAGCACCAGAAGCGCAATGGCATTGATCGCCATCGTGTCCACTGCCAGAACCCGGTCAGCTGTCGTCGGCCCCGCCGTCAGGCGATACAGGTTCATCAGCAGTGCAAGTCCGACACAGATGAAGCCGAAATTCAGTGCATATTCGATCATTCGAAGATCTCCTTCAGACGGCGTTCATAACGGTCCTTGATGTCATCAACCACGCCCTGCGCATCGGGCGCATGCAGGCAATGAACCAAAAGACTTTTGGCATCGGCACTGAGGTCAATCGTCACCGTGCCGGGCGTCATGGTAATCGTACCGGCAAGGGTCGTGATTGCCTCGCTCGAGGTCAGGTCAAGCGGGACAACAACGCACTTGGACTCAAGGCTTTCGGTTTTGCGGAACAGGATCAGGCCGGCAACGATAACGTTGGCAACAAGAATGTCCCAAAGCACAATCAGCAAATACTCGCAAATCGCATAGACATTGCGAATACGCGGGCGGCCCGGCCAGAAACTCGATGTGATCAACGGAATGACAATCGCGAGAAGCAGGCCAAAGATCACGGCACCGGCCGAAATCTCATTCACCAGAAAGACCCAGACGACCAGAAGCGAAAGTGTCAGAAGCGGATGAGGCAGATAACGTTTCATCATGATGATCCTGTCCTTCCCCTTACTGGCCAATCTGTGCAAAGGCATTTTCGCCCAGCACCGCTTCGATATATTGCGACGTATCGAACAATTGTGCCGATACACCTTGCATATAGTCGCTGATCGGCCCGGCAAAGATCGTAAGCGCAATCAAGGCTGACAACATGCCGCAGCTGGCCGCAATCGGCAGAACCGGCCATTTGGCACCTTCAACTGTGATCTCGCCATCGACCGAGGCACTCTTCCAGAACAGGACGCTACCCGCGCGGCCAAAGCCGACGATACACATAAGCGACGTCACCAGGATAATCGACCAGATCCAGACCATGGCATCGCTGTCGCGCGCCGCATCAAGGATCTGCAACTTACCGATAAAGCCACTGAGCGGCGGCATCCCGGCCATCCCGATCGCACCGACAAAGAACAGCACCGCAAGGAAGCCCAACTGATGGAACTTCGGTGCGGTATGCAGGCTGTCGCCATACTGGCCACGGCGTGACACCACAAGATCGGCAATCAGGAACAGAGCAGCCGCCGAGAAGGTCGAATGCAGCAAATAATAAAGACCCGCCGAAATGCTTTCAGGCGTGAACAGCCCGATGGCGATCAACAAGGTCCCCATCGATCCGATCACGGAGAAGGCAATCAGACTGTTAAGGCGCTTTGCCGCCAAAACCCCGGTCATGCCCAGCACCAACGTAATCAGGGCCGCGGGCAGGATATAGGGTTGTGCAAGCCAGGCCATATCACCAGCGGTATCCCCAAAGGCCAGCGAATAGACACGCAGAACCGAATAGGCCCCGACCTTGGTCATGATCGCAAACAGCGCTGCCACCGGTGCCGGTGCATTGGCATAGGTTCCCGGCAACCAGAAGTGAACCGGAACCAAAGCCGCCTTCACACAGAATACCAGAAGCAGGATCAGCGCACCTGCGCGCAGCAGGGCCGCATCACCAGACGCGACATTGGTCACCTGAATGGCAAGGTCGGCCATGTTCAGCGTGCCGGTAACGGAATAGATCATACCGACACCAACCAGGAACAGGGATGACCCCGTCAGGTTAATGACGACATATTGCATGCCCGCCTTCAGTCGATCCGCCCCCGCGCCATGCAGCATCAAGCCATAAGACGCGATCAGCAGAACTTCAAAGAAGACAAACAGGTTAAAGACGTCACCGGTCAGGAATGCACCATTGACCCCCATCAGCTGGAACTGGAAAAGGGCATGGAAATGCTTGCCGCGCTGATCCCATTCGCTCGATGCAAACAGGACAACACCAAGACCGAGCAGCGATGTCAGGAACACCATCATCGCTGACAGTCGATCAAGCACCAGCACAATGCCAAATGGTGCCGGCCAATTCGACAACGCATACATTTCCGGGCCATTGTCGCTGGCAAAGATCAAAAGCGAAAGCGTGACCGCCACAAGGGCAACCGTCGCTGTAATCGAAAATACGCGCTGCAGGATAATGTCGTGGCGTACCGCCAGAACAATCAGGGCGGCCATCACGGCGGGCAGCACTATGGGAACAACAATCCAGTCACCCATCAGTTTTTATCTCCTGCTTCGGATGGCTCACCAACCGGGCGACCGTCAACATGGTCATTGCCGATTTCAAGATAAGCCCTGATCGCAAGAACCACGATCAAGGCGGTCATGCCGAATGAAATCACAATCGCCGTCAGGACAAGGGCCTGGGGCAACGGATCGGTATATTCGGTCACACCATCACGAAGGATCGGCGGCATGTTGATGGTCAAACGGCCCATCGCGAAAAGGAAAACGTTCACGGCATAGGACAACAAAGCCAACCCGATCACCGCCGGGAAGGTCCGCCCGCGCAGCAACAGATAAGTGCCACACGTTGTCAGAAGCCCGATACTACTTGCGACAAGAAATTCCATATCAGGCCTCCTTTTCCGGCGTTGCCACCGGTGCAGAGGGATCGTGATCCATCGGCTCGGCATTTATGTCGACATGTTCTGCCATGCGTTCGATCTGTGAAAGCTTGGCCAGTGCCAGCATCACAGCCCCGACCACGGTCAGGAACACACCAAGGTCAAAGCCCATGGCCGATGCCAGCTCAAACTCGCCAACAATCGGCAGATGAACATGGGTAAAGCCACTGGTCAGGAACGGAAGCCCCGCAACCCAGGCCGACGCCCCGGTGATGGCCGCGGCAATCACACCAAGGCCGATCATGCCGTGATAATGAACCTTCATGCGGTTCTGGGCCCAGCCAAAGCCGGATGCCATATACTGCATGATAAGCGCTACTGACACGACCAGACCGGCGATAAAGCCACCGCCCGGCTCGTTATGCCCCCGCAGGAAGATGTAAACACCCACCATCAGTGAAAGCGGCAACATCACACGCGTCGCAACAACCATCATCATCGGATGGCGGTTCGGCGACCGGCGACGTTCAACCACCCAATCGGCCAGACGCCGTGCGGCATCGCCCTTGGTGACCGTTTCAACCAGCGCAAAGATCGAAAGCGCGGCAATACCCAGAACAATGATCTCGCCAAAGGTATCAAAGCCACGGAAGTCAACGAGGATGACGTTCACAACGTTGGTCCCACCGCCTTCGGTTTTCGAATTCGCCAGATGATAGGACGAAATCGTATTGGGCAGATCACGTGTCATGATCGCCCAGATCGCCCCGCCAATACCAAGACCAGCCGCAATCGAAACAATACCGTCGCGCATCTTGCGCCCCGGCAGGCTTTCCTTCGGCGTTTCCTTTGGCAGGATGTTAAGGGCGAGCAACATCAGAATGACGGTAACTACCTCGACCGAAATCTGCGTCAGCGCAAGGTCCGGTGCGGAAAGATAGATAAAGCCAAGCGATACGATCAGGCCGACCACACCCACAAGAAGCAATGTCAGCAAACGGTTGTGATGCATGAAGACGGCCGCCACACAGGTCACGACCAGCAACAACCAGCCAATCGCCGCCGGTGGAGAAACTTCAAGAAGTTCACGCGTACCCGACTGGAAGTCCGGCTTGGCAAAGAATCCCGAAAGCCCGATGCCAATCGAACCGATCACCATAATCGCAAGATAGCGCTGCAGCGATCCGTTATGCAGATTGTCCGATACCAGTCGGCTTACTGCGACGGATTTGGCGATCGCGCAATCAAACATTGCCTTGGCATCCGGACGCGACAGGTTGGCGGTTGCCGACATCAGGCCACCATGGCGCATCAGCAACAGCGAACCACCAATCAGCGCAATCACACTCATGCCAAGCGCCGGTGTCAGGCCATGCCAAAGTGACAGATGATATTCCGGCAACTCACCCCCGGTAACAGCACCCGCAGTCGCCGCCACCAGCGGCCCTGCGATGGTGGCCGGGAACAGACCGATCAGAACCACCAGGATCGTCAGCAATGCGGGCGGTGCCCACATGCCAAACGGCGGGTCATGCGGATGATGCGGAAGGTTTTCATCACGCGGCTTGCCCAGCCAGACATGGAAGATAAACCGGAAGGAATACGCAACCGAGAACAACGCACCAACAGTTGCCAGAAGCGGCAGTACCCAGTTCTGATCGAACCACATGGTGTGCCATGCTTCTTCAAGCATCATTTCCTTGGAAATGAACCCGTTGAACGGAATGACACCGGCCATCGAGGCTGCGGTGATAATTCCGATGGTGCCGGCAATCGGCATCAGGTTCAACAAACCGCCAAAGCGGCGAATATCACGGGTCCCGGTTTCATGATCAATGATACCGGCCGTCATAAACAGCGCGGCCTTGAAGGTCGCATGGTTGATGATGTGGAAGACACCGGCAACCGCGGCCATCGGCGTTCCAAAACCAAGCAGCATGGTTACAAGACCAAGATGACTGACCGTTGAGAAGGCCAGAAGCCCTTTAAGATCATGCTTGAAGATCGCAATCCATGCGCCCAGCACCATGGTCACCAGACCGGCCGTCGCAACGATATAGAACCATTCCGGCGTTCCCGAAAGAACCGGCCACATGCGAGCCATCAGGAAGATGCCCGCCTTCACCATTGTGGCCGAGTGCAGATAGGCCGAAACCGGTGTCGGGGCTGCCATCGCATGCGGCAGCCAGAAATGGAACGGGAACTGCGCGGATTTGGTAAAGCAGCCCAGCAGGATCAGGATCAAGGCCGGCAGATACATCGGCGATGCCTGGATCAGATCGGCGTTCTGCAGAATGACGGTCAGATCATACGACCCGACAATATCGCCAAGGATCAGCATCCCGGCAATCATCGCCAAGCCACCGGCCCCTGTGACGGCAAGCGCCATGCGCGCGCCCTGACGACCAGCCGGAAGATGTTTCCAATAACCGATCAAAAGGAACGAGGACAGCGACGTCAGTTCCCAGAAAATCAGCAGCAGCAGGATGTTATCAGACAGAACGATGCCGACCATGGCCCCCTGGAACAGAAGCAGGAACACATAGAACCTGCCCATCGGATCGTCCTTGGAAAGATAGAACCGCGCATAAATGATAATCAGCAAGCCGATGCCAAGGATCAGGGTCGCAAACAGCAAACCCAGCCCATCAAGGAAGAAGGTCACATTCAGACCCAGTTCCGGCAACCAACTATAACTGACTTGAAAGACCTCGCCGGCAATGACCGCCGGGGCCTTTGCCATCAGCAGGATCAGGGCGAGCAACGTGACAGAACCGGTCGCTGTCGCACATGCGTTGCGCCCGGCCCTGATCATTATGGCGGGTAAGACCGCCCCAATGAAGGGAAGCAAAACAATGAGGGTGAGACTCATGAAAGACCCTTATTTTTGGATATTCGCCACATCGCCCCCAACGCGAGGCAGCAAGAAAATTCCGCCAGAAAGTAGTATTTGTTCAGAAAATGGTCAAGAAAACCCAAACAGGGCAGCTTTTTACCTTCTTGCTGTCAAGTGAAGACGATCACCCCCGGTTTCAACCTTGTACCGTCAAAACATCACTTTCTGCCGCCGGAAAGTTGCATTGCTTCTGGCATCATGCGCAAGCGGATCATTGCAACTGTGCCCAAAACCGGACCGACCGCCAGCATGGCAAATGCCCCCCACCAGCCGGTATGATCGGCAATCACCGGCACAAGATGGATCGAAACAAGCGCAATAAGGAACCCGATGGCATTTTGCAGGGTCAATGCCGTTCCGACCTGATGGGGGTCAGCCAGTTCAATGACACAGGATGAAAATTGCGCCGAGTCAGCAACCACCGAAACACCCCAGACAAGACAGACAGCAAAAAGCAGGATCACCGGTGCATCGGCCAAACCACCCGCAATCAGCGCACAGCCGCCACTGACCAACATGGCGAAAATTGTCACCGTCGTGCGCCCGATCCGATCAGCATAATAGCCACCGGCCAAGGAACCGAACGCACCGACCCCGACAATCGCAAAGGTAGAAAGCGCCGACCAGACACCGGGATTGTCAACCAGCCGATCGGAAAAGGCGCCAAACAGGAACAAACCGATCCAGCCCCACATGGCATACAATTCCCACATATGACCGAAATAACCATAGCAGGCATGGCGCAATGCCTTGTTTGACCATATTTTGCCAACCATTTTCGGATCAAAGCGTGGTGATCGTCCCGGCGCACCGCCCAGATGGACGAACAAGACCGCAATCGCGGCAAGATAGGCTGTCACACTGGCCGTAATGATCACGTAGCGCCAATCAAGCGGTACGGCCACCGCAAACAGATGCGGCATGGCCGACCCCATGGTCAGCGCCCCGACCAAAAGACCGACCAGAAACCCGGTATCACCGCGTGACCAGGTTGCCACCATCTTCATGCCGACGGGGTAAATACCCGCCATGCAAATACCCGTGATGAGACGCAACAGGATCACGACAATACCGTCTATTGGCACGACAAGTATCAGCAGATTGGCGGTCGCCGCAATCATTGCCGATACCGCCCAAAAACGCCTTGGTTCGATACGATCTGCCAGACCCAGCACCGCACTGGAAACAGTTCCAAGGACAAAACCCAGTAAAACCGCACTGGTAAACAACGAAGATTGCAGCGCGCCAATGCCAAACTCACTGCGCAATTGCGGCAGCACTGCCGTGGCCGAAAACCACAAGGCAAGCGCCATCAACTGGCAAATCGTGATCATGGAAACGGCAAATATCTTGCCCCTACGCACCGCTGTCTCCCCGGTCATTGGTCGTATTCTTGCCCTGTTGAAAGCCCCATCATAACCAACCCGTACCGGAATCCCACGACTGTTTGAAAACCTTCAAAACAAAAAGAAATGCCGCCGGTCGGAACCGGACGGCATCAAGTTTCCCGAGCGGGAATAAAATTTAAGTCAGTTAACTTAATCAATTATGATCGCGCTGATCATCAATCACCTTGCCGTCATTGGGCAGGCTGCCGGTTTCTGCGGCAACAACAGCACCACGCAGCTTGCAGACACAGGCGAGTGTTTCGGCAATCGCATCAATCTGGCTGGCATCAACGCCCTCGCAGCTGAGCGTCATGGTGTCATTGTCGTTTTCGCGCGTGACCACAAGGCGGGCCTTGGTGATCCCGCCATGGCGTTTGACGATTTCCGCAACCTGTTGCGGATGGACAAACATGCCCTTGATCTTGGTGGTTTGATCGGCACGCCCCATCCAGCCCTTGATGCGATGATTGGTGCGTCCACAGGTGCTTTCACCCGGCGCAATCGCCGACAGATCGCCGGTCGCAAACCGGATCAGGGGATAGTCCATGTTAAGGGTGGTCACAACGACTTCACCGACCTCGCCCTCTGCGACCGGCTCACCGGTGCCCGGACGAACGATTTCAAGAATAATGTCCTCGGCAACAATCATCCCGTTCTTGGCATCACTTTCATAGGCAATCAGGCCAAGGTCAGCACTGGCATAGCATTGCAGCATGGCAATATCGCGCTCGGCAAACCAAGCCCGTAGACTTTCCGGCAGCGCTTCACCCGATACCAGCGCGCGCTTGATCGAGGTGATATCGGCACCAAGTTCCTCGGCCTTTTCAATCAGGATTTTCAGGAAGGATGGCGTGCCGCTATAGCCCGCTGGCTTAAGGTCGCTGATCGCCTTGACCTGGGCTTCGCTTTGGCCAACACCGGCCGGAACCACGACACAGCCGCACGCACGTGCGCCACTGTCAAAAATGAACCCACCCGGTGTCAGGTGATAGGACAGGCAGTTATGCACGATATCGCCCGGGCGGAAGCCCGCAGCAAAGAACGCGCGGCCCATCCGCCACCAGTCATCGCCCTTGCCCTGCGGGTCATAAATCGGACCGGGGCTTTGGAACAGGCGCGCCATCGCCGGGATCGGCGTTGCATTGAGACCCGCCAATGGCGACTCCTTGGCCTGCGCATCAATCAGATCGGATTTCCGCGTCAAAGGCAGTTTTTCCAATGCTTCGCGCGTGGTGATGGTTTGCGGATCGACGTCGGCAAGCAACCGGCCATAGGCTGCCGACTGTGATTTGGCATGATGCAAAATACGCGGCAAGGCGGCCATCAACCCGGCCTCGCGGCTTTCCTGGGTGCGCGTTTCGCGTTCGTCAAAATAAGTCTTCAGCATCATACCCGTCTTTCATTCAAAGGCGCCAGCCACAGACATGGATGTGGTTGGCGTATTCACCCTAAAGCCAACGTTTACGGCGTTTATAGGACTTGATGTTCTTGAAGCTTTTGCGTTCTTCAGAACCGCCGCCGAGATAGAACTCCTTGACGTCCTCGTTATTGAGAAGCTCGTCACGGGTGCCATCCAGAACAACCTTACCGCTTTCCATGATGTAACCATAGTCGGCAACTTTCAGCGCAAAGTTGGCGTTCTGTTCAACGATGAGCATGGTGATGCCCTGCTCGCGATTGATCTTTTCAATGATCCCGAACACTTCCTTGACCAGAAGCGGCGACAGGCCCATCGACGGTTCATCCAGCAGGATCATCTTGGGACGCGCCATCAATGCACGGCCAATGGCAAGCATCTGCTGCTCCCCACCTGAAAGGTAACCGGCAAGACCGGTGCGTTCCTTAAGGCGCGGGAAATATTCAAAGACCATCTCGATATCGTCTTTGACCTTGTTGTCCTTGCGCGTATAGGCCCCCAGACGCAGGTTTTCGATACAGGTCATGTCCTCGATGATACGGCGACCTTCCATGACCTGAAACAGGCCGGAGCGCACGATATCCTCGGGGTTGCCATTGGCAATCTGGTTGCCCATGAAATTGATGTCACCGCGGGTGACTTCGCCGTCTTCGGTTTTAAGCAACCCCGAAATCGCTTTTAGCGTCGTGGATTTGCCAGCACCGTTCGGGCCGAGCAAGGTCACGATCTTGCCTTGCGGAACCTCAAGCGAGACGCCACGCAGGACCAGAATCACCTCGTCATAGACGACTTCGATGTTATTGACCGACAGCATTGGTTCAGCGGTTTCTATTTTGCGGGCGGGCTCTGCCATGGTGTCCCTTTCGAATGTTCGTCTTGTGATCTCCAGCTGCCGGAGACAGGGCATCTTGCGTCTTGTGCCCGGCCTCCGAACAGTCTGGGAGACATTCGTCTTACTGGATGGTCTTAGTAACCAAGCCAGTCGTCGCGGCGCGGCAGCGTTACAGTCGTTACTTTTTCGACCGTTGCATCGCCACCTTTGGCGCTGCCGTTATAGATGTTGACGGTGTTGATGCCGCGATGGTCCTCGGCGGTCCAGGTTGCTTCCATGCACACGCCTTCCAGACCAGCAGGTACCCAGTTCTGGCGGGCATACATGCCGGCCTTGATGTTTTCACCGGTAATGCCGCCGTTCGCCTTTGCCCATTCCATGGCTTCTTTCATGTAGTAGGCTGAGCAAATGCCACGGATATAGTGGTGGGTGCGGAACTCTTCGCCGGAGCTGTCCGACATTTTCGAGACTTCACGCACCAGATTCATGCCCGGAACACCTTCATCGGTCCAGAAGCTTGTCATCGCCGGGAAGACGTAGTTTTCAACGTCGCCGATGGTTTTCAGCGTCTCGTAGTCACCCGCCCAGATGTTGGCGAGCCATTTCGGGGTCGCACCAACCGTGTCGCAGGACTTCACCAGCGACACCACCGACGGGCCCAGGTTGCCAAGGTAACCATAGTTGGTCCCGGCTTCTTTCAGGGTCAGGCACTGCGCCTTGAAGTCACCCGGCTTCATCGAAACAACGACCGGTGCGGTCACCTCAAAGCCAAGCTCGGTGGCATATTCTGCGCAGGCTTCTTTCGGGGCGTTTGGATACGGGTGGTTATCGCCGATATGCGAGAAGATCGGCTTGCCGGAACCACCGGACTCTTTCCAGTCCTCAGCCGCCCACTGAACCAGCGCACGACATGCATCGGAATAGGATGCGCCATAGAAGAAGTTATAAGGTGCCGGCTTGGCGGTTTTCGGGTTTTTGCCGGTCGGGTCGGTCAAATGACCGGAATAGGACGCGGAATAGACCGGGACTTTATCCTTGGCGACAAAGCTGATCAGGGCTTCGGTGTCGCCCGTACCCCAGCCTTGCATTGCAACCATCTCATTGCGCGAACGCCATTTCTTGTAGTTGGCAATCGCTTGCGGAACCTTATAGGCATAGTCAATCGATTCTGAATCCATCACCGTGCCATCAATACCGCCATGGGTGTTGATGTATGACAGGGCATCGCGCACACCATCGGCATAGAATTTGCCGATGAAGCCGGTCGGGCCGGTGATATCCATCAGATGGCCGACAAAGACCATATCGTCATCTGCTTGCGCTACCGAGAATGACAGTCCGGTTGCAACCATCGCGGTTGCGGCAATCAATCTTTTCATCACGACGTCTCCCTTGGACGTTTTCACAAAAGTAAGCCTCCCGGTCGCCCCGTTTTGATCCCGGCCCTTTTGTTTTTTAGAAGCGGGCCGGGTTCGGGGTTTTAATCAGTACGAGAAGGGATAAAGCTTCCAGTACGCCCTGATCTGCTGCCAGCGATGGGCAAGCCCATCCGGTTCAAAGATCAGGAAAAGGATGATGGCCAGACCAATTGCCATCTCCTTGATGTAAGCCAGCCCGTCAGTCACAGCCGTTGAACTGGCCCATTCGAATACGCTAAGCGCGCTGACACCGCTTTCCATAACTTCGGGCAGAAGCACCATAAACACCGTGCCCATCAGCGTCCCTTTGACCGAGCCAAGACCCCCGATAATGATCATGCCTAGGAACTGGATCGACAGCAGAATGGTAAAGCCCTCGGCCGAGACAAAGCCAAGATAGTGGCCATACATCGCCCCGCCGACACCGGCATAGAAAGACGAAATCGCAAAGCTCATCAGGCGATATTTCGTGAGGTTGATGCCCATGATTTCAGCCGAAAGGTAATGGTCACGCACCGCCACAAAGGCACGGCCATCACGGGTCCGCATCAGGTTGGTGCCCAGCAGATACATCACCACCAGGAAGAACAGGCACACATAAAAGAAACTGAAATCATCATAGATTTCATAACCAAACACACTCACCGGGTTGGCTGCCGCACCGTAAGAACCGCCGGTAAACCACTCGGCACGGGCAAAGAAATCTTCAAGGATGAACTGGGCGGCCAGTGTCGCAATCGCCAGATAAAGCCCCTTGATCCGTGCAGCAGGCAAACCAAACAGCATGCCGACAGCCGCCGTCATCAGACCGGCCAACGGGATCGACAGCAAAACCGGAATGCCGGTTGTGTTGTTAATCCAGGCCGAGGCAAATGCGCCAAAGCCAAAGAACGCGGCATGGCCCAGCGAAATCTGCCCGGTAAAGCCAACCAGAATGTTCAGACCAAGGGCTGCAATCGCGAAATACGAGATCTGAATGAACAGGTTGACGTAATAGCCATCCAGCACAAACGGGATCATGGCAACGGCAAAGATGCCAAGAATCGCGGCGTTGCGGATATAGGTCGTATCAAAGATGCGGGTATCCTGACGATAGGTCGTACGGAAGTCACCGCAAGGACGTAGCGAAAATCCAGCCATAGTACTTTTCCTCGTCCCTTAGATACGTTCGATGTCTTTGGTGCCAAACAGGCCGTACGGCTTGATGCACAGGATAATGACCAGCACGTAGAATGGCGCGATCGAGAACAGGTTGCCCCAGTGCAGATACTGGCCATCGACAAACTCTGCGGTGTTTTCCAGAAGACCGATGATCACGCCGCCGACAATCGCGCCAACAATCGAATCAAGCCCGCCCAGGATCACCGCCGGGAACACCTTGATGCCGATCACCGACAGGGCCGAGGACACGCCATTGACCATGCCGATCACGATCCCGGCGACACCCGATACAAGGGCCGAGATCGCCCAGGACATCGCAAATACGGTTTTGACGGAAATACCAAGACTTTGGGCAACCTGCTGATCAAAGGCGGTTGCGCGCATGGCCAGGCCAAGCTTGGAATATTTAAAGAACCAATAGAACCCGGCCATGATGAACAACGAGATCACGAAGCTCATGATATAGGCCGTCTCGATCTGCATCCCCAAAAGGTTGACCGATCGGGTTTCAAACACCTGCGGATAGGTCGCGGTCGTCGCCCCGAAGATCCATTTGGTCGCTGCCTGGAAAAAGATCGAAAGCCCGATGGTCACCATGATCACCGAAATGATCGGCTCGCCAATCATCGGTCGCAACACGACCATCTGCAGGACGACGCCAAACGCCATCATGAACAGCAAGGTAAACAGGAAACCCAGCCAGAAGGGCATTTGCATTTCGACAAGGAATGCATAACACACCCATGCCCCGATCAGCAGGAACTCACCCTGGGCAAAGTTGACGATCTGGGTCGATTTGTAGATCAGGACAAAGCACATGGCGACAACGCCATAGAGTGTCCCGACAATCAAACCGTTCAGCAGAAGCTGGAACAGAAGTTCGAAATTCATGTTGCCATCCCTGTAATGGCGGCCCGCGTGCCGGATGTTTCCCGGCCGGGGTCACAGTTATGCTGCTGCCTTATTCGGCGGCTTTCGGGGCCGTCTGTGCGACCTTGTCATTTTCAAGATCAACAACCTTCACACTCGTCTGGATGCGGGTTTTCGACCCGTCCTGGAAGGTGATCATGGTGTCGATATCAACCTTGTCATTGCCGGCATAAACCGCATCAATGATGTCGGCGTATTTTTCGGCAACCACACCACGGCGCACTTTGCGCGTCCGCGTCAGTTCGCCGTCATCGGCATCCAATTCCTTGTAAAGCAGCAGGAACCGCTTGATCCGCTGGGCTTCCGGAAGCGTTTTGTTCACTTCGCGGATTTCCTCGGTGATCATGTCATAGACCTGCGGCTGCGCTGACAGGTTGGTATAGTTGGTAAAGGCAATCCCGCGCTGCTCGGCCCATTTCGCCATGATCGAATAACGAATGCAGATCATGGTCGACAGGAACGGCAAATCCTTACCAAGGATCACGGCCTCGGCAATGAAAGGGGAGAATTTCAGTTTATTTTCAATAAACTGCGGCGAATAGCGCACCCCGGTGGATGTTTCCGCCAGATCCTTCATACGGTCGATCACCACAAGGTGCTTGTTCTCATCCTTGAAGTAGCCGGCATCGCCGGTATGCATCCAGCCATCCCGGACATCCTCGTCATAGGCGTCCTGGTTTTTGTAGTATCCGGTAAACATGCCCGATGTGCGTGCGACGATTTCGCCAACACCGTTTTCGTCGGTGTTGATCACCTTGATCTCGGAATTATCGAACGCAACACCGACCGTATCGAAATCAATGTCTTCTGGCTGATGGATGGTATAGGCGCCACACAGCTCGGTCTGACCATAAAGCTGACGCAGCGGAACCCCCATCGCATGGAAGAACTTGAAGGTTTCCGGGCCGATTGCCGCACCACCGGTGGCAGCCGATCGTAAATTGGAAAAACCAAGCCGGTCTTTCAGCGCATTCATCAGTATCACATCGGCAATTTTTGAATAACCACCGCTGTCCATGGCGGTACGCGCCAATGCCATACCGAAATCAAACATCTTTTGTTTGAAGGGCGTTGAATCCATCATCCGTGCGCGAACATCAGCCGCAATGGTTTCCCAAACGCGCGGTGCGAGCAGAACGAAGTTCGGGCCAATTTCGCGCAGGTCGGCCATCATGGTTTCCTGCTCTTCGACGAAATTGACGATCTGGCGGCTGATCAGCGACTGACCCACGACATAGACCTGCTCCATGATCCATGGCAGCGGCAGGACCGAGACATAATTATCGCCGGGATATTTCGGGTCAGCCCGAAGATAGGCTGCACAGTGATCAAGGAAATCACCGGAATTGAGCATCGCCATTTTCGGCTTGGACGTCGTCCCCGACGTGGTGCAGAGAATGGCACATTCATCTCCGCGGGTATCGGCGATCATCTGGTCATAGGACCCCGCGTTCTGTTCCTCGAACGTGCGGCCAAGCTCATAAAGCTTTTCGACATCCATCAAACGCGGATCGTCATATTTACGCATCCCGCGCGGGTCACAATAAACAATGTGCTCGACGGTCGGGATATCATCGCCAAGCTCGATCAGTTTGTCGCACTGTTCTTCGTCTTCGGCGATCAGGATCCGCGCCCCTGAATAGGTAATCAGATAGGCGACTTCTTCGTGCAAGCTGTCCTGATACAGACCAACCGACATACCGCGCAGCGCATGGGCGGCGATTTCGGCCCAGACCCATTCCGGGCGGTTTTCACCGATGATGCCGACAACATCACCCTGACCAAGGCCAAGGGCGCGCATGCCAAGCGTCATCCATTTGACGCGGTCGTTATAATCCTGCCAGGTGAATTCCTGCCAGATGCCGAATTCCTTTTCGCGCATGGCGACTTCTTTGGGCCAGTTGCGCGCGTTGTAGGCCAGCACTTTCGGGAAAGTATCCAGCGACTTGGTGTCGGCATATTCCGGGATATTGCTGCTCATGCTCAGGCCACCTGCTCGTCTTCGTCCGTTTCGTCGTCTTCTTCGCCGAGATAGGCTTTCTTCACATGCTTGTTGGCCATCACTTCATCGGGCAGGCCTTCGGCAATCTTGCGACCGAAATCAAGAACCATTACCCGGTTGGAGATATCCATCACCACGCCCATGTCATGTTCGATCATGACAACGGTCATGCCCCACTCTTCGTTGAGGTCGATGATAAAGCGCGCCATGTCCTCTTTTTCTTCGAGGTTCATGCCCGCCATCGGCTCATCAAGCAGGATCAGATCCGGGCGCAGCGCCACCGCACGCGCCAGCTCAACACGTTTGCGCAACCCATAGGAAAGCGTGCCGGCCGTTGCCTTGCGGATGTGGGAAATTTCAAGAAAATCAATAACGTCTTCGCAAAAGCGACGATGTTCCAGCTCTTCCTTCTGCGCCCCGCCAAGCCAGTAAAGCGGTCCATTAAGGAAGTTGTTCTTCAGCAGGTGGTGACGACCGACCATGATGTTATCAAGCACATTCATGTGCCCGAAAAGCGCGAGGTTCTGGAATGTACGACCAATGCCAAGTTCGGCACGGTCATTGGGCTTGAGCCCGGTAACATCCTGACCTTTGAAGGATACCGTTCCCATGGTCGGGGTGTAACGCCCCGATACGCAGTTCAACATGGATGTCTTGCCGGCACCGTTCGGACCGATAATCGAAAAAAGCTCGCCCGGCTGAACGGAAAAGCTGACATCACTCAGCGCACGCACACCGCCAAACACAAGCGACACGTCGCTAATCTGTAGAATAGGACTCTGTGACGTCATGCCGTCGCATTCCTCCCTGACTTGGGCCACAAATGCCGCAGAACCGCATTTCCGGTTCTCACGCGTATAAATTTGCAAACCGCTGTTCAGTTTCCCTGATGATGTGTCGGTTTATTTTATGACCCTGACCTTACGGAAACCGGGCGTGACACATTTAATAAGCATTTAAGTACCAATTTCAGCATATCGCGTCAATGCAATGATTCTCAAGGAGTTGGGAGTTTTCTACAAATTCGCACCGCACAATTATTTGCGAGCAGAGAACACCCCCCACTCTACCCTTGATTACGTAACGTTATCTGGCGCGCTAACCAATTCAGCGCCTTGCACAATCGCCGCATTGCAAAAATTATTCGCAATCATGCACCGCACAATCTGTGGCCCGGCAATCCCGCCCCGGCGCAAACACTTCGCGGGGCGACACCCCGACTCGATAGCGGAGTCGGGGCAACTGGCGGCCAAATCAACAGCACCCGACAGGCTGTCGATCTACGATCATAAACATGTCACGGAAAAACAGACTCCGACCCACCCCCATCCCATTGAAAGGCCGAAGGTCACAGCACATATCGACTAGAGGTTTTTTATCGCTTGTTGGACTTTGCCAATATGCTGTGATCAACGGGTTTTCCCCAATACCCCTTTTCGGGGTCTGGACTTTCACGGGGAATTGTGGTGTAACCCCGTTGCACATAGATATGTAGCCGTGACCCGCGTCACGCAACACAGATAGCCCACCGCTCGGCGCTCCGACGGTCGGGGTGTCTTGTCACGACAAGCCCTTTTAACCACCTTGAGGAGGGTCTGATGTCCATTTGTGGCAAAGACAACCTGAAAACGCGCCGCACGCTGAAAGTCGGGGACAAGTCCGTCGACTATTACAGCCTCAAAGTTGCTTCCGAGAAATTCGGCGACGTTTCAAAACTTCCCTTCACGCTGAAAGTCGTTCTTGAGAACCTTCTGCGTTACGAAGACGATTTCACCGTTAAAACCGACGATGTCAAAGCTGTTGTTGACTGGCTCAAAGAGCACAAGAGCAGCCACGAGATCAACTATCGTCCGGCCCGCGTTCTGATGCAGGACTTCACCGGCGTTCCCGCCGTCGTTGACCTTGCCGCAATGCGCGATGCCGTCGTCAACATGGGTGGCGACGCCCAGAAGGTGAACCCGCTGTCCCCGGTTGACCTCGTCATTGACCACTCGGTCATGATCGACTTCTTCGGCACCGACGACGCACTCGACAAAAACATGGAAGTCGAGTTCGAACGTAACGGCGAACGTTATGGCTTCCTGCGTTGGGGCCAGAACGCTTTCAACAACTTCCGCATTGTTCCGCCGGGCGCAGGTATCTGCCACCAGGTGAATGTCGAGCATCTTGCAAAGGTCGTCTGGACCGGCGAAGACGCAGACGGCAAAACCGTTGCTTACCCGGACACGCTGGTTGGTACCGACTCCCACACCACCATGGTGAACGGCCTTGCTGTTCTGGGTTGGGGTGTTGGCGGTCTGGAAGCCGAAGCCGCAATGCTTGGTCAGCCGATCTCGATGCTGATCCCGGAAGTCGTCGGCTTCAAGCTGACCGGCTCCATGAAAGAAGGCATCACCGCAACCGACCTTGTTCTGCGCGTCGTTCAGATGCTGCGTGAAAAAGGCGTTGTTGGCAAATTCGTCGAATTCTATGGCGATGCGCTTGACCACATGAGCCTGCCGGACCGTGCGACCATCGGTAACATGGCACCGGAATATGGTGCGACCTGTGGCTTCTTCCCGATCGATGACGAAACGCTCAACTACATGCGTTCGACCGGCCGTGACGAAGACCAGATTGCCCTGGTTGAAGCATATGCCAAAGAACAGGGCATGTGGCGCGAGCCGGGCTTCGAAGCAGAATACACCGCAACGCTTGAACTTGACATTTCCACCGTCGAGCCAGCCCTTTCAGGTCCGAAGCGTCCGCAGGACCGTGTTCCGCTTAAAGACGCCGTTTCGAGCTTCAACAAAACCTTTGCCGAAATGGCACCGGGTGTTGACACCGACCGCTCCGTCCCGGTTTCAAATGAAAACTTCGAAATGAAAGACGGTAACGTCGTGATCGCCGCGATCACCTCTTGCACCAACACCTCGAACCCGAGTGTTTTGATTGCAGCAGGTCTTCTGGCGAAAAAAGCTGTCGAACTTGGCCTGCAGAGCAAGCCGTGGGTGAAAACCTCGCTCGCACCGGGCTCGCTGGTTGTTGCCGACTATCTCGAAAAAGCCGGTCTTCAGGATTACCTGGATCAGCTCGGCTTTAACGTTGCCGGTTTCGGTTGCACCACCTGTATTGGTAACTCTGGCCCGCTAGCAGGTCCGATTGCCGGTGCCATCGAAGACAAGGACATGCTGGTCACGGCTGTTCTGTCTGGTAACCGTAACTTCGAAGGCCGTATCAGCCCGCACGTGAAGGCAAACTACCTTGCCTCCCCGCCGCTGGTTGTTGCCTATGCCCTTGCCGGTAACCTGAAGATCGATCTCGACAAGGATCCGATCGGCACCGACAAAGATGGCAAAGACGTCTTCATGAAAGACATCTGGCCGTCCAACAAAGAGATCGCTGACACCATTGCGTCCTCGATCTCGGCTGCGATGTACAAAGATCGTTATGACAACATCTTTTCAGGCCCGAAACCGTGGCAGGCCATCGAAGTCACCGAAGGCGAAACCTTCGCATGGGATGGCAAGTCCACCTATGTTCAGAACCCGCCTTACTTCGTCAACATGGCGAAAGAACCGGGTGACTTCTCTGAAGTCCATGGTGCACGTCCGCTCCTGATCCTGGGTGACTCTGTCACCACCGACCACATTTCCCCGGCCGGTTCGATCAAGGAAGAAAGCCCGGCAGGTGAATACCTCAAGGCGAACGGCGTTGCAGTTCGTGACTTCAACTCCTATGGCGCACGTCGTGGTAACCACGAAGTCATGATGCGCGGTACCTTTGCCAACATTCGTATCCGTAACGAAATGGCACCGGGCACCGAAGGTGGTGTTTCGGTTCATTATCCGTCGGGCGAACAGGGCTGGGTCTATGACGTTGCAATGCGTTATCAGGCCGAAGGCACCCCGCTTGTCGTCGTGGCCGGTAAGGAATACGGCACCGGTTCTTCGCGTGACTGGGCAGCCAAAGGCACCAACCTGCTTGGCGTCAAAGCTGTTCTGGCGGAAAGCTTCGAGCGTATCCACCGTACCAACCTGGTCTGCATGGGCGTTCTGCCGCTGCAGTTCAAGGACGGCGAAGGTCGTGCGACCTACAAGCTGGACGGCTCGGAAACCTTTGATGTTCTGAGCATCGCTGACGGTATTGAACCGCAGCAGGATGTCACGGTTCGCATCACGCGCAAGGATGGCAGCACCGAAGAGTGCATCGCCACCTGCCGTATCGATACCGAGAACGAGGTTCTCTACTACCAGAACGGCGGCATCTTGCAGTTCGTTCTGCGTAACATGATGAAAGCTGCCTGATTTCCTTATTGAAATCTCAGGCCGACCTGTTGACACCCCACCGGTTTTCCGGTGGGGTGTTTTTTGTTTTGTCTAACTAAAAAACTGACCGCGCGTCGGTTAAAACCCGCACACTTGATCCAGAACAATTCTCAAAAGAGCCGAACCTGATAGGTATTGCCGCCATGCAACACCCTCTTAAGAACAAAGCGAACAAAAACAGAGTCTGACAGAGCAAAGACATGATACGCCCCACATCCTCAGACGGACGCCCGTTTGGTCTGACGGTCGGTACACTCTCACCCGGAACGGTCTTAAGCTGTAACCCGCAAGCAACCCTTGGCGAAGCGGTTGCAAAGATGCGTCATGCCAACAGCAGTTCCATTATTGTGGTTGTATCAAACAAGCCTGTGGGGATTGTCACCGAGCATGATTTTCTCTCGCTGCCGTCCACAACATCCGCTGCATTTTCCGAACCGGTTTCGACGCGCATGTCAGAACCGGTTCATACCATTTCGGTCCATGCCACGGCGCAATCGGCCATTGTGCGCATGCGCGACCGCGGTGTGCGTCATCTGGTTACCATTGACGCAGATGGTTGCCTTGTCGGGATCGTCAGCCAGACCGACCTGATCCGCCATGTCGGTGACAAAAAGCCATTCGTTGCCAATGACGTTGCCGATGCCGTTCGCCAATCAACCGTGTTTGCCGACAAGGACATTCGCGTATGGGAACTGCGCCAGCGCATGCACGCGGAAAAATGCGACAGCGCGATCATTTCCGGCTTCTCGGACAATCAACCGCCAGAAATGCAAACCGGCATCATTACCGAACGCGACATCCTGCGCCATCTGGCCGATGAACACGAAAACCTGACCGCTGGCGACATTGCCACCCGTCCGGTGACGTTTATTCAACAGGACATGAACCTTGATGACGCGCGCAAAATGATGATGCGCGACAATTTCCGTCATCTTGTGGTTCACAACCACCATGGCGAGACCATCGGTGTTTTGTCCTTTGCCGACCTGCTTGAATTCATCGAACAGGATTACCTGATCCATCTGAGCAGCCTCGCCGAAGACAGCGGCAGCGAACTGACCAAGGCCCGTCAGTCACTGGCGCTTGCCAACAAGCTGATCGAAAATTCGCCCGACTGCGTGATGATCTGCAATGCCCAATCCGAGATCGAGGCCGTCAACCCCGCCTTCACGCGCGTGACCGGCTATCAGGCCGAAGAAGTCATTGGCAAAACACCGGCCATTCTGAAATCCGGGCGTCAGAACAAGGCATTCTATGACAAGCTGTGGTCGGACCTGACCCGCACGGGAAAATGGGAAGGCGAAATCTGGAACCGCCGCAAATCGGGCGAGATCTATGCCGAATGGCTGTCGATCATGGCTGTGCGCGACGGCGAAGGCACTGTTACGCATTACGCATCGATCTTTACCGATATCAGCGGTCGTGAAAAAAACCGCGAAGATGTGCTGCGCATTGCCTTTACCGATGAACTGACCGGCATGCCCAACCGCCGCCGGTTTTCGGAACTTCTGTCGCTGCATATCGGGCGGGCGCGCCGGATTGGCCGCCCATTGACCATCGCCATGCTGGATCTCGACAACTTCCAGCGTGTAAATAACGCCCTTGGCCACAATATCGGGGATGATGTTCTGGTCGAAGTATCGCGCCGTATCAGTCGGGAACTCGGCCATGATGCAGTTGTCGCACGCGTCGGTGCTGACGAATTTGCCGCGATCCTGCCGCATGTGAATACCGAACAAGAAGCCTTCGAGATTGCAGAAAAACTTCTCGGGCGCCTCGGCGAAGCCCACATGACGCGCAAGGGCGAGGATGTCTATCTTTCAGCAAGCATTGGTATTGCCTCCTTCCCGGAAGACGCCAACGACACCAGCAACATCATCCGCTGTGCTGAACTCGCAATGGTTCAGGCCAAGGAACAGGGGCGCAACCGCGTCGGGCTTTACAGTGTTAATCTGCACAGCCAGAAGGGGGCGGACCTGGCCCTTGAAACCGCCTTGCGCCGCGCGATTGATAACGAGGAACTCCACCTTGTTTACCAGCCGCAATTTGACGCCAAAACCGGCGAGATCGCCGGGGTCGAGGCCCTGCTGCGCTGGACGACGGCGGATGGCAAAACCATTCCGCCCTCAACCTTCATCCCGATTGCCGAGGAAATGGGCGTCATCGGCGAACTGGGGCGCTGGGTTATCCGCACCGCATGCAATCAGTTGATCACGTGGCGTCAGGAAGGCCTGCATAATTTGCGCCTTGCGGTGAATGTGTCCGTACAGCAGTTCTATGGGTCGATGGATTTTGCCGAACAGCTGCGCGCCATCATCGTCGACAAGGGCGTCGCCGCCGACCGGCTGGAAATCGAAGTCACCGAAAGTCTTTTCATGCGCAATATCGACGATATGCGTACCAAGCTGCAGCGCCTGCGCGATCTTGGTGTGCGGATTGCGCTTGATGATTTCGGCACGGGTTTTTCCAGCCTCAGCTATTTGCGCACCTTGCCCTTTGACGTCATCAAGCTTGACCGCAGCTTTGTCTGGGACATCGAAGACGGACCGGATGGCGAAACCTTGCCAATCACCATCATCAATATGGCGCAGAACCTTGGCAAAACCTGTGTTGCCGAAGGTGTCGAGAACGAACATCAGCTTGAAGTGCTGCGCCACGCCGGTTGTGATCTTATTCAGGGATACCTTCTGGGGCACCCGATGCCCGCAGAACAGGTTTCCGAACTGGCCAAGACCAAAATCGCTGCCGCGTCATAGGTCCTGACCCTAAAAAAGCACAACAAGATCATCGCATTCTGACACCTCGCCTGGCTTTCAACGCCTTGTGATTGGTCGGTGATGGTGCTTTTCAGGCATGATCAGGGGCATGAAAAACCCTCGCCCCCTTTTAAGTGCGCTTGCACTGTTGCTCATGACTGTATCCGCACCGGCAGGCGCGCGCGAAAGCGTTTTGCCCCGCGCGGTGGTCGAACTTTACACATCCCAAGGATGCAACTCCTGCCCGCCCGCCGATCAGGTTCTGCATGACATGGCAGATCAGCATGATGACCTGTTGTTGCTGTCCTATCATGTGGATTACTGGAACTATCTTGGTTGGGAAGATCCGTTTTCCGATGCCCGCTATAGCGCACGTCAGCGCGACTACGCCAATCGCATGCGCGAACGCTACGTCTATACCCCGCAGGTCATCATCAATGGCGATCACGTGGTGCGCGCCACCGCCAGACAACAGATCGAAACCACAAGCACGACCGTCGCGCCTCTGGACGACATTGCCAACATCCACCTGAGCACCACGGACGAAACGCTGCCAGCCAAAGGCACCATTTCGCTCCATGCTACCGGCAGATCTTCGCCCGGCCAAATCGCGCAGGTCTGGTTGATCGGCTTTGATCGCGAACATCAACGCGACGTGTTGTCCGGGGAAAATGCCGGCAAGCGGTTGGTCAATGCCAATGTCGTGCGTGAAATGGTCAGCCTCGGCCAATGGGATGGCAGCAGTCAGCAGAAGATCCCCTTTGCCATGGCAGATGCCTATGACGGCGGGATCGCCGTTTTGATCCAGAATGGCCGTGGCGGCCCGATCAGTGGCGCAGCCATGGTACGTTTCTCAGACTGAATCCCCACTTGATAGTGAATTTGGATTGATTTGAAACAATGCCAACCAGACGATTGTCGGTTATTGCATGAATAATCCGCTGGAACGCGTTATATCATGACGTGTTGCAGAATGAATTTCAGACAATCTAACGGGTTATATGGCTGATTTTAGCGGTTCTGATCTGACCTGCCTGCGCGGCGAGAGACTGGTATTTGGCGGTCTGTCCTTTTCGGCCAAATCCGGTGATGCCGTGATGCTACGTGGTCGAAATGGCGCCGGGAAATCAAGCCTGTTGCGCCTGATGGCGGGTCTTCTCGCACCGCGTTGCGGTGGCCTTTTTTGGAACGGCGAAAACATTTCTGATGATCGCGCCGCCCATCATGCCCGCACCCATTATCTGGGCCATCAGGATGCCATCAAACCCGTCCTGACCGTGCGCGACAATTTGCGCCTTTGGGGTCAGCTGCGCGGGGTGCGTGATCTTGATGCCGCCATTGACCACGCGCTCGATGCACTTCAGATCCACCACCTGTCGCGCATTACCGGTCGCTACCTTTCAAGTGGCCAGAAAAGGCGTACCGCCCTTGCCCGCATCCTGATCGGTGAAAGTCATCTTTGGCTTCTCGATGAGCCGACCGTGGGCCTTGATCGCGAAAGCTGTGCCGAACTGGCGCAACTGATCGCCGCGTTTCGCGGCAATGGTGGCATTGTCGTCTATTCGACCCATATCGATCTGGATGTCGAAAACCCGACCATTCTTGATCTTGATGACTTCGCCATCCCGATGGTCGAATGGCTGGCGGAGCAGGACGATATCGAAGATATGGCGCAGGCCATGCGCCCCCCTTCCTCGCAGGAGGCCGCGCAATGAACGGCTTTATCGCAATCCTGCGCCGTGACTTGAGCCTGGCCCTTCGACAGGGGGCTGATTCCGTCATGGTCGTGGCATTCTTTATTGTCACCACGACCCTGTTTCCGTTCGGCGTCGGGCCAGAGGTCAATATCCTGGCGCGCATTGCATCGGGTGTGATCTGGGTCTCAGCACTGCTGGCCGCCATGCTGTCGCTTGAACGCGTTTTTCAGACCGACTACGAAGACGGGTCGCTTGAACTTCTGACCCTGTCGCCGGTGTCACTCGAACTTCTGATTTTGGGCAAGGTTCTTGCACATTGGCTGACAACCGGGCTTCCGCTGATCATTGCGGCCCCGCTTATGGCGGTGATGCTTAATATGGATCAGGACGGTTTTGCCATTCTGATGGTCGCCATGTTACTTGGAACACCGGCACTCAGCCTGATCGGGGCGATTGGCGCAGCGCTGATACTTGGCGCGCGACGAGGCGGTGTCCTTGTATCACTTCTGGTTTTACCACTATATATTCCAGTACTGATATTTGGGGCCGGTGCCGTTGAAGCCGCCCTGCTTGGAATTTCGGCCACCGCACAGTTACAGATCATGGCTGCGATCCTGCTTTTGACATTGGCAGCAGCGCCTTTTGCGACCGCCCATGCCGTACGCCAGGCCATGGAATAGAACAAGAAGACGACACAAGATGACCCTTTGCGGATTTCCGCACCAAGGATAAGAAAAATGCATCGTTTTGCTAAACCAAGTGTGTTTTTGAAATTCACAGCCCCGATCCTGCCGTGGCTGTCGGTTCTGACCGTGATCCTGATCGCGGCCGGGCTTTATTTTTCCCTGATCGGGTCGCCTGTTGATTACCAGCAGGGCCACACCGTGCGGATCATGTATATCCATGTCCCAGCCGCATGGATGGGGCTGTTTTGTTATGTCGGCATGGCGATCTGCGGCGCGATGAGCCTGATCTGGAAACACCCGTTGGCCGATATTTGCGCGCGCGCCACCGCACCGGTTGGCGCGACCTTTACTGCCCTTTGCCTGATTACCGGGTCGCTTTGGGGCGAACCGATGTGGGGCACTTGGTGGGTGTGGGATGCGCGCCTGACATCGATGCTGATCCTGTTGTTCCTTTATCTGGGCTACATGGCGCTGGTAAACGCCTTTGACGATCCAGAACGCGGATCAAAGGCGGGATCGGCCCTGGCCTTGGTCGGGGCAGTCAATGTCCCCATCGTCAAATTCTCGGTCGACTGGTGGAACACGCTGCATCAGCCGGCCTCGATCGTGCGCATGGATGGTCCGGCGATTGATCCCAGCATGCAATTGCCACTTGCCCTGATGATCCTTGGTTTTACCTGCTACTACTTCGTTGTTCTGATCCTGCGTGTGCGCCTTGAGCTCAATGAGCGTCGCATTCGCGCCCTGCATCTGTCGGGCATGTTCGATGAACGCAGCACCCCGGAACCGGCCAAGGATCAAAGCTATGAAGCCGGTCACAATGCGGAGGCCAAACAATGAGTGAATTCTTCTCAATGGGCGGCTATGGCAGCTATATCTGGGCAAGTTACGGCTTAACAGCGCTGGCCATGATTGTCTTGCTGATCGCTACCCTGCGTGGCCTGCGCAGCAGCCGTATCGAACGCGATCAGCTCGAAGCCGTCTTGCAAGCACGGCGCCCGCGCCGCACCAAAAAGACCCAAAAGGCATCCTGACGGAGAACGACTGTGTCCCTTTCCCGCGCAAAAATCCGCAAACGCCAACGCATGTATGTCATCGGCGCCATCCTGCTCGCCGTTGGGGGTGCTGCGGCCCTGATGCTGACCGCGTTCGAAGACTCGGTCGTATTTTTCTTCAGCCCGACCGAAATCGCCGAAAAATCCCCCATCGATCCCGATCAGCGTTTGCGCATTGGCGGTCTTGTCGTCGAAGGATCGGTTGCAAAGCAGGATGACGGCCAAACCATTGCCTTTGCTGTCACGGATATGGCGGAAACCGTGCCGGTTTCCTATCGCGGCATTTTGCCGGACCTGTTTCGAGAAGGTCAGGGCGTGGTTGCCGAAGGCCATATGAGCAGCGAAGGCACCTTTATCGCGTCTGAAGTTCTGGCCAAGCATGACGAAAACTACATGCCGCCCGAAGTCGCCGAATCGCTTAAGAAAAGCGGCTATTGGGAAGAAATAGAAGCCAAAAACGCCGAAGAGATGCGCAATTAAGCCACATTCTGCCGCCATAAAGCCCGACCATACGCGCAAGAAGCACATAGCCGCGACCATTGCCCCTTGATCCGTGCCCCACAGATCAGGCAATAGATCGCAGGGGAACTTATTGGGGAAGCCTTAGACGCACATGCTTGCAGAGTTAGGACATTTTGCCCTGCTTCTGATGGTGGTCACCGGGATCGGACAGGCTGTCCTGTTCAGTCCGCTGTGGCTGCACGCCTCCCTGCGCACGCTCACCCCGAAAATGCCCAAGGCCACCCCCGCTGGCAGTCTCGACATTTCACATGGTGATGACGGCGCCGCCTTTGGCCCGGTGGCAAGACCCGCCAATCTGTTCTTGCTGCCCGCAACCATCCTTCTGCTTGGCCTTCTGGCCGAGGCCGCATTGCTGAACGCCTTTATCGTCAGCGACTTCACCCTGCCCATCGTCACCGATGTCAGCCATTCATCCACCCCGCTTCTCTATCGCATCGGGGCGGCATTCACCCCTGATGGCGGGGCGATGTTGCTGTGGCTTGTGGCGTTGTCTTTGGTGAACCTGCTGCTGGCATTTCAATTGCACAAACGCTCAGAAACCGGTGATGATCGATTTGGCCGCAACGCGCTGTCGATTGTGGGGCTTCTGGTTGCCATACTGGGTGTTATCACCCTGATTGATGCCAATCCGTTCCTGCGAGCAGGCGTGGTACCGCTTGACGGGCGGGGCATGAACCCGCAAAGCCAGGACGTGCTCAAAATTCTGCGCGAACCGTTTCTGTATTTCGGTCTTGCGGGCCTTTCCGGGGTCTTTGCCCTGATATTGGCTGGGCTGTTTGATCGCAGGATCGATCGTAAGCTTGCCGAAACCATGCGGTCCTGGACCATCGCATCCTGGGTTTGTCTGGGTGCTGCGATCGCAATCAACGCCTATCGCTCTTATAGTGAGCAGGCTTGGGGGGGCTGGTGGTATTGGGACACGGCCGAAAACAGCCTGCTTTTGCCATGGTTGCTGGCCACTGCCCTGTTGCATTGCCGCGCGGTTCTGGAAAAAACCGAAGCCCTTCGGGGCTGGACAGCATTTCTTGCGATCACGGCCTTGGCAGTTGGCTGGTTCGGGGTGTATCTGACCCGTTCTGATCTTTTCGCCCCCTTGCCTGAAACCCAACTTTTGCCCAGTGACAGCACCGGGCTTCTGGTCGGGTTCTGTGTGGTCTTCGGGATTGCCTATTACCTGTTCTGGCGATCGGTGGATCAGATGGGGGTTGGTCGCTGTTTCGAGGTGATTTCGCGCGAAAGTGCGATGTTCCTCAACAGTGTCATGTTGTCCTTGATCGGGGCCGTCGTCCTGATTGGCACGATCTATCCGCTGGTCCTGAAATGGATCACAGGCGAGCCGATCACGGTTGGCGCGCCTTTCTATGTTGATGTCCTGATCCCCATCGTTGTCCCCATGCTGTTTCTGATGGCCTTTGCCCCGGCCCTGCGCTGGCGACAGGATGAAGTATGGATGATCGGGCGGCGCATGAAACTTGCCGCCATCCTGTCATTGATCACGGTTCTGTTTGTTTCGATCCGGTTTATCGACATGTCCCCGGCCCCGCTGATCGGCATCGGCCTTGCCGGGTGGGTTCTTACCGCATCGATCAGTGACCTTTGGGCACGGCTTTGGCGCCACCCGGAACATGGCGAAAGCAAATATCGCAACCTTCAGCTTCTTGGCCCCCGCTATGTCAGCATGACACTTTCCCATATCGGTCTGGCGGTTCTGATCGCTGGCGGATCGGCGAGTAGCATCTGGGAAGAACAGGTTGTCGTTTCAGCCCGTGCCGGACAAAGCATTCAGGCCGGCCCCTATAACCTGCAATATGAAGGCGTCTCGCTTTTGGCAGGTGAAAACTACGCCACCCGTCAGGCGACCTTTATCCTGTATCGTCACTCCCTGCCGGTCACAGAGCTTTTCCCGGAAATTCGCTATTATCCGATCCGTGGTGTCGAAACCCGCGAAGCCGACATCTGGCATGGTCGGGATGGTGATTTGCATGTTTCCATCGGCGACCGCGATAATGATGGTGGCCGTACCGTCACCGTGCATTACTTGCCGATGATGCCCTGGGTTTGGGGTGGCATGCTATTGATGTTGATCGGGGGATGTTTCAGCATCCTCACGCGCGTAATCCTCCGCCTTAAGAAGTTTGGAGTTCCCGCTTCATGAGATTTTCGATCGCCATAATCCCGCTGGTTTTATTTGCCGCACTGGCCGGGGTGTTTTTGTTAAACATCGACAAGGATGCCTCTGTCGTGCCATCGGTGCTGATCGACAAACCGGCGCCGGCATTCTCGCTCCCGCCCCTGCCGGGACGCGAAGATGGCCTGTCACGTGCCGATCTGACACAGGGTGAAGTCTCGGTTCTGAATGTCTTTGCCAGCTGGTGCATTCCATGTCGTGCAGAACACCCGCTGATCAAGCGCCTGTCACGTGAAGCCAACGTTCCGGTCTATGGCCTGAATTACAAGGAAAAGGACCCTGAAGACGGTGTGAAATGGCTCGATGAGCTTGGCGACCCTTATGCTGCTGTTGGCATGGATATTTCCGGGCGCACCGGGATCGATTTCGGCGTTTATGGAGTTCCAGAAACCTTCATCATCGATGGCAATGGCCAAATCAGATACAAGCATGTCGGTCCGGTAACGGTCGAAGTCCTTGAAAAAGTCCTGCTGCCAAAAATCGGGGAGATAAAGGGATGATCAGACGCTTCAAACTTGTTTTTGGTGCCCTTGCCATGCTGGTCCCGGTGATTGCGTCCAACCCGGCCTTGGCTGTCAATCCGGAAGAAATGCTGTCCAACCCGGTTCTCGAAGAACGCGCACGTGAAATCAGCAAGGAACTGCGTTGCCTTGTGTGTCAGAACCAGTCGATTGACGATTCCGATGCCGAACTGGCGCGTGATCTGCGCGTGCTGGTGCGCGAACGGCTGGTCGCTGGCGATGAAAATCAGGAAGTCATCGACTATATCGTTGCGCGCTATGGCGACTATGTTCTGCTGAACCCGCCGCTCAAACCCGAAACCTATATTCTGTGGGCAAGTCCGGTCGTTCTGGTGGTTCTCGCCCTTCTGGCTGTTTTTACCTTTTACCGCCGCAAGCAACGCGATGGATCAACCGCCTCGGCATCCCTGTCCAAGGATGAACAGGATCGGCTGGACGAGCTTCTTGGATCTTCCAAAGACGACGGCAAAGCCTGATGAACCATGATCGCCTGACATATCCCCATCCGATCGGAGGTTTCCGGTGATCTGGATCGGCTTGACTGTTCTGGCACTTCTGGCGGGTGCGGCCCTTTATGCAAGCCTGCCGAAATCAGCAGGCCACGGATCACGTGCGCGTCGCGTGTCGTTTGCTGCCTTGCCGGTCATTGCCGCATTGGGGCTTTATGCCATGCTGGGCAGCCCGAGCCTGCCCGCACGCCCCTATGCTGATCGCGCGGGCGAACGCAATCTGGCTGCGGCCGCCGCCGTTGCCGATAACGCCACTGATCCCGACTTCAAAACCGATCAGCAGATCAGGCGATTGCTTAATCAGATTGTCGTCTCGCTTGAGGTCAATCCACGCAACCTTCAGGGCTGGGTAGCGCTTGCGCGAGGGTCGCTACGTCTTGGAAATATTGAACGGGCTGTGGCCGCGTTTGCCCAGGCCTATGCCCTGTCAGGTGAGAACCCGTTGCTTGCCATCGAATATGCCGATACTCGCATCACAGCCCAGGACGGAAAGATCGACAATACATCGCGCGATCTGGTCCTGCATGCCCTGGGCCAGATGCCCAACCATCTGTTGGCGCGTTACTATTACGGCATGATGCTCAAACAAAATGGCAAACCGGAACAAGCCCTGCGGGTGCTCAGCGACCTCTATCGCGACCTGCCCAGTGACGATCCGCTGGGCAATGCCACAAAAAGCGAAATCGCTGCCCTGCAATCCAGTGACGACAGCGCGCAGTAAGTCGAAGCCCGGCTCTTAGGCCGAAAACAGATACAGCACCCCAAGCAGCACACCCACAATCAGCAACAATGTCCCGCCAAGTGCGACCAGTTTCATGACCGGATGCAGGTTTTCAAGCTCCCCGGTGTGACGTGCGTTTTCAGAACCGGTTTGGGATGCATGGCCCTCGTCAAACCGGCGCAGGGCTTCTTCGCCGCTCATGGGTGGCATCTTGATACGATCAAGGACCGTCCCCTGTTCCGGGGCGCGGTCCTTGTGATCTGTTTTGGGCTGTTGCGGGCTATTGCCGTTATGGGCTGTCATCGCAGGTGACTTGCGCTTAGCGCTGCGCTGTCAGGCCGCGGTCCGTGTCCTGATCTTGGGGCTGATAGGTTGGCCATTCGCCAGCTGCCAGAAGATCAAGCGACGGCGTTTCCTGACCGAACCGGGAACGATACATCCAAAGATTGGCCATCACGCGTTCGATGAACAAACGGGTTTCACGCGACGGGATGCTTTCGATGAAATAAAGCGGATCGACATTGTCCTTGAGCGCCTTCTGCCAGCGACCAAGATTGCCAATGCCCCCGTTATAGGCCGCCATCAACTGCAGGAAGCCGTTATCAACGCCATTCTGATCAAGCAGATGATCAACATATTTCTGTCCAAGCGACAGGTTGATTTCCGGCTGATACAGCTCGGCGCGTTTGGCACCGCGATAGCGCGTGTTGCCGATATAGCTTGCCGTAGCCGGCATCAGCTGCATCAAACCGCGTGCACCGGCATGGCTGCGTGCATCGGTGTTGAAACCCGATTCCTGACGCATGAAGGCATAGATCACCGCACGGTCAACTTCATAGCCACCTTCCGGGGCCCACGGCGGAACCGGATACAGCGCGTTGACGAACACATCGCCTGTCTTTTGCGCGATATAGCTGCCAAGACGCATGGTAAGGGACGCAAAGTTTGCCGTATCGGTCAGGGCCAGAACAGCCCGACGCAGCGAATCGTCATCCTTGGCCGCGGCCTTGCGCAGTTCACGTTCGGCTTCATCGCGCTGACCAACCTGCATAAGCGACAATGCCCGACGCCCATGCGGATCAAGTTTCAGCTTGTTCGCACGATTTTCATCAAGCTCAAGGCTGTCCCAGTCAAAGACATCATCACGCCCCAGCGCACGCATTGCCAACTGGCCATAGAAGGAGCGCGGATATTCCGCCGCCCGGTTCAACATGACATCGGCTTCATCAAACCGGCCTGCGGCCAGATCAATCCGCGCTGCCCAGAACGCACCCGCCGTGCGGGTCCAGCTTGACGCGTATTTGTTGATGCTCAGTGCTGCGAAATGGGCGTGCGACTCATCCATCTTGCCAAGGCGCCACGCGGTCAGGCCCGCTGTCCAGTGCGCTTGGGGCAGATGCTTGCCCGAACGCTTGGCCGCTTCGCTGGCATATTTCAACGCAAGGTCCGGTTTGCCAAAGTAATAGTAGCCCGATGCAATCGCCGCCTTGGCATAGTCCTGCTCATAGGCGTCAAAAATGCGCTGTGCTTCGTCGCTGTTAAGAACTTCAAGCGCCCCGGTCGGCCAGCCATTGCCAATGCGATGGCGAATGCGACGCTTCAGGGTCGAGACGCGTGAACGCTGCTTGGACGACAGCTTCTTGGTCGACTTGTGATAATAAGGCCGGATGTTCTCGTAATCATATCCGGCACCGGAAACATAGCTGCCAACCGGCTTTTTCGGATAGTTGGCCGTGCCACGACGTTTCAGCGCAAGTTTGTAGATGCGCGGTGCCTGCGGATGATCGGCATATTTGGCAAGCCAGCCCTTCAATTCCTTGTAACGCGACCGATACGCCGTCGGATGCAGATAACGCTGCGCCATCACATGCCCCATCAGGACATCATCGGACAGGCGCGAAATCAGGCGGTCGGCATCTTGCCACCGGCCCTGTTCCTGAACAGCAAAAATCTGTTCGTAAAGTTCGGCGTCACGTTCGGAAAGCGGCTTTGGGATCAGCGTCGAAAGCGCGTCATCAAGCACAGGATTGCTTAGCGCAGCCTGTTCCTGCGTGCTGGCAGCAGCAGGTGACGCGGCACCCATAATCGTCATGGTGCCAAGAAACGCGAAGAAGAGTCCCTGCCTTACGGTGCTTTTGACACCCGGCAGGCGTGTTCTTATTGCTTCGATCAAAATCAGTTTCCCCAACGAGGCTTGTTTTCAAGCCGCGTGTTTATCCCGAAGCAGTTTGGTCTCGCAACCCGTTGCCGTCGGTGTTCCCCCTCGTGCAACGGCGTTCCTTATAACAGGAAACACCCAAACCGCGAAATCATTTATCTGGAATCAATCACTTGGCGCGAACCAAACAAACCCGCCCAAACGCATGCATGTCTCCCATGCATACAGTGACTTTATTGCCAATTCCTTAGGGGCAGATCTAAAGCTTGTGCGAGATCGCGCGCAGATCACGCCAGGCCAGGCGTTTTTGTTCCGGTGTCCGCAGAAGATAGGCCGGATGGAACATCGCAGTCAGGGCCGCATTTTTACCATCGGCAAATGAAATTTCCTTCCATGTGCCGCGTAAACGCGTAATGCCGCGATCTTCTTCCATCAATGTCTTGGCTGAACTGCCGCCAAGGCACACAACGACCTTCGGCCCGATCAGCTCAAGATGACGGCGAATGAACGGCTCACACACCGCGATTTCCGCCGTGGTCGGCTGGCGGTTCCCCGGCGGGCGCCAGGGCAGAATATTGGTGATATAGGCTCCTTCACGCGCAAGCCCGATGGAACGCAGCATCGCATCCAGAAGCTTCCCACTCGGCCCGACGAAAGGCAGGCCCTGACGGTCCTCTTCGGCCCCGGGTGCTTCGCCAACCAAGACCAGCTTGGCTTCGACATTGCCCGTACCAAAGACCGTATTGCTCGCTGACTTCTTCAGCGCGCAGCCTTCAAACTTTTCAATCGCGGCCTTGAGCTCGTCAAGGCTGTTTGCCGCAGCCGCCGCATCGCGTGCGGATTGGCGGGCCTCGTGCGGCGTATCAGACAACAAAAACCCGCCATCGGCACCAGCTGGCATCGGTGCCGTCCCCGGTCCTGCGGCCTGTGCCGGACGGGCTGGACCACCGGCCGGACGCGGTGCGCCCGGACGCGCATTCGCGCCAAATCCCTGACGGTTGGCCGCGTTCTGGCGCAGGCTTTCAGACGCCTTGAAACGGTCAAGCGGCTCGTCGGCGATGGCCTCGTCCGCGCCCATTTCAAATTGCCAGACAAGGGCCTCGAACGGGTCGAGATTATTTACATCAAAGTCTGTAATTGGTTTGCTCATCTACACAAAAGCGATGTATGTTGCACCGCGAACGGGATCGCGGGCACTGCTTGGAAAGACCTTATACGATTTTGGGTCCTTTGTGCCAGAGTACAAACGCGACACCGTTCATGACTATGGATTGTCAACCGATCCCATGATCGGTATAGCTTTATCCAGTAAGAATTATCTGAGAATTCAGGGCTTGGGCGAGACCCTGAACGGTGAATACCGGCTCACGGCCAACGAACGGGAACAGTTCGATACGGTCGCCAGCCAAAGGAGAGAGGCCAAATGGAACGGGAATCCATGGAATTTGACGTGGTCGTTGTTGGCGCCGGTGTATCCGGTCTGTCAGCGGCCATCAAGCTGATGCAACTCGCCCAGGAACAGGAAAAAGAAATCACCGTCTGTGTGGTTGAAAAAGGTTCCGAGGTCGGCGCACATACCCTTTCGGGTGCCGTGATGGAGCCGCGCTCGATCAATGAACTTTTCCCGGACTGGCAGGAACGTGGCGCACCACTGAATGTGCCCGCAGGCGAAGACCAGTTCCTGATGCTGAGCGAGACGGCTGCGAAAAAGCTGCCGACCCCGCCGCAGATGCACAACAAGGGCAACTATATCGTCAGCCTCGGCAATGTCTGCCGCTGGCTTGGCGAACAGGCCGAAGCACTCGGTGTTGAAGTTTACCCGGGCTTTGCTGCTGCCGAAGTTCTGTTCAACGATGATGGTTCGGTCAAGGGCATCGCGACTGGCGATATGGGCCTGCAGCGTGATGGCACGCCGGGCCCGAACCACGAACCGGGTATGGAACTGCACGCCAAATACACCTTCTTTGCCGAAGGGTGCCGTGGCTCACTGTCCGAACAGCTGATCAAGAAATTTGATCTGCGCAAGAATTCCGATCCGCAGACCTATGGCATCGGTATCAAGGAACTCTGGGAAGTCGATCCCGAAGTCCACAAGGAAGGCCTTATTCAGCACACCGTTGGCTGGCCGCTGAACAAGGACACCTATGGCGGGTCGTTCCTCTATCACCTCGATAACAATCAGGTGGTGGTCGGCTTCGTGATCGGTCTTGATTACGAAAACCCGCATCTCAGCCCGTTTGATGAATTCCAGCGTTTCAAGACGCATCCGGAAATCCGCAAGATCTTTGAAAACGGTCGTCGCATTTCGTACGGCGCACGTGCGCTCAACGAAGGCGGCTTCCAGTCGATCCCGGATCTTGTCTTCCCGGGTGGTTGCCTGATCGGATGTTCGGCCGGCTTCATGAACGTGCCGAAGATCAAGGGTTCGCACACCGCAATGAAGACCGGCATGCTGGCTGCCGAAGCCGCATTCGAAGCCCTGACCAAGGACGAAACGCCGGCACAGATGGACAGCTACCCGCAGCGTCTCAAAGACAGCTGGGTCTATCCGGAACTGCATAAGGTGCGTAACATCCGTCCGAGCTTCGCCAAATGGGGCTTCTGGGGTGGCATGGCCTATAGTGCGGTTGATACCTATCTGTTCGGTGGCAAGGCTCCTTGGACCTTCAAAAACCACGAAGACCATTCCTGCCTGAAACCGGCAAAAGACATGCCGAAGATCGACTATCCGAAACCGGATGGCAAAGTCAGCTTCGACAAGCTGTCATCGGTCTTCCTGTCAAACACCAACCATGGTGAGGATCAGCCGATCCACCTGACGCTGAAAGATGACAGCGTTCCGGTCAACACCAACCTTGCCGTTTATGACGGGCCCGAAGCCCGCTTCTGCCCGGCCGGTGTTTATGAATTTGTCGAAGACGAAGAAAACGGTGGCAACCGCCTGCAGATCAACGCGCAGAACTGCGTGCATTGCAAAACCTGCGACATCAAGGACCCGACCCAGAACATCGTTTGGGTCGTGCCCGAAGGTGGCGGCGGGCCCAACTACCCGAATATGTAAGCCTTTCGGCTTTCCTCATACAAAAGGCCCGCTTGATGCGGGCCTTTTTCTTTTGGTCTGATGATTGGCTATTATCCCGCCAAAGCCGCATATCAGTTTTTACTTGTTTCAAATTCAATCTGCGCGTTCAATACCGGCCCTTTTAAACGCGCAGGCAAGATCGACATGAAAATCGCAATCGTGACACTCGATGGCTTCAACGAACTCGACAGCTTCGTCGCCCTGTCGATTTTAAACCGCGCCAAGGCCGATGGTGTCCATGCCGAAATCACGGGCACGGGCGAAACCGTCACGTCGATGAATGGTGTTTCCGTTTCCGTGCAAAAGCCCCTGTCCTTTGCCCGGGATGCCGATGCGGTCTTGCTGGGCAGTGGCATTCATTCGCGCGATCACATCAATGATCCGGATATCATGAAACCCCTGTCGCTTGATCCGTCGCGCCAGTTGATCGGGGCGCAATGCTCGGGCGTTTTGTTTCTTTATCGGATGGGGCTGCTGCCCGCGACCGTGACAACAGATAGCAAAACCCGCCCGCTGATTGCGCGCACCGATACTGTCATCGAAGACCGCCCATTGGTCGCACAGGGCAATATCGTCACCAGTGGCGGCTGCCTGTCATCAAGTTATCTTGCGGGCTGGTTCCTTGCCAAGGCGGTTGGCCTGGATAAGGCGATTGCGGTCCTTGAGACCGTCGCGCCGGTTGGTCAAGGCTCGCAATATGCCAAGCAGGCCCGCGAAATCATTGGCAAACAGCTTGAGGTCCCGGCAAAGCGCCCGCTTTATTGCTAGCCTAAATGCGCCTCATGACCGCTGCTTTCCGCGCTTTGCGGCTCATTACTTTATTGTGATGGCTTTTGCGCATGGTTCCGTGTTGCAAATGCTTTGCCTTATAATTGCCGACTGAGTAGGCTAAACCCGAAATTCACTATGGCGATGCATGCACCTTTGCATCTCCGAACCCGAATTGCGGACGCAGGAAAAGCCTTTGAAACGTAAACTGTTACACCTCCTCATCCCGATGACGGCGATTGCACTATCGGCCTGTGGCACCATGCCGCAGAATGGTGATGACGCCGTTTTCGAGTATCCGCAATCGAACGGTTTTTCGGGTAACTTCCTGGCTGGCAAAGCCGCACAGATGGAAAGCCAGTCGGACTATGCCGCACAATATCTTTTGCGTGCCCATAACCTTGATCCCGACAATGCGGAACTGCGCCGTCGCGCCTTTCTCGCACTGATCAGCGACGGGCGCATCAGCGATGCGGTCGGTATTGCCACCCAGCTGCAATCTGAAAATGATCAGGACCTGTTTGCGGCCCTGACCGTGATGGATGCCGCCATTCGCGAAGATCGCTATCAGGATGCGCTTGATATTGTCTCAAGCCTGCCCGAACGCGGCATCAATGCCCTGATTGCCCCCCTGGCAAAGGCATGGCTCTATACCGGACTGGATCAAAAAGCGCCGGCAATGACCGCCCTTGATGGCATGCAGGGCAATGGGTCGCTCAATCCGCTGTCGGAATATCATCGTGGATTGATCCTGGCGCATTTCAGCGATTTTGATGCCGCCGAACGCGCCCTTGCCAGTGCCTATGGCGATCCGGCCGATGCACCGCTGCGCGCGGCCGAGGCTCTTGGTGCAGTTTATGAACGCAAAGGACAGGTGCAAAAGGCATCGCTTCTTTATGAAAGCTACATGGACCGGCATCCGCAATCGCTTGCCATGCCTTTCCATTTGGCGCGCCTTGATCGCAAAGAACCACCGATTGCCACCATGCTGACCCCGGCCGAGGGTCTGGCAGAAGCCTATCTTGATATTGCGACCCTGCTCAGTCAGGAAAACGCCGTTGACCCATCCTTGCTGATGGCGCGCTATTCCATGTCGCTGCGCCCGGATGATGATATTACCCGTCTTCTGGTCGGCGAGGTCATGGAAATCCAGGATCGCTTTGAAACGGCCATTGACGTTTACGGCGCCATTCCGGTCTCTTCGCCGCACAGCTGGAACGCACGGCTGCGTATCGCATCCAGCTTGGAGCAAATCGGTCGCGCCGATGAGGCGATTGATATCCTTGAAGACATGGTCAGTGAACGCCGCGATCGTCCCGATGCCTTGATCCAGTTGGGTGATATCCTGCGCATTCAGCAGGAATACGGTCCGGCAGCCGATGCCTATGACAAGGCCATCGAACGCCTGGGTGGCCAGACCCAGGTTGGCTGGCGCCTGCTTTATCGTCGCGGCATTGCTCATGAACGGGCCGGTGATTGGGCCCGGGCCGAGGCCGACTTCCTGCAGGCGCTCGAAATCGAACCGGAACAGCCTTATGTGCTGAACTATCTCGGCTATAGCTGGGTGGATATGGGCATGAATTTCGATCAAGCCGAAGACATGCTCAAACGAGCCGTCGAATTACAGCCCGATGATGGCTATATCGTCGATAGCTTGGGCTGGGTTTATTACAAGCTGGGGCGTTTCGAAGACGCAGTCGAGCATCTTGAAAAGGCCGTCGAACTGAAACCTGACGATCCGACAATCAATGACCATCTCGGCGATGCCTATTGGCAGATCGGGCGCTATCACGAAGCCCGCTTCCAGTGGCACCGTGCCCTGTCATTCAATCCGACCGAAGACCTGCGCAGTACTGTAGAAGCCAAAATCAATGGCCAGGTACCAAGCGTGGCCCCGATTGTCGTGAACTGACGCATTTGGGAAGAAACGTTCATGTCTGCGACCTATCGCCAGCAGGCACCTGCCAAGGTTAACCTGTTTTTACACGTCACCGGCAAACGCGATGACGGCTATCACCTGCTTGAAAGTCTGGTCTGCTTTACCGCGACCGGTGATGTCCTGACCGGTGAAGTACGTGATGATGACAAGATCACCCTTGCCATCACCGGCCCGATGGCAGCCCCCCTCACTGGCGAAAACACCGACGACAATCTTGTCATGCGCGCCGCACGGATGCTGCAGGAAGCAGGCTCGATCAAACAGGGTGCGGACCTTATCCTCGATAAGCGCCTGCCGGTTGCCTCGGGCATTGGCGGCGGATCGGCGGATGCGGCGGCAGCCATCCGCTTGCTCTGCGAGATGTGGCAACTTGACCTTGAACCAGACACCCTGTCGCGCATCGCCCTGTCGCTCGGCGCTGATGTCCCGGTTTGCGTCCATGGCAAAACCTGTGTGATGTCGGGGATCGGCGAAGAAATCGCCGAACTACCCGATTTGCCCCCCGTACCGATGGTCCTGATCAATCCGGGCAAGGCGGTTTCAACGCCCGAGATTTTCAAGGCCCGCGCTGAAGAAGGCTTCAGCCCCTCCGGCGCGTGGGATCCCAAACAGACATTTCAAAGTGGTGCCGCCCTTGCAGACGCCCTTTCGGACTGCGGCAATGACCTGACCCTGCTTGCCACCGGTATCCTTCCCGAGATTTGTGATGTGCTCAATACACTGGCTCGCGAAGAAGGCTGCCTGCTTGCCCGAATGTCGGGCAGTGGCGCCACGTGTTTTGGGATTTACGACACAAATGATCAGGCCGAACGTGCAGCCCGTGCCATTGCCGCGCAGAACCCGGACTGGTGGATTTCGCCCACGCATATCCTGACGCAAAAGACCCGCGAGCAGGCAACAATCGGTGCAGCCTTCCCCGACTGAACATCAGGGCCGTGACCGGATAAAAAAACCTTCAAATAGAGGGTTGCACTCTTGGCATGAGGGCGCTATTTTCCGCGCCACACACGCTGATGGGGCGTGGCCAAGTGGTAAGGCATCGGTTTTTGGTATCGTGTACCGTAGGTTCGAATCCTACCGCCCCAGCCAAGACAAACCGCTTTGAGGTTTTCCTCAAAGCGGTTTTCTTTTACGCGTTTGATAGCGCCCAAAGGGGTGCACAAGGGTGGTGCACAAAGGTGGCACGCAAACGTGCCACCAAACCACACTGGATCAGGTTTCTTTTGACTGGTGCATCGCGATGCTGGCCCGAGATACCAGCTTGTCGAGCGTATCACCGGATTCCGCAATACCCAGCCCAACGCTAAGCGTCAGGTGAAGCTGTTCCTTGCCAGTATGGAAGTCTTCCGCACGTACACGCTCCGTCAGGCGCTGCAGGTAATTAAGCGCCCCGGCGGCCCCGGTTTCGGGCATCAGGATCAGGAATTCCTTATCACTCCAGCGCGCGATTACATCGGTTTCGCGCATCATCTCGGATGCGACTTCGCCAAACAGCTGCAACGCCGCATCGCCAGCATCGTAGCCAAAGCTTTCATTCAGCTTCTTGAGATTGTCGAAAAAGACCATGCCGACCACAACCGCATTGCCATAACGGTTTGCGCGCTCAAGTTCGGTACGCAGCAAACCTTCCATATAGCGACGATTGTAAAGACCGGTCAGTGGATCCGTGTTTGTTGATCGCTCCAGATCCGCGCGAACCTTGTCGAGTTCCTTAAGATCATGGATATGCGCCACCGCCTGACCGAGTGAGTCAGCAAAAAGCTGGGCCATTTCGATATCATGTGCAAGGAAAGCCGATACCGGTGATGCGCTGCCAAAGGCAAGAGTACCGATACATTCGCCCTCTACCAGGATCGGCGCACCAAGATAGGCGGCAAAACCAAATTTCTCGCCAGCCGGGTGCTCGCTATATCCGGTTTCACCAAGATCATGCACGGCAAGGACTTCCTTGGTGGCAATGACCTGGGCGCAAAACGTATCATCCACATCGAACGCCATCCCCGGGGTCAGGGCATTTTCCGGGTGGAAGACCTGGCGAATTTCATAGGTCTCTTCGCCAATGGCGCTGAAAATTCCGACAGGCAGACCGAACTGCTCGATGCCAAGCTTCAGGATTGCCTCAACACGCTGTTCGAACATTTTGGCCATTTCTGCCTGATGATCGGTCTCAAACTCGGTCGTCATGATGTTTCCCATTATTTGACCGGCACGGTTTTGCTACGAAAATCCGGTCATAAAGCCTTGTTATACTGCGACAATTAAAACCCTCGGTCGCGAAAGGCAAATTCTAAACCCTTCACATACCAAGGCATAGGCTATTCTTCTGCTTGGATAATATTTTTCTGATATGACCGGATTCAATCAGCCGGTTTCGCACGCACCGACATCTGATGGAGCAAGGCTGCCCCGCGCAATCCACCATCCCGGGCATAGGCACCAGGCACCACCAATGGTTCATCATAACGCCCCAGAACCTGGTGCCGGATCCGTGCGTCGATTTCTGCGATCAAGGCTGCCTCGGATGCCAACCCGCCGCCCACCGGGATACAATCCGGATCAAGAACATTGACCATCAGGGCCAATTCACCGGCCACCAGATCACAATAAATATCGATGACCCGCGCAGCCCGATCATCCCCCGCCTGCCATGCGGTCGTGATGTCATGACTGGCCGCCTCCGCGCCGTGGATTTGCAAGTAGATACGCTCAAGCCCGCGCGCCCCGCCCCAACTGTCAAGGCAGCCTGTCCGTCCACAGCCGCAGGCCACAGACGAGAGGCCATGGCGAATCAGCGCGCCACTGACATCATTGCCATGCCCCCACTCCCCGCGAATACCGCTGTTGCCACCGACGAACTGCCCATCAAACACGATGCCGCCGCCAACCCCGCTGCCAAGGATGATGGCAAAGACAGTCCGGGCGTTTTGGGCAGCACCTGTTGTGGCCTCGGCCAGGGCAAAACAATCGGCATCATTCTCGACCAGAACCGTGCGATCCAGAATATCTGAAAGCCCGGCGGCGAGCGGCCAGCCCTGGATCGCGGGAATATTGGCCGAAATCACCGCCCCGGTTTTCGGGTCTATCCCGCCCGCCAGACTGATGCCCACCGGACATTGGCCGTATTGTGCATCGGCCTCCCGGACAAACGCGGCCAGCGTTTTGACAAAACCATCCCGATCATCGCGCGGTGTCGCGACCTTGCGATGAAGAACCATTTCCCCATCCCCATCAAAAACACCGAACTCGATATGCGAGCCACCTATGTCAAAGGCATATTGCATGCTGTGCTTTTCCCTAAACATCCTGTTATCGGGATACACCAGCAAAACGATCGCAGCAAAAAGAAACGGCACCTGCCGGGCTGGCAGGTGCCGTTCAAATTCTTGGCGACGGGTCGGAAATTAACCGCGCAGGCGCGCCGCCACATCGTCATATCCCGGCATCTGATCCACAGGACCAAGGGCAGTAATCGTCGGTTTGCCATCCAGCAACGCCTTGCCGGAACGACGCACGCTTTCAAGATCAACCGCATCGATCTTGGCAACGATTTCTTCCATGCTTTGCGGCTTGCCGAAAATCTGGATCTGACGTGCCAGTGTCTCGCAGCGACCGGAATTGCTTTCCATCGCCATCACCACCGATGCCTTGAGCTGTGCACGCGCACGGGTGACTTCTTCTTCCGAAAGGTCTTCGGTTGCGCGTACCAGTTGATCGCACATGACCGGCATCAGTTCGCCAATGTCATTGGCCCCGGTTCCGGCATAGATCGAAAACAGGCCGCCATCCACATAATGCGACGAGAAGCTATAGACCGAATAGACCAGCCCGCGTTTCTCGCGGATTTCCTGGAACAGGCGCGACGACATACCGCCACCGAGCAGTGTGTTAAACACCTGCAGGTCATAGAAGCTGTCATCGGTGTAGGACACCGTCGGCAGCCCCATGATCACATGGACCTGTTCAAGCTTGCGGTTTTCGATCCGGCTGCCGCCTTCATATTTCGCGGGCTCGATCGCGTGCTCTTCATGGGCGGGCAGGCTGTCGAACTTTTTCGACACCATATCGACGACACGGTCGTGTTCGACTTTGCCGGAAGCCGAAAACACCATGTTTTTCGGGCTATAGCGGCGCGACATGAAATCGAACAGATCATCGCGGCTCAGCGACGATACATTTTCCGGGCTCCCCAGGATCGAACGCCCCAATGCCTGATTTGGCAGGGCGGTCTCCTGGAAATAGTCGAAAATGATGTCGTCGGGCGTGTCATTGGCCTGACCGATTTCCTGCAGGATTACCTGACGTTCGCGTTCGAGTTCCTTCGCATCAAGTGTCGAGTGCTGCAGGATATCGGCAATCACGTCAATCGCCAGTTCCTGATCTTCGTGCAGGACCTTGCAATAATAGGCCGTGTTCTCGCGCGAGGTATAGGCATTCATCTGCCCACCGACCGCTTCGATTTCTTCGGAAATCTGAAGCGCCGAACGCCGACGCGTGCCCTTGAACGCCATATGTTCAAGCATATGGGAAATGCCGTTGATGTCAGGCGACTCATTACGCGCCCCAACATTAACCCATGTGCCCAAGGCAACCGACTCTACGTGATCCAGACGGTCGGTCGCGACAATCATTCCATTGTCAAGCCGGGTGAGCTCGACTGTCATATAGCATTACTCCTGTTTCGTATTTCGGGTCCAACCATGGCGGGCCTCAGGCAGCACGTCGATTTTTACGAACATGCGCCATCAAGGCTGCCACATCATTGGACATGGGTTCAACCTTCTCAGGCCGGTCATATAGATCGGAAAGACGCGGCGGCAAGTCCGGGTAGATCCCCGACGCCTGCTTGACCGCATCCGGGAACTTGGCCGGATGGGCGGTTGCCAGCGCCACCATCGGCACCGATTTGTCACGGTTGCATTGACGCCCCGACACAATGCCAATCACCGAATGCGGATCAACCAGTTCACCACTGGTTGCCAATACATCCTTGATCGCGGCTTTGGTTTCTCCGTCATCAAGGCGATAGCCATCAAAATGTTCGCGTGCGCGACCAAACTGGCCCTGCGACATTTCCATAACACCCGTCTCGCGGAATTTGGTCAGCATCTCGGCAATTGCCAGACCGTCACGGTCATAAAGATCAAACATCAGACGCTCGAAGTTTGAGCTGACCTGAATATCCATCGACGGGCTGAGAGACGGCTCAACGCCTTCCATCTTCATGACGCCACTCTCAAAGAAGCGGGCCAGAATGTCATTGCGATTGGCGCCAACCACGAACTGTTTGATCGGAAGGCCCATCTGCATTGCCGCATAACCGGCATAGACATTGCCAAAGTTGCCCGACGGCACAGAGAAGGATATTTCGCGTTCCGGCGATCCAAGCTGCACACCCGCCCAGAAATAATAGGCGATCTGGCACATGATGCGCGCCCAGTTGATCGAATTCACTGCCGACAGACCAACTTCATCGCGGAAGCCATGATCATTAAACAGCGCCTTGACCAGATCCTGACAATCATCGAACGATCCTTCGACGGCAACGTTATGCACATTGTCCGACAGGATCGTCGTCATCTGGCGACGCTGGACTTCGGAAACGCGGCCTTTGGGATGCAGGATAAAGATATCGATATTTTCACGATCGCGGCAGGCCTCAATCGCGGCCGACCCGGTATCACCCGACGTCGCACCGACAATCGTGATCCGCTCGCCTCGTTTGGCCAGAACATGGTCAAACAGGCGACCAACGACCTGCAGGGCATAGTCCTTGAACGCCAGTGTCGGACCATGGAACAGCTCCATGACCCAGTCATTCGGACCAAGCTGCTTGAGCGGTGCGACCGCTTCGTGGTCAAAGCCACTATAGGTATCTTCGAGAATGGCCTTAAGGGCATCATCATCGACGGTGCCCGACACAAACGGCTGGATCACCTTGAAGGCCACTTCGGCATAGGTCAGAGTTCGCAGCGCACGAATATCGTCCTTGGAAAAGGTCGGCCAGGTTTCGGGAACATAAAGCCCCCCGTCACGGGCCAGACCGGCAAGAAGAACTTCATCGAACTGCAAAACGGGGGCGCTTCCCCGCGTGCTGACATAGCGCACTAGACCTGCTCCTGCATAAGGCAAATACCGGTTCCATGCGTTCGGGGACAATTCGCCCCAAAAACACGGCAAGGCCTGATTTAGTGAGGGTTTGCGCCGCTATAGTCAAGGGGCAATACAGCAGGTCTGGCACGCACCGGGCATAAAGCACGATCAAGGCAGGCCATCACCGCAAACATCGGAACCAGGATGGCTTAGCCATCAAGCGGGATGTCATGTTCTTTGAGCTTGGCCTCGGCCAAGGCGGCACGACGGACGACTGTACGGTAGTTGCCCAGAAGGATTCGCAGAACCGCCTTGATGAACCGGTCAGAGCCCGACATCTTCTTTTCGAACGTCTGGCGGCTGATTGCGATCAGAACGGTACGTTCCTTGGCCCGGGCGGATGCCATGCGCGGCTGGTTATCGACAAGGGCCAGTTCGCCAAACAACCCGCCTGCATCAATGGTTCCCAGGACGACTTCTTTGCCTTCGCTCAGCGTCTTGAAGATTTCGACCTTGCCTTCCTGCACAACATAGGCGGCGTTGCCGGGTTTGCCTTCGCGAAAAATGACCTGATCGATGGCAAAGACCTGTCGGTCCATCACCTTCTTGTTGCCGTCGGTTATGCCCATGTTTTTGCAGTGCCCATGTAAATTTAGCCGGGATTATATCCCCGGTCATTGCTGGCAGCGTATATCACCAATCCATCAATCAATGCTAGCAGATTGCCCGATCCATTCAATTGAATTTAACGGCCATACCTATTCTCAAGATGGGCCTTGAATGCATCAACGCCAAGCGGCTTTCCTGTCGCGGCTTCAAGGATGGCATCGGTGGATTTGCTCGATGCCGGGCCATGAATGTTTGTGCCAAGCCACGTCATCAAGGGCGCAAAGTCACCGCGTGACAATGCGCCCAGGATTTCCGGGTTCGCGTCCCTGGCCGCGGCAAAGATCTGGGCGGCTGCCATTGCCCCCATCGTATAGGTCGGGAAATAGCCCCACGCACCAGACGGCCAATGGATATCCTGCATGCAGCCATTGCGGTCATCTTCGGGGACAACGCCCAGAAGCTTCTGCATCATCTCGTTCCAGGCACCCGGCAAATCGGCAAGTTTCATGTTGCGTTCGATCAACGCCCGTTCAATACGATAACGCAGGATCACATGGGCGGGATAGGTCACCTCATCCGCATCCACACGGATCAGACCCGGCTCAACACGGGTATAAAGGCGATGCAGGTTAGCGGGCTTCCACGCCGAACTGTCGCCTCCAAAGGCCGCCTCAAACACCGGTCCGGCATAGGTCAGGAATTCTTCGGACCGGCAAGCCTGCATTTCCACCAGAAGTGACTGGCTTTCATGCATGGTCATGCCGCGTGCCGTGCCAACTGGCTGGTTCTGCCATTCCTTGGGCAAGCCGCGCTCATACATGGCATGGCCGGTTTCGTGCAAAACGCCCATGATCGCCGAGGTAAAATCATCCTCGTCATAGCGCGTGGTCAAACGCACATCTTCCGGGATGCCGCCACAGAACGGATGATGTGAAATATCAAGACGCCCATGGTCAAAATCGAACCCGACCGCCTTCATCAGATCAAGACCAATGCGGTTCTGTGTTTCAACCGGGAACGGACCAACCGGTTTGATCGGTTTGTCTTCGGATTTCTGACGCTCGATAACATCGGCGGTGAAATCGGGCAGGAAGGATCCCAGCTCGGCAAACAGGCTATCAATCCGCTCAGAGCGCATCATCGGATCATATTGATCAAGCAACGCATCATAAACCGATGTGCCCAGTGCCTCTGCCTTGGCCTTGCCGGCCTCGATCGACAGATCAAGCACTTCCTGCAATTGCGGCAGCAGTCCCTTGAAGTCATTCTCGGCGCGTGCTTTGCGCCAGGCAACCTCACACCGGGTTTCGGCGCGCGACATCTTTTCGACCAGATCGGCCGGAACCGCCGTGCCATGCACCCAGCCGCGCTTCATTTCCGCAAGGTTGGCCTTTTGCCAGTCATCGAGATTTTCGGTTTCGGCACTGGCAATCAGATCGCCCAGTTCCGGCGCATTGATCAGCTCGTTTTCAAGAACACTCAGCGTGGCGAGCTGTTCGGAACGGGCATCCGCCCCGCCGCCCGGCATGATCACCGCCATATCCCAATGCAACATGCCGCCAATCCCCGACAGGACACTCATGCGGTGAAAACGGGCTTCAAGCTTTTTATAGGCTTCGGTCATGGGAACTCCTGCGCGGGCAGTCGGGTCAGGATGACTGTCCGCAAAATATCAATCAGATGGGAACGGTGGGACGATGGATCAGGCCTGGCTGTCGGTTTCCTTATCGCCGGATGGACGGCGATGGTACAGAACAAACATCACGATCAGGGTAAGTGCGAGGCTGTACCAGGTGATGGCGTATTCCAGATGGTTGTTGGGCAATTCAACCTTTGCCTGTCCGCCAATCGGCAAACCACCCGGGACCTCTGTATCATCCAGTTCCAGATAATAGGGACTTGCAAGCTCCGCACCGGTATCTTCGGCCATGTGATCAACATCGACATAGAACCACTGGTTCTTCAGCGGGTCGTTTTCCGGCTGCGCCCAGTGCTTTTCCCTCGGAAGGCGCAAAACACCCGATACGCGAACCGGCCCCTCAATCAGGCTTTCCGGACGGGTTGCAGGATCACGGTAATCCTGTGGTACCCAGCCACGATTGACCAGAATGATGCGGCCATCTTCCTGTTCAAGCGGGGTGATCAGCTGAAAGCCGACATTGCCACGCCGGGTGCGCGCCATCAGGTACTTTTCCTGATCGTTCAGATACGTTCCTTCGGCATAGGCGGCCCGGAACGCCATATCGGGATCAAGGGTGGTGTCGGTCGGCACCGCGATCGGGGCCATCTGCGCCTGTGCCTGACGGCTTTCGATGATGCCTTGTTTCCAGAACAGCCTGTCCACCTGCCAGGAACCCAGCACCAACAGGATGATCAGAGACAGTCCGGCGGAAATTTTCATCGCCAGACTGGGACGCGTTTTAAGAAGAGGCATGAAAGGTCAGTCCTGTTCGGATGTCGATCGGTGACGATATTGAAGGGCCACCATGATGCCTTTGAGCGGCCTTAGCAAGACCAAGGTCACGCCAAGAATGACAGGCCCCCAAACAACAGCGTGCAGCCACAAAGGCGGCATATAGGTCATCTCGACCCAAAGCGCCATCGGCACCACCAGAAAGCCCAAAATAAAAATGATGAAAACGGCCGGACCATCACCGGAATCATGGCCGCGCAAATCCAGTCCGCAAACCTCGCAGGTTTCACGCACAGTCAAATAGCCTGAAAACAACTTTCCCCCACCGCAGCGGGGGCATTTGCATGCCAGCCCGGTACGAATGGGGGAAAGGTTTGGATAGTAATCATCCATGTTCTGAACCGTCTCCGGCGGGTGGCTTATTCGCCACCCCAGATGTAAACGGCAAAGAACAGGAACAGCCAGACAACGTCAACGAAGTGCCAGTACCAGGCTGCTGCTTCGAGACCGAAATGATGGTCCTGTTTGAAGCCGTCCTTCATCGCACGTACAAGGCACACCGCCAGGAACACCGTCCCGACAAACACGTGGAAGCCGTGGAAACCGGTCGCCATGTAGAAGGTCGAGGAATAGATGTTGTCAGAGAAGCCGAATGCCGCGTGGCTGTACTCATAGGCCTGCAGGAACAGGAAGATGACGCCAAGACCAACGGTCAGTGCCAGCCCCTGAACAAGGTCCTTTTTCTTGCCTTCCAGAATGCCATGGTGCGCCCAGGTCAGGGTGCAACCCGACAGCAGCAGGATCAGGGTGTTGAGGAACGGCAGATCCCACGGATCTAGCACTTCGACACCTGCCGGCGGCCATTCGGTCACGCCGGGGCTGAAGATCACAAACGCGTTGTGGAAGAATGCCCAGAAGAAGGCAACGAAGAACATCACCTCGGATGCGATGAACAGCGACATCCCATACCGCAGGCCGATCTGAACGACCTTGTTATGATAGATGTGTGATTCGCTGATCACGTTGCTCCACCAACGGAACATCACGAACAGAATGCCCGCAATGCCGAGTGCGGCCAGCCAGAAATCAGCCGGCGCGCGGTCCGAATGCATGAACATGACCATGCCACCGGTGAACAGACCTGCCGACGCCGCAGCCACCAGCGGCCACGGGCTCGGGTCTACCAGGTGGAACGGATGCTTTTGTGCATGATCACTCATTCCTTGCCCCCTCAATCCTTACAAAAGAAACTCTAAGTTCGCTTTGTTAAACAAAGACCGTCCAGCCCACGAAACCGTGTTCTGTCAGCCTCCCTGATCTTCATTCCCGCCAACTGCTTCGACCGATGCCTCGGATTTGAAGAAGGTGTATGACAGGGTAATCGTCTTCACGTCCTGGGTATTGATGTCTTCGGCAATGGCAGGATCAACATAGAAACTGACCGGCATGTCGACACGCTCGCCCGGTTGAAGGGTTTGCTCGTCAAAACAGAAACACGCGATCTTGCTGAAATACTGCCCAGCTTTCAGTGGTGTCACATTGTAAACGGCCTGACCGGTGATCGGCTGGACCGCCATGTTTTCGGCAACGTAATGCGCCAGATTATCTTCACCCAGACGCACCGTGATTTCACGCTGTTCGGGTTTGAACTGCCACTGCAAACCGGAATTCACATCGGCGTTGAACCGCACCTTGATGGTTTTTTCCGAGACAGCAATCCCGCTATCTTTACCCACCTGCGGGGTGCCGCCAAAACCGGTGACCTGACAGAATAGCTCATAAAGCGGTACAGAGGCATAGGACAGACCGATCATGCCGCCAACGACGACAACACAGCTCAGCAAAACGCGCTTGTTGCGCGCCTTGATATTATCTGTGTGTTTCTGATCAGCCATGGTTTCCTAGCTCATCTTCAAAATGGTTATCGCAAAGAACAGAACAATCAGACTGGTCAGGATGACCAGAAACGCCCAGTTCTTCTTCTTGCGCTTGGCATAGAACGCTTCGAGTTCCGCCTTGTTCATTTTGGGCTGCTCACTCATGCGATCAACCCGCCAAGCCAGACATCTGCAACCATCGCCCCGAACAGGACAAACAGATACAGAATGGAATATCCAAACATCTTGTGCGGCGCGCGTTCTTCGGCATTGCGCAAAACACGAACCGCATGGCGCAGGAACCAAAGCCCGGTCAGAGCCGCCGTCACGCCATAAAACACATCAAGCAATCCGGTCGCGACCGGTACCAGGGTCACCGGCAACAACAGAAGCGTATAAATCAGCATCTGCTTCTTCGTTGCAGCCTCGCCGGCAACGACGGGCATCATCGGAACCCCGACCTTGGCATAGTCGCCACAGCGAAACAGCGCCAGCGCCCAGAAATGCGGCGGAGTCCACATAAAGATAATCATGAACAGCGCGATCGAATTAAGATCAACCCCGCCTGTCACCGACGCCCAGCCGATCATCGGGGGAAAGGCCCCGGCGGCACCGCCAATGACGATATTCTGTGGTGTGCTGCGCTTGAGCCACATGGTGTAAACGAACACGTAGAACGCGATCGATACCGCCAGCAAAGCCGCAGCCGCAATATTGATGGCAACCGCCATGACGGTTACCGAAACAATCGACAACGCAATGCCAAGCGACAATGCCTCGTCCGCAGGAACCCGTCCGGCCGGGATCGGTCGACTCTGGGTACGTTTCATGTGGATATCGATGTCTCGATCGTACCACATGTTAATCGATGCTGCCGCGCCACTGGCAACGGCGATACAGGCGATTGCGACGAGTCCGAGGAACGGATGGATCAATCCCGGGGCAATCAACAGACCAACGGCACCGGTGAAAACCACAAGGGTCATCACGCCGGGTTTGAGCAATGCAATATAGTCGCGTACGTCCGAAACCGGCAGAGTGACTGCGTTTTCGAGTGCTAGGGTCTGGTCGGCAACCTGCTTGGTCATTTGAACTCTGGTCTTCTCTTTTGGGGCGGTAGGATGTCCCCCGCAAACCGGGGTCTGCGGGGGACTTAAACCAGTGTCACTTACTTGATACGCGGCAGTTCGTCAAAGGTATGGAACGGCGGCGGAGAGCTCACAGTCCATTCCAGCGTATCGGCACCTTCCCCATACGGGTTTGCCTCGGCCTTCTTGCCACGGATGAAGGCATGCGCCACCACACCGATAAAGAAGATGGTTGCCGCAAACGAGATATAGGCACCATAGGACGAAACCATGTTCCAGCCCGCGAACGCATCCGGATAGTCGGCATAACGACGCGGCATGCCAGCAAGTCCGAGGAAGTGCTGCGGGAAGAAGGTCAGGTTGACGCCGATGAAGAACAGCCAGAAGTGGATCTTCGCACCGAGATCGGAAATCTCGTAACCCGACATTTTGCTGAACCAGTAATAGAAACCGGCAAAGATCGAGAAGACCGCACCAAGCGACAGCACATAGTGGAAGTGCGCCACAACAAAGTAGGTGTCATGCAGCGGCAGATCCATGCCCGAGTTGGCCAGCATCACACCTGTCACACCGCCCACAGTGAACAGGAAGATGAAGCCGATCGCCCAAAGCATCGGTGCGCGCAGGGTGATCGAGCCACCCCACATGGTCGCAATCCACGAGAAGATCTTAACCCCGGTCGGCACCGCAATCACCATCGTCGCCGCGGTGAAGTATGCACGGGTGTCAACATCCATGCCCACCGTGTACATGTGGTGCGCCCAGACGATAAAGCCGACAACACCGATCGCCACCATCGCATAGGCCATCCCGAGATAGCCGAAGACCGGCTTGCGCGAGAAGGTCGAGATGATGTGACTGATGATGCCAAAGCCCGGCAGGATCATGATGTAAACTTCCGGATGCCCGAAGAACCAGAACAGGTGCTGATACAGGATCGGGTCACCGCCGCCGGCCGGATTGAAGAAGTCCGTGCCAAAGTTACGGTCGGTCAGAAGCATGGTAATCGCGCCACCAAGAACCGGCACCGCCAGCAGCAGCAGGAAGGCTGTGACCAGCATCGACCATGCAAACAGCGGCATCTTGTGCAGGGTCATGCCCGGCGCACGCATGTTGAAAATGGTGGTAATGAAGTTCACCGCACCAAGGATCGAGCTGGCACCGGCAAGGTGCAGCGCAAAGATCGCAAGGTCGACAGAGGCATCAGGATGCCCCAGCACGCCCGAAAGCGGCGGATAAACCGTCCAGCCGGTCCCCGCACCACTGCCCACCACAGCTGAGAGCATCAGCAGAAGGAAGGCCGGCACGATCAGCCAGAACGAAATGTTGTTCAAACGCGGGAACGCCATGTCCGGCGCGCCAATCATGATCGGAACAAACCAGTTGCCGAAACCGCCAATCATGGCGGGCATGACAACAAAGAAGACCATGATCATGCCGTGTGCGGTCACGAGCACGTTGAAGAAATGGTGATCTTCAATGATCTGGGTTCCCGGCTGTGCCAGTTCCATACGGAACCACACCGAAAACGCGCCACCGATCAAACCGGCGATCACAGAGAAGATAAGATAAAGCGTCCCGATATCTTTGTGGTTGGTCGACAGGAACCAACGGGTAAAGAAGCCCGGGGTATGATCGTGATCATGTGTGTCAGCGTGAGCCATCAGTCTCTCCCTCACTCTGCCGATGCCACTGATACCGCAGACGGCAGATCAGCAGATGCGAACTCTTCTTGGGCCTTGGCTACCCAGGCCTCGTATTCTTCCATGGTAACAGCTTTGACTGCGATCGGCATATAGGCGTGGTTCACGCCGCACAGCTCAGAGCACTGCCCATAGAATGTCGTACCGGCATACTCGCCTGGAATGCGGGTCCAGGTTTCATTGAGACGGCCAGGAACGGCATCAAGTTTGATGAACAGCGAAGGCATGGCCCAGTTATGGATCACGTCGTCAGACGTCATGATCAGGCGAATGTTCTGGTCCACCGGCAGGACAACGGGATTGTCCACATCCAGAAGGCGGTTCATGCCCTCTGCAACGGCGGTTTCTTCATCGATCATCAAGGAATCAAACGTGAAGTTGCCGTTATCCGGATATTCGTAGGTCCAGTACCACTGCTTGCCAATGATCTTGAGCGTAAGATCGGCATCCTCGACACGGTCTGCGAAATACAGCAGGCGGAAGGACGGGATTGCAATCACAAGGAGGATCAGTACCGGGACAACCGTCCAGACCACTTCAAGAAGGGTGTGGTGGGTCGTTTTCGACGGCACGGGGTTGCGTTTCGCGCTGAAGCGGAAAAGAACATACAGCAGCAAAAGCAGGACGATCACGGTAATGATCGTCATCAACCAGATCAGTAGATTAAAGAATTTCTGGCCTTCAACAGCCACCGGTGAAACCGGATCCTGCAGCCCAAGCTGCCACGGCTCGGGCTGACCAACAGCAAGTGCTGCACTGTCAAACCCGGTAATAACCGCCAATCCCAACAACAGAATGGGAAATAGCTTCTTGATCGACATGCGAATCTGCCCCCTCGCATTACATCTCAAGGCGATATGCCTCACTCTTCCCCACCTCCGTCTCTTTGAACTGACCGGGTTTCAAGGTTCCTTCTTGGAAGCTTTCCACCATATCAACCAAAGATTAAAAATTGACGGACCGGAGCATTTCCTCTGACATATCTTATTCTTAAATAGCCTGCACATGAAAGTACATTGGTAACGCAGGCAAATAGCGTATCTTCGGCACCTGTTCCAGAAAAAACCTCGCTGCGTTGCACAAAAAATGTATTTGATAAGATATCAAATTAGCGCTCTGGTTTTAGCTGAAATCGTTCTAAACACCCACCCTTGGATAGAAAAACCGCCATTCCTTTCGGCCGGATTTTCCCATAGTCAGGTTTGCTGCTTTGCAATATATGCGCAAAAGACCTTAGAATCACTTCAACCAATGGCTAAAGCCGTTTTGTTGTAAAACGTACGGCGCTGAAACGTCATCCGATCGACACAACGTTACGGCATCCTCGACGCCTTGAAAGACGGCCCGTTTTTTTTGCCGCACACCGCACAAAAATCGGTTTTGCAAACGATTCGGCGCCCGAATTTGGCACCCTGTTATTTCCCAAAAGCAAAAATACGGACCGAACCCTTTAATTGGGCGGGCTTTTCCCCAATATCAAGGATAGAAATTCGGTTGGATATATCAGTTTTGCGGACTATTCTACCCACACGTATGCATTCCCGATGTTCCGTGCAAGACAGCCAGACTGGCCCTTGCCCGATGCAGACGGTACAAAGACAGAGGTTCGTCTATGGCACGCTCAGGAAGTAAAAGACTATTTACCGCAGAAATGCGGTTGCTCAACAAACTCGAAACCATGAGTGACATGGTCGCCCTGCCGACCGAAATGCCGACCGATCCGAATGGCGCTGCCGGTGGTGCCGATATTTCAAGCCTGCATACCGCGATCGAGGATCTCAAGCTTGAACTGCTTTCCGACATCCGGGTGATGATGGAGGAACAGAAAAAGGCAAACAAGGCCGCCGCCCCGGACGATAATGAACAGGCCGATGCCCGCAATGAGCTCCGCCTGGTGAAAAACGAAGTCCGCGCGCTTGCCAATTCCATTCAGGAAACCAAAAAGGAAATCGCCGCCCTTTATACCGCGCCCGAGGATGACAGTGGCACGCGTATCAATATCGTGAAGGGTGAACTTGATTCCGTCGTGGCCGCGACCGAAGACGCGACCGCCAATATTCTTGAGACCGTCGAAAAGATCGATGCAGTCGCCCATAATATTCGTTCTGCAGCACCAGACGACTATACGCAAGGGCTGGCAGACGACATTGTCGAGCTTGTGGTCAAGGTGTTTGAATCCTGTAACTTCCAGGATCTGACCGGACAGCGAATTACCAAAGTCGTCAATACCATGAAATATATCGAGGAACGCGTTACCCGCGTGATCGAGATTTGGGGCGAAGACGACTTTGATGAATTCGACCTGCCGCCAGATCCCAAGGGCCTCGACAATCTGGACAAAACCGTCACCAAGGCACCGCAGAACGCCAACCGCGTTTCGCAGGATGAGGTTGACCAGATCTTCTCACAGGAAGAAATCGACGCCCTGTTCGATTGATCACATCGAACCAGCACAAAACACAAAAGCCTGCCAAGCTGGCAGGTTTTTTCTTTGGGTAATTAGCAGGATTTGGAAAAGCCGTGCTCAGGCGTGTCCAGCTTCGCCAGACAAAAGCTCCGGGGCAAAGCCAAGCCGCGAGAACGCCTGCTCCCACTTGTCTTCGCAATCGGTATCAAACAGAAGATCCGCATCGGCATCGACGTGAAGCCAGCCATTGGCAAGGATTTCACTTTCAAGTTGCCCACTGCGCCATCCGGCATAGCCAAGTGCCAAAATCCGGCTTTGCGGGCCTTCACCGACCGCAATCTGTTCAAGGACATCAACCGTGGCCGTTACCGACACACCGCGATCGACATGCAGGGTGGCTTCGTTCGAGAAATCGGTTGAATGCAACACAAAGCCACGGCTGCTTTCAACCGGGCCGCCGAAATGCACCTGAATGTCTTCGATGGTCGGTGCCGGGCGCGCAATGCCAAGCTGTTCAAGCAGTTCCGGGAAAGTAATGCTGTCGATCAGGCGGTTGATCACAAGCCCCATCGCACCATCTTTGTTGTGCGCACAGATATAGACCACACTTTGCGAAAAGCGCGGATCACGCATTCCCGGCATCGCGATCAAAAGCTTCCCGCCAAGATAATCGCCTGTGTCTATACCTTCACCCATATCGAAACTTTCTCTCCTGTTTCATAAAGCCTAGCGCGAATGCCCTTCCATTACCATCAAGAACCCCGGAAACCGCGATAATTTGTCGTTTGACATTTCTGCTTCCCATATAGGCCATGTAGGCAGCAAACCTGTCATACGCCAATGAACGAGGTCGCATTTGCTCTGGATCATGCCAAGCCACACGACAGCTGTGTTAGTGATAGGACGTTCACATAGTCGTGGCTTGATTTGAACGCGGGCTCGAACTACGCCTGTTTTGTGCCACAAGTTTGGCCCACACTGCGCCAACCGCTTTTCGTGCTTAAGGAACAACACGTGATTCGCCACCTGATCGTCCGCCTGACATGTATGTTTGCCCTCTGCCTTGCGACCATCGGCGCGACAACCGCTGCCATGGCGGCATCGGATATGGCAACCGACTGGATTGACGAGGATTTCACATCTGTTCGCCTGATCAGCGCGCAAACCGAAACCGGCGGCAAAGAAACACTGCGTCTCGGCCTTGAATATGAATTGCAACCCGACTGGAAGATTTACTGGCGCAGTGCCGGTGATGCCGGTTTCCCGCCGCAGCTGGACTGGACCGGATCGCAAAACGTTGGCGACGCAAACATACTGTGGCCTGCCCCGCATCGCTTTTCGATCTTTGGTCTGGAAACATTCGGCTACAAGGATCAGATCATCCTGCCGATTGATGTGACGATCCCTGATCTCGCACAGTCCGTATCGATCCGTCTCAATGTTGATTATCTGGTCTGTAGCGACATCTGCATTCCGGCAACGGCCAACTTCAATCTCGACATTCCCGCAGATGCCGCTGGCAGCACCGGCGGATCGATCACCAGCCCCCATGCCCATCAGATCGAAAAGTTTGTCTCGCGCGTGCCGCTCACGGGCACCGGCCTTCCCATCGATGTCACAAGCCTGACCACGGCAAACTCGGGCGATCAAACCAGTCTCCGCCTTGCTGTGCACGGCCTTGATACTGCTGGTGTCGCCATTGACGACATCATTATCGAAAGCGACCTTCGTGCGGGCTTTGGCTTGCCAAAACCTGCGGCCACCAACGACAACAGCTCTGAGACCAAATATTTCGACATCGCTGTGATGGGGCTAAGCGAAGACCAGTCGCTAAGCGATGAAGCCGTTACCGTCACGGTCATTGCCGGTCCGCTTTCCATCGAACAAGACCTGATCGTTGGTTCTGTCGACGCAGGCACGGTTGCAACGGCATCCTCCACATCGACCGCGGGCGCAACCGATGGCATGAGCTTCTGGATGATCGGCCTTTTTGCCCTGCTGGGTGGCTTGATCCTCAATGTCATGCCGTGCGTTTTGCCAGTCCTGTCGATCAAGGTCATGTCCGCACTCAAGGCCCGCGAACAGGACATCAATCGGGTGCGCGTTGGATTTCTTGCCAGTGCGGCCGGGATCATCACATCTTTCTGGGTGATTGCCGCTGTTCTGGTAGGCATCAAACTGGCCGGGGGCACGATTGGCTGGGGCATTCAGTTCCAGCAGCCGCTTTTCCTGACCGTGATGACGATCATTCTTGCCCTGTTTGCGCTTAATATGTGGGGCCTGTTTGAGATTTCCGGCCCGGATCAGCTTGGCAACGCGGCCAATGATGCCATCACACGCAGCGAAAGCCACGGCCGCCATATCAGCAGCAATTTCCTGACCGGGATGTTTGCCACCTTGCTGGCAACCCCCTGCTCTGCCCCGTTCCTCGGCACGGCTGTCGGATTTGCGCTGGCCGGAAGTGTGTTTGATATCTTCTGGATCTTCACGCTGCTTGGCATTGGGTTGGCCCTGCCCTATTTCGCCATCGCCATCCAACCGCGCGTGGCCCATACCCTGCCCAAACCGGGGCGCTGGATGAATGGTGTCAAATTCGTTCTGGGTCTTGCCTTGATCGGCACGGCCATCTGGCTGCTTGGCGTTTTGTCGATCCAGATCGGCATGGGTGGCGCGGTCGCGGTTGGGCTTGGGCTGATTGCGGGTGGTATTTTCATCTGGGTACGCAAGCGCACATCAAACCTGCGCCCGCGCTTTGCCTTTACCGCGCTTGCTGTCGCGGGCTTTATGGTCGCCCTGTTTGCGCCAGGCTTTTCCAAGCCGCCATCATCACCCAGCGCGTCATCAGGCAACAGTACCCTCGCCTGGCAGGCTTTTGCGCCGGACACCATCGATACGCTTGTGGCTGATGGCAAGACCGTCGTGATTGACGTTACCGCAGAATGGTGTGTCACCTGTCAGGTCAACAAGAAACTGGTGCTCGAAAAACCTGATGTCAGCGCCGCACTTTCGCAGGACCGTGTCGTTCTGATGCAGGCCGACTGGACCCGCCCGGATCAACAGATTGCCGATTATCTGGCGTCCTATGGCCGCTTTGGTATTCCGTTTAATGCCGTGTTTGGCCCAGCGGCCCCCGAGGGCATCCTGCTTTCCGAATTGCTCAGCGTGGATGAGGTTCTTGGCGCGCTTGAAGATGCAAAGGTATCAGCAAGCCTTGCCAGCTCGGCAGAGTAATCACATTTGGTTGGCGATGCCTATTTTAACCATCCCTGTCTGCAGGCAAGGCCTTCACGGGAACAAGTCCGAACATACTGACGTTAAACGTCAAGCAGATGACAGTTCTTAAAAACTCTGCGTGAATGCATTGAATGCCAAGCAGATTTAGTGTTTGATTCGGGCATGCGATCCAGCGCGCAGTCAACGGGATTGCGCCAAATAACGGAGATACCAATGACCATTTCGATCGGTTCTGAACTCCCGGAAGTTACCCTTTTCCGCGCAACCAGCGACGGCCCCGAAGCCGTCAATTCCAAGGAATTCTTCGCAGGACGCAAAGTTGTCCTGTTTGCGGTACCGGGTGCCTTTACGCCGACTTGCTCGGCAAAACATCTGCCGGGTTTTGTCGCCAAAGCCGATGAGATCAAAGCCAAAGGTGTCGACGAGATTGCCTGCCTGGCATCCAATGATGCCTTCGTGCTTCAGGCATGGGCAGATGCCGAAAACGCAGATAACGTCACCATGCTTTCGGATGGCGACCTTGCGTTTGTTGATGCGACCGGCCTTGAGCTTGATCTGACCGGGCGTGGTCTTGGCAAACGTGCCAACCGCTTTGCCATGATCGTCGAAGACGGCAAAGTCACCGATCTTGCGGTCGAAGAACCCGGCGCATTTGACGTTTCAAGCGCCGAAGCAGTCATGGCCAAACTCTAAGGCCAGCCTGCTTTTCAACATAAGCCAGAAGCGCTTAAAGCTCCGCATCAACTGCGGAGCTTTTTGCATTCCAGATACAGTGTCCGGCCACGTGATTAGCGCGGCAACAGGACCGGTATCGGATCTTCCTTGCTGTCAAAATCGCATTCAAAGGTCGGGTTGGCGTGTTTGGCAATGTAATGCACAACACCTTCCCGGAAGCTGCCCTTGATCGGCGACCAGCTCATATAAACGCCACCGCGGGTATCATATTCGCGAATGTCGGGATCACGCGCCAGCTCGGCAAAGCTGTGGCCAAGATCCTCTGTTGCACCTGCAACAAGCCAGGACGGCTTCAAACCGCCATGCCACAGCAGATAAACACCACCCGTGCCATTCAGACCAAGCTCTGAAACGTCGTCGAGCATAAACAGTCGATAGTAATCCCCACGCGGGCTCTTTCGCCATTTGATATCTTGCGCCTTAGGCTGGCGAATAGCACCAAGAGACCAAAATCCCATACTAACCTCCAAGCACGTCAAAACACGTGCAACCGAATGTTACACGCATCCCAACTTAGCTTCTTATTCTTATAGGTAAGACTTTACCTTAACATATGTAAACGTTTGATTGACAAAAGACGCTGCACAAACGCCTGCCATTTCTCAAACGAAGAAGAGATAGCTAACGCTACTACCTTAAATCACAAGGTAAAACCAAGTATTTTTCGAGTTATTCGAACAACTTATCGATATCGTCCTGGCTGATACCCTCGCCATCAAGCTGCGGGCCGTTCAAAAGATCCGCATCTTCGGGCCGTGCTTCTTCCTCAACTTCGGGTATTGGCAGTTCGCTAAAGGCCTCTTCACCCCAGATCGAGATCATGTTGTGGACACGCTCCTCAACGAACTCAAGCGTGCTGACAACCTTGTTGATGCGCTGTCCGGTAATGTCCTGGAAGTTACAGGCTTCGAAAATCTTGGTGACGATAAAGGCAATCTGTTCGACGTGATCGGCGACAAAGTCACTTGGTGCCGAGTTTTTAAGCGTCATTGTCAGATCATCGATCTGCTCGGCAGATTCCAGAATGGTGTGGGTCGCCATCTCGGTATCCTTGACGATGGCATCAAGTTCCGAGGCAGCACTGACAAGACGGTCATCCTGCGCCTTGGGATGGCGCAACGAGGCAATCTGAACCTTGGCCTTGTGGATGTGCTCGTTCATTTCCTCGATCTGGGTGCGAATCAGTTCCAGATCATCGTGATCCGGCTCGGCAGCCCCCGGACGATTGGAATGCGTCGGGTTGCTTGTCACCGGGTCCGGCAAGGCATCCATAGGGGCATCATTTGATGCTTCTGGCGCTTCGAATGCACTTTCAGCGGTCGCTGGTGCAGCACCTGATGCCATTGCCTGACGCAATTGCGAAACTTCGCCACGCAGGGCGCGGATTTCATCAAGCACCGCCTGGGACATTCCGGCGTTATCGGTCTCACTCGTCGCTGCGGGCAGGGAAACTGGCATCGGTTCGCCTGCACCCATTCCACTTTCCAGCGTCGGGTCGAAAAAGGAATCCGACCAATCTTCAACCACACCGCCGGTTCGTTCTTTAAGACGACGTTCGGCAGTGAATACTTTTTGCACGCGACGAGACATGACTGATTTCAAACCTCCGGAACGGACAGCAGTCCGACCTCTAAATCCCCAAACGCGTCTTTGATGACGTCGTTCATTACAATTCCGACAAGTATAAGGGTGCAGATTGCGACAAGTCCAATGGGTTTCAAGTCCAAGTCCTTGAAAAAGAACACCCCGGCCAGAGACCGGGGTGTTTCAAACAGCAAGGTTGCTTGGGTTATCAAGCTGTTTCAGGCTTCCAGCGCAAAACCGGCTTCCGTGCGGCTGCCGTTTCATCAAGGCGTCTGCGCGGTGTCAGATACGGTGCATTCTTGAAGAATTCCGCATCACCCGACTCGGCCTTGGCAACAAGAGCCAGAATCGCATCGCAGAATTGGTCGATCGATTCCTTGGTTTCCGTCTCGGTCGGCTCGATCAGCAACGCACCATGCACGACCAGCGGGAAATACATCGTCATCGGGTGGAACCCTTCGTCGATGATCGCCTTGGCCAGATCCAGTGTCGAAACACCGGTATCCTTCAGGAAGCTGTCATCAAACAGCGCCTCATGCATGCAATAGCCCGGGAAGGCAACGCTGAGCTTGTCTTTCAGACGGGCCAGCAGATAGTTCGCATTGAGAACCGCATCACCCGATGCCTGACGCAGGCCGTCTGCACCGTGGCTTTTCATATAGGTCAGCGCACGAATGAACATGCCCATCTGACCATGGAAGCCTTTCAGACGACCAAATGGCTGCATGCCATCGTCTTCGTCTGCGGTTTCGACCAGATGGAAACCGTCGCCCTTTTTGACGACATAGGGGATCGGGGCAAACGCGGCCAGTGCATCGGAAAAGACGACCGGTCCGGAACCCGGGCCACCACCGCCATGCGGGGTCGAGAAGGTCTTGTGCAGGTTGATATGCATCGCATCAATGCCAAGATCTGCCGGGCGTACGCGACCGACAATGGCGTTGAAGTTCGCACCATCGCAATAGAAATACCCGCCCGCTTCATGCACCAGATCGGCAATCTTGCGCACATCACGTTCAAACAGACCGCACGTGTTCGGGTTGGTCAGCATGATCCCCGCCACATCATCGCCAAGCTTGGCTTCGAATGCAGCCAGATCAACACGGCCATCCTCGGTTGCCGGGATCGAATCAACCGTAAAACCACAGGCGGCTGCCGTGGCCGGGTTGGTCCCGTGCGCAGATTCCGGCACCAGAACGCGACGACGGTTTTCACCGCGCGCATCAAGGGCCGCACGAATGGCCATCATGCCGCAAAGCTCACCCTGTGCGCCCGCTGCCGGGGACATGGAAACAGCCGGCATGCCGGTCAGAACCAGAAGCCAGTGCGCGCAACTGTTGATCAGTTCAAGCGCGCCTTGAACGGTGCTTTCGGGCTGCATCGGATGCAGATCGGCAAGACCGGGCAGACGTGCGACCTTTTCATTCAGGCGCGGGTTATGCTTCATAGTACACGAACCCAGCGGGAAGAACCCGGCATCAATGCCATAGTTCTTCTGCGACAAGCGCGTGAAATGACGCACGACCTGCGGTTCGGACAGGCCCGGAAGGCCAACGTCGCTGTCACGATCAAGACCGCCAAGACGGGTTTTCGTGCCTGCCGGTTCGGGCAGGTCAACACCGGTGCGGCCGGGCTGGCCCTGTTCAAAGATCAGCTGCTCTTCAATGACAAGGCCGCGGTTGCCGGTATGGGTTGTGAAATTCATGCCAGCGCCTCCTTCAATGCGTCCGCAAGGGCCGCGATATCCGCATCTGTGTTGGTTTCAGTCACTGCCACCAACAGGTAGTTATCCAGATCCGTTCGGTTCGGATACAGGCGCGACAGTGGCACACCCGCCAGAACACCCTTGGCAACCAGTGCCTCGACGACTTCTGACGCCGGTTTGGTCAGCTTGACCGTGAACTCGTTAAAGAAGCTGTCATTGACCACCGACGCGCCATTGACTGCGTCAATCGCATCGGCTGTCTTGCAGGCATTTTCATGGTTCAGGGTTGCCAGACGACGATAACCGTCTTCGCCCAGCAGGCTCATGTGCACCGTAAAGGCCAACGAACACAGACCGGAGTTGGTACAGATGTTCGACGTCGCCTTTTCACGACGGATATGCTGTTCACGGGTCGAAAGTGTCAGAACAAAGCCACGCTTGCCGTCCTGATCAACCGTCTCGCCACACAGACGACCGGGCATCTGACGCACCAGTTTCTGGGTGGTGGCAAACAGACCGACATACGGTCCACCATAGTTCAGCGCATTACCGATCGACTGGCCTTCACCGCAAACGATATCGGCACCAAAGCTGCCCGGTGATTTGACCGCACCAAAGGCAACCGCCTCGGTAAAGACCACGACCAGAAGCGCCCCCTTGGCATGGCAAAGATCGGCCAGTTTGGTGTGATCCTGAATGCGACCAAACACATCCGGGTACTGCACAACCACACAAGCCGTCTGATCATCGATCAGATCATCAAGCTCGTCGGCCGTCGCCTGATGTTCGGGATGCCCATCACGCCCGGCGACTTCGGTGTCGCTATACTGGCAATAGGTTTCCGTCACTTCGCGGTAATGCGGATGCAGACCACCTGACAGAACCGCTTTTTTGCGACGGGTAGCCCGGCATGCCATCAGCACCGCCTCGGCACAGGATGTCGCACCATCCCACATCGAGGCATTGGCAACATCCATCTCGGTGATCGAGGCAACCTGGGTCTGGAATTCAAACAGATACTGCAATGTACCTTGCGCGATTTCCGGCTGATAGGGCGTGTAGGCGGTCAGGAACTCACCGCGCTGGATCACGTAATCGACCGTGGCCGGAACATGGTGGCGATAGGCACCTGCCCCCAAGAAACTGGGCACGCTGGACGCCCCCATGTTTTTCCCGGCAAGGGCCAGCATATCGCGTTCGACCTGCATTTCGCCGAGGTGGGATGGCAAATCAACAGGCTTATCGAGCAACGCGCCGTCAGGCACATCACTATAAAGTTCATCAACTGATGCTGCCCCGATGGTTTCAAGCATCGCAGCGCGATCAGCGCGTGTCAGTGGGAGGTAACGCATGCTTAAAGACCTTCGACGAAGTCTTTGTAGGCTGCTTCATCCATCAGCTCATCAAGCTGGGATTCATCAGCAAGGGACATTTTAAAGAACCAGCCTTCTGATTCCGGGGCTTCGTTGACCAACGCCGGGTTGGCATCAAGCTCTTCATTGATTTCAACGATCTCGCCGTCAAGCGGAGCATAGACGTCGCTGGCCGCCTTGACCGATTCAACCACGGCTGCATCACCATCCTTGGTCAGCTTTTTGCCAACTTCCGGCAGCTCGACATAAACAATGTCACCCAGCGACTGCTGCGCGTAATCGGTGATGCCAACGGTTGCCACACCATCTGCGAACTCGATCCACTCATGTTCTTGCGAAAATTTCTTTGTCATTTCCCTTTGTCCCTCTTGATCAATTCAATGCCAATGCGGCGTCGCCGCGCTCTCAATAATTTCGGATACTCAACCGCGGAAATAGCGATGCGGTGCAAACGGAAGCTCAACCACCTCGGCCGGGCGGGCCTTGCCGCGCACCATCAGGTCGATCTTGGTTCCCGGTTCGGAAAACTCGATCGCAACATAGCCCATCGCGATCGGACCATCGACGGTCGGGCCAAACCCGCCTGACGTGATCTCGCCAATCTCTTCGCCGTCTGCATTCAAAATCTGGGTATGTTCGCGGGCCGGCGCCTTGCCTTCGGGCTTGATGCCAACACGCTTGCGGTCTGCCCCATTTTCCAGCTGCTCCAGGATTACGTCAGATCCCTTGAACCCGCCTTCGGCCCGGCGACGTTTGTTGATGATCCAGTTCAGATCGCCTTCCACCGGGGTCGTGGTGGTGTCAATGTCATTGCCATACAGGCACAGACCGGCTTCCAGACGCAGAGAATCACGCGCACCAAGGCCAATCGCCTCGACCTCGTCCTCGGCCAGCAATTTACGCGCAAGCGTTTCGGCATCCGCATTGGGCACCGAAATCTCATAACCGTCTTCACCGGTATAACCCGACCGGGTCACAAAGCACGGGATGCCTGCGATCTCGATCTCGGCAAAGCTCATGAATTTCAGATCAGCAACCACTGGCGCAAACCGTGCCAGCACCTTGGCCGCATCCGGGCCCTGCAGCGCCATCAGCGCGCGATCATCGATTTCTTCAAGGGATACACCATCACCAAGATTGGCCCGCATGTGAACAACATCGTCACCCTTGCACGCCGCATTGATCACCAGAAACAGGCTACCGCCCGCATTGGTAATCATCAGATCGTCAAGGATCGTGCCATCGTCCTGGGTAAAGGCGGAATAACGCGTGCGACCGGGTTTAAGGATGGCGATATCACCGGGCACAAGCTTTTCAAGCTCTGCCACGCGGTTTTCGCCGGTCAGGCGTACCTGCCCCATATGCGAGACATCAAACAGGCCAGCCTTTGCACGGGTATGAAGATGTTCGCCCTTCACACCAAGCGGGTATTGAACCGGCATGGCATAGCCCGCAAACGGCACCATTTTGGCGCCGAGTTCAACATGCAGGTCATAAAGGGCTGTTTTTAGCGGTTCGGTCTGTTGATCCACTCTTCCTTCTCCGGGACAATCGTTGCGAAACATAGCCGACCACTGGCCAACCACATTCCCCCTCTGTCTCGGAGCCTGAAAGAATCACAGCCAATGGCTAAACCGGTCTGCTTACATCTTCGGCGAGGTGCGTTCTGATCAAGCTGATCACAGCACCTGCTTTCCAGAGTCCCATCTCCGCGCGGTCCTGTTGCCTGAGAGTTTCCGGGGTGGTTGCTCCTTCGGCGTCCGCATATCCAAAAGGACTGCGGCCTCTCCCACGGGGATCAATTGGGTGTGTTTCTGTTATACGGGGTTCCGCGCAAACCGACCAGCCCCTATTTTCCCAAAGGGGGCTGTCGACCGGCCCGAAATACCAAAACTTCCCAATAAATCAATCAGTTCCGAAGCGGCGATTATATTCCAGCTGCTCCGCACTCAGCTGGAAACCGAGATAGATTTCATAATCCGGACCCGTCCAGACATCATCAAGCGGCACTGAAAGTGTCACCTGCTCATCGCGGATCCGCGCCATGTTCAGATTGTCGGCAAAGGCCATATTGATGTTGAACACCGACTTCTGGATGAAGTTGCCATTCGGGTCGCGAAGCGCAACGAAATACTCGAACTGCACAGTGCGATTTTGCGCCGCCGGTCCAAGCTCGGCGGTGATGATCGGGCTGATGATGACATCAAGTTCCTGGTCATCCAGATCATAGCCGCAGTCACCGATATAACCGGTAAATTCCGCCTCGACGATCACATCGGTCAGATCGCGGCCACCGCCACTGAACTCGACCAGCTTCGCCGTATCCTTTGGCAGATAGGCGGCCGGGCAAACTGGTACGGGCTGTTCTTCGAACGGGTTTCCGCCGCCGCACGCACTTAGCAATCCGCCAAGCGAGACCATACCAAATGCAAAAACGCGCCGAAGTCCGTTACCGATTGTCATCCAAGCCTCTATCAAACCAAATGTTTTCAGGCCTGTGTCTTATCCGAACGGCCCGCTCGCAGTCTATTCCCTCACGGGTGTCGGCACAACCCGCTTCAACGGGTCGCGGGAATAGAAAAGCTCAAATTTCCGGCCACAACACACGGCCCTTTTGCCGCAGAGTCATTGCACCACATGATCAGGCGGGTTATGTAACGACAATGTTTGAAAAATGCGTCGGGAACGCCCGCACGCGATTGGGAAAGCCGGACCTGTATCATGTCTGACAAAGCCAGCCTTCAGATCGTTCTCGCCAACCCGCGCGGTTTTTGCGCCGGGGTTGATCGCGCCATCGAGATCGTCGAAAAGGCGCTCGAAAAATATGGTGCGCCGGTCTATGTCCGCCACGAAATCGTCCACAACAAATTCGTGGTCAATCGCCTGCGCGACATGGGTGCGGTTTTTGTCGATGAACTTGATGCCGTTCCGGACGGGGTTCCGGTGATCTTTTCGGCCCACGGCGTACCGAAATCCGTGCCCGAGGCCGCCGAAACCCGCAAGCTTGAATATCTTGATGCGACCTGCCCGCTGGTCTCGAAAGTCCATCGTGGTGCCGAGCGTCATCATGCGGATGGCAAGCATATCCTTCTGATTGGTCATGCCGGTCATCCGGAAGTCATCGGCACCATGGGCCAGTTGCCGCCGGGCAGCATGACGCTTGTCGAAACCGAACAGGACGCCGAAACCATCGAAATTTCGGATCCGGACAATCTGGCCTTCGTGACCCAGACGACCCTGTCGCTTGATGACACGGCCAAGATCATCGAAATTCTGCAACGGCGTTTCCCGTCGATCTCGGTCCCGAAAAAAGAAGATATCTGCTACGCCACGACCAACCGTCAGCACGCGGTCAAACTGATTGCCGAAAAGGCCGATGCCATTCTGGTTCTGGGCGCGCCGAATTCCTCGAACTCCAACCGGCTGGTCGAAGTCGCCAAGCGCGAAGGCTGCATGCGATCGGTTCTGGTTGAACGCGCCAAGGATATCGACTGGTCGGAACTTGAAGGCATCAAAAGCCTTGGCATCACGGCCGGCGCATCCGCCCCGGAAGTTCTGGTCGAAGAAGTTATCGATGCCTGCCGGGAACGCTATGACGTGACGGTCGAAACCATCACGCTCACCGACGAGAACGTCACTTTCAAACTACCGCGCCAGCTTGCCAGCTAACTGCTTACTTTTAGATCAGGACGACAATAAAGCCCATGGCCGTCTATACCGATGTTTCAGACGAGGATATCGCCCGTTTCGTTGCCGAATACGATATCGGTGAAGTGGTTTCTTTCAAGGGCATAGCCGAAGGTGTCGAAAACACCAACTTCCTGCTTCAGACCAGCATCGCGCCCTTTATCCTGACGCTCTATGAAAAGCGGGTAAATCCGGATGATCTGCCGTTTTACCTTGGACTGATGGATCACCTGTCAGCCAAGGGGCTGAACTGCCCGACCCCGATCCATGGCACGGATGGCGTGGCCTTACGCACACTTTGTGATCGCCCGGCCGCCATTACATCTTTCCTGCGCGGCATGTCACCGCGCCGCATCCAGCCCCACCATTGTGCCGGTGTTGGTGCAGCCCTGGCACAGCTTCACACCGCCGGTCTCGATTTCGAGATGCACCTGCCTAATGCACTCAGTGTGTCGGGATGGCGCTCACTGTTTGAAAGCTGTCAGGAACACGCCAATGACGAAGTTCCGGGTCTTGGCGACATGATCCGCGAAGAGCTCGACTATCTCGAAGCCAACTGGCCGCATGAACTGCCCAAGGGCGTCATTCATGCCGATCTGTTTCCCGACAACGTTTTCTTCTTCCCGGGCAAGGAAGAAGTATCCGGCCTGATCGACTTCTATTTCGCGTGCAATGACCTGTTTGGCTATGACATCGCAATTTGCATGAATGCCTGGTGCTTTGAACCCGATAACAGCTTTAACGTCACCAAGGCCAAGAACCTGCTGTCGCATTACAGCAAGGTACGCCCGATCTCGGATGCCGAAAAGGCGGCCCTGCCGATTCTTGCCCGTGGTGCGAGCCTGCGCTTCCTGCTGACCCGCCTTTATGACTGGGTAAACACCCCCAAGGATGCGCTGGTCACGCCGAAAAATCCGCACGAATACATCAACAAATTGCGTTTCCACCAGCGCGTGGACAACGCAGCGGCCTATGGCCTCGATTAAGGCCACCGGCCAGGGACACAACGACATGACTTCAGGCAACGGCGGCGATAACCGCGTCGAGATTTATACGGACGGCGCATGCAGCGGCAATCCCGGCCCCGGCGGCTGGGGGGCAATCCTTCGGTTCAAGGGTGTTGAAAAGGAAATGTCGGGCGGTGATCCCGAAACCACCAACAACCGCATGGAAATGATGGCCGCGATCAGCGCGCTCGAAGCCCTTAAGCGCCCGTGTGTCATCGATATCTATACCGACAGCAGCTATGTCCGCGACGGCATCACCAAATGGATTTTCGGCTGGCAGAAACGCGGCTGGAAAACCGCTGACAAGAAGCCGGTCAAGAACGTGGAACTGTGGCAGCGCCTGCTAAAAGCCTTGGAACCTCATCAGGTTGAGTGGCACTGGGTCAAAGGCCATGCAGGTCATCCCGAAAACGAAAGATGCGATGAACTCGCACGCGAAGCCGTTCCACGGTAACGAAATTTTCGCAGATGGCAGGTAAAACTGCTTGAACCTAAAGGACTTCACACCAAAATAGACAAGCTTGCTGATCTATATCGGTTAATTATCGAATTAGCGAAATCGAACTTGAGCTTCCATCAAGGTGCGGTTTGACTTGAGAAAATATCAGGGGAGTTGGCACCCATACAAGCGTCGAGTACAGTATATTCGACTAGCCCAAAGTAGGTGCCAGGGAGAGAACGCTTGTCGCGCGGATCGTACGGGTTTTTACAACGAAAGTCTTTGAGCAGTCGGCTGCTGTTTATTGCATTGCCGCTGGTTTCACTGTTCTCATTGGCGCTTTTCGTTGTCTTTGGCTATGTCAGCTACAAAGTGCTGCGCGATGATCTGAACGGCAAAGTCGAACAGACTGCCGACATCAACGCCCGCGTTCTGGCAACCCCATTCTGGTATCTTGACGTCGACAACATCGAATCCGCGCTCAACGCCATGGCGCGCGATAGCGACATCGTTGCCGTGCAGGCGCTTGGCGCCGATGGCACCGAATTCGCCCATACCGGCGTTTCGCAATCCGAACTGGCCGATACGCTGCGCCTGTCGCGCCGTGTCTATTTCGAACGTAACAATGTCCGCCACGACGTGGGTGAACTGGTCATCTACTTTACCGATGATCGCGTGCAGGATTTGCTGTTCCGCCGCATCGCCATCGACATGATCCTGTTCGGCCTGTTGATTTCGGTCGTGGCCGCCAGCCTTCTGATTGCCAACAAACGTTCGATCAAGGAACCGCTTAACCGTCTGCTGCATTCCATCCGCATGACCAAGCACGGCCGTCTGCGCCGTCCGGTGGAATGGAACAGCTCGGACGAACTCGGTCTTCTGATCCGCGAATACAATGAAATGGTCGCCCTGCAGGGGCAGGCACAGGAAGAAGCCCAGCGTAAGCAGGCCCTGCTCGAAGCCACCCTGCACAATATCGGTCAGGGCATCTGTCTGTTCGATCAGGACCTGAACCTGATGGTCTGGAACGAACGCTATATCGAGCTGCTTAATCTGCCGCGCGATCTGGTCAAGGAAGGCACCCCGCTTTCCGATATCCTGCGCTATAACGGCGAACGCGGCGAATATGGCGATGTCAGCATCCAGGCCCTGATTTCCGACCGTGTTGCGATTGCGCGCCGTCGTGAACCCTATCGCATGGAACGTACCCGCCCGAATGGCCGTGTCATTCAGGTTGATCACAACCCGATGCCAGGCGGCGGTTACGTTGCGACCTATACCGACATTACCGAACGTAAACAGACCGAAGCCCGCATGCGCCACCTTGCGGTCCATGATGTTCTGACCAGCCTGCCGAACCGGACCCTGTTCCTCGATCGCCTGCGTCAGGCATTGCTGTCCGCCCGTCGCTTCCAGCGTGGTGTCACGGTTCTGTTTGTTGACCTTGACCGCTTCAAGGACATCAACGACCACTTCGGCCATGATGTCGGTGACTTGATGATTCAGGAAATGGGTCAGCGTCTGTCACGCATCATCCGTGATTCCGATACTGCCGCCCGTCTTGGGGGCGATGAATTCGCGATCATCCAGACCGACGTTCAAAACATCGAAGACACCATCGCCCTGGCCCAGCGCATCATTGACGAGCTGTCCCAGCCGTTCGATTGCCGTGGCATCCGCCTGCATTCGACCGCCAGTGTCGGCATCACGCTGTTCCCCGAAGACGGCGAAAACCCCGAACAGTTGGTCAAAAACGCCGATATGGCGATGTATGCCGCCAAGGCCGAAGGCCGCAACAATTATCGCTTCTTCCTGCCCTCCATGCATGAGCGGGTCAAGGAACGCAAAACCATCGAGGAAGATCTGCGCAACGCGCTCGAACAGGATCAGCTCGAACTTTACTATCAACCGAAAATCGACTGCCGCACCGAACGCGTCGTTGGCGCCGAGGCACTTGTGCGCTGGCACCATCCGGAACGCGGTCTGATCCTGCCGGGCGAATTTATTTCCGTGGCCGAGGAATGCGGTCTGATCAACCGGCTGGGTGCCTGGGTGCTTGAACGTGCCTGTAAACAGACGCAGGCCTGGCGTGAAACATCGCTTGCCGGCATGCGGATTGCCGTCAACCTGTCCCCGGCCCAATTCCAGGATGCCGAACTGGTCGACAGTGTCACAAAGATCGTCAAGGACACCGCCCTGCCCGAAGGCACGCTCGAACTTGAGATCACCGAATCCATCCTGATGAACAACCCGGAAAAAGCCGTCTCGACGCTCAAGGAACTCAAGGAACTGGGCGTTCTGATCGCGATTGATGATTTCGGCACCGGTTATTCTTCGCTGAACTATCTCAAACGCTTCCCGGTGACCTCGATCAAGATCGACCGTTCGTTTGTGAACGACATCCATGTCGATATGGATGACAAGGCAATCGTCGATGCGGTGATTGGCCTTGGCCACAGCCTCAACCTCGAAGTGGTTGCCGAGGGCGTGGAAGAAGTCGAACAGCTTGTCTATCTGCAGGAAAAGGGCTGCGACTTCATTCAGGGCTTCCTGTTTGCCAAGCCGCTGCCAGCCTCAACCTTTGAAAGCTGGGTCAACGAACGTCACGGCATCCTGCAGGAACCGGCAACGGCGAAATCCTGATCCGCGAAACTGATCCCGAAGGCAAAACGGTCGCACCCAATCTTGGCGCGACCGTTTTTTTTTATGACCTGTGTCGGTCGCGTGGTCGTCAATACAGCGTGGCGTCACCCTGATTGTCTTGTGCCCCATTTGGCGACACGACGGATTTGTCCGACGACTTTTTATCAACCAGATCGACAATCTCGGAAATGACCTTGGCCAGCTGATAATCCTTCGGGGTATAGACTGCCGAAATCCCCATCTGGCGCAGCACCAGCATATCGGCTTCGGGAATGATGCCCCCGACAACCACCGGGATATGACCAGCCCCTTGCGCGCGCAATCCATTGACCACTTCGCGAACAAGCGGCACATGCGATCCAGACAGGATCGAAAGCCCGATCACATGCGCGCCGTCTTCGATCGCATTGCGCACAAGTTCTTCGGGCGTCCAACGAATGCCTTCATACAGCACCTCGATCCCGGCTTCGCCCGCCTTGACGGCGATCTGCTCTGCCCCGTTGGAATGGCCATCCAGCCCCGGCTTGCCGACCAGCATCTTCATGCGTTCGCCAAGCTTGTCGGAAACCTGATCAACACGCTCACGCAAATCCTGAAGGTTTTCCTCTTCGCCTGTGACAATCATGGATGTGATCCCGGTCGGTGCCCGGTATTCACCGAACACATCGCGCAGTGTTTCCGACCACTCCCCCGTCGTCACCCCGGCATGGGCACAGGCAATCGAGCTTTCCATAACATTGCGCTCTTCGCTGGCAGCCGATTTCAGATCGGCCAACGCGCTATCAACTGCTTTTTGGTCGCGATCTGATCGCCAGGCTTTCAGTTTTTCGATCTGTTCCTGCTCGGCCATGTCATCGACGGTCAGGATCGATTTTTCACCCGATGTCAGCGGCGATGGTTCGGTCTCGGTAAAGGCATTCACACCAATCACCTTGGTGAGCCCACTTTCAATATCAGCCAGTCGCAGCGCGTTGGACCGCACCAGTTCCTGCTTCATATAGCCACGATCCACGGCGGCAATCGCCCCGCCCATGGCATCAATCTTGGCAAGCTCTTCACGTGCCCCTTCCTTAAGCGCTCCGACCTTGCGTTCAATCGCCGGGTTGCCATCAAACAGGTCTTCATATTCCAGAAGATCGGTTTCATAGGCCATGATCTGTTGCAGGCGCAGCGACCATTGCTGATCCCAAGGACGCGGCAGACCAAGCGCCTCGTTCCAGGCCGGCAACTGTACCGCACGGGCCCGCGCATTTTTTGACAGAACCACGGCCAGCATTTCGATCAAGATGCGATAGACATTATTTTCGGGCTGCTGCTCGGTCAGGCCCAATGAATTGACCTGAACCCCATAGCGGAACCGACGATATTTGGCATCTTCAATGCCGTAACGCGCGCGGGTGATTTCATCCCACAATTCGCAGAACGCCCGCATCTTGCAGATTTCGGTGACAAACCGAATCCCGGCATTCACAAAGAACGAAATCCGCCCGACCACCTTGGCAAAATCTTCTTCGGGCACCTGTCCCGAATCGCGCACCGCATCAAGCACCGCAATCGCCGTTGCCAGCGCATAGGCCAGTTCCTGTTCGGCCGTCGCCCCGGCTTCCTGCAAATGATACGAGCACACATTCATCGGGTTCCATTTAGGAACCTCGCGGTAGGTGAAGGCCGCCACATCGGTAATCAGCTTAAGACTGGGGGCCGGCGGAAAGATATAGGTCCCGCGCGACAGATATTCCTTGATGATGTCGTTCTGGGTTGTGCCCTGCAGGCTTGCCCGTGCCGTGCCCTGCTTTTCGGCCACCGCAATATAAAGCGACAAAAGCCACGCCGCCGGCGCATTGATCGTCATCGATGTGTTCATCTGATCAAGCGGAATGCCATCAAACAGCGTCATCATGTCGCCCAGATGCGAAACCGGCACGCCGACCTTGCCGACCTCACCACGCGCCAGAACATGATCGGAATCATATCCTGTCTGGGTCGGCAAATCGAAGGCCACCGAAAGTCCGGTCTGCCCCTTTGCCAGGTTCTGGCGATACAGCGCGTTTGATGCCTGTGCCGAGCTATGCCCGGCATAGGTGCGGATCAGCCACGGGCGATCGCGTTCCGGCTTTGCTGCATTGCGCTTGTTTTCCATAGACATCGCGACCTCTTGTATTTTTATTACCGATTTTCTTTACGATAATTACGTGAAAACGTTATTAAATTATCCACTAGACAATGTCCAAGTAATTATATAACAATTTGTGCAACGCGATAAAAGCGAAAACAAATATCGCTCCGGTTTTGCCTGCGATTAATCCGCAGAAAACTGGGATTTGCCCGGGGAAATAGAACAAATTCCGTGGCTTGGAGGATTCGTCGACCGCAACGCAGCATAGGTAATTTCATTACCCTGCAAACCGGATCGACCCCGAACAAGGAGTGAAGGCCATGAACACGTCCGCTGAAGTGCTGCCTTTCCGTGGCGGTCAGGAAGAAAAAGATCTTTATGAAATCGGCGAAATCCCGCCGCTCGGTCATGTGCCGAAAAATATGTATGCCTGGGCGATTCGCGAAGAACGTCACGGCGAACCCGATACCGCCATGCAGTGCGAAGCGCTGCCGGTCACCCAGCCTGACAGCCACGAAGTCCTCGTTCTCGTGATGGCGGCGGGCGTGAACTATAACGGCGTGTGGGCGTCGCTCGGCAAACCGATCTCGGTCTTTAACGTCCATGATTGCCCGTTCCACATTGCTGGATCGGATGCATCGGGCATCGTCTGGGCCGTGGGATCGAAGGTGACCCGCTGGAAAGTCGGCGACGAAGTTGTCATTCACTGCAACCAGGATGACGGCGACGACGAAGAATGTAATGGCGGCGATCCGATGCTGTCTCCGACCCAGCGGATCTGGGGCTATGAAACCCCCGACGGGTCATTCGCGCAGTTCACCTGCGTTCAGGCACAGCAGCTGATGCCGCGCCCCAAACATCTGACCTGGGAAGAAAGCGCGTGCTACACGCTGACCCTTGCCACAGCCTATCGCATGCTGTTTGGCCATCGCCCGCATATCCTGCGTCCGGGGCATAATGTTCTGGTCTGGGGGGCATCCGGGGGCCTTGGCTCCATGGCGATCCAGCTGATCACGACCGCCGGGGCGAATGCGATTGGTGTGATATCCGATGAAACAAAGCGCGACTTTGTCCTAGGACTGGGCGCCAAGGCCGTGATCAACCGCAAGGACTTCAATTGCTGGGGCCAGCTTCCCACCGTCAATGGCCCGGAGTTTGGCAACTATATGAAAGAAGTCCGCAAATTCGGCAAGGCGATCTGGGACATCACCGGCAAGGGCAACGACGTTGATATCGTCTTTGAACATCCGGGCGAACAGACCTTCCCGGTCTCATGTAACGTTGTTAAGCGCGGCGGCATGGTCGTGTTCTGTGCGGGTACCACCGGCTTTAACCTGACATTTGATGCGCGTTTCGTCTGGATGCGTCAAAAACGTATTCAGGGCAGCCACTTTGCCAACCTCAAACAGGCGGCACAGGCCAACACCCTGATGGTTGAACGCCGGATTGATCCCAGCATGTCCGAAGTCTTCGCCTGGGAAGACATCCCGCGTGCACACATGAAGATGATGCGCAACGAACACAAGCCCGGCAACATGGCCGTTCTGGTTCAGGCCAAACGCCCGGGCATGCGCACCCTTGAAGAAGCAGTCGAAGGTTAGGGTCTGGACACACACCAATGGTTAAAATGGCGCCAGAACAAGCAAGATATGTAAGGAAATCGCCGCTGCGCGGGGCTTCACCCCGGGCAAGGCGGTTGACGCTGCAGATCGCAGTTTGTTCTGACGTCCTTCGGATCGGACGGATCAGCACGGCATATTGCGTCGTTTCACTTTGCAAGGCAGCGAGCCTTGCTGCAGCGAAACTCCTGATATCCGCACAGATCCGTCTCGACCATTTCAATCATTGGAGTGAGTTCAGACCCTTAACCCCACATCAGGCCCCGGATTCTCCCAAGTCGTTTGGGGCCTGACCTTCGACTGATTGTTGGCACCCTGTGCGCATTCTCGCCCGATTTGCGCCGGGGTGCCACCACCCTCTGAACTTTGTAAACCATCCGCGCAATCGCCCCACAGGATTGCACAACGAGGACCCGATCCGAGGACCTGAATAATGACTGACAATGCCCTTTTACCTGACCTCGAACGTTTGTGCGATGACGCGCTTTCTGCACTCAGCCCCGTCTATGATGCGGCTGAATATGCCCTGCGCACCGCTGTCACGGTCGATGGCCGGGTCAATGCCGACGCCTTTGATGAAAACCAGTTTGCCGCACATGGCTTTGCCTGGTTCACCACCTATGTCACGGCCCTGGGGCAAATGAAGGCATGGGCAAGCAGGCTTAAGGATCAGGACAAGTTCGGAACACTCGAACATCTGATCCTGCAATCGGCCTTTGGGGAGTATCTCGCCCAGATCATCGGCGGCATTCCGATGTCACAAGGCGAGATCATCCGTCTTTCGACCCTTGGTGTCGCGGATAACCTGATTGCTTCGCTTGCGGCAAACCCGTCGGTGGCAACCCTTGCCCAACATGGCAATTCGGATGCCGCACGCCGTGCGATTGCCGCCGAAATCGAAGACAGCCTTGATACCGGGCGCTTTGGCGAAACCGGGCTTGAGGACGAAACCCTTGATATGGTCCGTGATCAGTTCCGCCGCTTTGTCGAGGAAAAGGTATCCTCCCATGCCCATGGCTGGCATGAACGTGACGAACTGATCCCGATCGACATCGTGACTGAAATGTCTGAACTTGGCGTTTTCGGCCTGACCATCCCCGAAGAATTCGGCGGCCTTGGCATGGGCAAAACCGCCATGTGCGTCGTGACCGAGGAACTCTCACGCGGTTATATAGGTGTCGGTTCGCTCGGGACACGTTCCGAAATCGCGGCCGAACTGATCCGCCTTGGCGGCACGGACGCGCAAAAGGAACATTACCTGCCCAAACTGGCATCGGGTGAAATCCTGCCGACCGCGGTCTTTACCGAACCCAACAATGGATCGGACCTGGCGCATTTGCGCACCCGCGCGGTCAAGGATGGCGACAGCTATAAAGTCTCCGGCAACAAAACCTGGATCACCCATGCCGCGCGGTCTGATCTGATGACGCTTCTGACGCGCACAAACCCGGACGAGTCCGGTTATCGCGGCCTTTCCATGCTGCTGGCCGAAAAACCGCGTGGCACGGACGAAAATCCCTTCCCGGCCGATGGCATGTCAGGCGGTGAGATCGAGGTGCTTGGCTATCGCGGCATGAAGGAATACGAGCTGTCCTTTGACGGCTTTGAAGTGCCCACCGAAAACCTGCTGGGCGGCGAAGAAGGCCAGGGTTTCAAACAGCTGATGGCGACCTTTGAGTCCGCGCGCATTCAAACCGCTGCCCGTGCGGTCGGTGTAGCCCAGAACGCGCTTGAGATCGGCATGCGCTATGCCAAGGACCGTGTTCAGTTTTCCAAGCCGCTTTATGCTTTCCCGCGGGTGTACGGAAAAGTTGCATGGATGGTTGTCGAAACCATGATTGCACGTCAGTTGACTTACTTCTCAGCCTTTGAAAAAGATCAGGATATCCGCTGCGATATCGAGGCCGGGATGGCCAAACTTCTGGGCGCACGCGTCGCCTGGTCGAATGCCGATAACGCCCTGCAAATCCATGGCGGCAACGGTTATGCGCTGGAATATCAGATCAGCCGTGTTCTGTGTGATGCCCGAATTCTCAATATTTTTGAAGGCGCTGCCGAGATTCAGGCACAGGTCGTCACCCGTGGCATCCTGACCCGGTGAATCTGATAACATTCTGATTTACTGATGAAATTGACATTCGAACCGTGGCCCCTGTGAACAACGAGGGCGAACTCGGCCCGCCATCTCTGGCGGGCCCTTTTTCTATATCAACCTAAAGTATGATATCTTCTAGACTTACCTAAGGTGCTACACTCTCCAAAAGCACACACAGAAGGCTAAAAATCTGTGAAAAGCGGGCTAAAACGCACGCATGGAATAAGGGAGTGAAACGTAAATGAAACACACTTCTGCAATGCCGGAAAACACAATCTATGCGCGCATTGAAGGTGCAAAAGACCTTTTTGCGCAGCACGGCGAACAGCTTGCAGAAAATCTGGTTTCGGAACTGCTGGGCTCTGGGCAAAACAGTGCCGTCCCGACCGATCCGAAAAGCCACGTCGAAGGCCTGACCGCAAGGTTCGCCGCACTGGCTAATGCAAGCAGCGCCGCCGCACTCAATGACTGCCTTGACGATCACGTCCTGGCCGATGCCGTCACCGGACTGGCACCGGATCAGATTGTGCTGGCCTATCACCAGGTTTCGGCAAATGGCGCCACCCTGGCCGCGCGCACCAAAGGCGGTGCTGCGGCGGCCGATGCTGCGCGCTGCCTGCTGATGGCGGATATGAGCAGCCTGATCGCAGCCCGCCAGATTGCCCTGACCGGCGACCGATCCGCTTCCGAAATCCAGTCGATGTCGGAAATCATCGAACGTGAAACCGATAACATCATTTCCGAAGTCGGTTTTCAGGCTGGCCGCACCAATGATGTCGCCCAGGCCATGGAAAGCGATGCCAGCGAACTTTCGCAACTGGTCGAACGCATCACCGCCACCACCGATATCGCCAGCAACAATGTCGCCACCGTAGCCTCTGCGACCGAAGAATTGCAGGCATCCAGCCACGAAATCGCCGATCGTATTCACAAAACCAATAACATTGCTGGTCAGGCCGTAATCCGCGCCCAGGAAACATCCACCACGATGGGCAGCCTGTCGGAAACCGCGACCGAAATCGGCAAGGTCGTTGATATCGTCAAACGCATTTCCGATCAGACCAAGATGCTGGCCCTTAATGCCACGATCGAGGCCGCCCGTGCCGGGGATGCCGGCAAGGGCTTTGCCGTTGTCGCGAACGAGGTCAAGAACCTCGCGACCCAGACCGAAAAAGCCATCCTTGATATCAACGCCCAGATCACCGCCATTCAGGGTGCGACCACCGAGGCGGTCACCGCCATCGAAGGCATCGGCGGCGCCATTGACGAGGTCAGTCAGCTCTCAAGCGACATCTCCGCATCGGTGGAACAGCAAACTGCGGCCATTTCCGAGATTTCAACAAGCGCCCAGGAAGTCTCCACCCACATGCAAGGCATTTCCAGCGACATCGAACTGGCCAGCGAAAAGTCGCACAATGCCAGCCAGACGGCCGAAAACCTGCGCATTCTGTCATCGAACATCCGCAACGACATCAACGAGATGGAAACCCGGTTCCGCATGGTTCTGCGCAGTGCAGACAGCACAAACCGCCGTCACGAAGAACGCGTGCCGATTGCCATTGATATCAAGGTCGACTTTGGCAATGGCGACGTCCGCGACGGTGTCACTGCCGATATGTCGATCGCAGGGCTCCTTGCACGCATCGAGGCCAACGAAGAAGATCGCAACAAGGCGATCACGATCACCATGGAAGACGGTACGCGCCTTAAGGGGATTATCAAAGCCCACTCCACCCTTGGCACACACATCCAGTTCACCGAAGTCGACGAGGCCGCAACACAGGTCATCCTCGGACTGCTCAAGAAAACCAGCGAACATGACGAAAGGATCGCCGGTCTTGGCAAGGAACTGGCAGGCGAGCTGGGCAAGGTTCTTGAAAGCGGGCTGCGCAATCAGGAATTCACCCGTGAAGACCTGTTCAACACCCGTTATGAACCGATCCCTGACACCAATCCCAAGCAGTTCATGACACCCTATATTCCGTTCACTGACCGCAACTTCACCCCGCTTCAGGAAGCGATGCTTGATAAAGACGACCATATCGTCTTTGCCGCGGGCGTGGATACCAACGGCTTTTTGCCGACCCATAACAAGGTCTATAGCCAGCCCCAGCGTCCAGGCGAACCTGCCTGGAACATGGGCAATTGCCGTAACCGGCGCATCTTTGATGACCGGGCTGGTCTGATGGCCGGGCGCAATACCAAGCCCCATCTCCTGCAGACCTATTTCCGCGATATGGGCGACAGCGTCGTCTTCATGAAGGAATGTGACGTTCCGATCATGGTCAATGGCGAACAGTGGGGGAACCTTCGGATCGGTTACAAGTCCTGATCTGTGGGTGCCAACGCATCAGACCCGAGCACACAGAAAGAAAACGCACCGGTCATTCGTTGACCGGGGTGTTTCAATATCTGATGGACTAAACAGATATCACGGCAACTCAGCTATGGGACTGCAGGATCGCTTCGACGATTTCACGTTCGACATCTTCGGGATAGGCATAAAAGCCCGGCTTGAATGACGTCGCCCCGCCCGATACCAGCCAGTCGATACCGCGGATCAGAATGGCCGAAAACGGATCAAACAGATCCTTGCCCGATCCCCCCATGCCCGGTGCCAGGTTCAGCAAGCTGCCGCGATTAAGAAGATAAACTTCGCGGCTGTTATCAAGCTCGAACCGTTCGATATGGCGGCGCATTTTCGTGCGCGTCTGGGTATCAAGCCATTTGACATCAATCTCGGTATTGGAATGACCGACATTGACCAGGATCGCACCGCGACGGCACTGCTTGATCTGCGTTGCACCCAAAATGCCACTCAGGCCCGTGGCAGTAACAATGATCGCGTTATCCTTCAGGCCATCTTCAAGGCTGACAACCCGGCAGCCATGATGCTGTGCTTCAAGCGCGCGCACCGGGTCACGTTCGGCGACCGAGACCACCGCTCCCAGATTGCGCGCACGTTCGGCCACGCCACGCCCGACCGGGCCAAAGCCGATCACAAGGACGGAACGGCCATAAAGCGCAAGCCCCGTCACATTGGAAAAGACCGGCCACATTTCCTGCGCCACATGATGGCGGTTATGCAGGCGGTCCTTGATGGCAATGTCGTTCCAGTTAAACACCGGGAAGGAATAATCGAGTTTTTCCACGCGATGGACACCGGTCGTGGTCGCTTCAAGCGCACCATCAACCTTGTGGCCCTTTTGAACAAACGCCTCGATCAACTCGCCGCCCATATCCGCAATAATGTCGGCGGGCTCGGACGACAGGATATCAATGCTTTTGCCGTATTCTTCGGGTGTCATCCCCGAAAAGGCATGGACTTCCACACCGTTGGCGGCAAGGTATGCGGCAGAAACGTCATCGGTGCTGTCAGGGTTACACGCCCCGACCTTGACCGTTGCCCCCGCCTTCACAAAGGGCAGCAATGTGGGAATGGTGTCTTCAAGAACGTGCTGGAAACTGACGATGGTCTTGTCGCGCAAATCACGCTTGGCGACATAGTTTCCGTATTTCGCCGTCACCGGACAAATCACCTCGCGCCAGGCAAGGGTCTCGTCTGTGATCTGTTGGGCAAGGGCAGCGTCCTTGATGCGGCTGGTCATGTTTGGTCTCTTAGCTTCGTGGGAAAATCCGATTACCCCATTAATTAAGACCAGCCTGACCGGATGGAAAGCATTTGTATCCATCCGGTCAAAATCAGCATCGGTTAGTCGCGCGCTGGAACGTTCAAGCCGCGCTGCACAGCCGGGCGATCAAGTCCGCGCTCAAGCCACGCCGGAACGTTTTTAAGCTTGTCATACTCGACCAGATGACCGGCTTCATAGAACGCATTGATGGTGCGCACCCAGCCCAGCGACGCAATGTCGGCAATGGAATATTCATCGCCCATGATCCAGTCACGCCCTTCAAGACGGGTTTCAAGAACACCGAGCAACCGTTTGGATTCATTGCGGTATCGATCAAGTGGTCGCTTGTCTTCGATCTCCTTGCCGGCAAATTTGTGGAAGAAGCCAAGCTGGCCAAAGATCGGACCAAGTCCACCCATCTGGAAGTAAACCCACTGGATGGCTTCAATGCGTTTGGCGGGATCAGCGGGCAAAAGCTTGCCGGTTTTTTCCGCCAGATACTGAATGATCGCACCGGATTCAAACAGACCAATCGGCTCGCCATTCGGCCCGTCCGGATCAATGATCGCCGGGATCTTGCCGTTCGGGTTCAGCGACAGAAAATCCGGCGCCCAGGTTTCGTCTTCGCCGATATTGATCAGATGCGGTTCATAGTCCAGACCGGTTTCTTCCAGCATGATCGAAACCTTCACCCCGTTCGGGGTCGGCAGGGAATACAGCTGGATGACATCCGGATTTTGTGCAGGCCAGCGTTTGGTAATGTCGAAGCTCGACAGATCAGCCATGATAAAGCCCTTTCCAAGTCAATGTGTTGTTGACCATAAGATTTAGACGATCATGGAAAATGCGCCACCGGCAATCTGGCAACTTATTGTTTCCTGATTTTACGCGCGAAAAAGTAAAACTAGGCATACCGACATTGCGTATCAAGAAATTCAAAATCGACCGCCGCAGCTTCGGGGAAAGCGAAACCATCGACTAATTGCGAAATATCCCATCGTCTGGTTGCCTGTTGCCTCCGTTTGGCGCAGCATATCGCCGCCTGACATTTAAACGGCGCACAATCGCGTTCAAAGGCGCGAAGATGTGACCATTGCAAAGCCGCATTTGCGGCATAATTCTGCAGGCAGAAACAGGGAAGAAACAGGAATGACTGGTTTTTTACAGATTGGTGTTTTGCTTGCGATGGCAGCGGTTGCAGGTGTGCTGATCATGGGCATCGTTTCCATGGCACGTGGCAAGGATGCCCGCAAACAGAACAAACTGATGCAAATGCGCGTCCTGTTGCAGGGTCTGGCGCTGCTGCTGCTTTTCATCCTGTCGCTGATGGCGGTCGGCTCCTAAACAAACCCCAAACAGACAAATCAGGATTACAGACGCCACATGGTTCAACTGACTCGTATCTATACAAAATCCGGTGACAAGGGAAAAACCGCCCTTGGCAATGGCACGCGCGTTCCCAAAAACGCGGTCCGCGTGGATGCCTATGGCACCGTTGATGAAACCAATGCCGTGATCGGTGTCGCCCGCCTGCATGCGGATGGTGCTGTGGACGACATGCTGGCGCGAATCCAGAATGATCTTTTTGATCTGGGTGCCGATCTTTGCACCCCGGGCGATGGCAGCGACGATAACCCCGAACAGCCCGCCCTGCGTATTACTGCCACCCAGACCGAACGCCTGGAAACCGAGATCGATCAGATCAACGCATCGCTCGATCCGCTGAAATCATTTGTCCTGCCCGGTGGCAGCGCATTGTCGGCACAGCTCCATGTCGCGCGCACCGTGTCGCGCCGGGCCGAACGCCTGATTGTTGAACTGGCCGGGATCGAAACGATCAACCCGGAAGCCGTTCGCTATATCAACCGCCTGTCGGATCACATGTTTGTCCTTGCCCGCCATGCCAATAACGACGGCAAGGATGATGTGCTCTGGCAACCTGGCAAAACCCGATAACAAGTTTATCGGACAAAATCCTTGTTCCCTTGCGGATTTTTGCCGTATCAAGGCTGCGAAGGGCATCAAGATTTTCGTGAAGAAGTTGTCGTTAACGTCAACACCTTTACGTAAATTGACAACCTGCGTAGCACTACCTATTGTGCGTCGCGGGGAAAACATTACCATGCGGGTCCGCTTGCGTTCGGCCTAGGCCGGGGGCAAAGCCCGCAGTTTCGACAACAAAAACGAACAGGTCTGTCATGAAGGTTCTTGTCGCCGTTAAGCGCGTTGTGGATTACAACGTCAAGATCCGTGTCAAACAGGACCAGTCTGGCGTTGAGTTGAACAACGTTAAGATGTCCATGAACCCGTTTGACGAAATCGCCGTTGAAGAGGCCATCCGCCTCAAGGAAGCCGGCACCGCCACCGAGGTGGTTGCTGTCTCGCTCGGCGTTAAACAGTGCCAGGAGACCCTGCGCACCGCCCTTGCCATGGGTGCCGATCGCGGCATTCTGGTCGAAACCGAGGACGAACTCCAGCCGCTGGCTGTTGCAAAACTCCTGAAAGAAGTCGTTGCCAAGGAAAGCCCGGATCTCGTGATCCTCGGCAAACAGGCAATTGACGATGATGCCAACCAGACGGGCCAGATGCTGGCTGCGCTGCTGGATTGGCCGCAGGGCACCTTCGCGTCCAAGGTTGTCGTTGCTGACGGCAAGCTTGATGTCACGCGTGAAATCGACGGTGGTCTTGAAACCATCAAGATTGATCTTCCGGCAATCGTTACCACCGACCTGCGCCTCAACGAGCCGCGCTACGCGTCGCTGCCGAACATCATGAAAGCCAAGAAAAAGCCGCTCGACACCATGAGCCCGGCCGACCTTGGTGTTGATACCGCGCCGCGCCTGAAAACCCTGAAAGTTTCCGAACCGGAAGCACGTCAGGCAGGTGTCAAAGTTGCCGACGTCGCAGAGCTTGTCGACAAGCTCCGCAACGAAGCAAAAGTAATCTAAGCGGGGATCAATCAAATGAGCATTCTTGTTATTGCCGAACACGACAATACCGAACTGAAGGGTGGCACGCTCAATACCGTTGCTGCTGCTCAGAAAATCGGTGGCGACATCACCATTCTGGTCGCGGGCGAAGGCTGCCAAGCCGTTGCTGACGCCGCTGCCAAGGTCGAAGGTGTCTCCAAGGTTCTCCTCGCAGACAACGCTGCCTACGGTCACTTCCTGGCCGAAAACATGGCAGGCCTGGTTGGCGAACTGGCAGGCGATTACAGCCACGTTCTTGTTCCGGCGTCTTCGTCGGGCAAAAACTTCATGCCGCGCGTTGCTGCCAAGAAAGATGTCGCACAGATTTCCGACATCACCGACGTTGTCGATGCCGACACCTTTGTTCGTCCGATCTATGCCGGTAACGCCATGGCGACCGTGCAGTCGTCTGACAGCCTCAAACTGATCACCGTCCGGACCACCGGCTTTGATGCGGTTGCGGCCGAAGGCGGTTCTGCTGCCGTCGAAGCCGTTTCTGTGGCAGCTGATGCTGGCAAGTCGTCCTTCGTTGGTCAGGAACTGACCGAGTCGGAACGTCCGGAACTCACCGCTGCTGGCATCGTCATCTCTGGCGGTCGTGGCATGGGTTCGGGTGAAAACTTCCACCTGATCGAACCGATTGCCGACAAACTCGGCGCTGCCATCGGCGCCTCTCGCGCTGCGGTTGATGCGGGTTATGCCCCGAACGACTGGCAGGTCGGCCAGACCGGCAAAGTTGTTGCACCGCAGCTATACATTGCTGTAGGCATTTCGGGTGCTATTCAGCACCTTGCCGGCATGAAGGACAGTAAGGTCATTGTCGCGATCAACAAGGACGAAGAAGCGCCGATCTTCTCGGTCGCGGATTACGGACTTGTCGGTGACCTGTTCGAGGCCCTTCCCGCTCTGGCGAGCGAACTCGACAAATAATCTGATCCCCGTTAGGGTCAAAACAGCGCATACTCTTGTTTTGACCCTTGGGGACGAGTGGGGAACAAATGGCTTCGCTAGAAGATATTAAAACCATTGGCGTAATTGGCGCCGGTCAGATGGGCAATGGCATTGCACATGTGATCGCCCTTGCCGGCTACGACGTCCGAATTCTCGACATCTCGCAGGATGCCCTTGATAAGGCCATCGTTGTGATGGAAAAGAACATGGACCGTCAGGTCAAAAAAGAGATTATTACTGCAGCGCAAAAAGATGCGGCGCTGAAGCTGATCTCAACCGGAACGGAATATTCCTTCCTGTCGGACTGTGATCTGGTCATCGAAGCGGCAACCGAGAACGAAGAGATCAAAAAACAGATCTTCAAGGCTCTGTGCCCGGTGCTTGGCCCGGAAGCAATCATCGCGACCAACACGTCATCAATCTCGGTCACCCGTCTGGCGTCCTATACCGACCGCCCGGCGAAGTTCATGGGCATGCACTTCATGAACCCGGTACCGCTGATGAAGCTGGTGGAACTGATCCGCGGTATTGCTACGGACGAAACCACCTACCGCACCATTCACGAACTGACCAAAAAGCTCGGCAAGAATACGGCAAGTGCCGAAGACTTCCCGGCCTTTATCGTCAACCGTATCCTGCTTCCAATGATCAACGAGGCGATCTACACCCTTTACGAAGGTGTGGGAAACGTCGAGTCCATCGATACCGCGATGCGTCTGGGTGCGAACCATCCGATGGGTCCGCTGCAGCTGGCCGACTTTATTGGTCTCGATACCTGCCTGTCGATCATGCATGTCCTGCATGATGGTCTGGCCGATACCAAATATCGCCCATGCCCGCTTCTGGTCAAATATGTCGAAGCCGGATGGCTTGGCCGCAAGGCTGGTCGTGGTTTCTATGACTATAGCGGTGATGAACCGACCCCGACCCGCTAAGGCATCGCTGGTCGTCATTGGCATCAAGACATCAAAGCCGCTGCCCCGCAGCGGCTTTTTTTGTTGCAATCAACGCGACAAGCATCTCGAATAGACGCTACTCAAACCCGCACAATCACGATGTAGGGAACAATCAAAGCGGTTTCAGGAGGCCGTCCGAAAATGTATCTCGGAATTGATGTCGGCACATCGGCAGTCAAGGCACTGCTGATTGACGAAAACTCGGTAACCCGTGCCGAGGCCGATATCCCCTTGTCCGTATCGACCCCCCACCCGTTCTGGAGCGAACAGAACCCGACCGATTGGTGGGACGCCACCCAGAAGGCCATCGACACCTTGCAGCGCGAAAACCCCGCGGCCATTGCCGCGACCCGTGCCATTGGCCTTTCGGGCCAGATGCATGGCGCGACCTTGCTCGGTAGCGATGACACGCCGCTGCGTCCGGCCATCCTGTGGAATGATGGTCGCGCCACGCGCGAATGCGGCGAACTTGATACCACCCTGCCAAATCTGGGGCAACAGGCCGGGGTTGCCACCATGTCGGGCATGACCGCCCCCAAGCTGATCTGGCTGCAAAAGCACGAACCGGATGTTTTCGCCAAGATCAAAACCATCTTGCTGCCCAAGGATTACATCCGCTTTTGCCTGTCAGGCGACAAGGTGACCGAAATGTCGGATGCCGCAGGCACGCTGTGGCTTGATGAACAAAGCCGAAGCTGGAATGAAAGTGCGATTGCCGCCTGCGGCCTGAGCCCCGATCAACTGCCAAAACTGGTCGAGGGGTCTGATATCACCGGTACGCTTCGTGCCGAACTGGCTCAGCGCTGGGGCATGACCCATAACGTCATCATCGCCGGGGGTGGCGGTGATGCCGCCACCGGGGGCATCGGGGTCGGGGCAGTTTCCCATGGCGATGGCTTTATCTCGCTTGGCACCTCTTCGCAGATTTTCGTCGCCTCGGACAAATACCGGCCCAAACCCGAAGAACTGCTGCACAGCTTTGCGCATGCCATCCCGAACCAATGGTTCCAGATGGCGGTGCTGCTAAACGGCGCCAGTTGCCTGAAATGGGCAGCAGACCTTCTGCGCGAAGGCGATATCACCGCCTTGCTCAACCGGGTGGAGGCACAGCACAAGGCACCGTCTGATGTGCTGTTTCTGCCCTATCTCAACGGGGAACGTACCCCGCACAACAATCCCTATGCCCGTGGTGTTTTCTTTGGTCTGGGCAGTGACACGGACCGTGAAATCATAGTCCAGGCCGTGCTGGAAGGGGTCGGCTTTGCATTAAGTGACGCCAAGTCCCGCCTGAATAAGGCCGGAACCCACTGCGATCTGCCGGGCGTGATTGGTGGCGGCGCACGCAGCCGATACTGGATTCAGCTGATCGCCGATATCCTTGACAAACCGCTTGCCCGTTATGAAGGGGCGACCAAGGGCCCGGCCTTTGGTGCAGCCCGACTGGCCCGTCTGGCCCTGACGAACGAGGCGGTTGCGGATGTCTGCGTCAAACCGTCGATCGAGGAAGTCATGGAGCCCGATTTGGCCCACCACGAGGCCTATCAACCCCGCTTTGCCAAGTTCCAGCGTATCTACGCCGCCCTGTCAGACGAATTCACCCCGAATTAGGGCTACTATTCCCCATCCAAAGGATAGGCTAAAGGCCCGTTTTTAAAGAAAATTCTGCGATCTTGGCGAAATTTTCCAGTCGCGCCTTTTAAACCCCCTCCCGGGTGCCAACATCAAAATAATGGCATTAATTTACAAGCAAGGACAGACATGACGATTGCAGTGGTTGGAAGCTCGAACTTTGATTTTGCCGCCCGTGTGGCAAAGCTTCCAGTACAGGGACAAACCGTATCCTCCCAGGGCTATAAAACCGGGCCGGGCGGCAAGGGCTGTAATCAGGCGCTTGCGGTTGCACGGCTTGGGGTTGATCCCGTCTTCATCTCCAAAATCGGTGATGACATGCTGGGCAACCAGCTGATTGAAACGCTTGCCGCTGAGGGGCTTGATACCACCCATCTGATCGTCGCCAACGAAGCGCAAACCGGTATTGCCCTGATCTCGATTGATGAGGCGGGCGAAAACATGATCACGGTGGTTGGCGGCGCCAACATGACCATGACCCGTTCCGACCTGTATGAAAAACAGGGTTACCTGCGCGATTGCGACTATTTGCTGTTGCAGTTGGAATGCCCGGTGGTCGCCATTGATTGCGCCATCAAATATGCCCGTGAAGGCAATGCCAAGGTCATGCTCGACCCGGCCCCGGTTGCCGATCTGGTCGTCATGCGGGACCTGCTCGCACTCACCCATATCGTCACCCCGAACCAAAGCGAATGCTTGGCCCTGACCGGGATTGAACCGGTGGACGGCGCCACCGCGCGTGCCGCCAGCCTCAAGCTCCATGAAATGGGCCCGGAAACCGTCATCCTCAAAATGGGCGGTGCTGGAGCATTTTATTCATCGAACGGGCAAACCGGGATGGTCCAGGGCTTTGACGTCGACACGATTGATACGGTCGGCGCCGGGGATTGCTTTAATGCCGGGCTCGCGGTTGCCCTGCATGGCGGTCAGGCCCTTGATGATGCTGTGCGCTTTGCCTGTGCCACCGGCGCACTTGCCACGACAAGCAATGGCGCGGCCGATGCCGCACCGCTTCTTGAAGATGTTCTGAACCTGATTGAAACCCGCGCGGCCTAGAAACCTTTCCTGAAATCCTCAGGACGTCTGATCAATCAACGTATCGAAATAGCTGATGACCGCTGGTGCGTCCCAGCGCGCAATGCCTTCAAGCTTACCGCGCAAATCACCCTTGGCGTCATAGACAAAACTGGTCGGAAGTCCGCGTGCGCCCATGGTGCGTGCAAGCGCCCCGCGAGGATCAAGCACCACATCAAGGTTCTCGATTCCATTCTCATCAAAGAATTCTTTGACGGCATCTGCCCCGCCGCGGTCCTGACTTAACGCCAGAACCCGAAACGGCTTGCCATCCATTTCAACGGCCAGACGATCCAGATCGGGCATTTCCTTGACACATGGCACACACCAGGTCGCCCATAGATTGACCAGAACAACCTGTCCTTTCAGGCTGTTAAAGGCGACTTCATTGCCATTTTCATCGACAAACGCCAGATCTTCGGGCAAAGAACCCCCATCCGATGGCATGACCATCTTTGAAAGTTCTTGCGGGAATTGCGTATCAGCAAAGGCAGGGGTTGCATAAATGCCCGAGATGGCGACAATCACGCCAAGTTTTACGTAACGAAGCAATGCTTTCACAACACCCACCTTTCCAAGACTGCGGATCACGATGACCGACCAAAACGCCACTGACCAGAAAAACGCAAACTCCCTTTGGGGCGGCCGCTTTGAAGCAGGCCCGTCAGCCATCATGGAAGAAATCAACGCTTCCATCGGCTTTGACAAACGCCTTTACGCCCAGGACATTCAGGGCTCCAAGGCCCATTGCGCCATGCTGGTCAAGCAGAAGATCATTCCTGCAGAAGATGGCGAAAAGATAACCAACGGTCTAGACCAGATTCTTCAAGAAATCGAGAGCGGCGCGTTCAAGTTTTCCGCTGCCCTTGAAGACATCCACATGAATGTCGAAAGCCGCCTGCGCGAACTGATCGGCCCGGCGGCTGGTCGCCTGCATACCGCGCGCTCGCGCAATGATCAGGTCGCGACCGACTTCAAACTCTGGGTCCGTGACGTCGCACTTGGCGATCTCGAAGCTGGCCTTAAGGGCCTTCAGGACGCCCTGATCACGCAGGCTGAAACCCATGCTGAAACCATCATGCCCGGCTTCACCCACCTGCAGGCAGCCCAGCCGGTCACCTTTGGTCATCATCTTCTGGCCTATGTCGAAATGTTTGGTCGTGATCGCGGGCGCGTTGCCGATTGCCGCACGCGCATCAATGAAAACCCGCTGGGCTCTGCCGCCCTTGCCGGTACGCCCTATCCGATTGACCGTCACATGACGGCAAGCGCGCTTGGCTTTGATCGCCCGACGGCGAACTCGCTAGATGCCGTCTCGGATCGTGACTTTGCGCTTGAATATCTCAATGCCGCATCGATTGCCGCCATGCATCTGTCGCGTCTCGCCGAAGAAATGGTCATCTGGTGCTCTGCCCAGTTCCGCTTTATCGGTATGTCCGACAAATTCTCGACCGGCTCGTCGATCATGCCGCAAAAACGCAACCCGGATGCGGCTGAGCTGATCCGCTCCAAAATCGGGCGCATTGTTGGCTGCTATAACGGTTTGATGCTGTCGATGAAGGGCCTGCCGCTGGCCTATTCCAAGGACATGCAGGAAGACAAGGAACCGGTCTTTGAGGCCCATGACCATCTTGGTCTGTGTGTTGCGGCCATGACCGGCATGATCGCCGACATGAAAGTCTTTGCCGACAATATGCGTGCCGCTGCCGGTGCGGGGTACACCACCGCGACCGACCTTGCCGACTGGCTGGTTGCCGAGCTTGGCATGCCGTTCCGTGATGCCCACCATGTTGTTGGCGCGACCGTGAAACTTGCCGAAACCAAGGGCTGCGATCTTGATCAGCTGTCACTTGAAGACCTGCAGGGGATCGAACCCAAGATCACCAATGCGGTTTATGACGTCCTGACCGTCGAGGCATCGGTTGCCGCCCGCCAAAGCTTTGGCGGCACCGCCCCGGTCCGTGTGAAGGAATCCGTTGCGGCCGCAAAGGAAAGGTTTCTGAAATGAACAACAGCCTGTTGAAACGCGGCACCGTGGTCACGCTGGCCATCATGCTGGGACTGTCGGTTGCGGCGTGTGGCAAAAAAGGCCCGCTCGAACCGCCGACCGACAAAGGTTACGAATATCCAAGGGATTACCCGGCCCAATGAACCATTTTGAATATATCAACGGCGAACTTTACGCCGAAGGCGTCTCGATCCGGGAAATGGCTGATAAGGTCGGCACCCCGTTCTTCTGCTATTCGACCGCGACCCTTGAACGCCACTACAATGTCTATGCCGACGCATTTGACGGCTTGGATGCCACCATCTGCTTCGCGGTCAAGGCAAACTCAAACCAGGCGGTTCTGAAGACCCTTGCCAATCTTGGTGCGGGTGCGGACGTGGTGTCGGTTGGGGAAATGCGCCGTGCGCTGCGTGCGGGCATGGATCCGGCAAAGATCATCTTTTCGGGTGTCGGCAAGGCCGATGCGGAAATGCGCGAAGCCCTTGAGGCCGACATTGCCCAGATCAATGTCGAAAGCATTCCCGAACTGGTTGAACTGAACAGCGTTGCCATCAGCATGGGCAAAAAGGCCCGCATTGCCTTGCGCGTGAACCCGCATGTTGATGCCAAAACCCATGAAAAGATCGCGACCGGCAAGGCCGAAAACAAGTTCGGCATCGACTGGACCCGCGCGATTGAAGTGTATCGCGACGCGGCCGCCATGGACGGCATCGAAGTTACCGGCATCGCCATGCATATCGGCTCCCAGCTAACCGACCTTGCCCCGTTCCGCGAGGCTTTCACACGTCTGGCCGATCTCGTCGAACAGCTGCGCTCCGAAGGCATCGATATCCGCAATCTTGATCTTGGGGGCGGTCTTGGTATCGCCTATCAGGGCGAAACACCGCCGCTTCCCGATGCCTATGGTCAGATGGTGCGCGAAACCGTCGGCCATCTTGGTTGCCACATCACGTTGGAGCCGGGCCGTCTGATTGCCGGCAATGCCGGGATCATGGTTTCGCGCGTCATGTATATCAAGGAAGGCGAAGCCAAACGCTTTGTCATTCTTGATGCCGCGATGAACGACCTGATCCGCCCGACGCTTTACAGCGCCTATCACGAAATCATCCCGGTCGATGAACAGTCTGAAGACGACAAACAGGTCAAGGTCGATGTGGTCGGCCCGGTATGTGAAACCGGCGACACCTTTGGCAAGGACCGCGACCTTCCCGATGATCTCAAGGCCGGTGATCTGGTCGCTGTGATGTCAGCGGGCGCCTATGGTGCGGTGATGTCTTCGACCTACAACACCCGCGCGCTGACGCCGGAAGTGCTGGTTAAGGGCAACAACTTCGCCATCGTCCGCCCACGTCAGGAAATCGATGATCTGATCAACATGGATCAGGTCCCCTCGTGGCTGAGCAACGCATAAGGCAAAGTATCAGACCTGCTTTAGGGGCGGTTGGCCACAAGCCAGCCGCCCTTTTATTTCGCGCCGAACGCCCGAACTGCTTGACCCGACCGCGCAAAACCCCAAGCTTTAAAAAAGCGGGTTGTGCTAGAATAGGCACATTGTCGGCAAGCAGGGATCACCAGACGCATGTCGTTGATACCACCCTATCCCGAGATGGAACGTCATGTGCGCAAGACGCGCATGGTGATGGTGTGGGAATCCGTCTGGCCCTGCCTGATCCCGGCCCTGTCGATCGGGCTTCTGGTGGTTGGTCTGACATTGACCGGCGTGTTCGAACTGTTGCCCGCAACCGGGCACATCATATTGCTGTCCATTCTGTCGGTTGCGGTCATGGTTTCGGTGGTCGCCCCGTGGCGCAATTTCAAAATGCCCACCCGGCGCGATGTGCTGCACCGGATCGAGATCGACAACCATCTTGATAACAACCCGCTGCAAAGCCTTGAAGATCACATCCCCGAAACCGACGATCCGCTGACCAGCCTTCTCTGGCAACGCCAGCTTGGCCTGCATGAAGCAGCACTTGCCAAGCTCCGGCTGTCGCGTCCCCGACCCACCATCACGCATGTTGACCGATTTGGCCTGACCGCCATTCCGGTCTTGTTGCTGTTTGTCGGCCTCATGACCGGGACGGATCATGTCACCGAACGCTTTTCAAAGGCCTTTAGCCCGCTTCAACGTCTTGGCGCAGCCGACTTCACCGCCACCCTGTGGGTTACCCCGCCGGCCTATACCGGGCAAATCCCGCGCATCTTGCAATTCAGCTCGCTCTCCGATGATGCCGCCAGCCGCGCCGATGGCGATGCCGACAGCACATCGGCCCGCACCAGCAATGTCATGACGGTTCAGGTCCCGGCGGGCTCTACCCTTGATGGCAGCATATCGAGCATCTGGGAACCGACCCTGACCACGCCAGGCGGTGAACAGACCTTCACCGAAAGCAGTGAAAACAGCTATGTGCTTTCGACGGCCATCGATCAACCCGGCCAGTGGCGGATATCGGTCTGGGGCAATGATCGTCTGACACTGAATATCGAACTTCTGGCCGACAACGTCCCCAGCCTGTCCTTTGTCAGCCCGCCCACTGTCACTCGCCGTGATCACGTCCGCCTTGATTATGTTGCCAGTGACGATTACGGCCTGGCCAGTCTTGACCTTGTCATTACGCCTGCGGCCGAAAACGGCACGATCAAACAATATGGCCCGATTGAGCAGGTCGTGATTGATCTTAAGGGCGACGCGGCGGGTACAGGTGGTGCTGTTGGTTCGGGCGCCATGCCGACCCGCATTGATGGCCCACGCTTTGTCGACCTTGTTGCCCATCCCTGGGCGGGCCTGCCGGTCAATATTCAGATGGTCTCGCGCGACAATGCCGATCAGCGCGGCGAAAGCGATATCCGATCGCTGATGCTGCCCGAACGCGAATTCAGCCATCCGGTAGCGCAAAAGCTGATTGCCATCCGGCGTGGCTTGCTGCGCTATCCCGACCGCGCTCTTGAGATGCACAATGCGTTGTTGCCGATCCTGTTCGCGCCGCAGGCTTTCAACGGCCACCTCGGCGTCTTCCTGACCCTGTCGGTTGCCGAGAACCGCTTGGCCGCCAACCTGCATAAACGTGACACCCATCAGAACGTAGCAGGCCTTCTCTGGCACGTCGCCGAGGAGATCGAGCGTGGATCTTACGGCATTGCCGAACGCAACCTGATGGAGGCCGAGGAACGCCTGCTCGAAGCGCTTGCGAACCCGGACGTCACCGAAAGTGAAATCGCGCAACTGATTGATGAATACCGTCAGGCGCTGAATGAATATCTCGCCGCCCTGATGCGCGAAAGCCCCGAAGCGACCGAAGAACAACCGGCCGCCAGTGCAACGCTGGAACAACAGGACCTGTCACGCATCATTGATCAGATTGATGCTCTGATGCGGGCGGGTGCCCGTGATCAGGCCCGCCAACTGATTGATCGTCTGCGTGAACTTGTCGAAAACATGCAGGTCACCACCGGCGAAGGCGGCATGGATATCACCTCGACGCTTCGCGAGATGCTCGATGGCATGCGTGATCTGTCGCGCCGTCAGCAGGACCTGATGAATGATGGGGATAATGCCTCCACCCAGAACGGCAATGGCCCGCGCGCCAGCCAGCAACAGGGCCTTGCCGATGATGCCGGTCAAATTCTCAACGATCCCGGTCTTGGTCAGTTTGGCGATGTCAGCGGCATGAATTCGGTGATTGATGCCATGCGCGGTGCCGCCGATGCGCTTGAACACAATCGATCGCACGAGGCGCTGCAATACCAACGCCAGGCCATGGACGCCCTGCAACAGGGCATTGGTGAAATCAGCCGCGCACTCGAAGGCCTCAGTCAGATGGCCCCGATGCTCGAAGATCTTGATGGATCGGGCCGCCGTGATCCGCTGGGCCGACCGGTCGGCGGCAATGGCACCACCATCATCCCGGATGTAAACACCCTTGAGCGCGCCTGGCGCATCTTGCAAGAACTCCGGCGTCGATCGGGCGATCCTGACCGCCCGCAGATCGAACAGGAATATATCGACCGCCTTCTCAAACGGTTCTGATCATCCGGCACTGCCCGCAAACAAAAAAGGCAGCACACAGTGTGCTGCCTTTCTCATTTTCTGGATCATTCCCGGTCGCTTAAGGCTCAATCGCCTCACGCGGGTCAAGGAACGTCACCTGCAGGCGGGTTGCCGTCGGGTTCGGACGGCGGATCTTGGTTTCGACTTGCATGCTTTCGCCAGTCGGCAGCATCTGCTGCTCCATCGGCATTTCCGCACCGGTCGAGACAAGCGACTCATCATAAATCAGCGGTACCTTCTTGCGCTGAACCACACGATCAAGCGGATCAAGCAGCTCGATCAGAAGGTAAGGCAACGCACGCGGCTCTTCGCTGACATTGACGATCTCGGCCCGCACCACGAGCACATCAACCCCGTCTTCTTCTTCACGGGTCGGCGGCAGTTCGCGGATATCAAGACCTTCGCCCACATGCGGGACATCAAGCCCGACCATGTCATAGACCTTGGCAATCGGCGGCCACATCTCGATGATCTGGTCCTTGGCGAAATATGCGCCCGCACCAATCCCGCCAAGCAACAGCAGGAAGATGATCCAGCCAATGATGCCTTTTTTCTTTTTGGGCTCCGGCTTGGGATTGTTGCGAATCAGCTGCTGGGGAATCGGGGGCGGATCAGGGATTTTGTCGGCTTCTTCAAAGCCCGGATCAACCGGGGCTCCGCCCATCTGATCTGCATTGAAATCAGCACCAAGCGATCCTTCCTCGTTGAACGGGGCCGGGATATCACTTTCCGGGGCCGGAGCAGGTGCCGGGGCAGCCTTCTTTGCGCCGGGCGGGTCCTGATGCCAGCTATTGCCGCAGCTTTTACAGCGCACGGTTCGGCCCTTGGGGCCGATTGCTTCTGTCTTAACTGAGTATTTCTTGGAACACTCTGGGCAAGTAATGATCATTGCAAACCTGGCATATCGATGACGGCGGCGTCAAACACGGGGGAAGGTAAGTAGCTGATCGCGACTGACGGTCCCCCTGTGCCGTCAGTGAAGACTTACACTATATGTAAATAGCCGCGATTTAACAGACTGTTAAGCACAGATAACAGAAGCTGCCCGGATTTGGGTGTCAAACCACCGGATAGCCCCGCTGTTCATGACACCCTAAAATAGACAAGAAACCGTTCTAACCAGTTAATTCATTTTCGATATTGTCATGACAGGGCCGCTTTCCAACCCTGTCAGATAATGGAGAAAGCCGTTATAAACTGCTAGGGTCCCAACCCAAGCCTTCTGCCCGCAAAGACCGTCATTCGCCCAGATGGAGCAAGAGTTTTGACCGACGTCGTCAGTTTCAGGAATGTCGGAGTCCGCTATGAATCCGGACCGGAAATCCTGCGCGACCTCAATTTTTCTTTGGGCCGCGGCAGTTTTCATTTCCTGACCGGCGCATCGGGCGCAGGCAAATCGACCCTGATGCGGCTTTTATATCTGGCACTGCGTCAGACACGGGGCGAAATTTCGATTTTCGGGCGCGATAATATCCGCATCCCGCGTGAAGAACTGCCCGCGATTCGCCGCAAGATCGGCGTCGTGTTTCAGGATTTCCGCCTGATCAACCACCTGACCACGTTCGAAAACGTTGCCCTGCCGCTGCGTGTGGCGGGCGTCGAAGATTTGCAGATTCGCAAAAACGTCACCGAACTTCTCGAATGGGTTGGGCTTGGCGATCACGTCAATGCACCGCCCTCGCGCCTGTCTGGTGGCCAGCAACAGCGTGTTGCCATCGCGCGTGCCGTCATTGGTCGCCCGGCCCTGCTTCTGGCCGATGAGCCGACCGGTAACGTCGATGACCGAATCGCCATGCGGTTGCTTTATCTGTTTGAAGAGCTCAACAAGCTCGGCACCACCGTTCTGATCGCCACCCACAACCGCAACCTTGTCCGGCGCTTTGGCCATACCCAATGGCTGCTTGAAGGTGGTACCTTGCATGACGTCACCAACAGCGGCTAACGCCCGACCTCTTAACCTTCAAGACTCGTAAACGGGATCAACAGGACCAACACACGATCATGGCATTTCGCGCACCACCATCGCACCTTCCTCTTGAAAGCGACTCTTCCTCGCGCTTCTTGCCGAGCATCGTCGCCCTGATGGTGGCGCTTCTGACCTTCTCGATCGTAGGGCTGGCGGCCCTGCATGACAGTGTCGGCCAATGGTCGGGCCAGATCGAAGGCAGCCTGTCGATCCAGGTCCCCCCGACCGAGCTTGCCAACCGAACCCCTGCCGAACGTGAAGCGGCCCTGCAAGGAACAGTCGACAGCATCATCGAACAGGTGTCCACCATGTCTGGCATCGCCCGGATCGAGGAACTCAGCCCCGACACCATGGCCGCCCTGCTCGAACCGTGGCTCGGCCCCGATGAAGTCGTCAGCGAACTTCCCATTCCGCGCATCATCGAAGTCACCCCTGAAACCGGGTTCAACTTTGATGCGCTTGAACGGCGTCTGGGCGTGATCGCCCCCGAAGCCGTTCTGGATGATCACCGCATCTGGATCGAACGCATTGCCGATGTCGCCTTTTCGGTTGAACTCGCACTCGCCCTTTTGATCATTGTTCTGTTTGGCGCGACCATGCTGTCGGTGGTTTTTGCCACCCGGTCCGGGCTTTCGATCCATCATCGCATCATTGAATTGCTGCATCTGATCGGGGCGCAGGATGGCTATATCGCCCGTCAGTTTGGCCGTCACAATCAACGCCTGGCCTTCTTTGGCGCGCTGATCGGTCTTCTGATTGCGCTGCCGGTATCGGCCCTGATCGGCTGGCTTGGCATGCGTGCGGGTTGGCCGGTTCCGTCCCTTGTTCTCAGCCCGACCTTTATCGGCCTGATCGTCGCCATTCCCTTCATTGTTGCGATGGTCGCAGGTATCACCGCCACCCGAACCGTGCTGCGTGTCCTACACCGGATGTTGTAACCCGTTGATGGTCTTCGTATAGTCGGTTGTTACCACTTCCCTTTCGGGATCATGGCCTTAGCCCTCTCAGGAGCTCCGAATTCATGCCAGATTGCCCCCACTTAAAGCATATTGCATCTAATCTGCCCCATTTTGCCGGAGAGAACCTTCTGTCCGGCAAGGAAAGGACCGCAGTACGTAGCGGGGCTACGTGCAAGGAGCTTGACGCTGCGGGGCCGAAGGTTATCCCGGCCCGGAGGGTTTGATTTTGGCGACGTTTCGCGGCGTTACACCGTTTGACCGATGCACCGCATCGCTCTGCACGCTGTGCCTTGCCAAACGACACGCCAAAAACAAACACAATGGAGCAGATTAAATGCAACATGCTTTAGGCACGCATTCATGAACAAGCCCCCGCTTAGTGTGCAGCATCGCCGCCGCTTCCGGCGGTTTCGTTTTTTGCTTTCGACCCTGATTGTCTGCGGGCTGATCTGGGCGGCGGGCTTTGTGTGGTATGTCGATTACATCCCCAAGGCCGTCGATAGCCCGTCCGAAAAAACCGACGCCATTGTCGTTCTGACCGGTGGCAGCGAACGGCTGTCCGAAGGTCGTCGTCTTCTGTTGCGCGGTCTTGCCGACAAGCTGTTCATATCGGGTGTCTATCGCGGTGTTGAAGTTGATGAATTGCTCTCGGTTGGCAAATCCGACCCGCGCCTGATTTCATGCTGTGTCGTTCTGGGCCATGTCGCGGAAAACACGCGTGGCAATGCGATTGAAACTGCCGTCTGGATGTATGAGGAAGACTATAAAAGCCTGCGCATCGTCACGGCCAATTACCACATGCCAAGATCGCTTCTGGAATTCAAAAGCCTGATGCCCGATGTCGAAATCATCGCCCACCCGGTTTTTCCCGATAATGTCAAAATCGACAATTGGTGGCGTTTCCCGGGCAGCACCGCGCTGATCGCCAGCGAATATAACAAGTATGTTTTTGCCAGCCTGCGCAACACCTTGCTCAACTGGTTGCCGAACGGTGACCGCAAGGCCCTGCGCAGCCCCGGCGGAACATCCGGTGACGCCCCGGACCTTGATGATTATTCCGCATCCAATGTCACGGGCAAGGATGGCTGAACAATCGGCATTTTCTGATCGTCATATTGCTGTTACAAAACAGCGAATATTTCGGCCCATGAAGGATTTTGTCTGAATGATTGCATTGCGCGCGTTGCTCTTTAACGTGTTGTTTTTCGGCGGCACTGCCATTCTGTGCATTGTGTTGATGCCCTTGATGGTGTGTGGCCGCAAGGCCAACCAGTTTGTCGGGCATGCCTGGTGTCGATTGACCCAATTGGCGCTGCGCTATTCGGTTGGCATGCGCAAACGCTTTACCGGTCTGGAAAATCTGCCCAGTGGCCCCTGCATCATTGTCGCCAAACACCAATCGGCGTGGGAAACCCTGACCTTTCATACTGTGGTCAGCGATCCGGCTTATATCCTCAAAAAGGAACTGACACGCATTCCGCTGGTCGGACAGTTCCTTGTCCTGTCGGGCCAGATCGCCGTTGATCGGTCGGCAGGCAGTGCTGCCCTCAAGGACATGATCAAGGGGGCCGGCAAGGCTTTGGAAGAAAACCGTCAGGTGGTCATCTTCCCCGAAGGCACGCGGACCCCACCGGGCTCAAACCGCCCGTATCACCCGGGAATTTTCGCGCTTTACAAAGCCTTCCCCGATACCAAGGTCATTCCGGTTGCGCTCAATTCCGGCATGTTCTGGGGACGCGACAGCTTCATGAAATATGGCGGTCGGGTCACCATGGAATTCCTGCCTGCCATGGAAGCCGGACTGGATCGCAAGACCTTCATGAAGGAAATCAAGCACCGCATTGATACCCGCACCCGCGAGCTTGAGAGCGAAGCACAGGCTGAATTCCAGCTGCCCATGCTCACCACAGATGACATCGAGGCAAAGCAGGAAAAAGAGGACGCGCAACTTGGCGTCGACCCTGTCAAAGACCCAAGCAGCAACAAGGTCTCCTGAACGGCTGGCTCACAGCAGTTTCCATAAACAAGAAGGCCCGCAACACCATCTGGCATGCGGGCCTTTTTTATCTATGGCTTTGTAACGCGAACACGCTCTGTCTTTTTGCGGGTCACAAGCCAGATGCCCGACACGATCAGAATGATCCCCGCCAGATGATAAAGATGCAGCGCCTCGCCCAGAAACGCGATCGCAAGGCCACTTGAACAGACCGGGATCAGATACATGAACACCCCGGCCTTGGCCGGGCCGACCATCGACACCCCCTTGTTCCAGAACATATAGCCCAAAAACGCCGGGCCCGCCCCGATATAGAAAATCTTGAGCATATCGGGCCAAACCGGATCAAGGGTGGTGAAGAACGGCTTTCCATTTACCACCAGCGCCCAGATATAAAGCGGGGTCAGGAAGCACAAACCGATCAGGGCCGACACAAACACAAGGCTGAGCGGATGCACACCTTTGGGTGCGCGTTTCAAAAACATCGAATAGGCTGCCCAGACCATGGCCGACATCATTGCCAGAACATCACCCAGAACGAAATCCATACGGGCAAAAACCGACGGATCACCCTTGGCGATGATGGTCGCGGTCCCCGCCCCGGCAATCAGCACACCCAGCCATTGACCAAGACGCGGCTTGTCGGCGGTTAAAAGGGCTGCAAACAACAATACCCAGATCGGTGTCGTCGCATTCAAAAGCCCGGTATTGACCGCCGTCGTGTTATAGGCCGCGAGATAAATCACTACGGAAAACAGGAACACACCGGTAAAGCCGATCAAGAACATCGACAGTTTGTGTTCGGACATGATCGCAAGATCGCGGCGCAAATATTTGGCGCAGAACGGCAACAACAGGCAGATCGCGACGATCCAGCGCCAGAAGGAAAGTGCTTCAAACGGCACTGTTTCATTGATACCACGTGCCACGACGTGGTTTGACCCCCACATCAACGTGCAGCACACCAACATGATATAGGCCACGGTCATGGGTGTTTGCGCACCACTCTGACCAGAAGCAACGGCGCTTCCGCTGGACTGGCTCATCAGATACCCGCTCCCATGTTGATCTCGCCATATTCGCGGCGGACCAGATCCATCAGATCATGCAGCGGCGGATCAATGATGCCCATCTCGTCGAGATGGCTCACCGTGTTTTCAAGATATTCAAGGTTCGGGCCGACATTGCCATGGGCCGCCACGATGATCTCGACCGCCGTGCGCACCGGCAGGTTCCCGGCATATTGTTCGTGGGTCGGATCGGCAACATAGGTGTGCGCAATCACCTTGCGCCCGTCATCAAGCTCGACCTCGACATCCGCCGGGATATAGGTGTTGGTCACAAGTTCGCGCTCATCAAGATAAGCTTTCACCTTTGACCAGTTTTCCGGCGTGATGCGAAACGCGTTACCGACACATTCCCCGCCCTTGTTCAGGCCAAGAACCAAACCGGGATTTTCCGGGGTGCCGCGGTAATGATGGGAATAGATGCAGAACGACCGGTGGTAGCCCGGCAGCAGCGCACGCGCGCACTCGGCAAACTCAAAACCGGGCCGCCACAGAAGCGAACCATATCCAAAAACCCATTTTTCGCGGGCGTCCGTCAAACTTTCCTCCGACAGCTTTGCTGTTCATTTGATTAGTTGGTTTACGGGAAACAGGGTCCAAACTCATTCACATGATCGACCCGGTCTCCCGGATTTGTGCGGATATGCGGAGCAAAATCGCAGGAAGATCTACATCTTTCAAGATTTTGCGACAAAATAGCCCGTGCCAATCCGGGGGATCCGAAGGACAACTGATATGGGAGAAAACCTCTACGTCAAATCCCTTGACCGGGGATCACCGCGCTCCGCGGCATTTTCCTTGTTTTTCTCTCATATCAGTTGCCGGGACGGTCATGTGAATGAATTTGGACCCTAGCGCTTCATGATCACCAATGCCACCCCAAGGGCCGCAATTGCAAATCCGGCAAAGCCAAGAACGCCAAGTTGCTCGTCAAACAGGAGCCAGGCAAAGAACGCAGCTGTGGGCGGCACAAGATAGAACATGCTGGCCACACGGGTGGCTTCGCCCTGCTTGATCAGCACCATCAAAAGCATGATCGCCCCGATGGACAGAACCAAAACTAGCCACGCCATCGCCAGAATGAAATCCATGCTCCATTCAACGTGCAGTGGTTCCTTGAACAGGGCAACGACACCAACAAAGACACTGGCAGCGACATATTGCACGACCGTGCCGCTCATAAGCTCCATGCCTGTGCAGAACCGTTTTTGATAAAGTGTCCCCGCCGTCATGCCAAGCAGGGCAGCAACCGCCAATCCAATGCCAAATGCGGTAATGCCCACACCGTCGCCGATCTTGGGCAACAGCACCAATGCCACACCAATCAGGCCAAGGATCAAGCCGCCCCACTGGCGTATTGAGACCCGCTCACCCAGAAGCGACCCGACAACCGATGCCGTCACAACCGGCTGCAACCCGACAATCAGGGCCGCCAGCCCGGCAGGCAGTCCGGTATCAATCGCCCAGAACACCCCACCAAGATAAACCCCATGCACCAGCACACCGGTGGTGCCGATATGGGCCGCCTCGCGCCAGGTTTTCGGCCATTTCGCCCCCATCAAAAAGATGACCGGGATCATCAGGACGAGAACGATGACAAATCGGACAAACAGGAAAACGAACGGATCTGCATAGGGCAGGCCAAATTTGGCGCCCACAAAGCCCGTGCTCCACAGGAACACAAAGACAAACGGCATGATCCGGGCGAAGAGAGCATTATCCATCAAATATGTACCGTTCTGTTTGCATTTGGCGAACGGTTTGGCAAGGCACAGCACGAAGAGCGATGCGCCACATCGGTCAAGTGATGTAACGCAGCCAAACCTCGCCAAATGCAAACCCTTCGGGCCGGAGCAGTCTTCGACCCCGCAGCGTCGAGGCAATTGAACTTAGCCCCACTGAGTCCTGCATGCCTCTTCTTGCTGGGTAGAAGACTGCTCTCGGCAGAATGGTGCATATTTGATGGATAATGCTCTGGATGATTGGTGGCAGACATTTCAATCCCCTTGGACCGGACGGTGCAACATGTGGGGCTGTTGTCCGTCGGTTTATCCCGGATAATCGGGCATCATGGTACTATTCGGCAGGCTTCTTCTTGGCGTTTTCATCGCTTTGGCGGTCTTCACCCTCGGCCGAGAAGTTGGTGAAGTCCTGTCCGGCATCGACAATGCCACGACGAATTTCACGGGTGCGGGTAAACAGATCAAACAGCTTGTCACCCTCGCCCCAGCGAATGGCACGTTGCAGCGCCATCAGGTCTTCCTGAAAACGACCCAGCACATCAAGAACGGCTTCGCGGTTGTTCAAAAACACGTCGCGCCACATGGTCGGATCAGATGCCGCGATACGGGTAAAGTCACGGAAACCGGTCGCGGAAAACTTGATCACTTCCTGACGCAGCGCATCTTCAAGATCGGTCGCGGTCCCGACAATCGTGTAGGCAATCAGGTGCGGCAGATGCGATGTAATGCCAAGAATACGATCATGATGATCGGCATCCATGCATTCGACATGCATGCCGCAGGCTTCCCAAAGCGCGCGAACCTTCGCCACCGCATCCTCGTTCTCGCCCGGAACCGGGGTCAGGATGCACCAGCGTTGTTCAAACAGTTCCGGAAAACCGGAATCCGGCCCGGAATGCTCGGTCCCGGCCAACGGGTGGCCCGGAACGAAATGCACACCTTCATCCAGGTGCGGCGCAATATCGCGGATCACCGACTGCTTGACCGACCCGACGTCGGAAACAATCGCACCTTTCTTCAGCGCCCCGGTCAGTTGCGCGCCAATGGTTTCATTGGCACCAACCGGCGCACACACCATAACCAGATCCGCATCACCAACCGCGTCCTTGATGTCGCAATAGGCTTCATCGGCAATACCAAGTTCAAGCACCCGCTCACGGGTCGCTTCCGAGCGGACCGCACAGGTGATTTTGTTGGCAAGGCCGTCGCGCTGGATGCGACGTGCCATGGACGAGCCGATCAGGCCCATGCCGATAAAGGCGACGGTTTCAAACAACGGTTGGGATGCAGTATGGGTCATTTTAAGCGTTCACAAAGTCTTTGATGGCCTGAAGGCAGATTTCCATTTCTTCCTTCGTACCGATAGAGATACGAAGCATCTGCGGCAGGCCATAGGCACCGATTTTGCGCGGGATCACGCCACGGGCCATCATGAAATCATTGGCGGCATCGGCATTCTTGCCGTCTTCGGTCGGGAATTCGACCAGAACGAAGTTGCCGTAGCTCGGATGTGCCTTAAGGCCCGCGATGGCATTGACCTCATCGCGGAACCAGGACAGCGTTTCGGCATTGTGGCGCACGCAATCATTGACGAAATCATCGTCATCAAGGGCAGCGGCCCCAGCTTCCTGGGTCGGCAGCGGCACGTTGAACGGGTTGCGCAGACGGTGCAGCACATCGGCAATCGCCGGCGGCGCATAGCACCAGCCCAGACGAATACCACCCAGACCATAAATCTTGGAAAATGTCCGGGTCATCACGGTGTTGTTGCCCGCTTTCACAAGCGCTTCACCTGCGGAATAATCTTCCTGACCGGTCATGAATTCGGCATAGGCCGCATCAACCACCAGAACGATGTCGTCACGCAGACCATCACGCAGGCGCTTCATTTCCGCATCCGAAATATAGGTGCCCGTCGGGTTGTTCGGGTTGGCGACAAAGACGATTTTGGTTTTGTCGGTAACCGCCGCCAGAAGTGCATCAACATCGGTGGTCATGTTGGTTTCTTTGGCCGTAACCGGGGTCGCCCCAACGCCCATGGACGCAATCGGATACATCAGGAAACCATGTTCGGAATACAGAACTTCATCACCCGGACCGGCATAGGCACGGATCAAAAGCGTCAGGATTTCATCAGACCCGTTGCCACAGATCAGCTGATCAAATTCCAGGCCGTATTTATCTGCCAGCTTGTGACGCAGCACGTCACACCCACCATCCGGATAACGATGCAGGCGTTCCGCCGACTTGCGAAGCGCTTCCATGGCCTTCGGGCTCGGGCCAAGCGCGCCTTCGTTTGACGACAGCTTGATCACGCGCTGAGCACTGTCAGCACTGGATTTGCCGCCTTTATAGGGCGCAATATCAAGAATTCCGGGGCGTGGGGTGGGCGCAGACATCAATTATTCTCCCAAGGGAAACAGTGGCCATTCATGACCAGCAAGGCATAGTTAACTCAGTGCGTCTTCGGCGATCGGCACGGCATAGGCACCGACAACCCGCAAACTTTCGGGGCGAAGGCCTTGCGCATCCAGGGTCGCCTGAAACGCATCGGCGCGATTACAAAAGAATCCCGGCACATCAACAAGAACAAAACGCCGATCTGCATCAGGATCGTCAGAAAAGCCAAGGATTACCGATCCGTCGATACCATCCGCAATTTTTTTGCGCACGGTATCCATCGAAATCTCTTTTGACAGGCTGACAACAAACAGAGTCCGGTCATCCCCACTGTCTTCAAGCTCAATCGCGGCCAGGACGAAACCTTCGGTCGTTTCCCCGCGTCCGACCGGACGGCCGCCAAACGGCAGCTTGGAAACAACGCGCACCGCACTTTGCTCTGTCAGGTGGGTCCACCACGGCATGGCTTCGCCCAGCTCGGGCTTCGGGAAGACCCCCACCGCAGCGCGGCCTTCTTCCAGCGCACCAAATGCTTCGCGCGGGGTCTCAAACTCGACAATCTCGTTCAGGCAACCGAAATTAAGCCGCGCCAGTTCCCAGCAATCCACACCCTCAGCATTGCGGCAAAGCGCAACGGTATAAGGCGCCTCAAGGCGCGTGCCGGCGGCGATCATTTCGCGCCAGATCTGGATCAGGGCAGTTGTCGGGAAGGCACCTTCATGACGATCAACAAGGGTGCGCATGATCCGCGCTTCGCGGGCCGGACGATAAGGAACCTTGACCTTGCCACCGGCTGCGATCACGCGGTCCTTATAGGCTCCGACAGCCTGCACAACCTTGGTCCGGCGAATGATCAGGGATTGCAGCGCCTGATCGATCTCGTCGATCTCTCCGCGCAGCCCATCCAGGTCAAGATTTGCCAAATTTTCGTCTTCGCACGCCATTTTTCACTCTTTTGTAAAACGGCGCACAGTATTAGGACAGGGCCGCAGAAATGCAAAGAAAAGATTGACTAACCCCGGCTCTGCTTCATAGCTAGGACAAGCGAATTTTCAGCAAACGTGCCATCTGCTCGACAGCGGAGCGCCAGTTTGTGCGAAAAATCATCTAATAAACAAGGAAACAGCCATTCATGCCCACCGCAACCGACACAGAAAAGCGCCCCCCACTTCCCGGTCACCACATGGTGCTCGGCGAGACGGAAAAGCTGCGCCTGGACAGCGGTGTGGAATTTGGCCCCTTCACGCTGGCATATCAGACCTATGGCGAACTCAATGCCGATAAATCCAATGCGATTCTGGTCTGCCATGCCCTGACAGGTGATCAATATGTTGCCGATGACGTCCATCCGATCACCGGCAAGGAAGGCTGGTGGTCCGAGATTGTCGGACCCGGCAAGATTATTGATACCGACAAGTATTTTGTCATCTGCAGCAATGTGATTGGCGGCTGCCTTGGCAGTACCGGCCCCAAGGAAATCAATCCCGAAACCGGCAAGCCGTGGGGCCTTGATTTCCCGGTCATCACCATTGCCGATATGGTGCGCGCCCAGACCATGCTGATTGACGCGTTGGGCATCGACATGCTGTTTGCCGTTATTGGCGGGTCGATGGGCGGCATGCAGGTTCTTGAATGGTGCAAAAGCTATCCGGAGCGCGTTTACGCCGCCGCCCCGATTGCGACCTCGTTCCGCCATTCGGCGCAAAACATCGCCTTTCACGAAGTCGGGCGTCAGGCCGTCATGGCCGATCCGGACTGGTGTGGGGGGAACTATCTGCTTGAAGGTAAGAAGCCCTCGCGCGGGTTGGCTGTCGCGCGCATGACTGCGCACATCACCTATCTGTCGCAACCGGCCCTGCATCGCAAATTCGGCCGTAAGCTGCAGAACCGTGGGGCGATCACTTATAGCTTCGACAATGATTTCCAGATCGAAAGCTATCTGCGCCATCAGGGCAAAAGCTTCGTCGACCGGTTTGATGCCAACAGCTATCTCTATATCACGCGTGCGATGGATTATTTTGATCTGTCACTGGAATATGATGGCCGTCTGGCCGAGGCGTTCCGGGGCTGCAAAACCCGGTTCTGTGTTGTCTCGTTTTCCAGTGACTGGTGCTTTACCACCGCCGAAAGCCGCATTGTTGCGCATGCACTAAACGCGGCGTCTTGCAATGTCAGCTGTGTCGAAATTGAAAGTGACAAGGGCCATGACGCATTCCTGCTTGATGAGCCGGATTTCCACATGGTTCTGAGCGGCTTTATCGAAGGCGCTGCCGAAGGCCGGGGGCTTAAATAATCATGGAAGAAACGATTTCAAACGCCACGGACATCCCGGCGCACAGCGACCGTATCCGCGTCGACCTGCAGCTGATCGCCGACATGATCGATCCGGGCACGCGCGTGCTTGATATCGGGTGCGCCGACGGCGAACTACTGGGCTATCTCACCCGCACCAAGAAGGTTGATGGCCGCGGGCTTGAGCTATCGAACGAAGGAGTGCGCAATTGCGTCGCGCAAGGCTTGCCGGTGATGCAGGGCGATGCCGACCGGGATCTCGGCGACTACCCGGATGGCGCCTTTGACTATGCCATTCTCAGCCAGACTTTGCAGGCAACCCAGCGCCCGAAAGAAGTCCTGTCGGAGTTGCTTCGCATCGGCAAGCAGGCGATTGTGTCCTTCCCGAATTTCGGACATTGGCGCGCGCGGTTTGATCTGATGTTCCGCGGCCGCATGCCGCAAAACCCCAACCTGCCGATCATGTGGTATGAGACGCCAAACATCCATTTCTGCACAGTTCTGGACTTCGTTGGGCTGTGTGAAGAAATGAATCTGACGATCGATTGCATGATGGTTTTGAATGAAGCGGGCTCAAAACTCAGCCTTGGCAGTCAGACCCGATTTTCCAACTTCTTTGGCAATCAGGCGCTTTTCATGCTGAGCAAATAATCAGCACGATTATTCGTTTTCATCAAACAATCAGCCTGCGCAGATCACAAACTGATCCCGTCCCCGTCTGAAACCTGATGCCCGATCGGGCAAAATCATCAGACGGGGCCGATATGACCATTTCAATCCTCATACCATTTATCCGCCGTAGCTTTCTGATCGGCGCGATCACCCTGCTTGCCGCCTGCAGCCAGAAGGCCGAAACGCTGAAACTGTCGGTCACACAATTTGGCAGCGCCACCGAGCAGGCGTTCGATCACTATGACGCGGCCTATAGCACCCAGTTCGCGCCCTTCCCGAAATCCGATAGCGCCAAACGCAGCCAATTCGTTGCCAATATCGAGGCATTTACCGGCAAGGTCACAGCCGCCAATATCGACACCCTGCTTGATCCCGACGCAGTAAAGATTGACCCGGATGTCGCGCGCAAATGGCAGAGCACGCTCAAGGATCTGCGAAGCCAGTATCAGCAGTTTGTCGCGATCTTTGACAATATCGAAGCCGGATCAGCCTTGGGCGCGTCGGCGGTGACGCAATCGGGTCCGATCCTTGAAAAACTGCGCAAGCAACTGGCGACCATCAGCAGTGATTTCGCCCGCACCCCGCCGCAATTCATCACCCGGCGCAGCACCCTGATTGCCGAGCTTAATCAGATCAAAAGCCAGGAGCACAACAACCCCGAAGCCGAGAAACTGCTTGTCGAGGCCTGGTGGCAGCGTTGGGAAAACCTGATCGCAAATGAAAGCACCATGCAGGCCGATACCCTGCGTGCCTTTGTCACCGCCTCGGCGCTTGGCAACAAGCTGCAAGGTCAGATCGACAATTACGCCAAGCTTGATATGGCTTCCCTGATCAGTGCGGTCGAAGACGGCATCAAGCTTTCCGATCAGATCGGCAGCCTCAGCCCGGCAGAACTTGTAACACACGGCACCGGGTTGCTTGAAACCGCGACCAACTAGGAAACAGGGAGATCATGATGAGCCAGACATTCGGACAGCTGCTTGCAGATGCGCAGCAGGCCTACACAGATGCCGCTGTCACCTATCAGGGGGCGTCGATCAACGAACAGGTCAAATCCAAACCCCACCTGGACAAGGCCGCCAGCCACCTTGCCACCCTCCAGACAGCGCAGCTCAGTAACGCGATGGAAGTTGATGATATCGATATGGCGGAAATGGCGAAACTGCGCCAGCAAGTCAATGATGCCGCAGCCCTGCAGCAGGGGCTTGAGAAACTGGTATCGATCCTGGCGAAGTTTATCTGACAACCCGGGTCGGAAGCGGCTATTTCCAGCGGTCGGCATCGGCATCATCGGATGCCTTTGCCTCGACCCATTTATCACCGCCATCCGGGGTTTCTTCACGTTTCCAGAATGGGGCGCGGGTTTTCAGGAAATCCATGATGAAGTCGCAGGCCTCGAACGCAGCCCGGCGATGGGCGGACAGAACAATCACCAGAACAATACGTTCGCCGGGCAACATGCGGCCAAAGCGATGGACGATGCGGATGTCATCAAGCGGCCAGCGCGCCGCGGCCTCATCGGCGATCTTTTCCAGTTCGCGTTCGGTCATGCCCGGATAGTGATCCAGCGTCAGGGCAGAGACATTATCCCCACCGTGAATATCACGCACCAACCCGACAAAACTGACCGCCGCCCCGATATCGGTACGGCCATCGGCCAGAGCCGAAAGTTCGGCACCTGGGTCAAAATCATGTTGCTGAACAGAAACGCGTGACATTGTCGCCGTCCCGGATTGCGTGAAATGGGGTTCTGCCCTTGGGTCCCACCTTGGGATCCGGCCCTAGTCGAGATGCTTGAGGCCGGTGCGCAGATAAATATAGCCGGTCTGAACCGTGACGATCCCGGCAATCCACAGCAGGATATCACCAATCAGGATCGAGGGGATCATTTCGGGCGACGCATCGCCAACCAGAAGGAAGCCGATGGCCAGAATCTGTGCCGTGGTTTTCCATTTGGCAAGCACCGTGACCGGCAGCGGCACCTTGATCTCGGCCAGATGTTCGCGCAGGCCCGAAACCATGATTTCGCGGCACATGATGATCACCGCGGGCAATACCGCAAAACCGGAAATGCGTTCAAATGCCACCATCATCATCAGGGCCGCCGCCACCAGCAGCTTGTCGGCAATCGGATCAAGAAAACGACCAAGCGGGGAGACCACATTCATGCTGCGCGCCAGATAGCCGTCAAAGAAGTCCGTCACCCCGGCAAAAGCAAACAGGGCAAAGCCGATCCAGTTGCCAACCGGACCATTGATGTAAAACGACGCAATCAGCGCCGGAATTACGAATATGCGCGACATGGTCAGCAGATTGGGAATCTGGTTCTTCATAAACGGGGCCTGTTTGACGGATTTTATTGCGATGGCGTCACGGTTGTCGTCACGGCCCCGGGCACATCACCGCCCAAAGCCGCGCAATTATTAAAGGCTTGAGGCATATACCACAAGGGCTGCTTTCCCATTGTTCGCTATCGCAACATTCAGGCGCGAAAGTGATCACTTTCCTTCGTGGAAATGATCATAAATCTTTCGAGCGAGCGCAGCACTGATGCCATCGACGGCTTCAAGGTCGGCCAGACCGGCATCCGCCACCCCGCGGGCCGAGCCGAAGTGATGCAAAAGCGCCTTTTTGCGCGCACCGCCGACACCGGGTACCGAATCCAGAACGCTTTTGCCGATCTGCTTGGCGCGTTTGGCGCGATGGGTGCCAATTGCCCAACGGTGGGCTTCATCACGCAGGCGCTGAATGAAGTAAAGCACCGGATCCTTCATATCGAGACGCACCGGCGCCTTGCCGGGAATGTGCAGGACTTCCTTGCCGGCATTTCGATCCACCCCCTTGGCGACACCGACCAGCATGACGTCTTCGATGCCGAGATCTTCGAGCACTTCGCGCGCCACACCGAGCTGACCCAGACCCCCGTCAATCAGGCACAGATCCGGCCAGGTGCCGTTTTCACGGTCCGGGTCTTCTTTTTGCGCGCGGGCAAAGCGACGCGTTAAGACTTCGCGCATCATGGCAAAGTCATCACCCGGTGCGATATCGCCCTTGATGTTGAATTTGCGATAGGCGTTTTTCATGAAGCCCTCAGCCCCAGCGACAATCATGCCGCCGACCATATTGGTGCCTTGGGTGTGGGAGTTATCGTATACCTCGATCCGTTCGGGCGTGCTTTCGAGATCAAGCTTGTCGGCCAGATCTTCAAGCAGCTTGCGCTGGGTAGCACTTTCGGCCAGTCGGCGCCCCAGGGCATCCTTGGCATTGGTTAGGGCATGTTCGACCAGCTTGCGCTTGCCGCCGCGCTTGGGCACAAGCAATTCGATCTTGCGATTGTTATTTACGCCAAGTGCTGTTTCGACCAGTTCCTGGCCTTCGATCTCGTGCGAGAGAAAGACCTGCTTGGGGGCAGGTTTGTCGGCATAGAACTGTCCGACAAAGGCCGAGAGGATTTCCGGGATTTCGGCCGACTGTTCATGGCGCGGGAAGTAGGACCGGTTGCCATAGTTCGAGCCCGAGCGGAAGAAGAACACCTGCACGCAGCTTTGGCCGCCTTCCTGATGGAGCGCAATCACATCGGCCTCTTCGACACCTTCGAGGTTGATGTCCTGATGCGAGCGGATCTGGCTGAGCGCACGGATACGGTCGCGATACATCGCGGCCTGTTCGAACTCCATCTTTTCCGACGCATCCATCATGTCTGCTTCAAGCTGCTTGAGGATTTTCTGGCTGCGCCCGGTCAGGAAGTCCCGGCAAATATCAACAAGCCCGTCATACTCGGACTTGGAAATCCGATCGACACAGGGGGCAGCACAGCGTTTGATTTGATACAGCAGGCACGGGCGCGAACGGTTGGCAAACACACCATCGGTGCACGAACGCAGCAAAAAGGCACGTTGTAGATGGTTAATCGTATTGTTGACCGCCCAGGCCGAGGCAAAGGGACCAAAGCAACTGCCATCCTTGGCGCGTGCGCCACGATGTTTGACGATGCGCGGATAGTCGTGATCCTCGGTGATCAGGATATAGGGAAAGCTTTTATCATCACGCAGCAGGATGTTGTAGCGCGGTTTGAGCTTCTTGATCAGGTTGGATTCAAGAAGAAGGGCTTCGGCCTCTGTATGGGTGGTGATGATTTCCATCCGCACCGTCTGGGCCACCATGCGGGCAATGCGGATCGGCAACTGCATGATGCGGGTATAGGACACCACGCGTTTTTTAAGGTTCTTGGCCTTGCCGACATAGAGCACACGATCCTTGTCATCGATCATGCGATAGACGCCAGGCGACCCCGGCATGGTTTTCAGCGCATGCTTGATCGCCTCGACACCCCTTGCCGCCCCGCCTTCGGTTTTGTCACCATCAAGGGACAAACCGATTTCCCGTTTCGGGGCATCATCCCCGGTCGGGTTTTCGGGGGAAACTGGTGGCTTCATCAAGGCACTCCGCGATCACGTAAATATGGCGCTGTTCAACAGGGCAGCAACGGACTCTAAAATACATCCAAAGTTGTGACGATCGTCACTGGCAAACACGCTTTGGAACATAGCGGAAAAGATTAACATCGCAACTGCATCTCGGGGAATCGCCATGCCAAAAAAGATGTCCACCAAGTCTGTGGATAACTATGTGGGTAATAGGGGGGTGACTTCCTGCACCCCTTGAGAGTCTTAACGTTCTGTGAAGTGCCCATTTATTGAGCAAAACAGTTAAGTTGTTGATTTACTTCAATAAAAATACTGTCAACATGAAATCATTCGGTAATACAGTCGTAAAAATCGAATATTTTCCTTTGATTCACATTCGCCAGATGCTTGTGAATAAGCACAATCGCGATTCGGCCTAGAGGAATCATAGAGTCCCTTCGATTGCCGGCTCGGAAAAGTAAATTTTTTCGGGATCGTTTGCTGTAATCAGCGCGCGTTATTGTGGCGTTCGATTTCAACACCAACTGCCGTGACGTCTTCAAAAACGTCGAGCTTTTCAACTCTGACGATCACCTTGCGAACGCGCGGATCGGCAAGGCACATATCGGCGAGTTTTTCCCCAAGGGTTTCCACAAGATTGGTGTGACCGTCCTGGCAAATGCGACGGGTGCCGACAACCAGATCTTCGTAGCTGAGCACGGTGGTGATGTCGTCATTCTGAACACCGTCGCCTTCGAGCACTTCGAGATCAAGATTGATCCGAACGCGTTGCGGGGCTTCCTTTTCGTGTTCATACACCCCGATCGAGGTGTGAATGATCATGTCACGCACAAAGACACGGCGCAGGCTGCCCGCCAAGTCGGCAAAGGGCAGTGTCGTAATTTTGGCATCCTTTTTAAGGCCTGCGGTCATATTCCGGTCTTCCTTGTGCTGCTTTCTTGCGCGGTTCCAGCATCACCACGCACGTCCGGCCCGATGTTTGGCAGTGATTTATCCCATCACGACCGGGCATCATTCGTTGGGGGCATCGTCTTCGCCACTGGGCGCCCAATCAAGGTGCTGCCCGCCGTCAAGGGCTAACATTTGCCCGGTGATGGCCGGCGCGGCAAGGAAAAATCGAACCGCGTCGCAAATCTCTTGCGGGTTTGTCCCTATTTTCAGGGGTGTTTTCGCGCATTGCGCGTCGAAATCTTCCTGTGTTTGTCGGCTACTAGGCAGTGCCGGCCCCGGACCGATGGCATTGACCCGAATTTTTGGCGCCAATGCCAAGGAAAGTGTCTGGGTCAGGGTCCAAAGCCCGGCTTTTGACAATGTATAGGTCATGAAATGCGGGGTCAGATTCCAAACGCGCTGATCAATCAGGTTAATGATTGCCCCCTTGCAATCGTCTGGCAGGTGTTTGGCGAACTCTTGCGACAGGACAAAGGGCGCACGCAGATTGGTTTCCATATGCAGATCCCAGCTTTCGCGGGTCGCAGTCTTCACATCATCATATTCAAAGGTCGAGGCGTTATTGATCAGAACCCCGATCGGGCCAAGCTGGTCTTTGGCATCGGCCAGCAGACGATGGGCGTCTTCTTCGTTGGTCAGATCGGCGGAAACAACACAAGCGCGCCGGCCAAGATCGCGCACCTCGCCTGCCAGGGCTTCGGCGTCGCTGCGCGAATTATTGCAATGAAGGGCGATGTCATAGCCATCACGCGCAAGATCAAGGGTGACCGCCCGGCCGATGCGTTTTGCAGCACCAGTAATCAAAACCGACTTTGGAGACTGAGCTGTCATCGCTGCCTCGATCCTTGTCATGTGGTCCCGGTCTTATAACGGCTTCGCCGGAACCTGATTGAACTGATTAAAGCATATTGCGTCTAATCTGCTCCATTGTGTTTGTTTTTGGCGTGTCGTTTGGCAAGGCACAGCGTGCAGAGCGATGCGGTGCATCGGTCAAACGGTGTAACGCCGCGAAACGCCGCCAAAAACAAACCCTTCGGGCCGGGAGAACCTTCCGCCCCGCAGCGTCAAGCTCCTTGCACGTAGCCCCGCTACGTACTGCGGTCCTTTCCTCGCCGGACAGAAGGTTCTCTCCGGCAAAATGGGGCAGATTAGACGCAATATGCTTTATGCTACGACAAGTTGGAAGACATAGACCAGATAAGCAATCACGAATGCCACACCGGTGATGCGCGAAATCTTGCGCAGGGCATAGGCAACGCCCAGCAAACCCACCGTTACAGCCAGCATGATCCAGATATCGGAATTCATGATCTGCTCTGGCACCGGGATCGGCGCGATCAGTGAAACACCACCAATGATCACCAGCAGGTTCAAAAGGTTTGAGCCAAATACGTTGCCCAGCGCAACATCGGAATGCCCGCGGAAAGCAGCAACCACCGATGCAGCCAGTTCGGGCAAGGAGGTGCCGAACGCCACAAGGGTGAGGCCAATGACCGCCTCGGAGACGCCAAATTGACGGGCCACCGTTACCCCGCCTTCAACCAGCCAGTCCGCACCAAGCATCAGACCGACAATGCCGATCACGGTCGCAATGATCGGCTTGGTCCAGCCTTTGGGCTTTTCACCGATTTCATCGACTTCTTCTTCATGCAGGTGGCTGGCTTCGCTGGGTGAATTTTTGTCATGCTTGTAGGTGAAGTACCAGATCGCGGCCAACACACAGAGCATGATCGCCCCAGCCCAGCGTTCGATCACACCAAACATGCACAAACCAATGAACAGCAAAGTGCCAAGCAACATGGTGCCCCCGTCGCGCACAACCGTCACACGCGACGCCGCGACAGGTTTGAGCAATGCGACCGCCCCGAGAATAAGCAGGATATTGGCAATGTTGGAGCCAACAACGTTGCCCATGGCGATATCGGCCGTGCCCTTAAGGGACGCATTCAGCGAAACGACAAATTCCGGCGCCGATGTCCCGGCGGCGACAATTGTCAGACCGACAATGACTTTGGAAACGCCGAGCAAAAGTGCGAGACCAACCGCCCCCCTTACGATGAATTCACCACCTGCTGTCAGTAAAACAAGACCTGCGATGATCTGAAGATAGGGGATAAGTTGTTCCAAAATGTCTGCTCGTTTGAAAAGCGATTAAACCGGCCTTTTGTCAGGCCCGCGGAAGATGGCATTTGGCAAGCCGAATGGCAAGTCATCAGGATGTGACATTGTGCGCACGCAAACGTTTAAGCACATCACGGCGCGCCAGAACCGGATGCTGCGACAGGGGTGTGAATTTTTCACATGCGTCAAATTTACCCACGACTGGCAGGGTTATTTTCGTTATCCTGTTAATCTCGTTATTTTCAGATATTTAACCGCCTGCCGGATCGATTTTCGCCATGCATCACAGCGTTCTGTTCGAGCTGTTCCTTATTCTGACTGCCGCGATCATTGCGGTTCCGATTGCGCACAAGCTTCGTGCGAATTCGATTATCGGATTTCTGATTGGTGGTTTCTTTATCGGACCGTTCGGCTTTGGCCTGATTTCCGAACGCGAAGACATTTCAACTGTTGCCGAACTTGGCGTTGTCTTCCTGCTGTTCATGATCGGGTTGGAGCTTTCGCGTGATCGCCTGCGGGTTATTGGCGGACGCTTTGCCGGGCTTGGTGTTTTGCAGATTGTGGTGTCGATGGCAGCCCTTTTGGGGCTTCTGGTGGCGATGGAGTATGCGCTGCCCACGGCGCTTGTCATTGCCGGTGCGCTTGCGCTTTCATCGACTGCGATCATCCTAAAACAGCTTTCTGACGACCGGCAGCTCAATACCCGGTTTGGCCGTGCCGCCCTTGCCATCCTGTTGCTACAAGACGTGGCGGTTGGCCCGTTCCTGATCATGGTGCAGGCGGCAGGCAATGCCGGAACGGAAACCAGCCCGTGGATGAGCATACTGCTTGGTTTCGGGTCGGTTGCGTTGCTGTTGCTGGTTGGGCGTTATGTCTTGCCGCGACTGTTTCGCTATATCGCGTCGCTTAAAAACCCGGAACTGTTTGCCATTGGCACATTGTTTGTCGTGCTGGCGGCCAGCACCCTTACCGAAGTTTCCGGTCTTTCGATGGCGCTGGGGGCCTTCATTGCAGGCGTGATGCTGGCCGAAACCGAATTCCGCCATCAGATCGAAGCCGATATCTCGCCGTTCCGTGGGGTGTTCCTGTCGCTGTTCTTCATGTCGGTGGGCATGTCGGTCAATGCCGACGTGGTTTATAACCAGTTCGGCACCATCGTCATGTGGCTTGTCTTGTTGCTCGCCATCAAGACGGCGGTTCTGTTCGGACTGGCGCGTGCCATGCGGTTTGAAACCGGTCTCGCGATCCGGGTCGCGATGAGCCTCGCGGCGGGTGGTGAATTTGCCTTTGTGATGTTTGCCCTGGCGGCCCAGAACGGGGCGGTGCCGCTTGATATTGCGGCGATGCTGATCCCGGTGGTGGCGATTTCCATGGCCCTGACCCCGACCCTGATCAGCCTTGGTCACAAGATCGAGGAAAAGCTCCATCCCAAGGAAGAAGACCAGCTTGGCAAGATCGCCGAAGAGTCCGAGGGCATTCAGCAGCATGTTCTGGTGATCGGCAGCGGGCGCGTTGGCCGGGTTCTGGCGCGGTTGCTTAAAACCCGGAACATCCCGTTCCTGGTGCTTGATAGTGACGCCCAGCAGGTTTCGCGTGGCCGGGCCGAAGGCCTACCAGTTTACTTTGCCGACGGGTCAAGACCGGAAACCTTCCGGGCGGCACATACCGACGAAGCAAAAATTGCGGTTGTTGCCATGGGGAACCCGCATGCGACGGAGAAGACGGTTGCGCTGTTGCGCCAGCATTATCCGCATCTGAAGATTTTTGCCCGTGCGCAGGACATCACCCATATCGGGCCGCTGTCACGCCATGGCGCGGATGCCGCCATCCCGGAGGTACTTGAAACCGGCTTGCGGTTATCGGATCACGTTCTGGCCGCCTGCGAGGTGCCGCAGGAAGATATCGATGCCGAAATCGCCAAATTCCGCCGGGCCGATATGCTGTTGATGAACGAACTGGCGCCGCGCACACAGCGAAAACAGAGAAGTTCCGAGGAAACCGACAAACCGGCCGAGGACACCCCGTAAAGCCATTCCGGATTTAAAACAAAAACCCCCGCTGCGCATCGCAACGGGGGTTTTTCATTGGATCGCGTGTCAAAACGGCTTAGGCCGCGGTTTCGGAATCCAGCGCATAACCGGCCGCACGGACGGTGCGGATGATATCGCGGGTGCCTTTGACGTCATTGAGTGCCTTGCGCAGGCGACGGATATGAACGTCAACAGTGCGGGTTTCGACATAGATGTTCGGGCCCCAGACCGCATTCAGCAACTGTTCGCGCGAGAAAACCCGTCCCGGATGTTCAAGGAAATAGCGCAGCAGACGGAATTCCGTCGGGCCAAGATGGATCGCCTTGCCATTGCGGCTGACACGGTGAGCGGCGAGATCCATTTCGATGTCGGAATAGATCAACTGCCCCTGTGGTTGCGCCGGACCGGACCGACGCAGAAGCGCCCGGATACGGGCCAGCAGCTCGCCAATGGCAAACGGTTTGGTGACATAGTCATCCGCGCCGGTATCAAGGCCGCGAATACGGTCGCCTTCTTCGCCGCGTGCGGTGACCATGATCACCGGAAGATCCCGGCTTTCGGGCTTGCGGCGGATCTGGCGGCAGACCTCGATCCCCGACATGACGGGCAACATCCAGTCGAGCAAAACCAGATCGACATGGGTTTCTGCCATGATTTTCAACGCTTCGTCACCGTCTCCGGCTTCGACGACCTGCATCCCCTCGCGTTCGAGGTTGTAGCGCAACATGGTTACGATTGCAGCTTCGTCCTCGACGATAAGAACCGTTGGGTCCATCTTCCTATGCTCCAGTGTCACTCATTCGGTTCGACAACAGCGAAGTTCGCTGCGTCGTTTTTTGGCCGGTCAACACCCGGCAGGTCCTCGCCCTTGATCCGGTAATAGATCGTTTCGGCGATGTTGGTGGCGTGGTCGCCAATACGTTCGATGTTCTTGGCAATGAACAACAGATGGGTCGACGCGGTGATGTTGCGCGGATCTTCCATCATGTAGGTCAGCAATTCGCGGAACAGCGAATTGTACATATCGTCCACTTCCTGATCGCGTTCCCAGACACGGTGGGCCTTGTCGGCATCGCCTTCGATATAGGCGTCCAGGACATCCTTGATGATTTCCTGGGCCAGCTTGGCCATGTTCGGGATCGCCTGAACCGGGCGGATCGGCGGGATCTGGTTCAGGACCTGGGCGCGTTTGGCGATGTTTTTGGCCAAATCACCAATGCGTTCGAGATCGTTCGACAGCTTGAGCGCGGTCACGACCTGACGCAGGTCATCTGCCATCGGCTGACGGAGCGCCAGCAGACGAACGGCAAAGTCCTGGACTTCCTGTTCGAGAACGTCGATGCGCTGATCGGACAGGATGACTTTTTCGGCCAGCTCGGAATCGCGTTTGACGATCGAGCGGATCGACGAAATAAGCTGGCTTTCGGCAAGCCCGCCCATTTGCGAGATGATGTTGTTCAGACGGGTCAGTTCCTCGTCGAACGAACTTACGATATGGGTATGATCTTCAGCCATTTATGCGTACTCCTGGCTCACTTAACCGAAGCGGCCGGTAATGTAACCCTTGGTGCGTTCGTCCTTCGGGTTGGTAAAGATTTGATCGGTTTCGCCGACTTCGACCAGCTTGCCCAGGTGGAAGAACGCGGTGCGCTGTGACACACGGGCAGCCTGCTGCATGGAGTGGGTCACGATCACGATCGTGTAGTTCGAGCGCAGCTCGTCAATCAGTTCCTCGACCTTGGCGGTCGCGATCGGATCAAGCGCCGAGCACGGCTCATCCATCAGGATGACTTCCGGGCTGACGGCAACCGCACGGGCGATGCACAGGCGCTGCTGCTGACCACCGGAAAGACCGGTTGCCGGCGACTGCAGGCGATCTTTGACTTCCTTGAGAAGGCCGGCACGTTCAAGCGAGGTCATGACGATTTCGTCAAGCTCGTCACGCGAATTGACCAGACCATGAATGCGCGGGCCATAGGCCACGTTGTCATAGATCGATTTCGGGAACGGGTTCGGTTTCTGGAACACCATGCCGATGCGCGCGCGCAGCTGAACCACGTCGATGCGCTTGTCATAAATGTCGCGGCCATCAAGGGTGACTTCGCCTTTGATGGTGACACCGTCGATGGTGTCATTCATGCGGTTCAGGCAGCGCAGGAAGGTGGATTTACCACAGCCCGACGGGCCAATCAGCGAGGTAACCTGCTTTTCGGCAATATCAAGGTTGACCTCATAGAGAGCCTGATTATCGCTATAGAAAAGATCAAGGTTACGCGCGGTCATTTTCGGTTTTTCGACCGACGGCTCTGCCGTCATTGCGCTCTGGGATACAGCAGCCATTTTACCACTTCCGTTCAAATTTTTTGCGCAGATACACAGCCAGTCCATTCATCAGGACAAGGAATGCCAGCAACACCATAATCGCTGCCGAGGTTTTCTCGACAAAGGCACGTTCCGGGCTGTCCGCCCACAGATAGATCTGGACCGGCAGAACCGTTGCCGGGTCAAGTGCCCCGCCCGGGATATCAACAATAAAGGCGACCATCCCGATCATCAGAAGCGGTGCGGTTTCACCCAGTGCCTGGGCCATGCCAATGATCGTGCCGGTCAGAATGCCCGGCATTGCCAGCGGCAAAACATGATGGGTCACGGTCTGAACCGGGGATGCGCCCAAGCCAAGGGCGGCCTGGCGGATCGACGGCGGCACCGCCTTGATCGCAGCCCGCGAGGCAATAATGATCGTCGGAAGCGTCATCAGGGCCAGCGTCAAACCACCAACAACCGGCGCCGAACGCGGCAGATGCATGACATTAAGGTACACCTCAAGACCGAGCAGACCAAAGACGATGGACGGGACAGCGGCCAGGTTGTTGATGTTGACTTCAACAATCTGGGTGAAGCGGTTCTTCGGTGCGAACTCTTCCAGGTAAACCGCAGCAAGAACCCCAATCGGGAAGGACAATGCCAGGGTGACAAGCAGGGTATAGAACGAGCCAACAGCCGCCCCCCAGATGCCAGCCAGTTCCGGCTCGCGGGAGTCACCACTGGTGAAGAAGCGGGTGTGGAACTGTTTTTCCACCGCACCGGCTTCGACCAGTTCGTTATACCAGCCGACTTCCTGATCGTTGAGGCGACGGTCGCCTTCATCGACGGTCGGATCGATATAGCCCTTGTTGAGCATATCGAAATCATCACCCGAGATCAGCCAGATGGTGCGCGTCTGCCCGATCAGGCTCGGATTTTCGAGAACCCGTTCACGCAGATCATAAGAGGCACCACCCGAAACGATGCCATACAGGTTGCGTTTCTCGCTGCGAGACGTCACGTCCGGGAAGCGTTCGCGCAGGGACTGTTTGATCAGACCGTCAAAGTTTGCCCGCCCGATCACGTCCGGATCGCCGGTCCCGTCCGGGTCGATCACGGCCGGGTCGAAGGTGACTTCGAGCTGGACATAGGTCTGGTAAAAGGCGCTGTAGCCTTTCGAGCCGATCGAGAATGCCAGAACGAACAGGGCCAGAAGCGCGATACCGATCGCAGCAAGGCCATACATTTTAAAGCGGCGTTCAGCAGCGTAGCGTTTTTTGATGTTGCGGGCGATTTTCGGGCTGTCCCAGTCAACCGGCTTGCGCAGATTGTCAGAGATCACCTTGGCCGCAGCTCTGTCTTCCATAAGAGATGCCATATCAGTCATATTTCTCGCGATACTTCTGAACAACCTTAAGGGCAAATACGTTCAAGCCCAAGGTGACAAGGAAAAGAACCAGCCCCAACGCAAAGGCCGAGAGGGTTTTGGCACTGTCAAACTCCTGGTCACCGACCAGAAGGGTCACGATCTGCACGGTTACGGTTGTTACAGCCTGAAGCGGGTTTGCCGTCATGTTCGCCGCAAGACCGGCCGCCATCACAACAATCATGGTTTCACCAATCGCACGCGACACCGCGAGCAGAACTGCGCCGACAATCCCGGGCAAAGCCGCCGGGAAGATCACGTTACGAATGGTTTCGGATTTGGTTGCGCCCAGCCCATAAGAGCCATCGCGCAAGGATTTCGGCACCTGCGACATCACGTCATCAGACAGCGAGGAGACGAACGGAATGATCATGACACCCATGACGAGGCCCGCTGCCAACGCACTTTCCGAGCTGACATCAAGACCAAGCAGCGCGCCATTGTCGCGCAGGAAGGGTGCAACGGTCAGGGCTGCGAAGAAGCCGTACACAACGGTCGGCACACCGGCCAGAATTTCAAGTGCAGGTTTGGCCACCGCACGGAATTTCGGGGAGGCATATTCGCCCATATAGATCGCCGAGAACAGGCCGATCGGCACGGCAACACACATCGCGATCAGGGTGATCAGCAAAGTACCGACAAAGAGCGGGATCGCCCCAAAGGCGCCTTCGGATGCAACCTGGTCGGCGCGGATCGCGGTTTGCGGGCTCCATTCCAGACCAAAGATAAATTCGAGCGGATTGACCTTGGTGAAGAAATGCAGCGCTTCGAACAGAAGCGAGAAAACGATACCAACCGTTGAGAGGATGGCAATCGCCGAGCAGGCAATCATCATCCAGCGCGCGATGCGTTCAATATTGTTACGCGCGCGCATTTCCTTTTCGATCTTGCGATACGACATCGCAAGACCCAGGGTCGCCGCCGAAAGGACCAGAACAACAAGTGCCGCATTGGCGATCGTCTGCAGGTTGCCAAGCCGACGACCGGCGTCGACGATTTCCGGCGAAACAGACAAATGCTGGCCATTGCCCGCAGCAATCAGTGAAATACTGTTCAGTGCGAGCGACAGACGTCCGGAGTCATTGAGAATTTCAGCAGGCAGGTCGGAAACGATCAGCGCTTCGATCACCGAGCCCTGGAACATGTACCAGATCAAAAGCAGAAACAGCGCGGGAAGTCCGCACCATGCTGCTGTGTACGCCCCGTAATGTGCCGGCAACGAGTGAAGATTGCTGTGTCGGCCGCCCGAGATGGCGACAGCCCGCTGGCGCCCAAAATAAAAGGACAGCGCACAAAGTGCGGCAATCGCGAGCAACAGGAAAGACAGGGACATTATGTTAGATCCGTTCGCCAGATGAGCCTGCAGAAATCAGTTCGTGAGGCCAATAGGACAGAAACTATATATAAACCAAGGCAGAAAACAAAGAAACCGGTGGCAGAACGCTCTGCCACCGGTTGAAAGATCGCGTTACATGCTCAGCGGCGAAAGGTTCATCGCTGCATTGCGGACTGCTTCACGCTCAGCTGCATCCATCGGGATGAGGCCACGGTCAGCAAGGTAACCTTCGTCACCAAATGCTTTCTCGGCGGTGAATTCAGCCAGGTATTCTTTGATGCCCGGGATGGTGCCAACGTGCGCGTTCTTCACGTAGAAGTACAGCGAACGGGAAACCGGGTAATCGCCAGCAGAGATTGCTTCGAAGGTCGGAGCAACACCAGCAATCATGGAGCCCTGGAGCTTGTCACCATTCTGGTCAAGGAAGGAGAAGCCGAAGATGCCAAGCGCATCGTGGTTGGCTTCGAGTTTCTGAACGATCAGGTTGTCGTTCTCGCCAGCCTCAACGTAGCCACCGTCTTCACGAACGCCAGCGCAAACTGCGTCGAACTGGTCTTCGTTGGTTTCTTCAAGAGCAGCGATAACCGGGAAGCTTTCGCAAGCTTCTTCGAGTACCAGCTCGGTGAAGGCATCACGGGTACCGGAGGTCGGCGGCGGGCCGAGAACTTCGATTTTAACATCCGGCAGGCTCGGATCGATTTCTGCCCAGGTGCTGTACGGGTTGTCGATCAGCGACTGGCCGTCTTTGGACGGAACGGTTTTAGCGAGAGCAAGGAAGATCTGCTCTTTGGTCAGGTCGAGCTGCGGGGCAGCGTTGGAGTTCGACAGAACGATACCGTCGTAACCAACTTTAACTTCGGTAACTTCCGAAATGCCGTTAGCAGCACATTTTTCAACTTCGGACTTCTTGATGCGACGCGAAGCGTTGGTGATGTCCGGATGCTGTTCGCCTACACCGGCGCAGAACAGCTTCAGACCACCGCCAGAACCGGTCGATTCAATAACCGGCGTTTTGAAAGAGGTGGTTTTACCGAATTCTTCTGCAACTGCGGTTGCAAACGGGAAGACGGTGGACGAACCAACGATACGAATCTGGTCGCGTGCTTCGGCAGCGCCAGCAACGGCAACGCTCATAAGCGCCGCAACAGCAAGAGTCTTCTTCATCATAAATTCCCCAATGGTTGTTCCACTTCGGAACGGTGCAACGATCTGCGAGGCGGACTCTACCGCTGGGTGCTTACGGTATTGTGTCGCTTTTGTTAACGTTATGTGACAACGTATCAGAGCAGTAAAAACCGCTGTTTCGTCTATGTAAAATCAATGACTTAGCCGTTTTTCATGCGCACCTGAAAACACTGAATTTTCATTCCAACACGCAAATTCGGCCCACTGTTACGTCGGACTGTCACAAAAACTGTAACAATTGCCCGATCGGGCCATTTTGGGCCTGCTGAATGCCGTGAATTGGCGATATTTCCCAGCAAGTACTTTACATAAGCGCCATTCCACGCAACTGTTGCTTGGGGTCCAAACTCATTCACATGACCGGCCCGGCAACTGATATGAGAGAAAAAGCTAGGAAAAGCCCGCAGAGCGGGGTGATCCCCGGTCAAGGGATTTGACGCAGAGGCTTTCTCTCATATCAGTTGTCCTTCGGATCACCCGGATTTGCACGGGCTACTTTGTCGCAAAACCTTGAAAGATATAAATCTTCCTGTGGTTTCGCTCCGCATATCCGCACAAATCCGGGAGACCGGGACGATTATGTGAATGAGTTTAGACCCCAGAGGGACCAAAAAACGCCGCGCCAAATTCTCGCGCAGGCAAAACAGGAGCAAGATATGAGCAACGCCTCACTCGACGAGATTCAGGAACTGATCCAAAAGCTGTCTGGCGAACTGGGCGACATGTCCGAAGCCGCATCGCGCCATATTGATGATCTTCATGTCGCGGTGAACAATGTGGCATCCCACGTTCTCGCCATCGAAGCGGTTCTGACCCAGGTCGCGCAGAAAGTTGATATCGATGAGGCCGCAGCCGTTCAGTGGATTCGCGACAAGACCGCGGCCTATGCTGAAGACAGCAGCGAAAGCTCGGCCGCTGAGGGCATTGTGAAAAGCCTGCTTGGCAACGAAGAATAAGCCGCCATCTGGCGCACCATCCGAAAAGGATGGTCAGGAATCAAAAGGACGGCAGAGGTTATCCCCTGCCGTCCTTTTTGTTTTAGCTGTTTGAAGCGACGGTGGCCTAGCCCGCCAATTCGGTCGCCTTCATGCGGTCGCGCAGTTTTTCGGGCACCGGACCGCCCGCCGCCCAATCAAGCAGCTGAACGGTATGGAGCACCTTGAGCTCATCGGTTTCGATCTGCACCATGCAGCCGATATTGCCCGTCGCCACCAGATCGGGCTCGGTCGCCCGGATATTACCGCGTTTGCGTTCCTGAAGCTGGCCGGCGATTTCCGGCTGGAGCAAGTTATAGACCCCGGCCGAACCACAGCACAGATGGCCTTCGGCGATTTCAGCGACCTCAAAGCCAGCCTGCTTGAGAAGATCGCGCGGCGGTCGGGTGATCTTCTGACCATGCTGCATCGAACAGGCGGAATGATAGGCCACTCGTGGATTCCCATGCGTCGCCCCGGCAAAGACAGCGCCGTCAATATCAAGGCCAGCGAGATATTCGGTGATATCCTTGGCAAGCCCGGAGACGGTTGCGGCCTTGTCGGCATAGGCCGGGTCATGGCGCAGCATATGGCCGTAATCCTTGATCGTCGTGCCACAGCCCGATGCGGTGATGACGATGGCATCAAGCCCGTCACCCGCAAGTTCGGCGGTCCAGGCATCAATGTTGCCCTTGGCCTGGGCATGCGATTGCTCTTCCTTGCCCATGTGATGGACAAGCGATCCGCAACAACCAGCGCCCTTGGCAACCACCACCTCAATCCCGAGGCGGGTGAGTAGACGAACTGTCGATTCGTTGATTTCGGTTTCCAGCACCTGCTGGGCACAGCCAATCAGGATGGCAACGCGGCCTTTGCGTTCGCCAATGGCCGGGATCACCTGGGGTTTGTCGACCCAACTTGGCGGATGCATCTGACGCGCGCCCATCTTGACCATGCCCTTGAGCCGGCCGGGCATCAAACGCGCGAACGGGGCTGCAAACTTCGCGCCGATCAGCGACATGCGAAACAGGGTCGGATTGGGCACGACAATCGACAGCAGCTTGCGCAGCAAACGATCGCCCAGCGGGCGTTCATAGTTTTCTTCGATATGGGCGCGCGCATTGTCGATCAGGTGCATGTAATCAACACCGGACGGACAGGTGCTGGTGCAGGACAGACAGGACAAGCAGCGATCAAGGTGTTTGACCACCTTTTCGGTTGCCGGTTTGTCATTTTCCAGCATGTCCTTGATCAGATAGATGCGCCCACGCGGGCTGTCGAGTTCGTCACCCAGTGCCACAAAGGTCGGGCAGGTCGCGGTACAGAAACCGCAATGCACGCATTTGCGCAGGATCTGTTCGCTTTCGGCAATCGCCGGGTTTTCAAGCTGCTCTGCTGTGAAGTTGGTTTGCATTACGCGCCCTCCCCGTTGTGTGACAGCGCGGATGACGGCGCAATCCGCCCGGGATTGAGGATGCCATGCGGATCGAAGTTTTCCTTGATCTTGGCATTGATGCGCGCAAGTGCGGGGTTTTCAGGATGGAAGACCGGGATGGTTTTGCGCAACTCACCCGGGGCCCGCACCAGATCGGCCTGCCCGCCGGCGGATGCGGCGATGTCGCGAATGGCAGTCGCCTCAGAAGCGTCCGATGCGGAAATCTGCAACCAGACCCGGCCACCGGCCCAATCCATCATTGCCCGTCCGCCGGTCTTTTCCATCAGCTGGGCACAGACATCACCCCCGCTTGCCGGTGGGACCGAGACGCGCCAAAGCATGCTGTCTTTGTTATCAGCTGCCGCGAAGGGGGCAACGTCGGCGACAACCTTCCAGATATTATGGCTGTGACTTTCCGGGACTTCGTGACATTCACCAAAACCGGCCAGCGCCCGACACAGCGCATCGGCCCGCCAGGCAACCGAAGGCTGCGGCCCTTCGATACGAAGCGCCACAAGGCCGCTGCCATATTCACCCGCAAGCGGCACATCAAGATGTGGCGCGTCTTCGGGCGCGATCCACGCGGCAGCCGAAACTTCGTTTTCACTGCGCATGGCCAGTGTCATGGCCTTGCCCGCCGCGCGCGGATCGCTGCAGGCGACAATGACGGTGGCGGATGTTTCGTCATTTGGCATGACCTTGAGCGTCACGGTGTGCATGACACCAAGGGTGCCGAACGATCCCGACATCAGTTTGGACAGATCAAAGCCCGTCACGTTTTTCATCACGCGACCGCCGGATTTGAAATCCTCTGCCCGGCCGGACACCGCTTCGAAGCCCAATACATGATCGCGGGCAGAGCCAACCTTGATGCGACGTGGCCCGGCAATGTTGCAAGCCACCAGCCCGCCGATGGTTCCGGCGTCAGCACGGGCAGCGCCGTCCAGCAAGGCAGGGAAGTTGCCCGGTTCGAAATGGAATTGCTGATTTTTCTCGGCCAGGGCCGCCTTGATTTCAGCAAGCGGCGTTCCGGCGCGCGCAGAAATCACCAGTTCTTCGGGCTGATAAAACAGAATGCCCGACAGTTTGGAGCAATCCAGCACCGCATTGGTCTGAACACTATGGCCATAGGCGCGTTTGCTGCCCGATCCGATGATTTCAAGTGGGGTCTCTGATCCAAGCGCCCAACTGACTGCATCGCGCAGCTGGTCCGGCGTGGTGGGGGAAAGTACGTCCACCATAATTCTCTCTTTTCCTCTCCTGAGCCGGACCAATCGGATTTGCGGGAGCCGGTTGGCAGGCCTTTTGTTTTGTCTTGTTTGGGTCTTGTCCGAATACGTTTAGAAGCGCGGGATGTCCGGGAACTTGTCGGCCACCGCCTTGGCATGCAGGGTTTTAAGTTCCCCACAGCCATGCAAGGTCGGGAATACCTTGCCGGGGTTAAGCAACTGGTCCTCGTCAAAGGCCATCTTGATGCGTTCCTGATGCTTCATGTCATCGGTTGAGAACATCTCGCCCATCAGGTCGCGCTTTTCGACGCCGATGCCATGTTCACCCGACAGAACGCCGCCAACCTCGACACAGAGTTTGAGGATATCGGCCCCGAACGCCTCGGCCTTTTCAAGGTCGCCGGGTTTGTTGGCATCAAACATGATCAGCGGATGCAAGTTGCCATCGCCGGCATGGAAAACGTTGGCAACGCCCAGCCCATGCTGTTTCGAGAGGTTTTGCATGCCGGTCAGCACTTCGGACAGGCGACCACGCGGGATGGTGCCATCCATGCACATGTAATCGGGTGAAATGCGGCCAATCGCCGGGAAGGCATTTTTGCGGCCTGACCAGAATAGCAGGCGTTCTTCCTCGTTCTCGGAGATGCGGGAATAGACCGCACCGCAATCCTTGGCAATCTTGCCAACCCGATCAATCAGGTAATCGACTTCGACCTGCGGGCCATCCAGTTCGACCAAAAGGAGGGCCTCGACATCCAGCGGATAGCCGGCCTGAACGAACTCTTCGGTCGCCTTGATTGCCGGGGCATCCATCATTTCAAGGCCACCCGGAATGATCCCGGCGGCAATGATGGCCGCAACGCAATTACCGCCTTCTTCGGATGAATTGAAACCGAGCAACAATGCACGTGCGGTTTCGGGTTTGCGCAGGATGCGCACGGTGACCTCGGTCACGATGCCAAGCAGTCCTTCGGATCCGGTGACGATGCCCAGCAGGTCATAACCCGCCTGATCAAGGCCCTTGCCGCCGATGCGCAGGATGTCACCTTCGATGGTGACCATCTCGACACCGAGCACATTGTTCGTGGTAAGGCCATATTTCAGGCAATGCACCCCGCCGGAGTTCTCGGCGATGTTGCCACCGATCGAACACGCAATCTGGCTTGAGGGATCGGGGGCGTAATAGAACCCTTCGTGTTCGACCGCGCGCGTGATGCCGAGGTTGGTGACACCGGGCTGCACGACGGCCGCCCGGTTGTCCCAATCGATATCAAGCACGCGATTGAATTTCATCATACTAATGGTAATCGCATCGGCCATGGGCAATGCGCCACCGGACAAACCGGTGCCTGCACCGCGCGGAACGACACGGACTTTATTGGTATGACAATATTTCAGGATGTCTGCGACCTGTTGTGTGTTTTCAGGCAACACAACAATCATCGGCAGTTGGCGATACGCCATCAGCCCGTCGCATTCATAGGGCCTGAGCTGATCATCATCGACAATAACCCCGCCCGGTGACGGGATGATATCGCGCATGGCCGCAATAATGTCCTTGCGACGGGCAAGTGTGTTCTGATCAGGCTCAGGCATCCTAAGCATCGGTGGTTACTCCTCCAATTCGACCAGCAAGTCCTTGGCTTCGACCTGTGTACCGGCAGGCGCGTGGATTGTGGCCACGGTGCCGTCCTTTTCCGCGTGAACCGCGGTTTCCATTTTCATGGCTTCGAGCGAGCACATGACATCGCCCGCCGTGACCTTCTGCCCTTCGGAAACGTGAACTTCGACCACAAGACCCGGCATCGGGGCTGCGATATGCAGTTTGTTGCCATCCTCGGCCTTTGGTCGTGCCTTGCCCGAACCGGCCAGCGTTTTGTCGGCGACCTTGACGGTACGGGGCTGACCGTTGAGTTCGAAGAACACGGTGCGGTTGCCTTCCTCGTCGCCGGCTTCTGATGTTGTCAGGTAGCGGATGACAAGGGTTTTGCCTTTTTCCAGATCGACCGAGATTTCATCGTTCTGGTTCATCCCGTAGAAGAAGACCGGGGTCGGCAGAACCGAAACGTCGGCGTTGTGGCTGCGATGTTCGGCGTAATCAAGAAACACCTTGGGATACATCACATAGGATGCAACCTCGGCATCGCTGATGTTGCGATGGGTCTTTTTCTCGATTTCCTTGCGGGTGGCTTCGAAATCAATCGGCGGCAATGACTTGCCCGGACGATCTGTGAGCGCCTCGCCGCCTTTGAGCACCTTGCGCTGAAGGGCGGGCGGGAAGCCGCCAACCGGCTGACCGATTTCACCGCGGAAGAAGGAAATGACACTGTCGGGGAAGGTAATGTCCTTTTTGGGATCAAGAACGTCTTCCTCAGACAAACCCGATGTCACCATCATCAGCGCCATGTCACCAACGACCTTAGAACTTGGCGTGACCTTGACGACATCGCCAAACATCTTGTTAACCGCAGCATAGGCCTTGGAGACTTCGGGCCAGCGATCCTCGATCCCCAATGCACGGGCCTGTTGACGCAGGTTGGTATATTGGCCGCCCGGCATTTCATGGACATAAACGTCTGACGTGCCGCTGCGGATGTCGCTTTCAAACCCGGCATAGTATCGGCGGATCTGTTCCCAATAGGTCGAGACTTCCTTGAGCGCCTCGGTCTTAAGCCCCGGATCGCGCGGCTGACCGATATAGTTGTTGGCGATTGATCCAAGGTTGGGCTGCGATGTCAGACCCGACATGGAATCCATCGCCGCATCGACCGCATCAACACCGGCATCAATGGCGGCAATCACGGTTGCCGCCGAGATACCGCTGGTGTCATGGGTGTGGAAATGAATCGGGATATTGACCGTGTCCTTAAGCGCCGTGACCAGTTCGGTCGCCGCCGCTGGACGCAGCACACCCGCCATATCCTTGAGACCGAGAATATGCGCGCCGGAGGATTCAAGCTCGCGGGCCATATTCACATAGTAATCAAGGTTATATTTCGGGCGGTCCTTGTCATAGATATCGCCGGTGTAACAGATGGTCGCTTCGCAGAGCTTGTCGGTTTTCAGAACCGATTCCATCGCGACCTTCATGTTTTCAACCCAGTTGAGGCTATCAAACACGCGGAAGACATCCATGCCGTGTTCGGCGGCCTGCTTGACGAAGTAATCCACCGCATTATCGGGATAGTTCGTATAGCCAACCGCGTTAGACGCGCGCAAAAGCATCTGCGTCAGGATATTGGGCACATGTTCGCGCAGTTTGACCAGACGATCCCATGGATCTTCCTTGAGGAAGCGCATGGCAACGTCAAAGGTCGCCCCACCCCAGCATTCAATCGAAAACAGTTCCGGCAGACCATGCGCGTAATAGGGCGCAATTTCGAGCATGTCATAGGTGCGCATGCGGGTTGCCAGAAGGGATTGGTGGGCATCACGCATGGTTGTGTCGGTCATCAGGACGCGTTCCTGATCCTTCATCCAGCGTGAGAAGCCTTCGGGCCCCAACTGATCAAGCTTCTGCTTGGTACCCGGGCGGATTTCGCCAAGATCAATTGATTTTGGCATCACCGGGTCATGCAGATTGGTCGGCACCACCCGGCCTTCGACTTCGGGGTTGCCATTGACCGCGACTTCCCCGATGAAGCGCAGCAGGCGGGTCGCGCGGTCACGACGGCGCACGAACTTGAACAGGTCGGGCGTTTCATCAATGAAGCGGGTGGTGTATTCACCAGCGCGGAATTTCGGGTGATTGATCAGGTTTTCAAGGAAGGCCAGGTTGGTGGCAACACCGCGAATTCGGAATTCGCGCAATGCGCGGTCCATGCGGTCCACCGCTTCGCGCGGGGTGCTGCCCCATGCGGTGACCTTTTCAAGCATGCTGTCATAGAACGGCGTGATCACCGCCCCGGAATAGGCCGTGCCGCCATCCAGACGGATGCCAAACCCGTTGGCCCCACGGTAAACCTTGATGATCCCGTAATCGGGGACAAAGTTGTTTTCCGGGTTTTCGGTGGTAATACGACATTGCAGCGCGTGATCGCGCAGCTTGATCTTGTCCTGCCAGGGGATACCGGTTTCGGACGGGAAGCCGATGCGCCCGCCCTGGGCAATCAGGATCTGCGCCTTGACCAGATCAAAGCCTGTCACGCATTCGGTGACGGTGTGTTCGACCTGAATGCGCGGGTTGACCTCGATGAAATAGAATTTGGACGTGTCGACATCCATCAGGAATTCGACCGTGCCGGCATTGACGTAATTGGCGGCCTTACCCAGACGAATGGCCGCGTCACAGATTTCCTTGCGCTGGTCTTCATCAAGATAGGGGGCCGGTGCGCGTTCAACGACCTTTTGGTTACGGCGCTGAACGGAACAGTCGCGTTCATACAGATGCACAAGCGTTCCGTGGGTATCACCGAGCAGCTGGACTTCGACATGACGGGCGCGGCGGATCAGCTTTTCAAAATAGACCTCGCCATTGCCAAAGGCGGCCTCGGCCTCACGTCGGGCCGCGAGCACCTGCCCGGCCAGATCCTTGCCATTTTCAATAACGCGCATACCACGGCCACCGCCGCCCCAGCTTGCTTTGAGCATCAGGGGATAGCCGATATCCTCGGCAATGCGGGTGACTTCTGCCATGTCTTCGGGCAGCGCACTTGAAGCCGGCATAACCGGCACACCGGCCGTTTCGGCCAGATTGCGTGCGGAAACCTTGTTACCAAGGGTACGCATGACATCAGAGTCCGGACCGATAAACTGAATGCCGGCCTCGGCACAGGCATCGGCAAATTCGGGATTTTCCGACAGGAAGCCATAGCCCGGATGGATGGCATCAACATCGGCATCGCGCGCGACACGCAGGATGTCTTCGATATCAAGATAGGCGCGAATGGGTTTGTTGCCCTTACCCACCGTATAGCTTTCATCAGCCTTGAAACGGTGAAGGGCGAAACGGTCCTCGTCAGAGAAAATCGCAACTGTGCGAATGCCAAGTTCGTTGGCGGCTCGCAGAACACGAATCGCAATTTCGCCACGGTTGGCGACCAGAAGTTTACGGATACGCTTTGGTGCTGAACGCGTCATGGACACCGGGCTCCTACCACATTTTCCCGGCAGGAACGTGCCTGTGCGCGCCTGCCAAAACCAAGTGAAACGCCACGATATGGTCCTTGAATGCGTTGCGGTGCGGGGATGCCTGCAACGCCATACCTTTTGTGGCGATACGGGATGCGGCACGCGGAGATCTTGTGCAATGCATCCAGAGCTTTCGGCGCCCGGTGGGCAGGCGACGGTTCTGGTATATGCGCATTGCCCTCTCCCTGTCAAAGCATGATCTCATGAATTGGTAATACCAATTTTCGGATATCGCGACCAGTTTCTTTTCACCATACGGAACAGGTCATGGACCCCTTCTCAACCCGGGCTACCGGAAAACCGCGATCTTTCAGCGACTTTTGGCGCGAATATGCTATTGTCCGCCGTCAGAAAAACTGAAAATCCCGAAACGGTTACGCCCATGCCGAAGCTCAATCTTCGACTAAAGTTTTTGCTGCTCTCGATCCTGCCGCTGGTTCTTGCAGCTTCTGCGATCTCCTGGCTGGTCTTTGCCCAGGCCGAACGTCTGGCCGAGGCCGAGATCAGGACCTTTGAACGCAACATCCTGCAGGCCCGAAAGGACGAGCTTAAAAGCTATCTCGAGCTCGCGATGGCCTCGATCGATCACATCTATTCGGTGGCAAGTCCGCTGGATGCGGTGTCCAAGGAACGGGTCAAGGCGATCATCGAGGACCTCAGCTATGGTGAGGATGGCTATTTCTTTATCTATGACCGCGATGGCACGGCCCTCGTTGACCCGCCAGAACCCTGGCGCTTGGGGCGGACATACTGGAACCTGCGCGACATCAATGGCAACTCGGTTATCCAGGGTCTGATTTTCAATGCCGAAAAGGGTGGCGATTTCATGCGCCACGTCTGGGAAAAGCCATCAACCGGCGAGCCGACCGAAAAGATCAGCTATTCCCTGATGCTTGATAAGTGGGACTGGATGATCGGTACGGGGATTTATATCGACGATATTTCCCAACAGGTTACCGAGATCGAGGCAGAGGTTTCCACCCATATCCGCGAAACCACCATTTCGATCATCGGGGTGACCATTCTGGCCGTTCTGCTGGTGGGGATTTCCGGCACGGTTGTCACGCTTTCGGAACGCAAACTGGCCGACTCAAAGCTTAAGGAACTCACCCACCGGGTGGTTGATGTACAGGAACAGGAACGGCTTCGGGTGTCGCGCGAACTGCATGACGGCATCAGCCAGATCCTTGTTTCGGTCAAATATGCGGTCGAAACCGCGATTGCGCGCATCACGCAAAAACGTGACAACGCCATGGAACCGATGGAAAAGGCGGCCAAACGATTGCAGGACGCCATCCATGAGGTGCGGCGCATTTCACGCGATCTGCGCCCGGCGGTGCTTGATGACCTTGGCCTCAAACCCGCGATTGAGAGCATGTGTGCGGAACTGCAAGACCGGTCGGGCATCCTGATCGAAGTGAAGTGTGAAAACATCGACGCGAAGCTTGATATCGGCAAGAAGACGACGCTGTATCGTGTGTTGCAGGAAACACTGACCAATATCGAACGCCATGCCGATGCGACGGTGGTGAAAATCTCGATCAAACGCGAAGGCCAAAGCATCATCATGCGCATTGCCGATAATGGTGTGGGGTTTGAAACCAACCGCTATATCCGTAACCGCGATCCGCGTGCCGGCATTGGTTTGCGCAACATGCGCGAACGCATGGAATTCCATGGCGGCGGGCTTGCCGTGCGCTCCGAACCCGATGATGGTACGAAAATCACTGCATTTATTCCCGCCAACAGCCAGAATGCCCTACCCGATGATGCAATCAGCGGTTAATCTGGCCAAAGCACAACCCGACAGGACCCCGTTCGATCCATGACCAACGCCACCATTGTCAAAGAAACCTATTCCACCGATCGGCCATTGCGGATTTTGCTGTGCGACGATCACGCGCTTGTCATGGACGGCATCCGGTCGCGTCTGGAATGCTTTGAACATATCAATATTGTCGGCGAAGCAGGCAACGGGGCCGAGGCACTGACCATGGCAGGCGATCTGCAGCCAGACATCGTGCTGATGGATATTTCAATGCCGGTGATGAACGGCCTTGAAGCGGCCGAAAAGTTCCGCGAAACCCTGCCCGATACCAAGGTCGTCATCCTGTCGATGCATGAAAACCCGGAATATCTGCGCACCGCCCAACAGGCCGGGGCCAAGGGCTTTATCCTTAAAGACGTGTCATCGAACGACATGGTGCGTGCGATTGAAACCGTCGCCAATGGCGGCGAAGCCTATAGCTCCACATTCGATCGCATTACCGATGGTGAAGACATCGAAAGCGATGGTGTGCCGCTGACATCGCGTGAACGCACGGTCTTGCGGCTTCTGGCCAAGGGGGCCAGCAACAAGCATGTGGCGCGTGAATTGGACATCAGTGTCCGGACCGTTGAAACCCACCGGCGCAACATCAAGCGCAAGCTTGATATCGACAGTTCGGCGGGTCTTGTGCGCTATGCCATTGAAAAGGGTCTGGTAACCCTTGCTTCCACCAACTGAAATCACAATCTGGATCACAGTCGCGATCAGATCAGCATGACTATGCATTGATTTCACATTCTGGTACGGTACATTAGGCTGTGGATTGGAGGAATTACAGCTTTCCGATCCAACCGTTGCCGGGATTGGTCCCGCCATCCAGATCAGCCCGACGTCATGGGTAAAAAGCGTGAACCACACAGCAAGCTATACATTCCGACCCGAACTTGCGCGGTGCCGCGAATGCGGCGTGCGGAAATTTGCTTTGTTCAACAACCTGACGGACGAGGATTTCAAACTCGTCCATATGCCGGTTGAAGACATCACGTTGCCCAAACGTGACACGCTTTATAATGCTGGCGATCAGGCGCAATCGATCTATACCCTGCGGTCCGGCCTGATCAAACTTGTGCATTACCTGCCAGATGGCAATCAGCGTGTTGTTCGCCTGGTGAAGCCCGGCGGCACCATCGGGCTTGAAGCTCTGGTCAGTGATTGTTTCACCCATCACGCCGAGGCGCTTCAGGACAGCAAGCTGTGCCGTATTCCCATTGCCGTGATTGAAAAGCTTGATAGCGAAAGCCCGCGTTTGCACAAACAGGTGCTGAACCGCTGGCATCAGGCGGTGATGGAATCGGATAACTGGCTGACCCAGATGTCGACCGGGACCGCGCGCGAACGCGTCGCCCGCCTGTGCCTGTTTTTGCATGATGACGTGACCGATACCTGCACCTTGCCGGGGCGCGAGGATATTGGCGCGATGCTTGGCATCACCACCGAAACGGCCAGCCGGATCATTGCCGATTTCAGACGTCATGACATGCTGGAATTCAAATCGCGCAATGTCTTTGGGCTCAACCTTGCCGGACTTCGCGCTGTAGCCGGGATTGAGGACACCACCGGTTCAGATCGCTTTGAAGACTAAGCAGTTGTTCGCAGAATTGCCAATAGGCTATCTAAGCGCATCCTGCAGGTCGGTTTGAAAAGCAGAATTCGGTCCGCAAGCCTTTGAAAGTCTTTCATACTCCTGCGGGGTATCTATTTTCCTGTGCTGTTCGCGACTACGACGGCGAATGTCATTCAGCCGTCTTTTGAAATCGCGTCCATATTCCGAATGAAGCCGACGCATGGCACCGGGCACATTGTCAGCGGGCATGGGGAACATCGCCTCGACCTTACCGACGATATCGTTGACCAAATCGTCCAGGGCCACGCGAATATCATCTTCCATACCCTGATTGATTTTGACGTGTTCACCTTCGTGGGCGTAGACGACATCATATTCACAGGTACCACGTTCCAATTCGGCCGGTATATAGACCAGATGCTTGACCACATCGACCTTCGGATTGACTAAAACGGGATCAAGACAATAACGCCCGGGACTGACTTCGCGTGGTTCAAAGCGCATATCAAAAGATGCGTTGACCTCGTATTCGGTCAGTCCGGTGACGAGATAACGCGAATCACCCCCGGCACGGCTATTGAGCCAGCGAATGGAGCGATAGCGATCAAGCATCGGGTCTAAGCGATTAAATTCGAGGAAGGCCTTTGGCGCGCTGATCGGCGCACAACTGCCCTGCGCGCGGACGGCGCCGGGAACCAGGAGCAACATGGTCAGACAGGTCAAAACAGCACACAGGATGCCGCTTTTTGAAATCTGTCCTGTCGTCTTCTGCCCGAACCCTGGCAAACGTTGCTCCTGCCTTTAATGAAAATGCTGCGCGCAGAACACCTGCACGCAGCGTTAATGGATCTGTCTTTACGGTGGAATGTCAGACGTGGCTCACATGGTCGGCACAGTCGACACAAAGCGGCGTGGTCGGATCAAACTCAAGACGCTTGGCTTCGATCAGCTCGCCGCAATTGTGGCAATGCCCATATTCGTCGTCATCCATGCGTTTGAGGGTCTTTTCGATCCGCTCCAACTCGACCGTGCGGCGACGTTCCTGTTCAAGATGCATTTCCTGATTTTGCAGGGCATCCATACGTGACAGACGACCAACGGCCTGCTGATCAAGTTCGACCGGCTTGCGATAGTCTTCTGAATGCGTGGAATGCGACAGAATTTCCGCCCGGCGTTCCTCCAACCGGGTGCGCAATTTCGCAAGATCAATGTCCTTTCGATCTGTCATCCGAAACCTCGTTATGTGTTGTTGTTCTTACCCTTTAATATGGGGGCACAGGGGCCTTCTTCGCCAATATATAGGTCAAATAATTCAAAAAAGTGCCCATCACGTGCAATTGCCGCAGGCATCGACGAGCTTTTCAAGTGCTGCCTTGGCCTCGTCATCATCAAGGCCTTCGGATTTGATCTTTTTCTGGATTTTACAGCACAGGGCCGGGCCGTCCGGGAAGGGCTTGTCGGTCCAGAACGGGGCAGTCGTAGCAAAATATCCGGCCTGATCGAGGAACGAGACCCCGTAATAATAGGCCGCCCCGACCGAGTTATAAAAGGTCGGATCATCAATAAAGCCTCCATCGGGTGTCATGGATTTGGTCAGACACCAATCAAGCACCAATGCGATGTCTTTGGACGCGGCATTTTGGGTATCGGCATCCACCTTTGTCCAGCCAAGATCAAAAATCTTGGTGACGTCGTAATTGTTATGGTTGTTGAAATCACCATTGTGCTGCCAGCCAAACGGATAGGCATCATCGCGGATCGCAAGCGTGGTGTTGAAAATCTGCGTCCACAGATCGACCTTGCCGTGCTGATAGGAAATATTGTGGAAGGTCAGGCTGAGATCGTTGCTTTCAAGAACGCCCTGATCAGCGGTATCAAACCACCCGCCCCAATAGCCGCTGTCCTTGTCCTGCCAGTCATCAAGCCATGTTTTATAGGCGTTGATATAATCATCGCTCAGATCAAAGCCCTTCACATTGGCTTTGAAGTAGTCGCGGATTTCGCTTTTAAAGCACATCTGAGACAGTGCTGCGGTCACAGCCCCCAGCGCATCACGGCGATCAAGACCATCGGCAAAAATGCGGGATGTTTTGTGACCATCAAGCCAGGCAATCATTTTGTCGGGTGTTGCAATTGGTGCCATAAATGCGAACGGATATTCGGGCGCCTGCCCTTCGTCGGCCAAGGTATTGACCGCATCAATCATCGCATCGACTTTCAGGAACCATTGATCGTAGCACGGCCCCCAGGAGCCATCGCTTGCGACCTGTTTTTCGGCCCATGCCTGATCCGGGTTTTCAAGCGAGCTGGCAAAACCATCAAGCTTGCTTCCGAGTGTTTTCCAGTCGGCGGTATATTGCAGCAACCATTTGCATTCGATCATTTGCTGATCAGATGCCGCCATGCTGTTACCGGTTTTCTGGGCTTTGATCAGTTTTTCCTGCAAGGGTGCCAGCTTTGCCGCAAAGGCCTTTTGCTGCGCGATATAGTCGGGATCAAACGTGCAAAACTGTTCTGTGATCAACTTGGTGAAATCTGTCAAAGCCCGGCCCCCTGATGCGTGTCCCTGTTATGCCTGCGCAAAACAATGACAAAAACCGGAGCATATCCAAAGCATTATCGACAGGGCGTTTGGGCGACTGCACTGAATTCGGATGGCGCGATGTGACGATAAGGGTTTTGGAAACTAGTCTTCGAGCAGCCAGTTGCGGATCACACGCAGCGCCTGATCCGGATCTGTTTCGACAATTCTTGCGGCAACATTGGCCTTTTTGCGATCAATCATGCCCTCGATCCCGGCAACACTGAAACCATCCGCATGATCCGTCGCCGGGAGGGTTGAGACATCTGTTGCTGTTCCCTGCAATCTTTCGCGCAAACGCACATCCGTTCCCGATTCGTAACGTGGAATCGGCGCAGCAGGCTTTGGACCGGGCAAAAAGGATGGTCCGTCTGCCATCTTATCGGGGTTATCAGTTTGCGTCATGGGCACAACTTTCGTCCTATGCTTTGCGCAGTTTAACATATCGTCGCAAAACCACTGACGACTAATCCCCCATCCCGGCAGAAATAGACGCCCACAATTCCGCAATGTCCTTATATAAGAGTGAAAGAAACTTTGATTTCCGGGCGTTTCAGGTGCTACCTTTTCTTTTAACTAATTAAAATAATTAGGGTGGAGGCCGTCCATGGATCAATCATATGTCTTGTTTTTGATCGAATTATCGCCCCGACGAAACCTTTCAAGGGCTATCAAAAAAGCGCATTTCGGCAAGTGCCGCGCGCATTGAACCGATCCAAGAAACTCATGATTGTGAAATTTATACTTCCACAATGCGTCATGTATATCTAGGTTGGAAGAATCTGGACTCCACCCCTTTCGGGTAGCGGTCGCAATACTTTTGATATGGGCACACAAACCCACGGGGGCGAAGGTTTTTGTGAGGCATAATACGTTTATCCTGATTGTTGCACTGACCGCGATGCTGACAAGCATTGGCAGCACGCACGCGTTCGAATTCGGTGAGTCACCAGAGCTTGCCAAGCAGGTTGAAAACGGAACCCTGCCACCGGTCAAGGACCGCCTGCCGACCACGCCGATGATCGTCTCGCCGACCGAGCGCACAGGCACTTATGGCGGCACGTGGAAAATGGCCCAGCGCAACAAGCGCGACCATGCCCTTTTGATCCGAAATATCGGTTATGAGCCATTGCTGCGCTGGACGCCGCAATGGTCATCAACCATCCCCAATGTCGCGCTGTCCTTTCAGCCGAGCAGCGATGCAACGGAGTTCTTTTTCCGTCTGCGCCCCGGCATGCGCTGGTCGGATGGTGCCCCGTTTACTGCCGAAGATATTGTTTTCTGGTACGAGGATATCCTGAACAATCCGGCATTCGGGGATGCGGTTCCTGAATGGTTGATGGCAGGCGGCAACAAGGTGCAGGTCGATGCGATCGACGCCCATACCGTCGCGTTCCGGTTCAGCGAACCCTATGGACTGTTTCAAACAGCACTTGCGCGCCCGGAAGGGGTCGAACCGGTAAGTTACCCGGCGCATTTTCTGAAACCGCTTTTGCCGAAATATAATGCCAATGCCGATGCCATTGCCAAGCAGATGGGCTATGCGGGCTGGAAAGAACGCTTTGTCGATGTGTTCGGACAACCCGGAACGATTGATGATCCGTCACGCTGGCACAATCCGGATGTGCCAACCCTGAATTCCTGGGTTCTGGATGGGGTTTACGGCGAAGATGATCCGCTGATTGCCAAACGCAATCCGTATTACTGGAAGATTGACCCGACCGGCCGCCAGCTTCCTTATATTGATCAGGTTTCCATGACCCTTGTGCCGTCCAAAAGTGCGGCCGGGGAGGCAGCGATTGCCGGCAAGGTCAATATGCAGGAACGCCATGTCAGCAAACATGCCGATGACGTCCTGTCCAAGAACAAGGATCTGTTGCCGTTCACACTGGTGGAAAGCGACATGAATGTCCTGACCTTGTCGCTTAACCTGAATGACAAGGACCCGGTGCTGCGCAAAATCTTCCAGAACAAGGATTTTCGCGTTGCCCTGTCATATGCAATTGATCGCGAAGCCATTATTGATCGCTTTGTGCCCGGCGCATTGCCCCATCAGGCGGCCCCGCGCCCCGAAAGCCCGCAATATCATACGGTTCTGGCACGCCAGTTCATGGCCTATAACACCGATCTGGCGCAGACCTATCTGATCAGGGCCGGGCTGACGGAACGCAATGATGACGGCATCCTGATGCGCCCGGATGGCAAACCGCTTTCGTTTTCCATTGATACAGAAGGGGCAGAACGGTTCGAGATGCTTAATGCTGTCACGCGCTATTGGCGCGAGCTTGGCGTTGATGTGACCGCACGCAATCTGCCGCGCGACGAGTTTGTCGCGCTTCGCGAAACCAATGATCATCAAGCCAGTGCCTGGGGGGGGGATGGCGGCCTGGATGCCATGGTGATCCCGATCAACTATCTGCCCATGTCGTCCGAATCATCCTGGTTCGCCACCGGCTGGGCCCATTGGTATCTTAATCCCGAAAGCCCGGATGCGATCACACCGCCCGATGCGGTGCAAAAGCAGTTGGCACTTTATGATCAGCTCAAGGCGACAGCAAATAGCGAAAAACAGAATCAACTGATGCGCGATATTCTCGACATGAGTGCAGATCAGTTTTACGTTATGGGGATCGCCTTGCCGCTCAACCGGAAAGGTGTCGTCGCCCGGGACTTCCACAACGTTCCCAAGGTGATGCCGGCTGCCTGGAGTTACGCAACCCCGGCGCCGACCAACCCAAGTCAGTACTTTATTCAGGCCGAGTAAAGTTCACACACAATAAGCACCATTCGGAACGGGGAGCCGAAGTCATTTGAGGACGCTGTTTGACCGATTGATCGGCAGTCTGGTTTTCAAGATCGCAATTGCGATCATTGTCGTGGAAACCATCCTTCTTGGTCTGTTTGGCGGTTATTATGTGCAGTATTTCGGGGCCGAGATTGATCGTCGGATTGCCGAACAGATCAGCACGCCCGGACGGCTCATTCAGCATGAACAACTCAAGGTCTCGGTCCTGAGCGATCCCGAGCAGATGAAGCTTCTGCTGGGCCCGCACCTTCAGCAGGCTTTGGCGATCGGATTTGACGGCACGATCTATCATTCGACCGATCCGCTGATGATCGGTGCGTCGATCAATGCGCTAAAAGGCTTTCCGGTGGATGAGCTGCGCGCGGACATGACCGAGCAGACCCTGATGACGGTTGATGACGAAACCGGCGAAAGCATGGTCAACATCACACCGATCTTCAATCTGAATTCCAACCAGCCCTTTATGTATGTCTATCTCAAGGTTTCGACCAAGGGGCTTGAGGAAAGCCAGCGCCAGATGCAGTCGGTGCTTTTGATCGGGTCGGCGCTTTGTCTGCTTTTGACATCGGCGCTGATCTTTCTTTTCACCCAGCATACGGTTCTCAGGCGCCTGATTACGGCAGCCCAGTTCGTCAACAAGATCCAGATTGGCAAGCTGAGCTCGCGACTTATCCCGATGGGGCGGGATGAAATCGGAACACTGGAACGTGGCCTGAACGCGATGGCCGAAAGCCTGGAGCGCCGCACCCAGCAGCATCAGGCTGCACAGGATGCGTTGCGCGACAGTGAGGAACGGTTCCGCGACTTTACGCTTTCATCTGCCGACTGGTACTGGGAGATGGGCAGCGACCTCAAGATCGCGTTTGCGTCCTACAAGTTTTACCAGCTGATCGAGGAAATCAACGGGTCGCCTCAGGGTCAGACCTTTGACAAGCTTGGACTGCATCCCGAACATCCCGAGGGCTGGCAGCACCTTCAGCGCCATCTCGATCAGCATACGGCATTTTATAACGTCGAGTTCTCCTGGACATCGCGCACCGGGGAAAAACAGTTCGGACGCATCAATGGCGTTCCGGTCTTTGCGCTGGATGGCAGCTTTAATGGCTATCGCGGAACGGGCAGCAACATTACCGAGCAAAAGCGTGCCGCTGAAGAACAGCATGCGCTGCAAAGACAGCTTGCCACATCGCAAAAACTTGAGGCGGTTGGCCAGATGGCCGGCGGCGTTGCCCATGAATTCAACAACTGCCTTGCCGGTATCCTGAGCTTTGCCGAAGTCGCACGTGCCAAGATTGATGATCCCGAACGGGTCAAGGAATATATCGGTCACGTCATTTCGCTTGGGGAGCGGGCCACAGGTGTTGCTGATCAGCTTTTGATGTTCTCGCGCCGCCGGATTGACCAGCCCAAGAATGTCCGGGTGGAAAGCATCTTTGCCGAGATGGAAAAGCTTCTGGTGACGTTGCTTGAACATCGCATTGATCTGCAAATCTGGTCCGATGAGCCTGAACTTTATACCAAGGTCGATCCGACCCAGCTGTCGGCCAGCATCCTGAACCTTGCCATCAATGCGCGCGATGCCATGCCCGAGGGCGGGACATTGCAGATTTCATGTCGCAGTGCAGACATCCCACCAGCGGGCAAGCGCGACACCGATGACGATGAAGACATCTATCCGCCAGAGGTCGAAGGGCAGTTTGTTGTCATCACCGTGCAGGATACCGGAACCGGCATCCCCGAAGATGTGATCAGCCATATTTTCGAGCCCTTCTTCTCGACCAAGGAGCCGGGCAAGGGCACGGGGCTTGGGCTTTCGATCGTCCATAGCTGGGTCGAGGAGTCGCACGGCTTTATTAATCTTGAAAGCGTCGAGGGCGAAGGCACGACCTTTTCGATCTATTTGCCGCGCACCGAACCGGGTAACGAGCCCGTCCATGTCGTCGATGAAATCGGCGAGTTCCCGGGCAATGGCGAACGTGTTCTGATTGTCGATGATGAACAGGCGCTCAGAACCACAGCCCAGATCATTCTTGATGATGCTGGCTACAAGACGGAAACCGCCAAAAGCACCGAAGATGCCCTGGTGATCCTTGAGCAGAATGCCGAAGACGCGCCCTTTGACGTCATTCTGACTGATGTTGTCTTGCCCGGACGCAGCGGCCCGCAGCTGATTATCGAAGCGCTGCGGCAAAATCCGCGCTATGGCGTGGTCTTCATGTCGGGCTATCCGGCGCGGTCGCGCAAGGAGCTTGATAATCTTCTGGGCAATTACGTCTTTGTCAAAAAGCCGTTCCGACCGGGCCAATTGCAAAAAGCCATTCAGGATGCGCTGAAACTGGCATCGGATCGGCCAAAACCGGACTGACAAACCAAATTAAAGCCCGAGTCCCCAACCCTGACCACCGTGAAATGACGCCCATTTCGCCGATTGGTTAAAAAAATCTTACCCGCCTATATTAGCCAAAATGCTTGCAAACCAAGCCATTGGCAGCATCGACCCTATTGTGGCACTGGATAGTGTGACAACCGTCACTTATATCAATAGCACAAGCTCATACCGTGAGTTTCAGAGAGATTTTAACCACCCCGGTTGATGAGGGCATTGCCCCGCCGGACAAGTGATGAGGTCAGGATGATCGACTCAATTCAAGGTTCAGGACTTGGTCCCGCAGCAAAGGCTGCAAATGACGCAATTACGCCCAATGGTGGTGCAGAGCCGTCTCTGCCTTTCGCAGCCGCAGAAGGCGCGATCAACAAGGCAACCGGACTGGCCAAGGTTATCGGATCGATCGTGACCGAGCACCAGCCGCTTGAAACCAGCGGCAACCGTGGCACCAAAGTTAATATCCTAACGTGATTTTTCCCTCTCGTTAGCTTCCTCCGGGGTGGTCTTTGATGACCACCCTTTTTTCTGTGCGAATTCCGGAAAATTGGTAAATCGGGCCGGTCGTGCGCGATCATGACAAATGCCTGACCACGTGATAGGATTGGCGCGTTTTCAAACGTGGATGATCACATGGCGACCAACAGAATTGGCACAGGCTCCTCGCAAACAGGCCTTCAGGATGCGCGCACGCGTCCGCAAGGTGGCCTGGTGTCACGCGGCCGGGTCGGCGCCAATTCCGATCAGCCATCCTCTGACAGCTTCATCGCATCCCAGCTTGCCCGCCTGCGCAACCTGATCGCCACCGATCAGATTGACCACAATGCCCGGCGTGGGACGTATCTGAACATCTTGCTGTAACCGGCGCATCTGCCTTCAATACCCGCAAAGAAAAAAGCCCCGTACCGAAGTACGGGGCGAGTTCATTTGTCCAGGTGTGTTGGACAAGGGAGCTTGCGCAAAAGCGTGAGGGATCACGCAGTTGCCTGGTTTTCGCTCTCTGAGCGAATGGGGTGTTCCAGCTTGTCGACGATTTCTTTTGGCACGATCTGCCAGAAGTTGCCGCGTTCACGATCCCAGTTATCGAGGATGGTGCGGGCAAAACCGCTTTCGGTTTCGCTCACATGTTCCTCGATCAGGGAACGGCAATGTTCGTCCCAATGCTGGGTTTCAATGCGCTGATACAGGATGGAGCCATCATTGACGACATCGGCAAAGGTGCCTTCGGTGTCATAGATGAACGCCATGCCACCGGTCATGCCCGCCCCGAAGTTTTCACCAACGGAGCCAAGAATGACGGCCGTGCCACCGGTCATGTATTCACAACCGTTCGAGCCACAACCTTCAACCACAACGGTCGCACCGGAGTTACGCACACAGAAACGCTCACCGGCCTGACCTGCGGCAAATAGCTTGCCCGCGGTCGCACCATAAAGAATGGTGTTGCCGATGATGGTGTTTTCGTTGGTCTTAAGCGAGCTGCTTGGGCGCGGACGCAAAACAATCGTCCCGCCCGACAGACCCTTGCCGACATAGTCGTTGGCATCGCCCTGAACTTCGATCTTAAGCCCCTGGACTGCAAAGGCACCAAGCGACTGACCGGCAGATCCGCGCAGACGGACATGGAGATGGCCCGGTTTCAGGCCGGTCATACCGTATTTCTGCGTGATCAGGGACGACATCCGGGTGCCAATCGCACGCTGGGTGTTCTGGATGTTGTATTGCAGCTGCATCTTTTCGCCGTCTTCAAGAAGCGGACGGGCATCCTTGATCATCTGGGCATCAAGGGTATCCGGGACTTCGTTGCGGCCTTCGATGGTGCAGAAGCGTGCATGATCACCGGCATCGGCCTGTGCCAGCAGCGGGTTGAGGTCAAGGTCAACAAGGTCCTTGGCGCCACGGTGAACCTGCTGAAGCAGGTCCGATCGGCCAATGACTTCTTCCAGACGGGTATAGCCAAGCTCGGCCAGAACGTCTTTGACTTCCTCGGCCATGAAGGTGAACAGGTTGACCAGTTTGTCTGCGGTGCCCACGAACTTGGCACGCAGGGCCGGATCCTGGGTACAGACACCGACCGGGCAGGTGTTGGAATGGCACTGACGGACCATGATGCAGCCCAGCGCGATCAGGGATGCGGTTCCGATACCGAATTCCTCGGCACCGAGCATCGCGCCCATGACAATGTCACGTCCGGTTTTGAAACCGCCATCAACACGCAGTTTGACCTTGTCACGCAGGTTGTTCAGCGTCAGCACCTGGTTGACTTCTGACAGACCCATTTCCCACGGCACACCGGCATATTTGATCGAGGTCTGCGGGCTTGCACCCGTACCACCGTCATACCCGGAAATCAGGATGACGTCGGCTTTTGCCTTGGCAACACCAGCCGCAATCGTACCGACACCCGAACGCGACACCAGCTTCACGCAGACGCGGCAACGCGGGTTGATCTGCTTGAGGTCATAGATCAGCTGTGCCAGATCTTCGATCGAATAGATGTCATGGTGCGGCGGCGGTGAAATCAGGGTCACACCCGGCGTTGCATGACGCAGCTGGGCGATTTCCACCGTGACCTTGAAGCCCGGCAGCTGACCACCTTCGCCCGGTTTTGCACCCTGGGCGACCTTGATCTGGATTTCTTCGCAGTTGTTGAGGTATTCGGCCGTTACACCGAAACGACCCGATGCCACCTGCTTGATCGAGGAACGCGCATTGTCGCCGTTCGCACGTGGACGGAAACGTTCACGCGATTCCCCGCCTTCACCGGAGTTCGATTTCGCACCGATACGGTTCATGGCAATCGCCAGCGCTTCGTGCGCCTCGGTCGACAGCGCGCCATGCGACATGCCCGGCGTTACGAAACGTTTGCGGATTTCGGTGATGCTTTCGACCTGATCCTGACGCACACCTTCGCGGTCAGAACGGAAATCAAGCAGATCACGCAGATGCAGCGGTTCACGCGAGCGCAGACCATCCGAGAATTTCTTGAAGGAATGGTAGCTGCCCGTGGTCACAGCGGATTGCAGGGTGTGGATCAGCGGACCGGTCCAGACATGGCGTTCGCCACTGCGGCGGTATTTGTAGAGACCGCCGACCGGCAGAACCACAACATTGCCGTTAAAGGCTTCCTTGTGCTGGGCGATGGTGCGGCGCTGGATCCCCTGAAGGCCGATACCCGAAATGCGCGACGGCATACCCGGGAAGAATTCAGCCACAAGGGATCGCGACAGACCGATGCTTTCGAAGTTATAGCCACCACGATAGGAGCTGATGATCGAGATGCCCATTTTCGACATGATCTTGAGCAAGCCGGCATCAATGGCGGCCTTGAAGCGCTGCATGACTTCAGCCGTGCTGTTCACATTCGGGAACAGGCCACGGGCATAACGGTCCAGCAGACCTTCCTGTGCGAGATAGGCGTTCACCGTGGTCGCGCCGACACCGATCAGAACGGCGAAGTAATGCACATCCATGCATTCTGCCGAACGGACGTTGAGCGAGATATAGGTGCGAAGCGACGTCGTGACGAGGTGACTGTGAACGCCACCGGTGGCCAGGATCATCGGGATGGCCGCACGGGTTTCGGAAATGCCTTCGTCGGTCAGAATGACGTGCAGGGCACCACCGCGCACAGCTTCCTCGGCTTCGCGCTGAATGCGCGAGATCGCTTCACGCAGCGCCATCTTGCCACCATTGATGTCAAAGGTGGTGTCGATTTCGACCGCACTGTCGCCCATATAGCCGCGCATCGCGTCATATTCGGCGTTGGTCAGAACCGGGCTTTCGAGCTGCAACAGATCACACTGGCTTTCATCCTCGTCAAGGACATTCCCCAAGTTACCCAGACGGGTCTTCAGGCTCATGACGCGCGCTTCACGAAGACTGTCGATCGGCGGGTTGGTCACCTGCGAGAAGTTCTGACGGAAGAAGTGATGCAAACCACGATAACGGTCCGACAGGATCGCAAGCGGGGTGTCATCCCCCATCGAACCAATGGCTTCCTTGCCGTCTTCACCCATCGGATGAAGGATCAGTTCAAGGTCTTCGTGGGTCAGGCCCATCGATTTCTGCAGGCGCAGAAGACGTTCTTTTTCCAGGTTTGCCGGTTCAGCCTGTTCCGGTGAAATCAGGTCATCAAGCACCTTGGTGCGACCAACCCATTTCGACCAGTCACGGCGTGCTGCCAGCTGATCCTTGAGCTCGGCATCATGCAGAAGCACGCCTTCTTCAAGGTTGACGGCAATCATCTGCCCCGGGCCGAGGCGGCCTTTTTCAACGCAGGCTTCTTCGTCAATATGGACCATACCGGCTTCGGAACCGGCAATCAGAAGACCATTGCCCGTAACCGCATAACGCAGCGGACGCAGACCGTTACGGTCGGTACCGCCCATCAGCCATTTGCCGCCATAGGCCGCAAGCGCCGCCGGACCGTCCCACGGTTCCATCACGGCGTTGCAATAGGCATAGAGGTTTTTATAGCTGTCGGGCGTGGATGCCTTTTTCGACCAGGCTTCCGGCACCATCATGGTTTTGACCATCGGCAGGTCGCGACCAGCACGCACCATCAGCTCGAACACGGCATCAAGGGCTGCCGAGTCAGACGAGCCCGGCTGAATAACCGGTTTGAGGTCATCGATGCTGTCGGCATAGGCATCATGTGCCATGCGTGCTTCGTGGCTTTTCATCCAGTTGACGTTACCGCGCAGCGTGTTGATTTCGCCGTTATGGGCAAGCACACGGAACGGCTGTGCCAACGGCCAGCTCGGGAAGGTGTTGGTCGAATAACGCTGGTGATAGACGCAGAAGTTCGAGATGAAGCGCTCATCACGCAGGTCGGGATAGAAGGTATCGACGTCCTCGGCGAGGAACATGCCCTTGTAGATCACCGAACGGCACGACATCGAGCAGATGTAGAAATCCTTGATCGCCTCGGAAAGCACGGCCTTCTCGATGCGGCGACGGATCGCATACAGGTCGATCTCGAACTTTTCTTCGCTGACATCTTCGCGCACGCCAATCAGGACCTGCTCGATTTCCGGGCGGGTCTGGTTGGCTTTTTCACCGATCACCGACACATCGACCGGCACCTGACGCCAGCCCAGAATACCGTAACCCTGTTTGAGGATTTCGGTTTCGACAATCGCACGGCAACGTTCCTGTGCGGCCATGTCGATACGCGGCAGGAAGACCTGACCAACAGCGATCAGGCTGTCGGGGGCTTCCTGGTTGATGACTTTAAGATAGGCCTTGAAGAAATCCTGCGGGATCTGAAGGTGGATACCCGCGCCATCGCCGGTCTTGCCGTCGGCATCAACAGCGCCACGGTGCCAGATGGCCTTGAGCGCCTCAATCCCGGCTTCGACAACTTCGCGACGCGGCTTGCCGTCAATCGCCCCGACCAGACCCACACCACAGTTGGCGTGTTCTTCTGCCGGATCATACATCCCGCTGGCTTCAAGATGAGCCGCGTTCTTTTCAAAACGGGCGATATCAGCGGCGCCCTTGCTGTGAACGATTTTGTTCATAACTCTCTCTCCTAATGCGGCAGCGGGATTAAGCGGCAGCTTCTTTGCGCGCCAGCAAATATTGATCAATCCGGTCAGCCGCATCACGGCCATCGCGAATTGCCCAGACCACAAGCGATGCACCACGGGCAATATCACCAGCAGCAAACACGCCATCCAGATTGGTCATCATGGTGCGGAAGTCGATTTTGACCGTGCCCCAACGCGAAACACCGAGTTCCGGTGCATCAAACAGGGTCGGCAGATCTTCGGGTTCAAAACCAAGTGCGAGGATAACCATGTCGGCATCCATGGTGTAGCTTGAGCCTTCGATGATTTCCGGGCTCTGACGGCCGCCGGCATCCGGGGCACCAAGGCGCATCTTGACCGCGCGCACACCAGTTACCTTGTCATCACCGACGAAAGCTTCCGGGTTGGTCAGCCAGACGAATTCAACACCTTCTTCCTCGGCATTGGCAACTTCGCGCTGCGAGCCCGGCATGTTTGCCCGGTCACGACGATAAAGACACTTGACCGATTTTGCGCCCTGACGGATCGCGGTGCGGACACAGTCCATGGCGGTGTCACCACCGCCGATCACCACGACATTCTTGTCCTTGGCATTAAGGGTGCCGTCTTCATAAGCCGGAACCTTGTCACCGAGGCTGTGGCGGTTGGACGTGGTCAGATATTCAAGGGCGGGATAGACATTTTCCAGACCGGCACCCGGCAGTTTCAGATCACGTGCCTTGTAAACACCGGTCGCGATCAGAACGCTATCATGTTTCTTGCGCAGGTCTTCAAGGGTGGCGTCACGGCCAACTTCGAATTCGGTGTGCATGACAACGCCACCTTCTTCGAGAAGTTTCACGCGGCGTTCGACCACATCCTTTTCAAGCTTGAAGCCCGGAATACCATAAACCAGAAGCCCGCCCATGCGGTCATAACGGTCATAGATATGCACTTCATATCCTTTGAGACGCAGCTGTTCTGCTGCCGCCATGCCACCGGGGCCACCGCCGATAATCCCAACCGACATCCCGTTTTCCTTGGTCGGGACCGGCGGTTTGACCCAACCATTGGCAAAGGCGGTATCGGTGATGTATTTTTCGACCGAACCAATGGTGACGGCACCATGGGTCGATTGTTCGATCACGCAATTTCCTTCGCACAGGCGGTCCTGCGGGCAAATGCGGCCGGTGACTTCGGGCATGTTGTTGGTTGCAGCCGAGATGGCATAAGCCTCTTCCATGCGACCTTCGGTGGTCAGGCGCAACCAATCGGGAATGTTATTATAAAGTGGGCAATGTGCCTGGCAGAAAGGCACACCACACTGCGAGCAGCGCGCGGACTGGTCCGCAGCACTTTGGTCCTCGAACGGCTCATAAATTTCGTTGAAATCCGTGCGGCGCTCGGACGCCTCTCTTTTGTGCGGATATTTTTGTTCAATATGAACAAACTTCAGCATCTTTTCTGTCATGACGGCCCTCTGGAAGGGTTTTATGTTGCGGGTTTCGCTCTGTATACGTGTCGAGGTGGCAAGAATCCAGCACAAAATACCATTTAGGTCAATAAAGCTGACTTAAATATCCGGATTAATTTTGCGGCCTTTCAGAGAAACGGTGATCAAATCACCGTAAGATTGTTTCAATAGTACCATAATGGTACTATTTATGCATTTCGCCAAAATGGGCTAAACTGCTATAAGCGATCAGTTTTTGCAGCGAACAGGCACCGAGGCGGGCGTGACCCTACAGCACATCATTCTTCTGGCGATCGTTCAGGGGATCACCGAATTTCTCCCCATCAGCTCATCTGGCCATCTGGTCCTGGCCCCTGCCATCACCGGCAGTGCGGATCAGGGTTTGTTGGTAGACGTCGCAGTGCATGTTGGCACTTTGGCCGCTGTTTTGATCTATTTCTGGCGTGATGTGTTCGCCATGCTCGGCGGATTCGTCCGGCTGTTTACCGGGCGAATCAATGCTGGCGCCCGCCTTGCCATTCATATCGTGCTGGCCACCATCCCGGTGATCGCCGTCGGATTCTATTTCAAAGTGTCGGGGATCGAAGAACAGCTGCGCTCGATCGAAATCATTGCATGGACCACGCTGGGCTTTGGTGTGTTGCTTTGGATTGCCGATAAGGTCGGCATGACGATCAACCGTCTGGAACATATGCGTTGGGGCGGTGCGTTGTTTATCGGCCTTGCACAGGTTCTGGCCCTTGTGCCAGGCACCAGCCGGTCGGGCATCACCATGACAGCTGCGCGCTTCATGGGCTATGAGCGGTCCGATGCCGCGCAATTTTCCATGCTAATGTCGATCCCGGTTATTCTCGGTGCCGGGTTGCTGGCGGGGATCGATCTGCATCAGGCCGGTGATATCAACCTGACCCAGGACGTGCTGCTGGCAGCGGGTCTGTCCTTTATCACCGCACTCATTGCCATCGCCCTTTTGATGAGCTGGCTGAAACGATCCAGCTTCACCCCATTTGCGATCTATCGCATTTTGCTTGGCGGTGGGCTTCTGGTGTGGATTTACGTCTATGGCGGCACACCCCTGCCCTTCATGAGCTAAACCACACGCCACGCCATTCTGGTCCACAAACAAAGTGCCTCAAATGTATCTGCGCCCCCTTGATCCGGTGAATGATGGTCCGGAGCTGCACGTTATTTTTGGTGATGACGATTGTTGCCTGTGGCTGCCCGAACCGGCCACCCCGGACATTGAAACCACCATCACCAAGCTTAAGGAATGGTACGGCGGGTTTGCCGATACATCATGGGTCGTTTGTGAAATACCCGATGGACCGGCCCTTGGGGTGATTGCCTTTTACAATACGGGTCGCGATGCCGATATCTGGGAAGCAGCCTGCATGATCCATCCGGCTGCGCGTGGGCAGAATTATGCCGCACGCGGATTGGCGGCCGCGATGGAAGATCTGTTTGCCAAAACATCGGCGCGTCGCATCTTTGCCGATATCGACCCGGACAATCACGCATCGCAAAAGACATTCGAGAAACTCGGCTTTACCCGCGAGGGGATTTTGCGCGGTGAATGGGAAACCCATATCGGCATCCGCGATTCCGTAATTTACGGATTGCTGCGCAGCGACCCCCGCCCTGAAATCGCCAACAAGCCGGAATTGCTTGGCCGAGGCTAGTCCTGCCAGATCGGGCCGCCGGAAAGGACGATTTGGGCGCGTGCCGGGTCTTCGGGGGCGTAATCCGAATCCTCGACAAAGCGCATCAGGAACGGTTCGTGCGACAGCAGGAATTCAATAGCGCCACACTGGACTTCATTTGATCCGATCCCGGCTTTGAGGTCATCAAGCCCCATGCCGGTTTGCGCGATCAATCCTTGCAGCAATTCTTCATCCCCCGCGATATGGGCGATGGCGCGAATGGCAAGCGTTTCAGCTGCGTCCTTGTTCATGGTTTTGACTGCCTGCGTAAGCGTGTTTCTATTTAAACCATTGGGCCTTGGCCATGGCGCGCCAGATGACCAGGCCTGCGATCACAATGACGCCAGCGGCAATCCCGCCCAAGCCATTGCCCGCCATCAGAACCAAGCCCCAGAATCCGACTGTGCCAAAGCCAATCGCAAGGCTGAGGAAGGCGGATTTGGTCAGGGTATCCTGATTTTTCTGGGCCATTTCGGCGCGCTTGATTTCATCGACGATCTCATACCAGGCCAGTTGCTGCCAGCGGGAATATTTCAGCCCCTTGCGCGGTCCCTTGCGCAGAAATTCATCAAGCTGTTTGACGATATTGGCAGCGCGCTCTTCGGGGGCAACATATTTGCCCACTCGTTCTTTCTTGCGCGGGCCTTCATCTTCTTCATCTGGTAGCGGCATAAAGGGGCCTGACCTGACACGTGGTTGCGGCAATGCGTTATGGATAGGCGGCATGTGCTTTACATCCGGTAAACATCACCGTGACGTGCGGTTCTGCCAGCGGCGCAAGACCGCCTTTTCGATTTCGACCAGGACAAAGACGCTAAACCCGACGCCCACCGCCATGGCCCAGCCCAACGGCGGGATGGCGACACTTTCAAACAGATACTGCATCGGCGGCGCATAGGTGTAGATCAGCTGGAAAATCACCACCAGTGCCACCGCGACCAGCACCGCCCGACTGCCAATCAGGCCCTGTCGGTTGACGGCCGATGCAGTGAGGAAGCGGGCATTGAACAGATAGAACAGCTCAAACATGACAAGCGTGTTGACCGCCACCGTGCGCGAAACTTCCAGATCCGCACCCCGGTTCTGGAACCAGACGAACACCCCGAAAACCCCGATCACCAGAATGAGCGAGACAAAAACCGTCCTCCAGATCAGAAAGCCCGACAATAACGGCGCATCCCGCCGACGTGGTTGGCGCTTCATGACGTTGTCTTCGGCCGGTTCGAACGCAAGGGCCAAGGCCAGCGTCACCGCCGTGATCATATTGACCCACAGGATTTGCGGGGCGGTAATCGGCAGTAACTGCCCCAGGGCCAGCGCCATGACGATGGTCAGGGCTTCCCCGCCGCTGCTGGGCAGGATGAACAAGATCGATTTGACGAGGTTGTCATAGACCGTGCGGCCTTCCTCCACCGCGGCGGCGATGGAGGCGAAATTATCATCGACCAGCACCATCTCGGCGGCTTCCTTGGCGGCTTCGTTGCCCTTCTGGCCCATGGCAACGCCGACATCGGCGCGTTTGAGTGCCGGGGCATCATTGACGCCATCACCCGTCATGGCAACGACATGGCCTTCGGCCTGCAGGGCCTTGACCAGACGGAGTTTATGTTCGGGACTGGTGCGGGCAAAAACATGGGATTTGCTGGCAACGTCACGCAAGGCGCCATCATCAAGCCCGTCAAGCTCATGACCACTCACCACCCGTTCGCCATCCCCAAGGCCCAGTTGGCGGGCAATCGCACCTGCGGTGATGGCATGATCACCGGTGATCATTTTCACCGCGATCCCGGCGGCCCGGCATTTGGCAACAGCGGCGATGGCTTCTTCGCGTGGCGGATCAACCAGGCCATAAAGACCGATCAGCACCAGATCCTGTTTGACGTCATCAAAGACCAATTGGTGATGACCGTTATGGGTCGGGCGGTAGGCCAGTGCGAGAACCCGCTGACCGTTTTCGGCCATTTCCTGCATGCGGGCTTCCCAATAGGGACGATCAAGGACCTCCTGATACTCCGGCCCGCCTTGCGAGCTGCACATGCCCAGAATACGTTCCGGCGCGCCTTTGACATAGATGAAGCCATGGCCTTCGGCATGGTGATGCAGGGTCGCCATGAAACGGTGTTCGGATTCAAATGGGATGACGTCATGGCGCGGCAGCAGACGGTTTTCAGCCCCCGGTTCCAGTTCTGCCTTCATGGCAAGGGCGACCAGTGCGCCTTCGGTCGGATCGCCATCGACCGACCATTGGCCATCCGCTTCATGCAGACCGGCATCACTGCACAGCAACGCCCCGCGCGCCATTTCGGTCAGGCCCGGATGATCATCGAGTGTGACCGGTTTGCCATCCAGCTCAAACCCGCCTTCGGGGCGATAACCCGTACCGGTCACGGCATACAAATGCTTGCCGGTGGCAAGGGACTGCACCGTCATTTCATTGCGCGTCAGCGTGCCGGTCTTGTCCGAGCAGATGACACTGACCGAACCCAAAGCCTCCACCACCGGCAGGCGGCGAATGATTGCACGGCGTGATGCCATGCGCTGCACGCCCGTCGCAAGCGCGATGGTCATGATGGCAGGCAGACCTTCGGGGATGGCGGCAACTGCCAATGCGACGGCGCCAACGAACATATCCGCCGCCCCACGGCCATGTACCCAGACACCAATGGTAAAGGTGACAAAGGCCACCGCCATGATCGCGGCACTGAGCTTGCGGCCAAAAGTCGACATTTGGCGCAAAAGCGGGGTGGTGAGCGTACTGACCTCGGACAGAAGCGCGCTGATGCGGCCAATTTCGGTTTTCGCACCCGTGGCAACAACCACGCCGCAGCCCTGCCCATGGGTGACCATGGTGCCGGAATAGGCCATGGAAAACCGATCACCAAGGGCTGCGTCCTCGGCCACCGATGAGACGGCCTTGTCGACGGGGACAGATTCGCCGGTCAGGATAGCTTCCTGAATTTGCAGGCCCTTGACCCGGATCAGGCGCAAATCGGCCGGAACCTTGTCGCCCGATTGCAAATGGACGATATCGCCGGGCACGACATTTTCGGCAGGGATTTCGGTTTTGTTCCCGCCGCGTTCGACGATGGCGGCCAGCGACAGCATGTTGCGGATCGCTTCAAGCGCGCTTTCCGCCCGGCCTTCCTGAACAAATCCGATGATGGCATTGATCACCACCACCGCCAGAATGACGGACGTATCGACCCAATGCGCCAAGGCCGCCGTGACGACAGCCGCAAGCAGCAGGACATAAATCAGCACATTATTGAATTGCGCCAGAAACCGGATCAGTGGCCCGCGCCGACGTGGCGGGTCCAGACGGTTGGGACCATATTGTTCCAGACGCGATGATGCTTGCTCTGCATCAAGACCTTGCGGGCTTGTCTGGAAATCCTCCAGAGCCTGCTCGGCCGGCAAAGCGTGCCAGGACCGGTCTTTTTGCACCGGGTTTTGGGAAATCTCGGCTGGTTTGGCGACGACTTTGTTCATGGCAATGCTGGCCTGTTGATGGCGCGATCAGCACATCACAAATCCTATCGCACTGCAACATTACTTACAAGCAGCCCAAACCGATCATCAGGTTACGACGAGTGCGGCAGCCGCAATGACGCCAAAGGCAATCAGATGAACCATCATCATTCTCCTGCGTTCGCAATGAACCAAACATCCACAGCAAGACTGCGGATCGAGCATTACAGGGTGAAATGCAAAGCAGAGGATTTGAGGGCGGGAATTCGACAATTTGATGCCGGGGCCGCGAATGGGTCGACCGGTGCGCTGGTGCGGGCGGCCGGACTTGAACCGGCAAAGCCTTAGGGCTGACGGATTTTAAGTCCGCTGCGTTTACCAATTTCGCCACGCCCGCGACGCGCGTTGGAACCGGCCAAGGCCGGTGCAAAGCGTTCTAGCGCGGCTTCGTTTTTGACGCAACATTCTATTGGCCCGGACCGCAACCTTTGCGCCCGGTTTGGCTGCTTGGACAGCAATGGGGCAGAACTGCCCGTCTTTCTCCACATTCCCTGCATTTTCGTCTGCAACGATCAATCACTGACCCGAACAGAGATGTTTAACGTCAGATGAACAGGCCTTTTCAAACTGCCGTGGTTGCCACAGTCTGTCTGGCGGCCATCGCCTATGTCGTTCGCCGCGAGACAAACCAACCGCCCATTATCGCGCCGGCCCTGGCCAGCGACGATGGTGCGCGCCCTGATGCGCCGGTTTTGCGCAACAAGACCACCACGCGCAGCGAAAACCAGCGCCGCCACATGAACCGCCTTTACGACAAGATGGACGAGGATCTTTATGGCAGCCGGGTCGCGCCGCTTCTGTCTGAAAGCTTCCTTGCCCCACCGCAACAAGCGACCGAGCATCTGCAATTTGGCGCTAGCACACCGACGCCAAGCGAGATTTTGGCCGGTCGTACTGCCCTGTCATCACTTGCACGCAGGATTGATTTTGACAGTGCGGCGGGTACCTTCCCCGCCCAATCGCGCAGTGCCCACGCACCGATCAGCATCTGGCTCGCGGGCAATCATTCAGAACTTGAAAACCGCATTACCGGGTCGGGCTATGACCCGGGGCTTAGTGGCGACACCATCTCGATTGATAGCGGGGTTGATTATCTGGTGGATGACGGGTTGGTGCTTGGTCTTGGTATTGGCTGGGGCAGTACGGTTGGAGAATCCGGTACGCGCCAGCTGCATTACCGCGAGAACAATCTGGCCCTGTCGCCCTATTTTGTGTCGCGCGTCACGGACTGGTTTAACCTGCGTGGCAGCATCAGCCTGGGTCAAAGCACCATTGCCCAATCGCCGATTGGCACAGTACCCGATCATGTGCGCTACGCGGAAACGCTTGATAGCACGAGCATTTCAAACAGCATCGGGTTCGGGACCGATTATGAATTTGGTGCCGTGCCACTGCGCATTCAGCTTGATGGCGACATGATCACCGCACGTGAACATATCGATGCCGCACGCGCCACCAATGGCGGGCTGGTGCCGGGAAGCACTGCCACCACGCAGCTTTTTGATGCCTCGATCGAGGCGCGCTATCGCCTTGCCCTTGGCAATCACGAGATCATCCCGTTTGCCGGACAGGAAGAAACCATCTCGCTTCTCAATCAGAATTACGGGCGCAGCGGATCGACGCGCTATTACGCCGGGTCGGAATATGCCTATGACCCCTTGAACTTCGATCTCAGCATTCAGGGCTTTCGCGATCATGCCACCGGGGCTGAGGACATTACCGGCATCCGATCTGAATTCTCGCTGGTACATGATGTGGCGCGGTCATCGATGACGCTTGAACCGTTTGTCAGTGTCGAAAGCACCAATCTTTATCTTGATACCGGCGGCGGCATTACCCAACAGTGGGGCCGCTTCCCGGCCAGTGTCAGTTTCGAGCTGCGGCGCAAACTGACCTATGAAGTTGCGCATGGGGATTATACCGGGCTTCTCACCATAGATGTGCCGTTCTGACGGCAACCCACCGCATGCTTGCGCAAAATGCGCGGGCAATCGCATGATGTCATCATCTTGCTATTGGCGAGATCGGCGCTGGCAGGTAGGGTGCAAAACAATTGAAAGTTACCCCGCAATTCCATCAGGCCCGCGCCATGACCAAACCAGATCAGATTGCCGAAAACAGTGCCGAGGACATTGATCCGACGCCGCCGGTTTTCGACAAAGCCTTCCAGAAGCAGTTCATTGATTTGTTGCTGTGGCGGCGTGATGTCCGGCGTTTTCGCACCGATCCGATCCCACAGGAAGACATCGACGACCTGATCAAGGAAGCCTGCCTGGCCCCGTCGGTTGGCAATTGCCAGCCATGGCGTTTTGTGAAGGTCAATGATCCCGATCGCCGCAAATCAATCCGCGACAGTTTCGAGCGCGCCAATAACGAGGCGCTTAATGACTATCACGGTGAGCGTGCCAAGCTTTATGCGTCACTCAAGCTGCAGGGGATGGATCAGGCGCCGGTGCAATTGGCGGTCTTCGCCGACGAAGAAACGGAGGCGGGCATGGGGCTGGGTCGCAAGACCATGCCCGAGATGCTTGATTATTCAGCTGTGGCAGCGGTGCAGTTGCTGTGGCTGGCCGCGCGCGTCAAGGGCATCGGGGTTGGCTGGGTATCGATCCTTGAGCCCGATGTTGTCGGCAAAACGCTCGATGTGCCCGATCATTGGCGCCTGATTGCCTATCTTTGCATCGGCTATCCGGAACAGGATCACGTCGTGCCCGAACTGGTGCGCGAAGGCTGGCAGGATCGTATTGACCCCGACACCCTGACACTTGAACGCTAGAGCGTGTTGCATCAAATTCCCCTCGCTTTGTTTGTTTTTGGCGTGTGGTTTGGCAAGGCACAGCGAGCAGAGCGATGCGGCGCATCGGTCAAACGGTGTAACGCCGCGAAACGCCGCCAAAGACAAACCCTGTGGGCCGCGACATCCTTCCGCCCCGCAGCGTCAAGGTCCTTGACCGTAGCCCCGCTACGCGCAGCGGACCTTTCCTTGCCGGACAGAAGGATGTCCTCGGCAAAGTGAGGAGAATTTGATGCAACACGCTCTAGGAACACGACATGTCTGGCGATGAAAACAAGACGAACGACCCCAAGCAGTCCCCACAGAAAAAGGGGCTGTCGAGTGGTGTTTACTTCAAGATTCTCGGCTATATCCTGACCGCTGGTTGGGTCGGGTTCATTCTGGCCGTATCGGGTGGGGATTCAAACCACCCGCTGTTTGATTACATCTTTATCGTCCCGCTGGCGGGCTGGATCATCGGCATGCTGGTGGCCCGGGTTATCGCCAAAAAATCAGCCGAAGACCAAGCCTGATCAAGGGCATCTGCCCAAATGACAAACGCGCCAATTACGGCGCCTTTTCCTATTTGCGGTCATGGTCATTGCGGTTGCGCGTTCGCTCGTCACGGTAGCGGTCATTATCCGAAAAGCCGCCCATTGTCATGATCCCGATACCCAGGCTGATGCCGCCAAAAGTCACGAACAGGCCAAAAAACAGCAGAAAAATGAAGATCGGTGCATCACGCGATGACATCGCAAGGCTGTAAATCCCGCCAATATCGAAAAACAGAACCAGTGCGCCAAACACCAATGCACCAAACCCGCCATAAGCGGTGTGTTCGATCATGAATTTGACAATCGAGCGTGCTTCGCGCGCGGCTTGACTGTTGCGGCGATCTTCATGCTGATCTCGGTTCTGGTCGGTCATGTTCTCTTCCCGTCACAAGGTCAGAACAATTCTAGACACAGCGATTGGTGATTACCTTGACCAAACGCAATCAAACAGCGCCGGTGTCTTCGATCACTTCCCTGCCGCCTTCAATGATGGCAAGGCGAATGCGATCTGATGCCTGATTGACGTCATTGGGCTCCTCGCCGCGGACGACCAATGTCGTACCAAGCTTGCCTTCGCGCAGGAACGGATAGGACCCGATATCAGTTGCAGGGAAATCATCCTGGATTTCAGCCAGCACCTTGGCAATGGTGCCTTCGGGGATATAGCCCCCGACAGAGCGCGACACCATTGGTTTGCCGCCGATCAACTGATGTTTGATGCCCTGGAACATGGCCTGCATGATCATCGGTACACCGGCCATGACATAGACGTTTTCCATGCGAAAACCTGGTGCCTTGGAGATCGGGTTTTGGATCAGCTCCGCCCCGACTGGAATGCGCGCCATGCGCAGGCGGG
>NZ_JBSWWO010000002.1:550000-680229 GCF_056160125.1 Thalassospira sp. ABD4_177 | reverse complement strand
GCCCGCAAGGGCTCAACCGCTCTGTGCTCCGTGAACGGGTGGTGGCCACCACCCGTTCAAACAAAAGAGGCAGAAGGATCATAACAAATCCTTCTGCCTCTCAATGTATAAGCCCGGCAGATTGCCGGGCTTTGATCTTTTGGCCGTGATTGGTTGCGATCAGGCTTCCCAGCCCAACTGCATGGCAATCTTGACTGCTTGTGTGCGGTTGGCTGCGCCAAGCTTCTTGAAAATGCCCGTCAGGTGTACCTTCACCGTGATCTCACGGACCGTCAGCTGTTTGGCGATTTCCTTGTTTGACAAGCCTTTGGTCAGAAGACCGAGAACTTCACGTTCACGGTTGGTCAACTGACGCAGGGGATTGTCAGGTGCGAGACCTTCAAGATCAATCTCGCCCGGGCGAATTTGCGTGCCATCGTCTTCAAGCAATGCGGACGGAATGTACTTTTCGCCCGACAGGATCAAGCGCAGAGCGTTGATCAGGGATTTGCCTGAAAGCGTCTTGGGCAGGTAGCCAGACGCACCATGTTCGAGCGCATTCAGAACGTCGCTGCGTTTGACTGAACCCGAGAGAATGACCACCGGAATTTCCGGGTGCTTCTGACGCATGACGGTCAAACCGGACAATCCATTCATGCCGGGCATGTTCAAATCAAGGATTGTCAAATCGACATTGCCTTCTCCGTCCACGACGGCAAGTGCTTCTGCGAAGTCTTTCGCCTGCGCGACTTCAACTTCCGGCGCTGCGAGTTTTAGGAAGGAAGTGATCCCGTCTCTGACGAGATCGTGATCGTCTGCTAGCAGGATGTTCATTTTTATGCCGTACCTGTTCTTGTCCAAAGCTCACTACAAAAAATGGGACGAGTGACCTCGGAAACGCGACCCGCAATAGCAATACGGTTTCGCGCGATTTTGATATTTTCAATCCAAGCGTCCCCCCCGGACGCGAGCGCAGCATTCAACAAAACCGTGTCCCTGTCAAACGGCAGGATAGTTTTTGATAGGCTTAGCTATCCATATGAATAGGTATCTCGACACAAGGGTAAGTGTTTTGCCGCATGTTGAATAGTATATCTGGAGGTCAGAAAGAACCGTGCGGGGCAAATTTACACGGTGATGGAGATGTTTTGCTGCGCATCGTTTCGAGCTGTGACACCGTTTTGCGCGGATTCTTTGGTAGTGTCGACGACGTCACTGCTATCGTTGGTTGCTCTTTGCAGGCTGGCCTGACGGAAGGCAGCCATATCGGCCCCTGACGGCGCATTGGGGGCAAGGGCTGCGTTCTGTAACGTTGCGAGCGCACGATCCCGGTCTGCGGCACTGCCAGAAGCCGAAATACTTACGTCAACATGTCCGCCGATGGCATATGCATTGCCGTCCGGACCAATTTGATAGGTATATTGCGGGGCAGAACCATAAGGACCTGCAGCGGCGGCATGTGCCTGTTCTTCTTGGCGAACAGCAGAATCCCGAGCGCGCAGCTGATTAACCACGGCTTCCTCAGCCGGATCAAGGTCACGTCCCGCAGAAACGCCATTCTGGTTGTTGTCGTTTTCCGCACTGGTGTCGCGCGCTTCGCGATACTCCGCACGGCTGACGCCACCAGCAACAGCCTGTGCTTCGGTCAAGGTACGCGGATCGACAATCCGTGTGCGGGATCCGTCGGACCCGGCACCGGTAATCGCGTAGGGTGAAGTGGATGCTGCGTTTGTGCTTTGGCGCTGGACTTCGACGGCTTCATATTCGGCCAAAACACGCCCATCAGCGGTTTGCGCGATTTCCCGAACATTCAGGATAACGCCCAGTCCGCCCCCAGTCGGCTTGGCTATGGTTTGACCAGCTGAAATCATGTGTCTTTACGTCGTAGTGCGCCTTGAAGCGACATGTGAACCAATCCAAACGTATCAGAAAGACTGTTCGGAGTCTCGGGTTGTAATGCCTTTGCGTTTATCTGGTGTCTTGCACCTCTGTTGTAAAGGTTGATGGCTTGCGTAATTGCACCCTTGCTGGTATCAAAATTCCCAAATTTTCCATGGGCGCGGCAAGCGTCTTGCAGTGCACTTTATTCAGGAATTTCGACGCGCATGTCCGACTTTATCATTCCGGCCAATGAAAAGGTACTTGTCACCGGTGCTGCCGGTTTTATCGGTTCCCATCTTTGCCTGAAATTGCTGGAGCAGGGGGCGACTGTCGTCGGGCTCGATAACGTCAATGACTATTACGATGTTAACCTGAAAGAGGCCCGCCTCGCACGCCTGGAAGGAAAGCCCGGTTACAAGTTCGTCCGCATGGACCTAGAAAACCGTGAAGGCATTGCTGATCTGTTCGCCACTGAAAAACCGACCTATGTGGTCAATCTAGCAGCCCAGGCTGGCGTGCGTTATTCGATCGAAAATCCGCACGCTTATATTGATGCGAACCTTGTTGGTTTCACGAATATCCTTGAAGGATGCCGCCACAACAATGTGAAGCACCTGGTCTACGCATCAAGCAGTTCGGTCTATGGCATGAATACGGAAATGCCATTTTCCGTGCACCACAACGTTGACCATCCGATCAGCCTCTATGCGGCGTCAAAAAAGGCCAACGAACTGATGGCGCACACGTATAGCCATCTTTATCGCCTGCCGACGACAGGTCTGCGCTTCTTTACTGTGTATGGTCCCTGGGGCCGTCCGGACATGGCATTGTTCCTGTTCACCAAGGCGATCCTTGAAGGCAAACCGATCAATGTCTTCAACGAAGGCAAGATGCGCCGCGATTTCACCTATATTGATGACATCGTCGAAGGCGTCTATCGCTGCATCTCGACGGTTGCCCAGCCCAACCCGGACTGGAATTCGGCCAAACCCGATCCTGCAACCAGCTCTGCACCTTACCGGGTGTTTAACATCGGCAATAACAGTCCGGTCGAGCTGATGTACATGATCGAGACGATCGAAAAGGCGCTTGGCAAGACGGCTGAGAAAAACATGCTGCCGATGCAGGATGGTGATGTTCCGGCAACCTATGCCGACGTCGATGCGCTGACAGATGCTGTCGGCTTCAAACCGGCCACATCGATTGAAACCGGCATCGGCAACTTCGTCGAGTGGTATCGCGCTTTCTACGGCTAGAAAGCGCGTCTTGCCACAAAGGGTAAGGCAACAAGCAGAAAATCAATGCCAAAGCATCTCGCATCATTCAAGGTGCGGGATCGCAACGATTGATCTGAAATCTATTTGGAAAATGGTGCTGCTGGGGAGATTTGAACTCCCGGCCTCTCCCTTACCAAGGGAGTGCTCTACCCCTGAGCTACAGCAGCCCGATAAACAGGCTGACCGGTGGGCAATGGTGCTGCTGGGGAGATTTGAACTCCCGGCCTCTCCCTTACCAAGGGAGTGCTCTACCCCTGAGCTACAGCAGCATGAGCCCTTGCGGTGCGGGCGGGTTATAGGCCACGTATCCGTAATTGGTCAAGCCTGAATTACGCGAAGTTTTTCGATTGTCTGCACATCGCGGCTTTTCGCCCTGTTTTCGTCAAGATCGGCTGTAATTTTTCGCGTGCTGTTTTATAACGGGCCAATTGATCAACCCGAAAATTCAGACGGAACCGTGACGACACCATGACTGCCAAGAAATCTGACATGCGCCCGGCCGTGAACGAGGAACGTTTGCAACGCGAAGCCGAAGCTCTGCGCGCCAATCTGGCCAAGCGCAAGCAACAGCAGCGCACACGCAAGAGCGACCAAAACGGATCGGGCAAGAGTGAAAAAAGCGACGACTGATCTCAGTCGTTCTCTTTTATCTCCAGGATTGGTGAAACGCGCATCGTTTGGTTGATCTTGGTGCCAACGGGCGGGTAAAACCGTGGGTGCTGAACGCGGTTGGGATTTTCGCAAAAACAGGGGTGACACTATGTCGGTAAGACCGGATCACTGGATACGCCAGATGGCGCAGGAAAAAGGCATGATCGAACCGTTCGTTGACGGTTTCAAACGTGACGGTGTGATTTCCTATGGCGTTAGTTCGTACGGCTATGACGCCCGCGTTGCCGACGATTTCAAGATTTTCACAAATGTCGACTCGGCTATTGTCGATCCCAAGGAATTTTCCGATGACGGGTTCGTCAACCGCAAGACCGATGTCTGTGTGATCCCGCCCAACAGCTTTGCGCTCGCGCGCACCGTCGAATATTTCCGCATCCCGCGTGACACGCTGGTGATCTGTCTGGGGAAATCGACCTATGCCCGTTGCGGCATCATCGTCAATGTCACGCCGCTTGAACCGGAATGGGAAGGGCATGTAACGCTGGAATTTTCCAATACAACACCGCTTCCCGCGCGCATCTATGCCAATGAAGGGGCCTGTCAGTTCATTTTCCTCAAGGCGGAAAGTGAATGCGATACCTCCTATGCGGATCGGGCAGGGAAATATATGGGCCAAAAAGGTGTCACATTGCCGCGCCTGTGATAAAGGGATGGCACAAATCTGGTGGTGAGCTGCCAAGACACGCGTTCGCTGTGCCAAAGCGCACAGCACAAAGAGGACTGAATGGACAAAATCAAGATTTCCGGTGGTCGCCGGCTGCAGGGCAAAATTGCAATCGGCGGTGCCAAAAATGCGGCTTTGCCCTTGATGGCAGCAGCCCTTCTGACAGATGAAACGCTGACCCTTTCGAACCTGCCGCATCTGGCAGATATCACCTCGATGGCCAACCTTTTGGCCCAGCACGGTGTCGCGTTGCATCTGAACGGGCATGCGCCCAATGGCGGGCATAATGGCCGTGTTCTGGAAATGACCGCGAAGGAAATCACCTCGACCACGGCACCGTACGATCTGGTGCGTAAAATGCGCGCGTCTGTTCTGGTGCTGGGCCCGATTGTCGCGCGCTGCGGTGTTGCGCGCGTGTCGTTGCCCGGTGGCTGCGCAATTGGTAACCGCCCGGTTGACCTGCATCTCAAGGCGCTTGAGGCCATGGGTGCAGAAATCCACCTGACGGAGGGCTATATCGAAGCCCGCGCACCCGAGGGCCTTAAGGGCGGACACATCCTGTTCCCGCAGGTCTCTGTTGGTGCGACGGAAAATGCCCTGATGGCAGCATCGCTTGCCGATGGTGTGGTGACGATTGGCAATGCGGCGCGTGAGCCCGAGGTTTCCGACCTGGCCCACTGCCTTGTCGCCATGGGTGCTGAGATCGAAGGCATTGGCACCGACACCCTGAAAGTTACCGGCAAACCGCGTTTGCATGGCGCAGAATACTCCGTCGTGCCGGACCGGATTGAAACCGGCACCTATGCGATTGCCGCCGCCATCACCGGCGGCGAAATCGAACTGACCGGCACGCGTCTTGAGCTGATCGACAGCCTTGTTGATGCGATGCGCGAAGCCGGTGTCGAGGTCGAAGAAACCGAAGACGGCATGAAAGTGCGCGGCAACCGGGCAACGCTTAAGGGCGTTGATGTCATGACCGAACCTTATCCGGGCTTCCCGACAGATATGCAGGCGCAGTTCATGGCGCTGATGTCGGTTGCCAATGGTGCCTCGATGATTACCGAGACGATTTTTGAAAACCGTTTCATGCATGTGCCGGAACTGAGCCGCATGGGCGCCGATGTCAACGTTCATGGTCGCTCGGCGATTGTACGCGGCTCTGCGAAACTGTCGGGGGCCGAGGTTATGGCGACCGATCTGCGTGCCTCGGTTTCGATGGTGCTTGCAGGCTTGGCAGCCGAGGGTGAGACGGTTATTAACCGTGTTTACCATCTTGACCGTGGTTATGAGCGGCTTGAAGAAAAACTAAGCTCCTGCGGGGCGCAGATCGAACGTGTCCGGGTTCCGGCCTGATATCAAGGCGACCGGATAACTGAAAAACGCGTAAGGCGATTGATTGATGAGTGACGAAAAGCTGGTGCTTGCCCTGCCCAAGGGGCGCATTCTTGACGAGGTGATGCCACTGGTGCGGTCCGCCGGGATCGAACCGGAAGCAGCATTTGATGATCCGAAATCCCGTGCGCTTCGGTTTGCCACCAATCATCCGCATATCGATATCATCCGCGTGCGCAGCTTTGACGTTGCGACCTTCGTGGCCTTTGGCGCGGCCCATATCGGTGTCTGTGGCAATGATGTCCTGATGGAATTCGATTACCCGGATATTTATGCGCCGCTGGATCTCAATATCGGGCATTGCCGGATTGCTGTCGCCGAACCCGAAGAAATGATCGAAGGCGATGATCCGTCGCGTTGGTCGCATGTTCGGGTCGCCACCAAATATCCCAACATCACCCGCACCCATTTCGCGAAGCGCGGCGTGCAGGCCGAATGCATCAAGCTGAATGGTGCGATGGAGCTTGCCCCGACACTTGGTCTGTGCCGGCGTATTGTTGACCTTGTCTCCACGGGCAATACGCTTAAGGCCAATGGTTTGCGCGAAATCGAGCATGTTGCGGATGTAACGTCGCGTCTGATCGTCAACCGCGCTGCGCTCAAAACCCGCCCGACCGAAATCCAGCCCTGGATTGACAGTTTCTCCGAGGTGCTCAATGACGCTTAAGCTCTCCATCACGGACAAAAGTTTTGAGGAAGATTTCGTCAAGCTTCTGGGCATGAAGCGGGAATCGGATGCCGATGTCGATACGGCGGTTGCCAACATCATTGCCGATGTCCGGTCGCGCGGCGACGAAGCCGTTTGCGAATATACCAACCGCTTTGACCGCCTGAACATCGATGCATCGGGTATGGTGGTGACCGCCGCCGAAGTTGATCTGGCCGTTGCCGATATTCATCCCGACCTTTTGAAATCGTTGGAACTGGCAGCAGAGCGCATTCGCGCCTACCACGAAAAGCAGATGCCAGCGGACGAGCGCTACACCGATGAAAGCGGTGTCGAGCTTGGCTGGCGCTGGCGGGCGGTGTCTGCCGCGGGCCTTTATGTGCCCGGTGGTTTGGCGTCCTATCCGTCATCGGTTCTGATGAATGCCATTCCGGCCAAGGTTGCCGGTGTGAAGCGCCTTGTCATGGTCGTGCCGACCCCGGATAACAAAATGAACCCGCTGGTTCTGGCAGCAGCCCACATCGCTGGCGTTGACGAGATTTACCGGATTGGCGGTGCACAGGCCGTTGCGGCCCTTGCCTATGGGACGGAAACCATCAAGCCGGTCGACAAGATCGTCGGTCCGGGTAATGCGTTTGTCGCCGCCGCCAAGCGCCGTGTATTTGGCCAAGTCGGCATTGATATGATCGCCGGTCCTTCGGAAATCCTTGTCGTTGCCGATGGCAGCAACGATGCAAGTTGGGTGGCCGCCGACCTTCTGTCACAAGCGGAACACGACCCGGTGGCACAATCCATTCTGATTACCGATGACGCAGGCTTTGCCGATCAGGTGCAGGTGGCGATTGATGCACATCTCGAAACGCTGCCGCGTGCAGAAATCGCCGGTGCAAGCTGGCGCGACTTTGGTGCAATTGTTTTGGTCGAAAATCTGTCGCAGGCTCCGGCCCTTGTGGATCGGATCGCGCCGGAACATCTGGAGCTGGCGGTAGACGACCCGGATGCACTGGCAGAAGACATTCACCATGCCGGTGCGATTTTCCTGGGCCGTTATACCCCCGAAGCCATTGGCGACTATGTTGCCGGGCCGAACCATGTCCTGCCAACGGCGCGTTCGGCGCGGTTCTCGTCCGGCCTTGGGGTCCTGGACTTCATCAAGCGGTCATCGCTGATCAAGTGCACACCCGAAAGTCTGGCAAAGATCGGCCCGGCCGCCATCGCCCTTGCAGAAAGCGAAGGTCTGCAGGCGCATGGACTTTCGGTGGCGATCCGCTCAAACCAGATGTAAGCTGTTGCGATGCAGCGTGTGAGGGGACCGGAGCGAGAGAGCCATGGCAGAAAACCAGTGTATTGCCGGTATCTATCTTGACGAGAAATACAAGGTACGGCGCCGTCCTGAGGTCGAGCACGAGCAGGCGGTGGCGATCTATGACCTGCTGGAAGAAAACCATTTCGAACCGGCTGGCGGGTTTGAAGGGCCGTATTCGGTCCATATGCGCATCGAGGATAACCGCATCTATATGGATGTGCGTGGCGATGACGATACCGAAAACCTGACCACTATTCCCGTGCCGCTTTCGCCGTTTCGCCGGATCGTCAAAGACTATTTCATGATCTGCGAAAGCTATTATGACGCCATCAAAAAGGCCAGTGCCGCCCAGATCGAAACCATCGATATGGCGCGCCGCGGCCTTCACAATGAAGGGTCCGAACAGCTGCGTGAACTTCTGACTGACAAGGTGACGATTGATGAAAACACGGCCCGTCGCCTGTTTACGCTGATTTGTGTCCTTCACATCCGGGGTTAAGGCACGGTGGCAGAAGAACTTCCCGGCTCGGTTCTTTTTGCCTGCAGCTACAATGCCGTGCGTTCGGTAATGGCTGCTGCCCTGATGCGTCACTATCACGGAACCCGCATCTATGTTGAAAGCTGCGGGGTACGTGCTGGCGACCTTGATGGGTTTGCTGTCACGGTGATGGAGGAAATCGGCCTTGATATTTCCTCATACAATTCAAAAACCTTTGATCAGCTTGAAGACGGCTTTTTTGATCTGATCATCACCATGTCCCCAGAAGCCCAGCACCGTGCGGTTGAAATGACCCGCACCATGGCCTGTGATGTGGAATTCTGGAATACATTTGATGCCACGATTGTCGAAGGTTCGCGTGAAACCCGCCTGGAAGCCTATCGCCAAGTGCGCGATCAGATCAAAAAACGCATTCTCGATCGTTTTCCAATCGGACCCTCTCCAAAAGTGTGACCGCTTGGGTCAGTCCGAACCGGCAAGTTCGTTGAACGCTGTACCGTCCAGCACATAGATTTTCTCATCATCGGCATGTCGCATGCCAAGCTTCTCATAAAACCGTTGGCCAATCATATTTTCCGCATCAACCGACAAGCGGATATACGACTTGCCGCTCATATGGGCGTGTTTGGCAACGGCCCCGACCAGACGTTTGGCAAAACCGCCACCGCGATGACTTGGGGCGACGTAAAGGTCCTGAATATAAAGCCCGGCCCGTCCGCGAAATGTCGAATAGCTTGGAAAAAACAGGCACATGGCCACCGGTGTGTCATCAGCAACGGCAATCAGGGCATCAAATGCGCGCTCATCGCCAAAGCCGTCCCGTGCCAGATCATCGGGCGAACTGGCAATCTTGTCCGCGCATCCTGTGGCCTTGCCGATCTCGCAAATCATGGCATGGATTGCCGGTGCGTCAGAACGTTCTGCAAGGCGGATTTCAGTTGTATGAGGATTGGTCATGCGGTGGCTTTCATGCGAAGTCAGGATCAGAGCGGCATCTTAGGGCGCAAGCGGTCACTGGAAAAGCCATAAGCTGGTATTTCTCCCGCGCGATCCGTTTCGGGACGATTTGGCACGACAGAGACGACGCTATTCGTTTAACGCAGTGCTGTAACGCCCTGCTTTGGACGTGAAAGGACTTGACCTTTTGCCCGGTTCAGAGCAGTTTGCCGCCCACCGGTATTTTGATATTGCAATACGAAAGCTAGGAGTCACATGGCTAAAGAAGACGTTATCGAGTTTCAGGGCACCGTCGTTGAACTTCTGCCCAATGCGATGTTTCGCGTGAAGCTGGACAATGACCACGAAATCCTTGCCCATACCTCGGGCAAAATGCGCAAGAACCGTATTCGCGTTCTCGCAGGTGACCGTGTCAGCGTCGAAATGACCCCTTATGACCTGACCAAAGGTCGTATCACCTTCCGTTTCAAGTAATCTGAAACCAAGACCAAGCGCAAATTGACCTTGTCTGGCGGGGCGTTTACCTTTGCCGTCAGGGTGCATTTTGCTGCCTGCATGGAAATGTGAGCATTCATCACATTCCCGATTGAAATGGTCTGGGAACGGATATCCGGGAGCCGCATCTTGTCGAAACTGATACTGGCATCTGCATCGCCGCGCCGTCTTGAGCTGCTTGCGCAGATCGGAATTGTGCCAGATCAGGTCGTTCCCGCAGATATCGATGAAACGCCCCATTCGGATGAAAGCCCACGCCGCCTTGCCCTTCGCCTTGCGGAGGAAAAAGCCCGTGCCGTTGCCAAAGACAATGGCGGGGCTTTTGTGCTTGCGGCGGATACGGTTGTTGCGTGCGGCCGACGCGCGCTTGGCAAGGCCGAAGACCTTGGCGAGGCGCGCAAGTTCCTCACCCTCCTGTCCGGGCGGCGCCACCGTGTTTATGGTGGCATGTGCGTGGTTGCGCCTGATGGCACAGAACGCTCGCGCGTGATCGAGACACAGGTAAAATTCCGCACGCTTGGTCAGGATGACCTGAACCGCTATCTGTCCCATGATGAATGGCAGGGCAAGGCAGGGGCTTATGCCATCCAGGGCTTTGCCGCGACCTTTGTAAAGGCGATCTCGGGGTCGTACTCCAATGTCGTCGGGCTGTCGCTGTGCGAGGTGGATGGTCTTCTGCGCGGCCTTGGCTATAGCCCCAAAGAGGTGTGATCATGGCAGTTGGCGGCATTCATAATTCCCGCCTGCTGATTGACGCTGTTGCGCTTGAGCGCCGGGTCGCCCTGATCGAAAATGATCGTCTGAGCCGCCTGTGGATCGATCGCGGTGGTCCCGCACGTTTTGATATTCATCTTGGCCGTGTTTCCAAACTGATGCCGGAAATGGCTGCGGCCATGGTCGCCCTTGATGGCATCCCTGACGGACTTCTTCCCTTTGATCGCCATAATGGCCCGCTGCATGAAGGGCAGTGGGTTCTGGTACAGATTTCGCGCCTTGGTTTTGAGGATAAAGGGGTGAAGCTTACTGGCCGGATCGCGATCGAGGGTGTCGGTATGATCCTGCGGCCAGCCGCAAACCATATCGAACTGCCGCGCAAGCTCAAGGATGAGAAACGCCGCACCGAACTGCAGGATTTGCTGAGTTCTTTGCAAGCGGATGACGACGGCATCATGTTGCGTTCCGTTGCGCTCGACTGGACGCTTGATGCGATCAGCGCTGAATACAAGCTTCTGAAAGCGCAATGGCAAAAGGCCCAGAAGGCGCTCTCTGAGGCGTCCAAGCCCAAATTGGTCAGCAAGGCCCAGTCGGAAACCGATCAGGTCATAGAACGCCATCTGATGGCCGGCGGCGAATGCATCGTGGATGGTACTGATGAATTCGTGCGGTTGCGCGGATTGCTGACCATGCTGGGGAAACCCGATGATGGTCTTTCACGTCATGTCGGAAGCCGTCTGCTGTTTGATGATCAGGATATTGAGGACGAAATAGCTGCCGCTTTAGCCCCGCGTGTTGAGCTGCAAGGCGGTGGTTGGATCGCGATGGATATGGCAACTGCCCTTTGCGCGATTGATGTCAATGCCGCCGGGGCAGAGGCCGGCCGTGATAGCGAAGCCCGCGCGGCTGAGGTTAATCTGCGTGCCGCAAAAGAGATCGTGCATCAAATCCGGTTGCGCAATATCGGTGGCCTTGTGGTGATTGATCCGCTTCGCATGAAATCACGCGCTGGGCGCGACAAGTTTGATGCGGCAATTCGGGACGCCTTTGGCCGCGAACTGGATGGTGCGGTTCAGGTTGGCGGCTTCACGCGATTGGGTCTTTATGAATTCAGTCGTCAGCGCGCGGGCGAATCGCTTCACGCGGCCCTGTTTACCAAACAGGAACAATTACCGCTTTTGACAGAGGCAGCGCTGAATTCAGTGTTGCGTGCTGTTGTGGCGCAAAGTCGAAATGGAATGACGGGTGCGGTCAATCTATCGGTTAGCCCCGGGGTGGCAGCGGTCCTTGCCAACAGGGGCAAGGCGATCCAAATCCTGACAAATGCATTTGGGGTGATGCCGAAAATTATCGGGGACCCGGCCCTTGAAAACGATGCCTATCGGTTGGAGAAAAACGAGCATGAGTGAGAAAAAGACAACGAAAACAGTCAGCTCCGACTGCGTGGTTTGTGGCAAACCGGTTGATGAAAAATACAAGCCGTTTTGCTCAAAACGCTGTGCGGATCGCGACCTTGGCAAATGGATGAATGAAAGCTACGCCATCCCAGCCAACGAGCCGCCAGAGTATCTCGAAGACCTTGAAGATGAAGAAGAATTTTAGCGCCAAGCGGGATCACAAAAAAAATGCGATTTGAGGCTGGACAAGCCCCAAAGGAGTTTGTATAACCCCGCTCGTTCCGCAGGGAACACTCCGGAAACGGAAACGAAAGTCGGATTTGCCCAGGTAGCTCAGTTGGTAGAGCAGTGGACTGAAAATCCGCGTGTCGGTGGTTCGAGTCCGCCCCTGGGCACCATCTTTCGGTAGCCAAAAAAACCCGGCCTTCTGGCCGGGTTTTTTGTTTTTGTGGTCTATTTACGCGCCGGTAGAAATGCGTTTTCACGCGTCCTTATGCGGAGCGCGGCAGGGAAAGAGAAAATTCCACAGGGGCTTTCGCATCATTTTCACCGCTTCCGGTGAGATTGCCTGCCTGATCGACACGGAAATTTCCATTTGCGAAGTCGCCACTTGCGCAATTCGCAAACCAGGTTCCGGCTTCCGGCGCACTATGCTTGGTGACCCGGAACTGGATATCACACTGATCACCCTCGCTGATCATGAAGGTAAGCTTCCCGCCATAGTCCTTCAGTGAAATTTCGGTCTCCAGGTCGGCTTGATAAAAATCGCTACCCCAGTTCATGGCGATCGTACCGGTATAATCACCCATCTTGGTATTGGCGGACCAACCTGTGGTCTGCTGGTTGCTTCTGCCGCAGCTGGGCGTGCTCAGGGCCTTAACGCGGGCACCATAAGCCTCGCGATCTTCGATTGCAGAGATGTTCTGGGTAAAGCGCGCCATATTGAACTCGGACTGGCCGCAATGGAATGCAGTAACGATCGTATCAATGGTGCCTCGGTCATTATCGTAGATCTTGACGCCTCTGACTGCGCGCATACCGAACTTTGCGACCTGGCAGTTTGGAAGATCATTCAGAGTCGCATCACCATAGTAACCAACAGCCTTGCCATTGCGGTTTGAGGTGATGGGATATGCTTTTTGGATAACGATCCCGGAAACCTTGAAGGTTTCCCGGAATGCATCCTCATCGGCAAGGTTTGCTTCTGATTGTGGGACAAACCAGCCATCAAACGTATGTGCAGTTGTCACAAAGCCCTCGCCACAGGCCAGCTCCCACTTGTCGTTCTGCACCTGACCGTTGTTGCGCTCGTTCTGTTCCAGCTTTGTCACGGCAACGTTTGAAACGGTGGGAACGTTGAACCGGGATCTTTCAATCGGTCGTTCCTGCCATTCTGAAAATTTGTAATTCTTTGTTGTCTGGCAACCTGCCAGCATGGTCGCGATGGCACCCACGACCAGCCATTTGATCTGCAATTTGGAGTTCATTTTACCCTCAACGTTTTATGTCCCGAGAACAAGATAACGCTTTGCGAACACTAAAAAAACTGTTCAGAGGTAGAGGAGGGTCGGTAGCCGAAGGTTTGCCGAGCTTTAAGTTTCAAAAGCTTTGATGTGCGCGAGGCTGATGGGCATTGGTGGGATTGGTTTGGTCAGTTCGGAACTGGGAGGCTGAACGAAACCTTCTCGCCATTGGCAGCTGTGCCAGCACCCAAAATATTGCCCTGTGCGTCAAACTGGAAGTTCCCGGCGGCGTAGCTGTCATCCGGGCAAATCAGTTCCCACCAGCCATGCGCAGGCGCCCGTCGGTCGTCGCGGACGAATTTACCAAGGCAGGTCTGTGCGCCATAGACGTCAATCATGCCGCCAAAGGCATTGGCGCGAAGCTTGGTGTCATAGCGTGAAAACGGGCCGATGCGTGACCAGTTCAGATTGATTTTGACCATCTTGTTGGTGGTGAAGCGCACAGCTTCTTCTGACTGCGCTTGTTTGGCCTGCCATGCGTCGTAACTGATTTCCGAGGTGGTTTCGCAACCGCTCATCAGTAGGGCGATCCCCATAAGCAGGGCTGTTTTCAATGTCCGGGGTTGGGTAAGCATTTTTGCCCTCTGGCAGGTTGATTTGCACCGACTTTAACTGACATAACGCAATTCGCAAACGCCACGATGCTGCTATCACTATATTGCGCTGCAATCGTCCAGAATCGCCGCCGCATCAATAGCTTGATACAGAGGTTCGCACGTGTGAATGGGTAAGATATTTGCAAACAAGCTGCGCTAAATGAACCTGATCCAGCCAATTTGTTTTCAAATGAAAACAGGCGCTTGAGCAAAGTATTGATCGGTCTTTTAAGGCTTGATTTTGGGCGCGTTTCTGCCTTTTGTTGCGAAAATTTTACATTCCGCTACCATCAATCCCGCTTCGTGTTTCAACCCGCTGAAACATAAAATTGGTTACTACTTGGTGGCGGAGCAGCGTACGCCGCGCTGTGATAATAACTCGCTTAGGGGAACCAGATGGCCGAGAAGCAGATCGAGATCGAACTCAAACTTCGCATCGATCCAAAACATGTCGCGCGTCTCAAAAGCGCGCCGGTCCTGCGCGAGGTCAAGGAAGGCCGTCGTCTGGAAACCACCCACCTTGTCTCTATCTATCATGACACGCCGAAACTCTCGCTGGCTGAGAATGGCCTGGCTGTCCGCCTGCGCAAGAAGGGCAACAAGGGCTGGGAGCAAACTGTCAAGGCAACCAATGGCCTGCGCGAGGCCCTGCCTGAGCGCAATGAATGGACGGTTGAGCTGGAAGAAGGTGTGCTTGATCTTGACCGCTTCACCGACAAGGATGTCAAAAAGCTTCTCAAGAAGTTTGTGAAGAAAAAGCAGATCGATCGCATCTTTGAAAGCGACCTCAAGCGCGGGGCGGTGGACCTGACCTATCGTGATGCGGTGATGGAACTGGCAATTGATCAGGGTGTCGTGCGCTCTGGCGAGAAAGAGGTGCCGATTTCCGAGGTCGAGTTCGAGCTCAAGGAAGGCCATCCGGCGGCCCTTTTTGATCTGGCTCTTGAGCTGCAACGCACCGTGCCGCTGTTGCTCAGCATGCGCTCCAAGGCGTCTCGCGGGCGTGATCTTTATCTCGGTAAGGGACCGGGTGCATTTCGCTCCGCCGCGGTTGAACTAAGTGCTGATATGTCAGCCGAAACCGCCTTTCGCGCGGTGATTGCCGAAGGGCTTCGCATGATTCTCAGTAACGAGATTTGCGTGCGACAGGACCTTGATATCGAAGGCTGCCATCAGATGCGGGTCGGTATGCGCCGTCTGCGGGTTGCCCTTAATCTGTTCAAGAAAAATCTGCCAGCAGGCGAAGCCGTTTTGCTGCGTCGCTTGCTTAAGCATTGCAGCAAGCGACTGAATGGTTTGCGTGATTGGGATGTATTCCTGAGCGAAACACTTCCGATGATCGAAACCCGTTTTCCCGACCATGCGGGAATGGCTGAGCTTCGCAAGGCTGCGGAAAAGCAGCGCGCAGTAGCGCTATCTTCTGCGCACAAGATGCTCGATGAACCAGAATATGGGCAGCTGCTGTTGCTGCTAGGCGCTTGGGCCAGCTATTCCCGATGGGCTTCGGGGGCGAGTGCCGCGCAGATGAAGGCGATGGCGGCACCGGTTTCGGAAATGGCCGAACCCCTTCTGGAGCAGGCCTATAAACGTGTGACCAAGCGCGGTGACCATGTGGCGGACCTAACCACACCGCAACTCCATGCGCTGCGTCTTGATGTCAAACAGATGCGTTACGGGACAGAGTTTTTCGGTGCCATCTATGGGGCCAAAAAGGTCAAAAAGTTCAGATCCAAACTGACCACCATGCAGGAGATCTTGGGTCAGCTTCAGGACGCCGCAGTGGCAGAGGAACGGTTGATGGCGTTGTCACCGCAGCTTTCAAAAGACGGCATGATTGCTATCGGGCTGATTTCCGGCTGGTTCGGGGCGCGTGCCGATCATCGCCTTGAAGGGATCGAGGACGCGATGCATGACTTCATGGATCAGAAAGTCTTCTGGAAATAGCGCAGACGCACATGCACGGACTATCAAGGCTGTCGGGTTACCCGGCAGCCTTTTTCATATCCTGATAGGCGCCAAGGGCGCGCTCACGACCTTCCTTGAGCCCGATCAAGGGTTCGGGGTAGGTTTTGCCCAATGTCACGCCAGCGGCCTTGAGGATAAGCGGGGAGGCTTCCCAAGGCTTGTGAATGTATTGCTCTGGCATGTCGCGCAGTTCCGGTACCCATTGGCGGACATAATCGCCCTTGGGGTCGAACTTTTCACCCTGAAGCACCGGATTGAAAATACGGAAATAGGGGGCGGCATCGGCCCCGCACCCGCCAATCCATTGCCATGAAAACGGATTGTTGGCCGGGCAGGCATCGACAAGCGTGTCGTCAAACCATGCCAGGCCTTCCTGCCAATGGATCAAAAGGTGCTTTACCAGGATGGAGCCGACAATCATCCGCACCCGGTTATGCATATAGCCGGTGTGCCAAAGTTCGCGCATGCCGGCATCAACAATCGGGAAGCCTGTTTTGCCCTTCTGCCAGGCACGTAATCCCTTTGCGTCCTCTGACCACGGGAAATGCTTGAACTGCCCTTGCAAGGGGACAGCGCGCAGGTCTGTGGCGTGAAACAGGATGTGATGGGCGAATTCCCGCCAGCCGAGTTCGGCAATGAATTTCGATGCGGTCTTGCCTTTGCCGGGATTGGCATCGGCATGGTGGTTGGCGGCATGCCAGACCTGATAGGGGCTGATTTCACCAAAGCGCAGATGCGGGGAGAGCTCGGACGTCACGCGACGATCCGGGCGGTCACGCATATCGGCATAATCCGAAAGCCGGTCATCGATAAAATCAAACAGTTGGTCTTTTGCGCCCTGTTCGCCCGGGGTGAAACGCTCATCCAGGCCGCCAGCCCAGTCAACAGGCTTTGGTGCCAGATCAAAATCCGTGATGTTTATCTGGCCTTCAATCTCGCCCTTGAAGACATCCAGGGCCTTTGGCGCCGCATGGGGGGCGCGCGGGGTCGGGAGCTTCTGACAGGCCCGCCAGAACGGGCTATAGACCTTGAAATCTGTGCCTTGCCCGGTTTTGACCTCCCACGGTTCAAACAGAAGATTGGCCTTGTGGCTTTCACAGGTCAGGCCGTGGTCCTGAAGGGCGGATTTGATATCTGTATCACGCTCGGTCGACGGCCTGTCATAAAGCCGGTTCCAGAACACCGCCTGAACTGGTTTCTCATCTGCGATATTTTCAAGAGTAGCTTTCGCATCGCCCTTGAACAGACGAAGCGCGCGATCGGATTTTGTCTCGCCAAGTGCGGCGATGTCCTTGTTCAGCGCCGACAGGCTTTTTTCGAGCCACCATTTCGTCGCCCCACCCAACTGATCAGCAATCACCGGATCAAGGATAAAGACCGGGAGCACAACGCCACCCTGTTCCCTGGCCCATTTCATCGCGGCCAGCAGGGCCGGATTGTCCGCCAATCGGAGGTCGTTTCGAAACCACATGATCGCGATCGGGCGTTCAGTCATCTGTCTTCCTGCTTGCTTGGGCGATGTGTTTGGGGATGTGAAGCCGGAGGGGAGAGAGCGTCGCGACTGTGACAGCGTCTAGAGGGAAAGTCGAGGCGCTCTCTCTGGCTCGGGGTACATCAAGACATACGTCGGATGGTTCGCACCAGTTCACCGAAACTTTCCGAAAGCACATCTTTTTTCCATCCGGCAAAACCAAGCACCAACCCGCGCACAGTTGGCGGCCCCTTTTCCGGGCTGGATTTATGGAAATAGGACGAGAGTGCGCGGCAATCGAGACCGGCTTTAACCAGCTCTTCCTGCATTCTGATGTCGTCCTGATCACCGATTGAACGGGCACAAAGATGCAGTCCGCCATCAGATGGCATCACCGACAGGATATCAGCGGCCTGATCCCCAATCAGGTTTGTAAGATGGGCGCGTCGTTCAGCATATTGCATGCGCATCTTGCGCACGTGACTGCCAAAATGCCCCTCGGCAAAAAACGCACCAAGGGCGGCCTGTGTCGTCGGCGCAGGTACACCGTCGGCAAAACCACGAATGCCGCGAAAGGCCGGAACCAATGCCTTGGGCAGGACAAGATAGCCAAGCCGGATGCCTGGGAACAGCACGCGTGAAAATGTGCCGACATAGATCACCCGGTTGTCGGTATCGAGCCCCTGCAGGGATGAAAGCGGTGGCCCGTCATAGCGATAGTCGCTGTCATAATCATCCTCGACAATCCACGCATGGTTATCGCGCGCCCATTGCAAAAGCGCGAGGCGTCGCGCAAGCGAAAGCGTGGTACCCAGCGGATAGTTCCGCGATGGTGTGGTGACAACAATCCGGGCAGGGGACGGCGTTTTGGCAAGGCCTTCGATGTCCAACCCGTCTTCATCAACTGTAATCGGCTGGACCACAGCACCGCTTGCCGCCAGCACACCCCGAATGCCTTCATAGCCCGGATCTTCGGTGGCGATGATATCGCCCGGATCGACAAGGGCGCGCGCGGCCAGATCAAGCGCCTGCTGCGCGCCTGAGACAATCATCACCTGATCGGTATCGCAATTGACCCCGCGCGATTGCCGCAGCCATTTGGCGATCTCACCGCGCAGCAACGGCAGTCCAAGTGGATCATCTGGAATGGTCAGATCAATATCCGGCGCACGCCATGACCGGCGCAACAACCGCGCCCAAAGATCAAACGGAAACCCATCAAGGTCGGGGGTCGCCGGGTTAAACGGGCGGGCAACACGAAAACGCGGAAAGCGGCGCTGATAGGTCAGCATGCGCTGGGCACTTTGGCTGAGCCGCAACGGGCGGGCTTCTGTTACCGTCGGGTGGCTATTGTTGGTGTTGTCGCACGTTTGCATATCCCGGTCGGGCAGGGCGCGGGCGACAAAGCTTCCGGCGCCGACGCGCGTTTCAAGATAACCTTCCGAGGTCAGCAGATCGAAGCCCGTCACCACCGTGTTACGCGAAATGCCAAGCGATTTCGCCAGGTCACGACTGGCGGGCAGGCGTTCACCCGGATGCAGGCGACCATCGAGAATCGCCGATCGGATGCCGTGATAAAGACGGCGATAGGCGGTGGTGCTTCCCTGGTCGTCGGCATCGTCGGACTGGCTTGGATAAATCCAGCTGTAATCACTGCGCGGCATCGCGGCCTCAATCAAATTGGTTCTGTCATTTTTATTATAGTGGACCTTTTGAAAAGTCCAATTTGATCCATGATCAGGCCAAATTCAAAGCCTGATTTTTTGACGAAGAGGTCCCGCCATGTCTGATCAATACGAAATTCATCCTCACACCAAAGTTGTCCGGGGGCCCAACCGTGCGACGTATGACCGCGCACAGATCCACGGCATCATTGATGATGCGCTGATCTGTCATGTCGGGACCGTGATTGATGGCCGCCCGGTGATGATCCCGACCGCCCATTGGCGGGTGGGGGAACGCATTTACATCCACGGTGCATCCAAGAACCGCATTTTAGCCGCCATTGCCAAGGGGGCGGAGGCCTGCCTTTGCATCACGCTACTGGATGGTTTGGTGATGGCCCGTTCTGCCTTTCACCATTCGGCCAATTACCGTTCTGTGATCCTCTATGGCAAAGGCACGCTGGTTGCTGATGACGCGGACAAGATGGAACATTCGCGCCTGTTTACCGACAAGCTTGAACCTGGCCGGTGGGATCAGATTCGCCACCCCAATAAACAGGAACTCAAGGCCACCATGTTCCTTGGTTTTGACCTGAATGAGGTCTCGGCAAAGGTTCGTGCCGGTGATCCGGTTGATGACGACGAAGACTATGATCTTGACGTCTGGGCCGGGGTTTTGCCGTGTGAGACAGTCTGGGGCGCGCCGATTGATGATAGCCGTTTAAAGCCCGGAATTGTCCGCCAGGCTGAAACCGTGAATGAATGATTGTCAGTTCTGCTTGCATCTGGCCCTGTGTTGATGTGTGCTCTAGACTCTAAGCAAGTCTTGAAGTGGGCGAGCCCACAACACAGGGTTCAATGATGAAAAAGTGGCTGATTGTCGTTTTAGGCCTTTTGGGGCAGCCTGGTATTGCATCGGCAAATGCCAACAATGTGTCGTTGGAAGAAAACGTTCTGCTGATGGCGACGCATGTGGAGAATATCCTTAATCAAACGGATGGTCTGATGCGGCGGTCGGCTGACCTTCTGCGCAATGCAGGCGGCATGAATGACGTGGTGATCCAGGGCAGCCTTGCGAGCTATACCGAACAGGTCGAAGCCGTTCGTGCACTGTTGTTCATCAACAGCAAAGGCATTCTCGAATTTGATACGACCCGTTACCCGGCGGCTGACCTTGATCTTTCCGGACGTCCTTATTTTTCCAAGACGATTACGCTTGAGGACGAGCATATCCAGATCCAGACGCCTGTCCTGGGCAAGCAATCCGGCGTGCCATTCGTGCCGGTAACGCGGGTGTTGCGCGGGGTATCCGGATCGGTCATGGGCGTATTGGTTGCTGTCATGACGCCAGATGCCTGGCTGCCTTCTGAGCGGGCGTGTCGGTTATGTTTCTATTCGGCCTTTACCATTGATGGCGAGACAATCATGACGGCCCCGGCACAAATGGAACTCGCTGAGGATTTCTTTGAAAGCCTGATGATTGTTGATGGGCGATCAGGGATAAGTGAAACCAAACTGAATACGTATCCGGCCCGCACAATGTGGCGTCGTTTGCGCGATTACCCAGTCGTCGTGACCAGTTCTGTGGTCACCATATATTGATTGTTTCTGTAGGTTCCTTGTCCACCAGATAAAGCAGGAAGGCGATTGCCTGCATCTGGTCTTTTGACGTGAACTCATTGGCGGGCTTGCCGATATGCTGTTCCATTGCTGACCATATGTCAGCCGGGACGGTGCTGGTCTTTTCACTAACAAGAACAGTAAGTCTGCCAATATCGTCGGCATTCAGTGCAGGCGGCGGGGCGACATAGGCATGTGTAACCGCGCCGATCGTTGCCGCAGACAAAGCGATCACAATCGCCATAACCCAAAGCTGTGGCTTTGACGGTGTTGCGGTTGTCTTCCGGGCCAGCAGGGGTGCCCTGTCCAGTCGTTTTTGCAGATCTATATCAAGCATGTGACTGTTCCGACGTTCTCAATCTGTGGTCAGAATTACGATGTTGTTACTGTAGATAGATTTATACCTAAATCGCAACACGCGAAAGATGTGTAAGCTGATTCCCTAGAACTTGTAACAAGGGGATAAGCTTATGGTTGCAATCAGGTTTGCTAAAAAGGAAGACGTTTCAAAGGTTTCGGAGATACATGCGTTTTGTTGGCGTGAAACATACGCCTTTATGCCCGATGCCGTTTTGCATAGCAGAAACCAGGAGTTTAGAAGGCTGCAATGGCTGAGCTGGTTCGAATCCCGTTCACGGGGTGAAGCGCTGTTCGTATTGGAGGCCGATGATACCGTCGTCGGATTCTGCTTTTGCTGTCCGAACAAGGACGATGCCATTACCGCCGCCGGAGAAATGCATGCGGCCTATGTGCTTCCGGATTACCGCGGGCGTGAGGTCGGACCGCTGATGATGTTGACCATGCTGGATTTCATGGAGTCACATGGACTGACGCCACCGGCATTGTGGGCATTCAAGGACAATCCGGTCAGGCTTTGGTATGCGCAGATGGGCTGGCGTCGCGAGGTTAAGCGTGACCGGGTGATTGAAAATGTCGCCATTCCCGAGTTTGGGTATGTTTGCGATGATTGCGCGGCGTTACGTGCCCGGTTGACCAAGCTTCTTAGCCGCTATGGCGTTGAAACTGCTTTGAGGCAAACTCAACCACGTTTTCGAATGCCTCAACATCGAAGCTCTTTCCATCTGCCTGCTGTTTCTCGCGGCAATAGTCAAACAGCGAAAGAAACAGGTCCGCAAACTCGTCCGGATCCACTTTGACAGCCTTTGATTTGCCCGCGATAAAATAGGCAATATTAAAGACAATCTTGCGATCGCGTTCTTCGCTGGCAGTTGCGGGCTCATTCACCGGTGCGCCTTGTCCGGTGAGTAGCCATTCGATCGAAACGTCTGTTGCACGGGCAATGGCAACGCAGGCGGATGCCTTCGGGTCGTTGCGGCCATGACTGTAATTTTCAAGCGTGCGTGCGGATATGCCGGTGCGTTCGGCAAGGGCCGTGCGAGAACCAGCGATCTTTTCACAAAGACCGATACGCTGACCAAGTTGCTTTGCGTCGTTTTCTGTCATCTCCGCCTTCCCACGCCTGTCTATCCCGATAGGATAGGATCCTACCCCTAAAGTGGGTAATTTGAAATGCTTCTAATAAAAAATAACGCGAATTTTTCTCAAAATTGGTGAATTTCAGCTCTTTAACCGCTTATTCTACGCGAAATTTAGTGATATGCTGAGAATTGGTTTAGGGAAAACAAAAAAGTGCGTAGTTAATGTTAAGCGAGCAAATAGAGCAGATAGCCAGTCTCCTTCGCAAAAACGCTAACCATCATAATGGACAATTGCAACTTACGGGTAAGACAACAGACGTTTTCCTGTCGAATTTGCAGTTCCTGGTAGATGATCTCAAACGCTTTGAAAAATCGGAAGTCGGCATAGATATTCAATCGCCGGCAATTTCGGCAATATATCGCGAACTTGTTTTGGCAACGGCAAGGCTTGAAGCAGACCGGGATTGCTCGACCGAATAAAGGTCTGCTCGTCACGCAGGTTGGAATAAAAACCCCCGTGCGAAGCACAGGGGTTTGTATTTGATGGAAGGTCGGGATCAGGCGTCTGCCATTGAAGCTGCGATCTTCGCACCGAGGCGGGCATTGTTGCGCACCAGCGCGATATTGGCCTCAAGGCTTTTGCCTTCGGTCAGCTGGGTGACACGGGCGAGAAGGAACGGGGTGACGTCACGTCCCTGAATGCCTTTTTCCTTGGCTTCGATCAGGGCATCGTCAATCGCGCCTTCGATGGCTTCCCGTGCCAGTGCCTTGTCAGCTTCCGGCGGATTGCCAATCACCGCACCGCCTTCAAGACCAAATTCCCATTGTGATTTCAGGAAGGCTGCGAGTTCTTCGGGGGTATCAAGGCGAAGCGGTGCCTTCTGACCGCTTTCAACCGAATAGAATGCCGGGAATTCATCGGTGCCATAGGCAATGACCGGCACGCCAAGCGTTTCAAGATGTTCAAGCGTTTTGGGGATATCAAGGATCGCCTTTGCCCCGGCGCAAACAACCGCAACATTGGTTTTGCCTAGCTCGGTCAGATCGGCCGAGACATCGAAATTGCCTGCAAGGTCACGATGCACCCCGCCAATACCGCCGGTGGCAAAAACGCGAATGCCGGCCTTTTCCGCCAGGAGCATGGTTGCCGAGACCGTGGTCGCACCATCGCGTTTTTTGGCAAGGCAATAGGGGATGTCACGGCGCGACAGTTTGAGGATGTCGGTCCCCTTGGCGAAATATTCCAGTTCTTCGGGCGACAGGCCGATCTTGCAGCGCCCGCCAATCACGGCGATGGTGGCCGGAACGGCACCGTTATCGCGCACATCCTGTTCAACCGCGCGCGCGGTTTCAAGGTTCTGCGGATAGGGCATGCCATGGGAAATGATGGTAGATTCAAGGGCAACAACAGGCTTGCCTGCGGCGAAGGCCTCTGCGACCTCGGGGGCGATATCAATATAGTCCGACATTCCGATATGCTCATATCTGGTTTAAAGTTTTAAAGGCCAGAATTAAACAGAACGGCCTTTGAAATCCAGCGCAAAGCAGGGTGTTTTGCGAATGGCTGCTGTGCGTGATCATGGCAACCGGTGCCGCTGAAGCACGAGACCTATTTCAGACGCCACATTGTAAGTCGCTGATTTGGCAGCTATCGTATCGCCACCACCAACCGACTTAAGGCCCACCCGAACATGCATGCCAAGCCCACCCTGACAACCGGCCTTCTGGCCTTTATGGCGGTCGGAAGCGGCCTGTCCGTTGCCAGTCTTTATTATGTACAGCCCCTGCTTGAACTGCTTGCCCGCGAATATGGGCTGAGTGAAACCACGGCCGGTTTTCTAGTGACCGTCGCACAGCTTGGCTATCTGACCGGGCTGATTGCGGTGGTACCATTGGGCGATCATCATGAACGGCGTAAATTGCTGACCGTAACTTCGGCCCTCACGGCGGTCGGGTTACTGGCGATGGGTTTGGCGCCGTCCTTTTTGATGCTGGTGGTGTTTAGCTTTTCGGTCGGGATCACCTGTGTGACGGCGCAAATTCTTGTGCCGCTGGCGGCCCACCTTGCGACCGATGACAAACGAGGTTCTGCGGTCGGGACGGTCATGGGCGGTCTGTTGATGGGGATCCTGTTGGCCCGGACATTTTCGGGCATCATGGCCGAACTTGCCGGGTGGCGGTCGGTGTTTATTGCAGCCTCGGTCCTGATGACGTTCTATTCGGTAGCGTGCTACCGGATCATTCCCCACATTCCGCCGACGTCACATACCAGTTACCGCACCCTTTATCTTTCGATCCTGCATCTGTTTCGCGATGAACCGGTCTTGCGCCGCCGCAGCCTGATTGGCGGCCTGCAATATGCCGTGTTCGGTATTTTCTGGACGTCGATGGCCTTCATGCTGGTGCGCCAATATGGCATGTCCGAGGCCGTGATAGGGCTTTATGGCCTGATCGGTGCGATTGGCATTCTGGCCGCCCGTATTGCCGGAAAGCTGGCTGACAGGGGTTGGGCACGGCTGAGTACCGGCGGGTTTTTGATGACCACCGTTTTAAGCTGGGCGTTGCTGTATTGGGGGCAATGGTCGCTGATTGCCTTTGCGCTGGGCGTGGTGCTGATCGATCTCGGCATCCAGGGCGCGCATATCTCAAACCAGAGCGAGGTGTACCGCCTTAACCCCGAAGCCCGCAGCCGCCTGACGACCGGCTATATGGCCAGTTACTTTCTGGGTGGGGCGTGTGGGTCTGCCAGTTCTGCCATCGCCTATGGTATTGGCGGCTGGCCCGCCGTCGTTGCGCTTGGCGCCGGGGTGTCGGTCCTGTGCGTTGTGATCTGGGCGGCAACCGAATTGCGCTTCCCGGTCGGGCAAATGAAACACGGCGGATAAGCCAAACAACAATACCCAAAACAAAACGGCCGCCCCATTGGGACGGCCGTTTGCGTAAGAAAGATCCAAGCTTGTGCTTAGTTCTTTTCTTTGTCGACGAGCTGGTTCGCAGCAATCCACGGCATCATTGCGCGCAGTTTGGTACCAACTTCTTCGATTTCGTGTTCGGCGTTCAGACGGCGGGTTGCCTTGAACATCGGCTGGCCGCAATGCATTTCCTGAACGAAGTCACGTACGAATTTGCCTTCCTGAATGTCAGCAAGAACTTCTTTCATACGTTCTTTGACCGATGCATCAACAACGCGCGGGCCGGTGACATAGTCGCCGTATTCTGCGGTGTTGGAGATCGAGTAACGCATGTTGGCCATACCGCCTTCATACATCAGGTCAACGATCAGCTTAACTTCGTGCAGGCACTCGAAATATGCCATTTCCGGTGCATAACCAGCTTCGGTCAGGGTCTCGAAGCCGTACTTGATCAGCTGGGTCAGGCCGCCACACAGAACTGCCTGTTCGCCGAACAGGTCGGTTTCGCACTCTTCTCGGAAGGTGGTTTCGATAACGCCCGAACGACCGCCACCGATTGCCGAAGCATAGGACAGGGCAACTTCAAGCGCGTTGCCAGATGCGTTCTGTTCGATCGCAACAAGGCAAGGAACCCCGCCGCCACGTGCATATTCGGAACGAACGGTGTGACCCGGGCCTTTCGGCGCGATCATCATGACATCAAGGTCAGCGCGCGGCTCGATCAGGCCGAAGTGAACGTTCAGGCCATGTGCGAACAGAAGAGCCGCACCCTGCTTCAGGTTGTCGCGCAGTTCGTTGGCATAGATCGCAGCCTGATGCTCATCCGGGGTCAGGATCATGACAACATCTGCCCAAGCAGCTGCTTCGGCCGGGGTCATGGTTTTCAGACCGGCATTTTCTGCCTTCTTGCGCGAAGCGGAACCTTCACGAAGACCAACAACAACTTCCTTGACGCCGGAATCATGGAGGTTCAGCGCATGGGCATGGCCCTGCGAACCGTAACCGATGATGGCAACTTTTTTGGTTTTGATCAGATTAACATCTGCATCGCGGTCGTAATAAACACGCATCTTTCGATACCTCTGGACGTTGGACCACGCTGATTTTCATGCGTGGCGGATGGTAATAATTATTATGGGGCAGGCCCCAATGCCTTACCCGATGCGGATCACCGGGCAGGGCAAACTCACATCGTCAGTGTGCCGCGCGAAATCGCTGCCACACCGGTACGCGAAATTTCCGAAAGCCCAAGCGGCTCCATCAGTTTGATGAAGGCGTCGATTTTTTCAGGGCTGCCGATGATTTCATACACGAAGGAATCGTTTGTCGCATCCACTGCGCGCGCCTTGAAGATGTCGGCAATACGCAGGGATTCCACACGTTTCTCACCCGCGGCAATCACTTTGACCAGTGCAAGCTCGCGCTCGACACTTGGCCCGGCAAGGGTCAGGTCGCTGACCTTGTGCACCGGAACAAGGCGCGAAAGCTGGGCCTTGATCTGTTCGATCACCATCGGTGTGCCCGAGGTAACCACAGTGATGCGCGACTGGTGGGCCTGGGCGTCGACTTCGGCAACGGTCAGGCTTTCAATGTTATAGCCACGGCCGGAAAACAGCCCGATGACACGGGCCAGAACGCCGGACTCGTTATCCACCAGAACGGATATGGTGTGTTTCGAAATTTCGGTTTCTTTCACGGTTTCGCTCCGCTAGGGCGCGGTCGGGGGCAGAACGTGCCGCCCGCGCCGGCCTTTTCATTTTGATTTGATGAGTTCGTTGCGCACAGATTGTTTGTGCGGATCAGACCAGAACCATCCCTTCGTCGGAATCAATGGCTTCATTGCCGTTGGTTTCCTGCCCAAGCAGCATTTCATTATGCGGCTTGCCCGACGGAATCATCGGATAGCAGTTTTCCTTGTCATCAACAGCAACGTCCAAAATTACCGGACCATCAATTTCCAGCATCTTCTTGATGGCATCATCAAGATCAGCCGGTTTGTCACAGGTCAGCCCGGTAAAGCCAAAGGCCTCGGACAGTTTGACGAAGTCGGGCAGGGTTTCGCTATAGCTTTCGGAATAGCGCGACCCGTGCAGAAGCTGCTGCCACTGACGGACCATGCCCATGTAACGGTTATTCAGGATCACGGTTTTGATCGGCAGGCGATACTGCGTCATCGTCGCGCATTCCTGAATGTTCATCATGATCGATGCATCACCTGTAAAGCAGACCACGGTCGCATCCGGGTGGGCGACCTGAACACCAAGCGCGGCCGGCATGCCATAGCCCATGGTGCCAAGGCCACCGGACGTCATCCACTCATACGGATGTTCGAACCCGAAATGCTGGGCGGCCCACATTTGGTGCTGGCCAACGTCGGTGGTGATATAGGTCTTGCGATCACGGGTCGCGGCATGGATCGAGCGGATAACATGCTGCGGCTTTATGACGTCTTTTGGCTGCTTGTAGGACAGGCAGTGTTTGGAACGCCATCCTTCGATCTCTTTCCACCAGCCATCAAGGGCTGCTGCTTCGATCTTGTACTGCTTGGCTTTCCAGATCTTGATCATGTCTTCAAGAACATGACCAACATCGCCAACAATGCCGACATCGACCGGAACGTTCTTGTTGATCGAGCTCTGATCAATGTCGATTTGGATTTTCTGCGAGTTCGGCGCAAAGAAATCAAGGTTGCCGGTCACACGGTCATCAAAACGTGCACCAATCGCGACCATCACATCGCAATCATGCATCGACATGTTCGATTCATAAGTGCCGTGCATCCCGACCATGCCAAGATACTGCTTGTCCGATGCCGGATAGGCACCAAGACCCATCAGGGTCAGCGTGATCGGCGCGCCGGTCATGCGGGTGAACTCGGTCAGAAGCTTGCAAGCCTGGGTGCCGGAATTGATCACACCGCCGCCACAATACAGGATCGGCTTTTTGGCCGATGCCAGCATTTCCATCGCTTCTTCGATCTGGCTGCGTTCGCCCTTGACCACCGGGTTATAGGTGCGGTGCTGAACCTGACCCGGCTCCATATAGGGTGCCTTGCCAACAAGGATGTCCTTGGGCAGGTCAATCACGACCGGGCCCGGACGGCCACTTGCCGCAACGTGGAAAGCTTCGTGCATGGTGCGCGCCAGACGATCCGGATTTTTCACCAGATAGTTATGCTTGGTGCACGGGCGGGTAATGCCGGTGGTGTCGGCTTCCTGGAAGGCATCATTCCCGATCAGATGAGTCGGGACCTGACCTGTCAGGCAGACAACTGGAATGGAATCCATCAACGCGTCGGTAAGGCCCGTAACGGCGTTTGTCGCCCCCGGTCCAGAGGTCACCAGCACAACGCCGACCTTGCCGGTCGAGCGGGCGTAACCTTCTGCAGCGTGGACAGCAGCCTGTTCATGGCGCACGAGAACGTGACGAATCCGGTTCTGTTTAAATATCTCGTCATATAGCGGTAGGACAGCGCCGCCGGGATAGCCGAACACGACTTCCACACCCTGATCTGCAAGGGCCTGCAACACTACTTCCGAACCGCTTAAAATACGTTCTGCCATGATTTTCGAGCCTCTTTACTTAACGACAACAATGTGTCGCGTGATAACCGCGTGATTGAAACATGATCCAATTATCCTCGAATTGGAGTTGAAAAATCCGCCGAAACGGCGGTTTTCCGCCATTTAGGCGGCAGAAGCGCCAACCTATCGCCTCACTTTGGCGTGGTCAACAGAAATTGGTTAACATCATGACGCATTTTTGCTGCCAAACTTTCCGAATATTGCGCGTCGATGATTTCCTTGGCTAACATTTGGTGCCTGAACCAGGTTAATTGCCGTTTTGCATAGCGTCGGGTTTCACGCTGCGATTTCTCTTTGGCGGTCGCCAGGTCCATCTCCCCCGCAAGGTAGGCGGAAAGTTCACGAACGCCGACAGCCTTCATCACAGGCGCCGTTACAGGCAGTTCAAGGGCAAGAAGCCCTTTGACCTCGTCAATTGCGCCTTGCTCGATCATCAGATCAAAACGCCGGTTGCAGCGGTCATAAAGAATGTCGCGCGGCGGCATGTAACAAAGTTTCTTGAATTTCATGCTTTCTGGCGGGGTAATCACCGGCTCCTTGTGCCAGCTTGCCAGTCCCCGCCCGGTATGGGCAAAAACCTCGGCGGCGCGAATCAGGCGCTGTGTATTGCTGCCATCAAGGTTGGCAGCGGTTTCGGGGTCTTGGCTCTGCAGTTTGGCAAAGAAGGCGTCGTGACCAAGCTCTTCAAGCTCTCTTGTGACCTTATCGCGAATCGCAGCCGGAACATCGGGGATCGGGGCGATACCCTCGGTCAGGGCATTCAGATACATGCCCGTGCCGCCCGTGATGATCGGCAGTTTGCCATTGGCATGACACGTGGCAATCTCGGCCATCGCCATTTCACGCCACTTGCCAGCCGAGCAGGCCTCGCGCCCGGACAGCACACCATACAGCCGATGTGGCGCGCGGGCGATTTCGCTCTCATCAGGGCGCGCAGACAGCACACGCAGTTCCTCATAGACCTGCATGCTGTCAGCATTGATCACCACCCCGTCAAAGGCCTCCGCCAGATCAAGGGCCAGCGCCGACTTACCACTGGCGGTCGGGCCAGCGACAATCAGGACGGGGTGCAATTGGGTGTACTTAGCGGTGGGCATACGATGAGTTTGTCCTGACTATCGGGCTTTCCATGGATCAAACACTTGGGCACCTGTTTGATCAAAGTCTTTGGTGTTGCGGGTGGCGATTGTCATTCCATGAACCAGTGCGCTTGCCGCAATGAGGGCATCGCGGTCAGATTTCGGATCAGGAACATGCAGCTGCGCGCACCGCCTTGCAACGGCTTCGTCAATCGGCAGTATCCTGTTTTCAAAAGCCTTGAGGACATGGCCTTCGAACCAGTTGCGCAATATCTCCGCCTGATCTGGGTCGCGTCGTTCGATCTGTAGAATGCCCGTTTCAATCTCAAGAACGGTTATGGCCGAAATATACAGGGTCGTTGCATCAATGGATTGAGCCCAATTGACGACATTTTTGTCGGCCTTGCCTTGCCCCGCGCGACGAAGTTCTGAAATGACGTTTGTATCGAGGATGAACATTACGACAGATCAGCCGGCTTCATGTTGATCCGGGCTGGTTGTGGGTCAAACTCGATATCGTTTGCGCCAGGCATCGCAAGAAGTTCAACGATGGAAGGTAATGAGCCCGTCAGGCGTTGATATTCCTCGATCGACAGCAATACATGCGACGGCTTGCCACGGTCCGTGATGATTACAGGTCCGCCTTTGGATGCCTTTTTTGCCCCGCTGGTATCCTGATTGAAATCGCGGCTTGAGATTGTCGTGATACCCATTTCGCACCTCACTAAATATGTAGCAACAATGCTACATTGTGTGGTGGTCGGATGCAACAAAATCGGGCAAAGCAACAAACGCTCTTGCCACAGTCCGGCGCAATTCGGATAAAGGCGACAACGATGTTTTATGCCTTTCCCGCCAAGGAGCCTGTTGACCATGAAATTGGTTCTCACCCTGATTGCCGCCCCGAATTCGAATGCGCTGACCAAGGCCGTGATTGATAACGCTGCCATCGCGCTGACCGGGGCAGGGGCACTGGTCGGGGATGTGACGTGGCTCGCTGAGGGTGAGGCATGCGATCTGACCTTTGATGGTATCCCGCTTGACGTGGCAGATACGGCTCTGGGCGAGGCAGAGCTTCCGGTTGATGCCATTACCCAGAAGGTCGAAACACGTCGCAAGAAGCTTCTGATTGCCGATATGGACAGCACAATTGTCACCGGGGAAACCCTTGATGAGCTGGCCGAGTTTGCCGGGGTCAAGGACCGGGTGGCGGCAATCACCGCACGCGCGATGAATGGCGAGCTTGATTTCGAAGAGGCCCTTGATGAACGTGTGGGCCTGCTTGATGGCATGTCGACCGAGATGCTCAAGGAAGCCTGGAAAGCCGTTGAATATACCGGCGGGGCCAGGGAACTGGTTGCGACCATGAAGGCCAATGGTGGCTTTGCCGCATTGGTATCGGGCGGCTTTGATTTCTTTACCGGTGCGGTGCGGGCCGAGCTTGGCTTTGATTATGATCAGGCCAATGTCCTGATTGAAAAGGATGGCAAGCTGACTGGCAAGGTTCAGAAACCGGTTCTCGATCGTCAGGCCAAGGTCGATGCACTTGAAAGCCTCTCTGCCAAACAGGGTATTACGGTTGGGGATGCCATTGCGGTTGGCGATGGTGCCAATGATCTCCAGATGATCTCGCTTGCCGGGACCGGGGTGGCCTTCCATGCCAAACCGTCCGTGCAGGAACAGGCGCGCATTTGCATCAATCACGGTGATCTGACCGCGTTGCTGTATTTGCAGGGCTATGCGAAGGCGGACTTCGTTTCGTAAAGGTCGAAAGCGGAATACAAAAAGGGCGGCCTGATGATCAGGCCGCCCTTTTTTGATGTCTTTGTAAGCCGGTGGCTTATTCGTCGCCCGACAGGGTCAGGCCGAAGTAACGCGGGCCAGCCGATGTTTCGATCAACATCAGGATGGTGCGTTTGTCGTCATCAATCGCGGTTTCGACCGCATCGACAACGTCATCGACTGAGCTAACCGAGCTGTGCGATGCCTCGATGATGATGTCACCCGGGCGAACACCTTTCTCGGCAGCATAGCTGTCACCGGCAACCTCGGTGACGATCACACCTTCGGTGCCTTCGGCAAGGTTGAAGCGCTGACGCAGGCTTTCATCGACATTGGCGATCTTGATGCCAAGTTCGGTGATGCTGGCTTCGGCAACCGCCGTGGATTCCGGTTCTTCGGCATCCGTGGCACTTGCTGCAACGATTTCTTCTTCAAGTTCGCCAAGCTCGACCTGAACGGTCTGCTTTTCGCCATCGCGCCAGATCTCGACATCGACATCCTTGCCAATGCGGGTTTCGGCGACGATGCGCGGCAGGCGACGCATGCTTTCAACTTCCTTGCCATCAAAGGTCAGGATGACGTCACCCTGCTTGATGCCAGCTTCCTGGGCCGGGCCATCTTCCGATACGCCGGCAACCATGGCACCGGTTGCATCATCAAGACCGACCGAGTCTGCGATGTCTTCGGTTACGGTCTGGATGTGAACACCCAACCAGCCGCGACGGGTACGGCCATATTCCTTGAGCTGATCGACAACGCTTTGTGCGATGCCTGAGGGAATGGCAAAGCCAATCCCGACCGAACCACCGGACGGCGAATAGATCGCACTGTTGATGCCAATGACATCGCCATCAAGGTTAAACAGCGGACCGCCGGAGTTACCACGGTTGATCGAGGCATCCGTCTGAATGAAATCATCATACGGGCCCTGATTTATGTCGCGGTTACGCGCGGAAATGATACCCGCGGTTACCGTACCGCCAAGGCCGAACGGGTTACCGATCGCCATGGCCCAATCGCCAATGCGCGAATTATCGGAATCACCCCATTTGACGAATGGCAGGTCTTCTTCCGGCTCGACCTTGAGCAGGGCGACGTCGGTTTTCGGGTCACGGCCGATCAGTTCGGCGTCGAGCGTGTCACCGTCATGCAAACGGACGGTGATTTCATCGGCACCGTCAATCACGTGGTTGTTGGTAACGATATAGCCATCAGCCGAGATGATGAAACCGGAACCAAGTGCGGTTGCACGGCGGCGTTGCGGGGCTTGTCCGCCCTGGCCACCCTGACCGTTGCGGTCCATGAAATCCCGGAAAAGGTCTTCGAACGGCGAGCCGGGAGGGAACTGGAAGTCCGGTCCCTGTCGCTCGGCGACCATCTGGCTTGTGGAAATATTTACGACACTGGGCAGAAGCTTTTCTGCCAGGTCTGCGAAACTCTCAGGAGCGGGGCGGGCATTCGCGATCTGCGAAACACTGGTCACGCCAAGGAGAACAATCACCAGTGCTGCGGTTACCTTCGTCCGCACCGGGTTGTATAATGCGTCTAGCATGTGTCTGATCCTGTTCGTTGCCGCGTTCACGGTATTTGTCATTCTCTTTATGCAGCGTGCGGCGGGACTGTATTTCACCCGTCGCTTAAAAAGGGTCTAAACTCCGTTCAATGCTTTAAATGGTCGAGAGGAATTTGTGCGGGGATAAGGAGTTTCTTCGCAGCAAGGCTCGCTGCCTTGCAAGATGAAACGACGCAATATCCTGTGCAAATTCCTCCGATCCATAGGACGTCAGAACATTCTGCGACCTTCTTCGTCAATCCCTTTGCACGGGGGACCTCCCCGTGCTGCAGCGATTTCCTAGTAGTTCTTGCCTGTTCTGACGCCATTTGAAGCATTGAACGAAGTTTAGACCCTTCTCAACTTAACCCCGACTTTGGCAGAAATTGGGCAGCACTGGGAAAAATCAAGGAATTGTGAGCACAACATCATGGCGCAAGGGCCTGATTGCGGCGGTGTTCCTGATCCTAAAGCCCCGTTAAAGCCAGGTCCGGACTGCCCATATTCCGCCAATGGCGACGACGGCGGCAATCAATCCGCCAATGCGCAACTGCGATTCAGGAATTTCCTGAACAAGCTCCATCACCCTTTTAAGGCCGCCGGGAAACAGCGTGTAGAGCATTCCTTCCAACGCGATGGCCAGAAGTATGGCTGTTGCAAGTTCCTTCATGAGTAAGGACGTTCCGGCGTTTCTTTGTGATCTTTCAGACCTTCGCCTGACAGATCGAATTTATAAAACCAAAAAGGGCGACCAGGCCAATATGCCGGTCGCCCCCATGTTTTGTCTAGCGGCTTGTAGCCGGGCCAGACTTATTAAAGTACTGGAAAAACTCGCTGTCTGGTGAAAGCACCATGGTCGAGCCATTATCCAGCGCCGTTTTGTAGGCTTCGAGCGAACGATAGAATTCGAAGAATTCCGCGTCCTTGCCATACGACTTGCCCAGAATGACGTTTCGCTGTGCATCGCCTTCACCACGCAGGACTTCTGCCTGACGGTTGGCTTCGGCGATGATGCCGATCCGTTCGCGATCTGCTTCGGCCTGGATCTTCGCCTTGAGCTCTTCACCCTCTGCGCGAAGCTGTGCGGCTTCGGCAATACGCGAAGAACGCATACGGTTATACACCGCTTGCGAGGTTTCCTGCGGCAGGTCGGTACGGCCGATACGAACGTCAATCAGCTCGACACCGAATTCCTCGGCCGGATCAACAAGCGTTGCCTGGATCTTTTCCATGATCTGGGCACGGTTGTCCGAAAGAAGCGTCACAAGCGGGGCCTGTGCCAGTTCACCACGGATGACCGAGTTCAGGCGCTGACCAAACAGCTGCACGAAGTTGGCAGAGTTGGTCGCACGCTGACGGAAGATCAGCGGATCGATGATTTTCCAGCGCGCAAAGCTATCGACATTGACACGCTTTTGGTCAGACAGAAGAACCTGCTGAACCGGCGGATCAAGTTCGAGAATACGACGCTCGTAATACTCGACATTCTGAATCGGCAGTTTGAAATGAAGACCTGGTTCGGATACCGCATGTACCGGATTACCAAACTGAAGGACAAGTGCCTGCTGATCCTGACGCACGGTAAATACGCACATCGAACCAACAACAGCAGCGATAACAAGGACGACGCCAGCGGCAATAATTTTAGGACTTGCCATTAGTTGTTGCCTCCTGCATTCGCGCGTTTCTGAACTTCCGGAAGCGGAAGATACGGGACGACGCCACTACCCTGAGCGCCTTGTTCCATGATCACCTTGTCGGACTTGGCAAGGATTTCCTGCATCGTTTCAAGATACAGACGACGGGTCGTTACATCCTTGGCGGTCAGGAAGGAATCGTAGATCGAGTTAAAGCGTTCTGCTTCACCCTCTGCTTCCTTGGTGACACGGTCCTTGTATGCGCGGGCCTGCAGGACCTGACGTTCTGCTTCACCCTTTGCACGCGGGATGATGTCGTTACGATAGGCCAGTGCTTCGTTCTGGGAACGATCACGGTCCTGACGGGCACGCTGCACGTCGTTGAACGCATCAATAACGTCACGTGGCGGGTCCACCTTCTGCATTTTCACTTCAGCAATGAAAATACCCGACTCATAGCCATCCATGATGGTCTGAAGCAGGGTACGGGTCTGTTCCTCAACCCGGACACGGCCAACCGTCAGTGCTTCTTCGAGGTTGGTTTTACCGATCACCTCACGCATCGCACTTTCCGATGCCAGCTTGATGGTGTTTTCCGGGTCACGCACATTAAACAGGTAGGCACCAGCATCGCTGATACGCCACTGAACGACATAGTCGATGTCGATGATGTTCTGATCACCCGTGAGCATCAGGCTTTCTTCAGGCACATCACGCGAACCGTTTGCCGTCACGGTGCCCGCACCGCGATAGCCAACCTCGATCTGGTTGGTCCGTTCAACGTTTGGCTTGATGACTTCGCCAATCGGGGCCGGAAGGAAGTAGTTCAGACCCGGGCCCGTCGTACCAACCCATTTGCCAAACAGAAGTGTAACACCCTGTTCACCGGGCTGGACGCGGTAGAAACCGGTCAAAAGCCACAACCCGAGGACGGCGATACCGATCAGGACAAAGCCCTTGTATCCGCCACCACCGGGGAACAGCCGTTTCAGGCGTTCCTGGCCTTTACGAATCATTTCATCAAAATCGGGGGGCGTATTTCCGCCGCCGCCACCACCCGAAGGACGCTGTCCCCACGGGTTCTGGCCGCCACCGTTATTTCCGCCGCCGCCCCAGGGGCCGCCGCCCCCTTGATTATTCCAAGGCATCGAGTTTCTTCCTCTTCTTGCCGTTCGGTGTTTATCTTTGTTTGCCGAGCTTGGGGGCTTGCCCCAATGCATGCTCCGTCCAACGAGATCCAGTGTGCCGATCCATTTCCCGATGCCGGGCCAATCAGACTTTTCACACCATCGACCCCACCAATCTGTGATACGCCAACCGGGAGTGCAACAGATTGCAGGTCAAAGCAAACTCACGAAATCTTGTTGGACGGAGCATGCCCTTAGGCCTTATATGACAGCTTGCCTTGCAAAACAATGATACGCGCCTGCAAGTTCTGTGTGACCACGGACTTAAGCCAAAATTTGGAGACCGCAATATGACTTCGCTCAACCGTGAACAGATTACTGCCGCACTGGATGCCGTAATCGACCCGGTCGACGGCCAATCAATCACAGCCAAAGGTATGGTGCAAGGCATTGATATTCATGATGAAGTCGTCAATGTTATGATCGCAGTCGACCCGGATCGCGGTCCTGCACTCGAAGATTTGCGCCAGAGTGCCGAAAAGGCGGTGGCTGCTGTGAACGGGGTCACAACAGCCCGTGTCGCCCTGACCGCAGAGCGCCCCAAGGCATCTGGTCCGCAAGCAGCACCGCAATCCCAACCAAGCCGCACGTCTCAACCCGCACAACCGGGCCAGCGCCCGCAAGGCGGTGGGCAGATGCCACTTGAATTGCCAACCGTGCGCAGCATCGTCACCGTCGCATCGGGCAAGGGCGGGGTTGGCAAATCCACAACTTCTGTCAATCTGGCGCTTTCGCTGGTGGCACAGGGACTTAAGGTCGGTTTGCTTGATGCGGATATTTATGGGCCGAGTCTGCCGCGCATGATGGGGCTTCGCGATGCCAAGCCGACCCCGTCCAAGGAACATCAGGGCAAAATGATCCCGCCGTCGGCCTTTGGCATGCGCATCATGTCAATCGGCTTCATGGTCGATGAGGAACAGCCGGTGATCTGGCGTGGCCCGATGGCGATGGGCGCCCTGGAGCAGCTTCTGCGCGATACCGATTGGGGCGACCTTGATGTGCTGGTGGTTGATATGCCGCCGGGCACAGGCGACATTCAGCTTTCCATGGCACAGCGCGTGCCGGTCACAGGCGCCGTCATCGTTTCCACCCCGCAGGACATAGCGCTTCTGGATGCGCGCAAGGGGCTTAACATGTTCCGCAAGGTCAATGTCCCGGTCTTCGGCCTGATCGAAAACATGTCCTATTACAAATGTCCGGAATGTGGCCATGTCGACCATGTCTTTGATCATGGTGGGGCGCATAAGGCGGCTGATGAGCTCGGTGTGCCGTTCCTCGGCGAAATTCCGCTCGATCTAAAAATCCGTCTGGGTGCCGATGAAGGCAAACCGATTGTCGATACAGAGCCCGATGGCGATCACACCAAGGCGTATGGCGCCATTGCGGAAAAGATCGCAGCAGCCGTTGAAGAACGCGTTGGCCCGGCAGAGGCCCGGAAGAAAAAGGGTCTGTTCCCCAAGATCAACTTCAAATAGTTGCCTTTGAAGGCAGACAAAGAAAAACCCCGCCAGATTGCTCCGACGGGGTTTTTTTGTTGGTTATAGTTCGCTTACTGAACCGCTTCGGCCATGAAGGACGGCATCCAGCCTTCGTTCAACTCGCGCAGTTCGGAGAGGGTCACTTTGGCGTCGCCATCGATGGAAAGCGCATCGCCACCGGCCTGACCGATGATGGCGGCTGCGACATTCGCACTGCTTGCCGCGTTCAGGACCTTGTCCGGATCGCGGGTGGCGATCACGTAACGGCCCTGGTCTTCGCCAAACAGCCATGCGATTTCGCTGCCAGATTCCGGCAGGAAGACATCCGCACCGATATTGCCCGCAAGGCACATCTCGGCAACCGTGACCAGCAGGCCGCCATCTGCGATATCGTGGCAGGTGCGCACAAGACCCAGTTCGATGAGTTCGTGAATGACCGTACCGGCGCGCTTTTCTGCACCCAGATCGACCGGCGGCGGAGCGCCTTCTTCACGACCTTCGATGGTCTTGAGGTAAAGTGACTGACCCAGTTCACCGGTCGCTGCACCGATCATGATCAGTGCACTGTCATCACGCTTGAGCCCGATGGTGGCATGATGGCCCAGATCGGAAATCAGGCCAACGCCGCCAATGGCCGGGGTCGGCATGATGCCGATGCCGTTGGTTTCGTTGTAAAGCGACACGTTACCCGACACGACCGGGAATTCCAGCGTGATGCAGGCTTCGCCAATACCCTGGCAGGCGCCAACGAACTGACCCATGATGCGCGGGCGTTCCGGGTTGCCGAAGTTCATGTTGTCCGTAATCGCAAGCGGCTTGGCGCCGGTTGCAACCAGGTTACGATAAGCTTCGGCAACGGCCTGTTTGCCGCCCTCGACCGGATCGGCCATGACATAGCGCGGGGTGCAGTCGGTGGTGGCCGCAAGGCCCTTGTTCGTGCCTTCGACACGGACAACACCGGCATCGCCACCCGGACGGATCACCGTGTTGCCACGGACCAGATGGTCATACTGTTCCCAGATCCAGCGACGCGATGCGAGGTCGGCCGATGCGATCAGGGTTTTAAGCGCGTCAATGTGGCTCATCTTGCCCGAAAGGCTGGCCGGATCGATGCGATCCTGTTTCGGGGTCGGTTCCCACGGACGATCATATTCCGGCGATGCTTCGGCCAGCGGATCGATCGGCAGGTCACCGGCAAGCTCCCCGTGCCATTTCAGAACCATGCGCTTAGTGTCGGTAAGCGTACCGATGACGGCAAAGTCGAGTTCCCATTTGTCAAAGATTGCCTTGGCGGCATCTTCGCAACCGGGTTTCAGAACCATCAGCATGCGTTCCTGCGACTCTGAAAGCATCAGCTCATACGGCGTCATGCCTTCTTCACGCATCGGAACCTTATCAAGCCACAGCTCAACACCAACGCCGCCCTTGGAGGCCATTTCAAACGAGGACGAGGTCAGGCCAGCCGCCCCCATGTCCTGAATGGCGACGATCATGTCGGTTGCCATCAGCTCAAGGCAGGCTTCGAGCAGTAGCTTCTCGGTGAACGGGTCACCGACCTGAACGGTAGGACGCTTTTCTTCGCTGTCATCATCAAACTCGGCAGAGGCCATGGTCGCACCATGGATGCCGTCACGGCCGGTTTTCGACCCGACATACACAACCGGGTTACCGATACCCGCCGCAGCCGAATAGAAAATGTTGTCCGCATCGGCCAGGCCCACGGTCATCGCATTGACCAGGATGTTGCCGTTGTAAGACGCGTGGAAGTTGGTTTCGCCGCCGATGGTCGGAACGCCCATGCAGTTGCCATAACCACCGATGCCTTCGACCACACCGCTCAGAAGATGGCGGGTTTTCGGATGATCCGGCTCGCCAAAACGTAGCGCATTGAGGTTTGCGACCGGACGTGCACCCATGGTGAAGACGTCACGCATGATGCCGCCAACACCGGTTGCCGCACCCTGATAGGGTTCGATAAAGGACGGGTGGTTGTGGCTTTCCATCTTGAAGACGGCAGCCTGACCATCACCGATATCAATGACACCGGCGTTTTCGCCCGGGCCCTGAATGACCCAGTCGGCCTTGGTCGGCAGGGTTTTTAGCCATTTTTTCGAAGACTTGTAGGAGCAATGCTCTGACCACATGACCGAGAAAATGCCAAGCTCGTTGATGTTGGGTTCGCGACCCATGATTTCGAGAACGAGTTTGTATTCTTCCTCGTTCAGGCCGTGTTCCTTGACCAGTTCCGGCGTGATCGGGGTGCTGTTGAAATCGTTGGTGCTCACGATGCTGCCTCCACCATGCTTTTGAACAGATTGCGGCCATCGGTGCCACCATGCAGCGGATCGATTGCGTTCTCGGGGTGGGGCATCATGCCAAGGACGTTACCGGCCTCGTTGATGATGCCGGCAATGTTGCGCTGTGAACCATTGAGGTTGGTCGCCGGATCAATCTTGCCATCGACATCGCAATAGCGCAGCACAACGCGACCTTCGCCTTCAAGGCGGTCAAGCGTTTCGCTGTCAGCAAAATAATTGCCGTCATGATGGGCGACCGGATATTCGACGATTTCACCTGCGCCATACAGGTTGGTAAAGCGCGTATCGGCGTTTTCGACCTTCAGATGCGTGTTCTTGCAGATGAATTTCAGGCTGGCATTGCGCATCAAAGCACCTGGCAGCAGGCCTGCTTCGGTCAGGATCTGGAAGCCGTTGCAAACGCCAATGGTGGTGACACCCTGTTTGGCGCGATCGGCAACCGCACGCATGATTGGCGAGTTGGCAGCCATTGCGCCACAACGCAGATAGTCACCATAGGAAAAGCCACCCGGGACCATGATGATGTCGGTCTTGGGCAGCTCGGTGTCGCCATGCCAGACCAGGGTCGGCTCGGTGCCGGTGGCCTGTTGCAATGCTGCGATGGCGTCATTCTCCCGGTTGATGCCGGGGAAGAGGATGACAGCGGATTTCATGGAATACCGTCTCTCGATTAGTGTCCGTTACTTAATCCCGATGGACAAAGGCCAAGCCTTGCAAAGCCCCGTCCTGGTGATCAGCCCAGCTCGATGCTGTAATCTTCGATCACGGTATTGGCGAGAAGCTTCTCGCACATTTCCTTGACCTCGGCTTCGGCCTTGGCGGCATCGGTGCCATCCAGTTCGAGTTCGATGAATTTGCCCTGACGGACGTCATTGACGCCATCAAAACCCATGCCCTGAAGGGCGTGGTGAACGGCTTTGCCCTGCGGGTCAAGAACACCGTTCTTCAGGGTGACATGAACACGTGCTTTCACGAGAAGCTCCTTTAAGTTCGCATGCGCGGGTCTCGCGCGGGGTTCTGTTTGCAAACAAAACGCTGTCCGACGGAATGGGCATCGACCAGCCATAAGAAAAGGCCGCGCGAACGCGGCCTTGGGATTATTTTTTTTCGTCTTTGTTCAGTTGCTCTATTTCGGCGGACTCAGGCAGGACACCAAGACGGCGTGCGACTTCCTGATAGGCCTCTTCGACGCCGCCAAGATCACGACGGAAGCGGTCCTTGTCCATCTTCTCGTTGGTGATTGCATCCCAAAGACGGCAGTTGTCGGGGCTGAATTCATCGGCCAGCACCAGCTGCGGGAAGTCACCTTCCCAGACGCGGCCAAATTCAAGTTTGAAATCAACCAGTTTCAGACCGATGCCACGCATCAGACCACACAGGTAGTCATTGACGCGAAGCGTCATGCCAACGATTTCCTCAAGCTCTTCGGCGCTTGCCCAGCCCAGAGCGAGGATGTGTTCGTCAGTCACCAGCGGGTCACCAAGATCGTCGTCCTTGTAATAGAACTCGACAATCGGGCGCGGCAGGCGTTCGCCTTCTTCCAGGCCAAGACGTTTGGCCATCGAACCGGCAACGATGTTGCGGACCACGACTTCAACAGGAACGATTTCGCATTTCTTGCAAACCTGTTCGCGCATGTTCAGACGGCGAATGAAGTGGGTCGGAATGCCGATTTCTGCCAGACGGGTCATGACGAATTCGGTGATCATGTTGTTCAGGACACCCTTGCCGGCAATCGTGCCGCGTTTCTGGGCATTGAACGCCGTGGCGTCGTCCTTGAAATACTGAATGATCGTTCCGGGCTCCGTACCTTCGTAAAGAACCTTGGCTTTACCCTCGTAGATGGGCTGCTTTCTGGACATTGGCGGGATCTTTCACATCTAGGCCTGCTGCTTGTGTGGGCAGGCACCCTGAAATTCGCGCCCTCCGTATAGCAGTGCTTGGCGAGAAACTCAATTGTCGCTTAAGCTCTATTTATGCAAACTTGATAATCAAAATTTGCAACCGTCGCGCTCCGACGGGCGACCGGTTTTAACTTTTCACCTAACCCTTTGTGGTCAGGCGAAATTTGTAATCATTCCACCTTACACATCGACCGGATGGAACGGCGTTTTGTCGGGTTGGCCTTCGGCAAAAAGCCAGACCGGCCGACGGGGCAATTCGTGTTCGCTTGTGGGAATCGCCGGAAGCCCGATCAGCGACGAACAAACCGTCTCAAAGCCGATATTACTGCGCACCAGCATGGCATCGGCCCGAATGTCATGATGTTCGGGGTCCGGGGCCTCGGTCCCGGTATCTGCCAGCAACGCCTGCCAAGCGAACCAGTCATCCGCCTCGGGATTGGGGGCGGGGGCGCTGATGAAACGCGGCAGGTTGCGTTTGGTGCGTGCGCTATTTTCGCTGTCATTCAGGTCATGGGCGGTCAGAATCGACATGCCTTCGGGGATTTCGGTGATCTCGATCTTGCCAGTGCCGCGGTTGGCCAGCCAATAGGCATCACGGTTATCAGCAATCACCATATTAAACGGGCGATAGGCATTCCGATCCAGTTCGGCAAGGGCCTGGGCGGCATCAATGGCATCGGCGTGATCAAGCGCCTCAAGCGGGAGTTCCCCACGCGATCGTTTGCCATCTTCCGGCCCCAGGGTGCCATAGCGGTTCAGCACGGCGGCAACCACGCCATCCTCGTTGACACCAAGCCACGTGCCCCCGGCGGTCTCATCAAGCCCGGCGATGACATCGGGGCGATCATCCCAATGGCGCGCCGGGGCTTTCCAGGGGCGGTTGTTCATTTCGTCGCGATTGGCGCCAATCAGCACCGGCCAGTCATGGTCGGGGCGGCGTAAAATAATGACTGTACACATGAGCCAGATCAAAGCGTGCCAAAGCGCATTTTGTCAAATTCAAAAGTGTCGAACAAAGGGGTGAAAACGAGATCATTTGTTGTCATATGAAACACTATGATCGACAATAGGTTGAACGGTGCAGCCCCACTTGTAACGTGATCAAATATCAGGAGGGATGGAAATGAGCAGCTTTAATGATCGTGAACGCGGGTTCGAAGCGAAATACAGCTTTGATCTTGAACAGGATTTCCGCGTCGAGACCCATCTTTATAAAATGCTGGTCCAGTGGGCCGGCGAACAGATGGGCATGAGCTCGGAAGAATGTCAGGATTACACGCGCAAGATCATTGGCGAGGTTGTTGCCAATCCGCGTGAGAACGGTGTTGTTGCGTTGCTGCTGGCTGATTTTGGCCGCAAAAATATCGATGTCACGGCCTCGGCTTTGAATGCGAAGCTTGATGAACTACGCCCGGTTGCGCGCGCCGAAGTTTTGTCGTGATTTGACGATACGGCATGTGCTTGGAAAACTTCTCGTTTGCTAATACGTGCTGGCTTTCGTATCCTGAGCTCCCCAGACCGAAAAATTGAGTAGGTGCAACCTTTTGGTGTGGTATCCTTCGCAGGTAGGTGAAGGAGCCGGTTAGGTAGATGAAAGGCGACAGCATTGCGTATCCTTTTGGCGGACGATCACGATCTGGTTCGTGAAGCAATCTCGCTACTGTTCCAACAGTATTTCGATGACTGCGAAGTGGCCGAAGCAGGGTCTTTGGACCCCGCACTTGAGCTGATAGAAGCAAACAATACGTTTGATCTTGTGCTGCTTGATCTGCGCATGCCGGGCATGAATGGCCTCGAAGGTCTGAAACGCACTTTGGAACAAGTGGCCGACTCGACCTTCGTGGTTCTGCTTTCTGGTGCCTATCGCAGCGACGATGTTCGCAAGGCAATTGAGGCCGGGGCACATGGATTTATTCCCAAAACCCTTCGCGGGCAGGCCTTGGCAAATGCCGTGCAGCTTGTGCTTGCAGGCGACAAGTATCTGCCATCGTCAATCCTGACAGACATGAGTGACAGTATGTCGGGGTCGAGTGACAGTGACAGTCGCCTTGCCGGAGGCTTTGGCAATGAAGGTGACTTTGCGCGCTTGACACCGCGTGAACGTGAAGTTCTGGCCCTTTTATCCGAAGGGCGTCCGAACAAGGACATCGCACGTCACCTTGACCTGCGCGAGATCACCGTGAAGTACCACCTGAAAAACATCTATCGTAAACTGAACGTCTCGAACCGTGCCCAGGCCGTGAAAATGGCATTGGAAGACATGGCCCGTTCCGGGACCCTTTGACATCACCATCAAAGACTAAAGACCGTTCAGCTTCGCGCTCAAATCCCGGCTCGGGATTTCACGGGCCGTTTTTTGTTTTGATCTTCCAGCGCACTGCACGGCGATTAACGGTTCGTAGCTGCTTGGAACTTGGGCGGCAGTGAATTCACGCCATTTGATTGCGCCTTGCGCGGTCGGCCGGACTGCATGACGATAACCCCGGTCATGATTGCCGCCATCGCGACCAAATCAAGCAGGCGAACGGTTTCACCGAGGATAAGCGATCCCGTCAAAACGGCGATGATCGGCGGGATATAGGTCGCACTTGCGGCTTTGACGGCACCGAGATTAGCGACCACGTAATAGTAACAAAGATAGGCAATGCCCGTCCCGAACAGGCCAAGCCCAAAGAACAGACCAAGGGCAATCCACCCGTTGTCAAAGATCGCTGTCGCACCGGTGAAATCGGTCGTTATCAGCAGTGTCAGCGACGCAATACCCAGCTGATAGGTGCACAGCGCAAGCGGCGAGATGCCAAGCGGGCTCAGGAACCGGCGGGCATAGACAAAGGACAGTCCGACGCAAAGCGACCCCAATCCGACATAACCAAATCCGGCCAGATCATGTGCCGAAATGCTCGCATCCCACGGGCGGGCAATCATTGCGACGCCGACAAAGCCGAACAAAAGGCCAGCCATGGAGCGCCGGTTGATCGGCTCATCCCGCAAAAAGATGGCTGCGGTGACGAAGGAAATCATCGGAATGGCACCGCTCAGCATGCCAGCAAGGCTTGATGGCAGAAGCTGGATACCCTTGGCGAAGCTGAAATAGTAAAGGCTGCCTGCCAGAACCGACATGGCGATAAAATGATGGGCATAGCGCAAATGCCGCCATCTGAGCTTTCGCCCGATCATGGCCACGGCAAAAACCGGCAGAAAGCCCATGATGACCCGAACGGTTGCAATCTGCGTCGGGGTAATCAGGGTGCTTGCGGTCTTGTTAAACAGAAAGGTCATGCCCCAGACAAGGGCAAGAAACCCGAAGACGATATAGGCATTGTTTTTCATGGTGGCGGACCAGTTTGTAAAAATTATGGTCCATTGTCGGATTTCCCGGTAGGTTTCACAAATCATAGTATCTGGCTTATGAAATAGAAAAACTACGCTATGGGATCTTATCCGCCGCTTAAATCACTGCCTGCGTTCGAGGCATCCATGCGTCTGAAAAGCTTTGCGCTGGCGGCTGATGAACTCAATGTCACGCCCGGTGCGGTGGGGCAGCAGGTCCGCAAGCTTGAAGAATGGTTTGGGGTTGAGCTGTTTACGCGCGGGGTCCGGCAGATCACGCCAACCGCAGATGGGTTGGCCTATGCCGCGCGCATTGGCCCGGCCTTGCAGCAGATTCGCGATGCCAGCCATCATTTGCGCGATCAATCAGATCACGCGGTGCGCTTTGTCATGCCACCGAGCTTTGCGGCAAAATGGTTTTCCAAACGGATGTCGCGCTTTTTGATCGCCCATCCGGAAACCACGTTGCATGTTGGGTCATCATCCATTTTGCTTGATTTTGACCACGATCCGGTCGATTTGGCCGTGCGCTATTTCGATGGCAAGAATGAAAGCCTTGAAGCCGTGTTGCTTTATCAGGGGCAGGCGGCCGCCTTTTGCGCGCCGTCCTATCGCGACAGAATGGGGCTCGATGTGCCCGATGATCTTGTGCGCGCGACCTTGCTTAATGACATCCTGCATGCGTGGTGGGAAAAATGGCTGGCTACATTTTCCGGGCTTTCAGAACCGGAAGTTCGCGGCATCAAGCGTGTGGAAATCGATCAGACATCCATGGCGATAGAAGCGGCCATACACGAACAGGGGGTTGTTTTGGCCAATCCGTTACTGGCCGAAGAAGACATTGCCGAAGGCAAACTGGTTCACCTGTTTCCCGACCAGGTCGTGAAGGTGGCGTTGGGCTATTATCTGGTCTGGCCGAAGAATCGCGAGCTGCGTGCACCGGTCAGGCAATTTCGCGACTGGCTGTTAAGCGAGGCCAGCGAATTGGGCATTTCATAACAAACCCCGGCCGAGGGGTCCCGACCGGGGTTGGAAATGCGATCTGCCGTCAGATCAGAGATCACGGTTCATGGTGTAGGTGCCCACATAGCTTGCCTTATCAAGCACATGGCCTTCGATGGCGGCAAGGGCATCCGGGCCGGTAAAGTTTTCCGGCAGGTCGACCTTGTCGGTATCAAGCGCATAGACCGTGAAATGATAGTGGTGAATGATCGAGTCATTCCAGGGTGGGCAGGGGCCGTCATAGTCGGCATAATTGCCGCCCATATCCGCATCGCCTGCGAACCAGTCGGTATAGGAATTCAGGCCGGTTTCACCGTGTGGCTTAACACCCGCCGGTTTGCCTTTTGGCGTAATGCCGTTTGCGCCGACGCCTTCGGCAAAGCTTGTGGTCGAGGCCGGGATATTGACCAGCACCCAGTGATAGAAATCAACACGTGGCAGGCTTGCAGGAACTTGTTTGCCTTCTATATTTACGTCTTCACCCGAGGACGGAACATCCGGGTCATGGCAGATCAGGGCAAATGATTTGGTGCCAGCCGGCACATCGGACCAGCTCATGGCTGGGCTGATATTATCGGATGTTTCAAATCGGCCTTCTGCCGGAATTTTGCCAAATGCGAATTTGGTCGGGATCGGCGCGCCGTCATCCCATCCTTCGATTTTCAGTTTCATTGCTATGCCTTTCCTGTCTTTGCCATTCTTGTTGGATTTTCTGAATTCGATATAGCTCAGCATCCAAAGTGCGCAATGTCAAAGGGCGGTCTTGTGGCAACGTGAAACGAAAAAGCCCCGGCCAGATGACCGGGGCTTTTGGCGTGATCCGTGTCTTGCTTAGTCGGCAAAGACACGGGCAAAGATCGTGTCGACATGCTTGGTGTGGTAGCCAAGGTCAAACAGCGCTTCGAGCGTATCCATCGGAATGCGTGCGGTAACGTCTTCGTCGGTTTTCAGAAGCGACAGAAGATCGCCTTCGCGGTTCCAGACCTTCATCGCGTTGCGCTGAACGATCCGGTACGAATCTTCGCGCGAAACACCATGCTGGGTCAGGGTCAGCAGAACACGCTGCGAAAAGACCAGACCACCCATCTGATTGAGGATCTCGTCCATGCGTTCCGGATAGACGACAAGGTTCTCGACCACGTTTGTCAGACGCATCAGCGCGAAGTCGAGCGTTACGGTCGCATCCGGGCCGATGTTGCGTTCGACCGAGCTGTGCGAAATGTCGCGCTCGTGCCAGAGGGCAACGTTTTCCATTGCCGGGATCGCCATCGAGCGCACCAGACGGGCAAGGCCGGTCAGGTTTTCGGTCAGGACCGGGTTACGCTTGTGCGGCATCGCCGAGGAGCCTTTCTGCCCCTTGGAGAAGAATTCCTCAACTTCGCGGACTTCGGTGCGCTGCAGGTGGCGGATTTCGGTTGCCAGATGCTCGATCGACGATGCAATCACGCCAAGGGCTGCGAAATAGGCTGCATGACGGTCACGCGGGATCACCTGGGTCGAAACCGGTTCCGGCTTAAGGCCGAGTTTCGCGGCAACATGTTCTTCAACGCTCGGATCGATGTTGGCGAATGTGCCAACTGCGCCGGAAATCGCGCAGGTCGCGATTTCATCGCGGGCAGCGGCAAGACGATCACGGTTACGTTTGAATTCCGCATAAAAGGTCGCAAGCTTCAGACCAAAGGTCACCGGCTCTGCGTGGATGCCGTGCGAACGGCCCATGCAGGGAACGTCTTTGGTTTCATAGGCGCGCTTTTTAAGCGCAGCCAGAAGCTTGTCCATGTCTTCAAGCAGGATAGCGGTTGCCTGGGCAAGCTGCACGTTAAAGCAGGTATCGAGAACGTCCGAGCTGGTCATGCCCTGATGGACAAAGCGGGCTTCTTCGCCAACTTGTTCGGCCAGTTCGGTCAGAAACGCGATCACATCGTGTTTGACTTCGGCTTCGACGGCATCAATGCGGTCGATGCGGTCCTGGGTGTACGGCTTGTCGCCTTTTTCCCAGACAAGCTTGGCGGAGTCTGCCGGGATAACACCCAGTTCAGCCAGTTTGTCAGCAGCGTGGGCTTCGATTTCGAACCAGATACGGAACTTGTTCGCCGGTTCCCAGATGGATGTCATCTGCGGACGGGAATAACGGGGGATCATGCGGTCGCCTCCGGGCAATATGGTTGGGTGCCGGAAAAGGATCTCGATGATCGGAATGCGTAATCAATTGCACGATCACGGCGCCGGCACGCTTTCACGGGGTCGGATAGTCCATTCCGGGCAAATTGGCAACCCTGCAGACGGGTATGGCAGGATTGTGAGGTGATTTTACCACCCGGAAACTTGTGCGCTGTTAGAAAAATAGCAACTTATTAGAAGTATGTAGTGTAAGCAGGCAGGATGTTTCTGCGATGACGCGAATGATCCGAATACGAAGTGGACGGAATTTTTATGGCGCGTGAACGCGACGGGGCCAAAAATCACCAGACAGATGTGAAACAGGTCCGCAAGACAGACGCAAACTATCTGGCGGAACTGGTGGAACTGGGGATCGCGCTTTCGGCATCGCAAGGCCGCGAAGAGCTGAACCAGAAAATCCTCATGGCCGCGCGCGACTTCACCAATGCGGATGGTGGCTCGCTTTATCTCGTGAACCGTGAGGAAAGCGAGCTTCATTTCCGGATCATAGTCAACGATACGCTTGATACGTTCTTCGTTTCCGGCCGCGAAAGCGAAAAACCGTTCCCGCCCTTGCCGCTTTATGATGATCAGGGCCGCCCGAACTACGCCAATATCGCGACCTATGTCGCGCTGACCGGCAAGTCGATCAATATTGATGATGCCTATAATGCTGAGGGATTTGATTTTACCGGCACCCGGGCCTTTGATGCCAAAACAGGGTATCGATCCAAATCCTTCCTGACCGTGCCGCTTAAAAACACCAGTGGTGTGGTGCTTGGCGTCTTGCAGCTGATCAATGCGCGCGATGACGCGGGCAACGTCATTTCCTTTGATCCGGTGATCGAGCCGATCATTACAGCACTGGCAAGCCAAGCCGCCGTCGCGATTGAAAACAGCCGCCTGCTGGTCGCACAGCGCGACTTGATGGAAAGTTTCGTACGTGTTCTTGGTCATGCGATTGATGCCAAATCCCCGCACACGGCGGGCCATTGTTCGCGTGTGCCGATCATTGCCCGCATGCTGGCCCAGGCGGCTGTGGATGATCGGAAGGGAACGTTTTCCAATTTCTACCTGACCGATATGGAATGGTACGAGCTTGATCTTTCGGCCTGGCTGCATGATTGCGGCAAGATCGTTACACCCGATCATGTCATGGAAAAAGCCACCAAGCTTGAAACCATCCATAACCGCATCCACGAAGTCCGCACGCGCTTTGAAGTCCTGCGCCGCGATGCCGAGATCGAGATGCTCAAACGCAAACTCGATGGCGAGGACGCCGATCAGTGCGAGGCCGACTTTGCCAAGCGCGCTAGCGAACTTGAAACCCAGTTCGCGATGGTGGCTGATGCCAATATCGGTGATACGGAACTTGATACCGATACAATCTTTGCCCTGCATGACATCGCAGAGCAGAAATGGACCCGTTATTTTGACCGCAGCATCGGTTTGTCCTGGGCGGAAAATCAACGTCTAGATGATGCCGAACTGGCGGAACTCCGGGCACCGGGAACCGAAAGCCTTCTGATGGATCGCGAAGCCGATATCTATGACGGCTTTAACCGCGGCGAGGTCTATAACCTTTCGATCCCGAACGGCACCCTGACATCAGAAGAACGTCAGGTGATCAACGACCATGTCGTCATTACCCAGGACATGCTTGCGCAATTGCCGTACCCCAAGGAACTGCAACGCATTCCCGCCATTGCGGGCAACCACCACGAAAAGATGGACGGATCAGGCTATCCGCGAGGTCTGACGGGGGACGATATGGGCATCCTCGAAAAAGTCATGGTGATTGCCGATATTTTCGAGGCACTGACAGCGGTCGACCGCCCTTATAAACGCCCCAAGACATTGTCTGAATGTATCTCGATCCTGGCTGACATGCGCGACAAGGGACAGATCGACAGCGACCTGTTTGAGTTGTTCCTGACCAGTGGCATGTATGAGGAATATGGTCGGAAATATCTTCGTGAAGCTCAGTGTGATGACGTCGATATCGCGCAGTTCAGCTTTTCTGTGCGTGACTGAGAACGTCCGAATGCGCATTCGAACGCCCAAAAGCCGGGCGCGAAGTTCGATCCTGTAGAGCCGGACGCTTGCGCCGCCGCTAAATGAGACTATCTCTGCATCCATCAAACCAAGGATGCTTAGGTATATGAATTTACGTCCCTTTTCCCATCTTCTTCTGAAATCCTCCGTTATTGCCATCACCGTAACCGCCGCCATTTCAGGGCAGGCACACGCCCAGACCGCAACGCCCGGTCAAAGAGAGATCATTCGCGAACAGGTCAATCCACAAGCCGAGGATGCATTAAAGCCGTGGCTTGGCGGCAATTGGCAGCTTGGTGCCATCGGCCGGGTGAGCAGCAACCCCTATCGCGGGGCGGACAGTGTTGATCCAGGCGTACTTCCGGTGCTGGCCTATGATGCCGAATGGCTTCATGTCGGTCTGGATGGTATTGATGCCAAAGTCTGGAAAAACGATTTTGCCAGTGTTTCCCTTCTGAGCGGGCTTCGCATGGAGCCGTTTGATCCGGGTGACTCAAGTTATCTCAATGGGCTTGAAGAACGTGACATGGCGTTTGAAGCCGGTATTGGCGGATCTTTGCGCCTGTGGCGTGGGGAGTTTCGGGCGAACTACCTGACCGATCTGAATGATGCCTATGGCGGGCATGAAATCGATGTCGGCTATTACCTGCCGACCAATTATGAAAAGTTCCGCTTTAATGTCGGCGGTGGCGTGACATGGCAGAGCGAGGAACTGGTTGATTACAATGTCGGTGTCCGTCACAGTGAAGTGCTTAGCGATCGTGGGTTCTATGCCCCGGATGCGGCCTTTATCCCGCATCTTGATTTCAGCGTGACCTATCCGGTGACCGAACGGTTTGCCGTGGTCGGGACCAGTGGTGTGCGCTTCCTGCCTGATGAATATACCGACAGTTCGATCACTGAAGATGACTATGTGCTGAGTGCCGGTCTGGTGCTGGTTTATACCTTCTGATTTGATTTCGCCGATATGACGGGCATTTATGCGCTGCTTTTGCGACTAAATGTTCGTCTGTCGCTTCTCTGAAGGGAGAGTAGGGTTTATCTCTTGAGTTCCAGAAGATCCCATTTTTTGCCATAGAGATCCTCAAAAACAGCAACCATGCCATAGGGCTCGTGGCGTGGGGCTTCAAGAAAGTGAACCCCGGCATCACACATCCGTTTGTGGTCGCGCTTAAAATCATCTGTATTGAGGAAAAAACCAACCCGCCCACCGGTCTGATTGCCAATCGCGGTTGTTTGGTCTTCATTTTTGGCCTGTGCCAGCAAAACGCTGGTTTCTGTAGCTCCCTTGGGTGCGACGACCACCCAACGTTTGCCGCCGCCCATATCGGTATCCTCTAACAGGTGAAAACCGACTTTTTCGGTGTAAAACGCAATGGCATCGTCATAGTCGCGCACGACAAGGGTAAACAAACCTATATGAGGCATGGCGGTCTCGTTTTGGGAAATGATTCACGTATGGAATCTATATCAGACCCAGCGTCTTGAAGGAATTATATCCCGCGCGGCTGATGATGATGTGATCATGTACGGTGATCTCCATCGCCTTGGCCGCGTCGATAATCTTGCGGGTCATGTCGATGTCACCCTTTGACGGGGTGGCATCGCCGCTTGGATGGTTATGCACCAGAATGAGGGCGGAGGCATGCAGTTCAAGCGCGCGCTTGATGACCTCGCGCGGATAGACCGGCGTGTGATCGACCGTGCCGCGTTGATGGCATTCATCGGTAATCAGTCGGTTCTTGCGATCAAGAAACAGCAGATGCAGTTCCTCGTTCTTAAGATGCCCGATCCGCGCCCGGCAATAATCAATCAGCTGTTCCCAGCTCGCAATCACCGGCAGTTCCATGGCCCGTTCACGCGACAGGTGCAATGCACTGGCCTCTGCGATCTTGATGGCGGCAATGCCGGCTTCGCCAAGGCCCTTGGCGGTTTTAAGCTCTTCGGGGCGCGCGGCCAGAACATTGGCGAAACTGCCAAACTGCGCAATCAGGGATTTTGCCAGTGGTTTGACGTCCCCACGTGGCATTGCCATGCACAGCATCAGTTCAAGCAATTCGTAATCGGCAAGGGCGGTGGCACCGCCCTTGATAAAGCGATCACGCAGCCGTTGGCGATGGCCGTGATAATGTGGCTTGTCGGGTTTGGCCTCTGGGGATTGGGACGCACCGGGCGTCGATACGGCGTTTGCGCCTGGGGCATAGGCTGTGCGGGCCTGATCGAAAAAGACCCGCGTGCCGTCATGGATTTCTGACGCGGTCTGCTGGGCAGGATTGGAAGCAGCTTTGCGATCTTGTTTTTCGCTCAAGTCTGCATCCCCTTGTTGCGTGCCCGTTACTCGGCAGCCTTGCCAAGATCGTAGGGCGGCTTTTCCAGACCGGCGGGGGATCGGGTAAACACTTCAAACCCGTCTTCCGTCACGCCGAGCGAATGTTCAAACTGTGCAGACAGTTTGCGGTCTCGCGTCACGGCTGTCCAGCCATCGGGCAAAATTTTACACGCATAGGTTCCCTGGTTGATCATCGGCTCAATCGTAAAGATCATGCCCGGTTCCAGAACGATACCTTCGCCCGGCTTGCCGTAATGCAAGACATTCGGCGCATCATGGAACACTTGACCCAACCCGTGACCACAGAAATCACGCACCACCGAAAAACGTTCGCTTTCGGCATAGGACTGAATGGCATGGCCGATATCGCCAAGGGTCGCCCCCGGCTTGACGGCATTGATCCCGCGCCAAAGCGACTCATAAGTCACATCGACAAGACGCTGCGCCATGACTTTTGGCGTACCTGCGATATACATGCGCGACGTATCACCATACCAGCCATCAAGAATGACCGTGACATCGATATTCATGATGTCGCCATTGGCGAGTTTCTTGTCGCCGGGAATGCCGTGGCAGACCACATGGTTGATTGACGTGCAGGTGGATTTTGGAAAACCGCGATAACCAAGGCAGGCCGAAATCGCATTGTGATCGCGGATATATTCATCACACAGGCGATCAAGCTCACCGGTGGTGACGCCCGGAACCACATGCGGGGTAATCATATCAAGCACTTCTGCTGCCAGCTTGCCAGCGGCGCGCATGCCTTCAAATGCTTCGGGGCCGTGAATTTTGACTGTTCCGTTCGCCACCCGAAAATCTCCTTAAACTCGGCTAGGTATATAACTGTTTTATAGCCCAATGACATAAAGCCAGACGCCATGATTGGCAAGGATTGGCTGATATGCGCGGGGTTTGATGCTTATAGCCCGGTGATCGCTAATGCGTCGCGCACCGTCACGGCACTGGTATCAATCGCGCAGTCATAGGCAATGGCCTCAACCCCGTTGTCACGTGCTGCCTTGAACCGTTCGCCGTAATGCGGGTCGATGTCGGTGGCCAAGGTAAAGCGATCACAATCGGTGCGCTGGATCAGATAAAACATCACCGCCCGATGGCCTTCGGCGACCATATCGGCCATTTCATCAAGATGCTTTGCCCCGCGTGCGGTGACAGCATCGGGGAATTCGGCAAGGCCCGGGACATCTTCATCACGTTTGAGATGGACGTTTTTGACCTCGACATAGCAAAGGCCGCGCTCGGGATCGGACAGAAGGATATCGATCCGTGAATTCTTGCCGTATTTGACTTCACGCTTGAGGTTTTCATAGCCCCCAAGTTCCGGGACTTTACCGGCAAGGATGGCTTCTTCGACAATCGCGTTAGGGTGCGCGGTATTGATACCGATCCAGGCTTCCCCGATCTGGCAAAGCTCCCAACTGTATTTCAGTTTGCGTTTCGGGTTGTCTGATTGCGACAGCCAGACATCAATGCCGGGCTCCTTAAGCCCGATCATGCCGCCCGGATTGGCGCAGTGGGCCGTGATCACTTCACCATTATCAAGTTCAACATCGGCCAAAAACCGTTTGTAACGCTTGATCAGATTGCCGTGGATCAGCGGGCTTGGGAGATGCATCTGGGGTCCTTCACAAATCTGTCCTGACAGAAACTGTCATGTGAATAGTCGGGAACGACTGCCAATCTCGCGGCAAACAGGTCATACATCAACCCCTTGAAGCCATAACCCTTTTACGGAGCCGTCATGCGTCAAAGCCTGCGCGATAAAATCATTGCCGTTTGCGGTCGGAAAATCGCGCAAAAGGGACCGGAAGTCGGCCTGTCATTCTATGCGTTCTTTGCCAATCGCAATGATGATCCTGATACCTTGATGGAAGTCGCGACATGGTGGATCAAAATCCACGAACTTGATCACTTTGAAAAGGCGACCAAGATCCGTGAGATGGTTATATCTGGAAAATGATACCGGCTTGATCCGGCACTACTGCTTTTTCGCGTCATCGCCCAGAAAATCAACCAAGCTGACCTGACCTGATCCGCGACGCAGTGGTTGGGGCTGGCTTTCATCCGGGGCCCAGGCGGTCAGATAGATCACCTGAAACTTGGCATGGATGCGGCCATCAGAACGGGCATGACGTTCGTGATAGATGGCGGCGGCGCGGGCAAGGGTGCTGCGTTTGGTGAATTTCTTCGATCGCTTGGCAATCAGGTTGCTTTCACCCATCCCTGAAAGATCGCGCATCAGTTTCAGCGCATCGGGATAGTCGATATAGATATCATCAGCATCAACCACCGGCAGGGCAAAACCACTGCGTTGCAGGAGCGATCCGGCATCCTTCACGTCGACAAAGGGCGATACGCGCGGTGACACACCGCCTTCTTCCTCGGCCTCCGCTGTCATCAGGGCGTCGCGCAGATCCTTAAGCGTTTCGCCGCCGAGCAGGCAGGCAAGGAATAAGCCATCGGGTTTCAGCGCACGGCGCGCCTGAAGCAACATGCCGGGCAGATCATTGACCCAATGGAGTGACAGGTTTGAGATGATCAGATCAAGCGACCCTTCGGCAAAGGGCAGGAATTCCTCGTCGGCGACAAGGGTGCCCTTGGCGTTATTGGCCCGTGCAGCTGTAGCATAACCGCTTGAAATATCGCTCTGATAAATGGTTTCAATGCCGCCGCGTTGGCCAATGATCTGGCCAAGCTCCCCGCTATGGCAGCCAAGATCGACGGCGAGCGGGAATTTGCGGGTGGTGTCATCAAGGCGATCGGCAAGGCGTTCGGCCGTTTCGGCAAACAGGAAGTTATAGTCCTGCGCCTTGGTTGCCGCGCGGTCGCGGCGCAGTTTCAGGATGTCTCGATCAAAGACAGTGATCGGATCGGCCATGGGGCGGGAAGCTCCGGCTAAAATCATTGTAATAGGTTCTGACACTAGATAGAACTTTGATCCCGCTGCTGCAATCGAAGAACCGCAAATCTGATCAGCCTATGTGGAGAGAACCAAAGGTGTGTGTCTCCCATCTTCCGGCTCTGCCGGTACGGCACAACAGATTAAAGCTTCGTCCACGCCAACATTTGCGCTTGGCCGGTTTTTATAGGTTACGCTACCTTGGGTGACTTTGGTTCGGCATGTGCCGCAGCTTCCGCCGCGACAGCTTGCTTCAGGTGCAAGGCCCGCATCCTCGGCGAGTTCAAGCAAAGTCTTGTTTGCATCCGGTTGCCAAACTGCGGAGGTTCTTGATTGCGTGAACTCGACCGATACTGGCTTCGTACTGGCAACCGGCAGATCGGGCAGGCCATCGTCGCGATAGGGTGTGCGTGTCAGTGAGGCCGGGCCAAATGCCTCTGCGTGAATGCGGTTGTCGGCGATGTTTAAACCACGAAGGCCGTCATAAATGCCTTGCATAAAAGGCGGCGGACCACACAGGTAAAAATCGAAATCGTCAAACGGTAATACCGACCGCAACAAGTTCATGTCGATAAAGCCGGATGCGTCGTAATCCTTGCGCGGTGTCGCGCCATTGGTGTCGTGAAGAACACGGATGAGGCGAATGTTTCCTTGTGCCGCGTTAACGAGTTCTGTGATTTCATCATCAAAAGCACGGTCAGAAATGTTGCGGGCAGCATAAAACAGCCAGATTGCGCGAAAATGACGTGTGCGCAACCCCTCATAAACAGCGTGACGTATCATGGATATCATGGGTGTGATACCAATGCCGCCAGCCATTAAAACCACTGGTCGTTCTATCGCTATTTTTAGGAAAAAGTCGCCGGAAGGAGCGCCTGTCTCGATTGTATCGCCAATATTCAGTTTGTCATGCAGATGGCTTGATACTGCACCTTCGCGTTTCACGCTTATACGATATTTCTCATCAGATGGAGAGCTTGAAAGCGTATAGGTTCGCAACAATGGTTTGTCATGACCCTGCGGGTTGACCCGGATTGGCAGATGCTGGCCGGGCTGAAAGGACAGAGTGCCGTCCTGATCTGCAGGTTCCAGATGAAAGGACCGGATCAGATGGTTTTCCTGCGAGATTTGCGCAATTCGAAAACAACGCCAGGCATTTCCAGCTTTACCGGCGGATAGCCTCTTTTCGGCACTTTCCCAATCACCGGTCAGAAGGCTGTTGGGGGATATGCTGTTTTCTGTTGTATGCCAACGAATCGGCAACGCAGATTCCCGCCAGACCATTTTGCGTGGGAAAACCCGCCATAAGCGTTCTGCCCCCAAAAAGGCATCAATTTCCGGGCCTTCGGTGATGACTTCTGCATCACCGGTTAGTTGTAGCAGATCACCATTGGCAAAATCGGCAAAGACCAACCCGGCCTTTGGGTTGGATAGAATGTTGCCCAATGTGTTGAAAAACAGGTTGCCTGCAAAATCGGGAATGGTCAGTGTTCCCTGGGAATCAAGCCGGACAAAGCCCGGTTTTCCGCCACGATGGGATACGTCGATTTCGCGGGTTTTGCCATCACGGTCCACAAAGGTCGCGACGAAAAAAGTATCGGCCTTTGCGATCATATCGCGTGCCCGCGTCGTTAATTCCGTCGATGTTTCAGGATGCAACGATGGAACCGTAAAGGGATCGCCAACAAATTTAAAATTTCGCCGCCGGATATATTGCGGGCAATTGCCAAAACTGTGCCCGACGCGAATTGCAAACTGGTCATCTGATTGACGTATAATTTTGCCATTCAACCGGTTGCGCCGTCGTGTGTGTAACTCGATCCCGATCAAACCAATGGCCTGACCATCTTCCATGCCGCTATTTGCCGGGTCGCTTGAGTCGCGGGGAAGTTTGACAATCAGGTGATTTGGGTCCTCTGAAATCAGAAAGCCGGGATGATTGGCGCGCAATGTTGCCCAGACATCATCATTTTCATCCACCGTGCCAAATACGGCAAAGGGAAGTTGTGGATAAAACTGACGATGTTGTTCGATCAGGTGATTACGGAATACGCGTTTTCCGACATCCACCATTTCTTCTCGCACACCGGCCAGTTCCTGCATACGGATTTCGCCCTGGTGCCAGGGGCCTTCCTCGTTATCTTCTGACGCAAATGTGGATGATGTTATGACGGGCGTGTTCATTTTGGGCCTGCTTAGCATAAAAATTCTGATGGGCCGGTCTGTGTGGTTTGCAAAGGTCGCGAAAAGGGTGAAATGACGTAAATGACCGGCCCAATCCATCATCATGGTCTGTCACAATTCGTGATGGTGTGTCATGAAGCGACGCGAAGTCCGGCGTTCGTCTGTTCAAACGGAACAAAACCCGGTAATGCCTCGATGCGAGTCAACCAGCGGCGTACATTCGCATACGCGGAAAGGTCGACATTGCCTTCTGGCGCGTTAGCGATATAGCTGTAAAGCGCGATATCGGCGACAGTCGGGTGTGCAAGTGCGATCCAGTCATTCGCCGACAGTCGATCCTCGATCAATTTTAGGATGCCATGTGCACGCTCGATCACTTCGTCTGCATCAAATGGAACATCGAATACCGTTAGAAGACGTGCAGCGCAGGGGCCATAAGCGATCTGACCCGCTGCGACCGAAAGCCACTGCTGAACTTTTGCCGCATCTTCGGGGGTTTCAGGAAGCCATTCGGTGGCCCCGACTTTTTTTGCAGCATAAACCATGATCGCGATGGAATCAGAGATGACAAAATCCCCGTCTTCAAGAACAGGAACCTGACCGAATGGGTTCAGTTTAAGAAATTCAGGGGATCTATTTGCGCCATTGGCAAAATCGACATTGATGATCTCGTGATCAATGCCAAGAAGGCTCAGGAACAAATGAGCGCGATGGGCGTGTCCGGAAAGTGAAAAATAATGCAGTTTCATTAAGACGTCCTCCGTTTGGGGCGTTCAAATGGGATGAACGCGACGATGTAGTATGATTGTTTCTTTTTGGGGATAGAATTATCTTTGTTTGGAATTTACTATTCCACTAAATGGAATGGTTAAGGGCTGTGTGATGGATCGTTTTCAGGCGATGAATGTCTTTGTGCATGTGGTCGAAGCACGCAGCTTTGCCGCTGCAGCCCGGGAGTTGCGACAAAGTCCACCAGCTGTCACAAGGGCCGTTGCCTTTCTTGAGGACATGATAGGCGCGCGGCTTTTAATCCGTACAACTCGGTCTGTGACACTGACGGAAACCGGTGCGCGCTATTACACTGACTGCAAGCGGCTGCTTGCCGATCTGCAGGAAGCCGAAGCTGCAGCAGGTGGGGCTTATGCCAAGCCAAGCGGAATGCTGACCATCACCGCACCGGTTCAGTTCGGGCAGATGCATGTCGCACCAGTTGTTGGTCAGTATCTGGATCAATATCCTGACATACGCGCACGTCTTCTGCTTTTTGATCGTTTCGTCAATATCGCAGAAGAAGGCATCGACCTTGCCGTGCGAATTGGCCACCTTTCTGACTCATCGCTCACCGCGATCAAGGTCGGGCAGGTGCAACCGCTTGTTTGTGCGTCACCGGTTTATCTGGTGGATCAGGGCTGGCCGAAAACGCCCGCTGATCTATCTGATCACAAAATCATATCGACAACCGGTTCCTCTGCACGGCTTGACTGGCAATTCAAGCCGACACGTGCAGGAGGCAAGATGGTGCAGTTTTCGCCAAATGCCCGCTGGGAAACCAATTCGATTGAGGCCGCACGTAATGCGGCCATTGATGGTTGGGGGATTACCCGCATTCTATCCTATCAGGCAGCCCCCCATATTGCGTCGGGTCAGCTTTGCTCTGTGCTTGATGATTATGCCCCCGACCCGGTGCCGATCCATCTGGTGCATTCCGAAGGCCGCAATGCCCCGGCAAAGGTGCGGGCGTTTATCGATCTGGCGGTTGATACCTTGCGGGGCAATCCGTTATTTGAATTCGGGTAATTCAATCCTTGCGTGTGTTATGGTGTGCCTTCCTTGAGGTGATCGTGGGTCGTATTGCAGATGATCGAATGGGTGCGCACTGTTGCAAGTATTGGCATCAACGCCATTCTGCCGCCGCGTTGCGGGGGGTGTGGCGATGTGACCGATACGACCCATGCGGTCTGTGCTGATTGCTGGGCGGGGTTAAGATTTATCTCGGCCCCGCAATGTGCCTGCTGCGGTTATCCGTTCGAGCTTGATGATAGCGCTAACACACTCGGTAATTCCGATGAAGTCGGCCAGATGTTGTGTGGCAATTGCCTGCAAAAGAAACCGGCCTTTGATCAGGCCCGGGCAGCCCTGGTTTATGATGATCACAGCCGGGATTATCTTTTGCGGTTCAAGCATGCCGACCGTGGCGATCTGACGCCGCTTTTGGCGCGCTGGCTCTTTCAGGCGGGCACGGGCATTTGGGATCAGGCTGATCTGATCGTGCCGGTGCCGCTACATCGCAAACGGTTGCTCAAACGGCGCTATAATCAGTCGGGGCTTTTGGCAGCAAAGCTGTCGCGTATGACCGGTGTGCCATGGGATGGGCTGGTATTACGGCGGGCGCGCAATACCCGAAGTCTTGGCGGTCTGGGGCCATCGTCACGCAAGCGCGAAGTTGGCGGGGCCTTTGACGTGGATGAACTGCGTGCCATCAAATGCAACCTTGCCGGGGCGCGGGTTGTGTTGATCGATGATGTGCTGACCACCGGGGCAACCGCCAATGCCTGTGTCCGGGCGCTGAAGCGATCAGGCGCCATGCACGTATCTGTGATCACAGTTGCACGTGTCGTGCGATGACGTGCTGCAAGATTTCTGTTATATACCGCTCATCTGAATGAAATCCCTAACCGTATCAGACGCGGCGAACCCGATGTTTCGGGGCATCAGCGATGATCGGTTGCCCAAGAAAGGATGTATGCCACATGGCAAAAGTTGAAGTGTATGCCACCGAATGGTGCCCGTATTGCAAGCGTGCGCGCAAGCTGCTGGAAGAAAAGGGTGCTAAATACCAGCTGATCGACGTGATGATGGAACCGCGTCGTAAAAAGGAAATGATGGATCGCGCCAATGGCAAGCACACCGTGCCGCAGATCTTCATCAATGACGAACATATTGGCGGCTGTGACGAGCTGATGGCGCTCGAAGCGGCGGACAAGCTTGAAGGCAAGCTTTCTGCCTGATCGCATAACGGCGATTGTCATACAAAACCCCGGCCAATCTGGCCGGGGTTTTTCTTTGGTCTGATGATTGGGGGATCAGCTGAAAGTGGCTTCCATTTCCTTGCGGAATGCAATTGCCGGGTCCTTGATATCAAACTCGACATCATCCCAGGTGAGAGTCTGATCCATCGCCACCGGACGCTTGATCTTGAGGTGATGGGCGAGCCCAATCGGCAGGGCATTGTTCGCCTTGGAGGTCTGGGCCGGTGTCAGTTTGCCATAGACCGTATAGCCACCTTCACCATCGAGCATTTCACCGGCTTTGAGATCACGCTTGGCGGTCGCGACCGCATCGCCCGACCATGCGCGCGATGTGCCGGTGGCTTCTCCTCGCAGGGCGGCGGATGCGACTGAAATGCCAAGCTCCAAACCGATCAGGTGATAGGGCTTGTACATGGTGGAATATTGACCGCTTGGATCGGTCAGCAGGCCATATTCGTTAAAGCAACGTGCGACATAGTCGCTGGGGGCCTCAAACGTCACGTAAACGCCCCAGCGCAGATCGCGAAAGACCGGGCGGGTATCGCGTTCAAGGCTTGAAACCACCTCGACCGTGCCTTTGCGGTCAAGGATCCCGCCACTTTCTCGCGGACATAAAAGACGCGGCAAGTCATCCACTCCGCAAGCCGGGAATTGCAGCCCGCAATCCTGTGGGACCAGATCGCAGGCATTCGACACGGCCGCCATTTCAATGGCGGATTTGGTGCCATCAAGGAAGCTATTGAAAATCTGCGGGTTCATACCGCCTGCCTGGGCCTGTTCGGGTGTCAGGCCATAGTGATGCCAGACATCATCGGGCGTGACATGATGGTAAATCGGAAGGTATTTCGTGCCCTTGCCAGCACAGGTCACAGGCAAACCGATTGCACGTGCCCAATCAACCATTTCCGAAATCAAAGCCGGTTGATCGCCATAAGCCATGGAATAGACAAGACCGGCGGCCTCGGCCCGTTTGGCAAGCAGGGGACCGGCAAGAACATCGGCCTCGACATTGACCATGACGATGTGGCGACCATGTTCGATAGCCTTAAGGGCAAAGCGAATGCCGGCTGCGGGGCTTCCGGTGGCATCAATGATGACTTCAAGCCCGTCAGCGGCAATCAGGGCATCGGCATCCTCGGTAATCCAGGTGGTGCCATCGCGATAGGCCGATGCGCTGTCCTTGGCGGCAAACTGATCATCAGACCAGCCCACACGGCGCAAGGCCGTCTTGGCGCGGTCAATACTCAGATCGGCAATGCCCAGAACGTGATAGCCTGGATGATGCCCGGCCTGACTTAAAAACATCGAGCCGAATTTGCCGGCACCGATGATGCCAACCCGCACGGGGTTGCCATCATCTGCGCGCTGGCGCAGCTTTGTATCAAGGTTCATTGGAATTCCTCCCGGACAGGAATTTTATCGTTCTTTTATGGTTCCGCCTTTTGTGCGCACGTTGGAGCGTTCGCAGTTGGTATCGTTATAGCAGATTTGGTGGTGCGAGGGGGCTGTTGGTGGCAGCGAGGGGAGGTCAGCTTGGCTTTTCCATGCAGGAAATCAGACGATCACGTGCATTGCGCCCATGATCACGCGCCAGTTTCTCGGCAAGAGGACCATCGCCGACACAGATTGCATCGGCGATGGCCTGATGTTCGGTCCAGATCGGATCACGGGGGTAACCGATCTGGAGATAGGCATGCATCACGCGTCTGATCTGAAGCCAGACTGCGGCGGATGCTTCGGGCAATAGGGGATTGCCCGACAAACGGTAGATCGTTTGATGAAATGCGACGTCGGCTGCAACAAGTTCTGCGGTGTCGCCGCTGCCCAGAGCGTGGTGTCCCTGTTGGATGGCAGCCCGCAAAGCCGATTCCCGATCCGATGCCATGGATTCTGCTGCAAGACGGGCCGCAAGCCCGTCAAACGCTTCTCGCAGGTCATAAACGTGACGCACCAGATCGCCGTCCACAGGTGCAACGCGATATCCGCGCCGACCCATCGGTTCGACCAGTCCGTCACGACGCAGCAACCCCAGAGCTTGCAACACGGGTTGCCGCGAGACATTGAGTTCCTCGGCAAGGGCTCCCTGACGCAACGGCGTTCCGGGAGGGAGAGCACCAGAACACAAGGCATCAACCAGGCGGTCATGCACTTCGTCAGTCAGACTTTTTCGGCCGGAAAGAGGTTCCATCTTCGATCCTCGTTAGGTGTACGGAATACTGTATACACTAATTTCAGGTTTGGAAAGAGTTGAATCAGGACGGGAAACGCACGCATCGTGATCTTTGGGTTTTGATGGGGGCAGGGGAATGCAACCAAGGTCGTGCATCCCTTGATAAATCGCGACCGGCTATCCCAATTGTCTATTGCCGGGGCGGGATGTCGTGCCCATCATGACAATGGATAACGATAAAAAGGAGACTGCGTCATGACCCGTTTCATTGCGGCCTGCGTTCAGGTCAATTCACGCGATGTGATGTCTGATAACCTTGCGCGAGCGGCAACCTATGCCCGCGATGCACGTGCAGCCGGGGCCAGACTGATCGCCTTTCCCGAAAACGTGTCGATGATGTCGTTTGGCGGATCAAATGTCCGTGCCGCAGCCTTTCCCGAGGATGAGCATCCCGGTCTGGTTTTCTTCTGCGATCTGGCAGAGGAGCTGAAAGCCACTCTGATTGTCGGATCGTTGCATGTCAAAGTGCCGGGTGAGGACCGGGTGGCGAACCGCTGTTTCGTGATTGGTCCGGATGGCAAGGTCATCACATCCTATGACAAGATCCATATGTTTGATGTCGATCTTGCCAATGGGGAAAGCTACCGCGAAAGCAAGACCTTCCGACCCGGCGATAGCGCCCGCCTGGCCGAGACCGAATTTGGCAAGATCGGGATTTCGATTTGCTATGACGTGCGTTTCCCGCATCTGTTTCGCGATTACGCCAAGGCCGGTGCGCAGATACTCAGCATCCCGGCGGCCTTTACCCGCACAACCGGGCAGGCGCATTGGCACACGCTTTTGAAGGCGCGCGCGATTGAAAATGGTTGCTTTGTGATTGCCGCCGCCCAGTGCGGCGATCATCCCGGCGATCGCCAGACGTTTGGCCATTCGCTCATCATTGATCCGTGGGGGCAGGTTTTGGCCGATGGTGGCACCGATCCGGGTTTTGTTACCGCCGAGATTGATCTCGCGCGTGTTGAGGAAATCCGCCGGATGGTGCCATCGCTTGGCAATGATCGGGAATACAAGCCCTGTTGATGAGGATGGATCGAAGTGGTCAGGCGTAACTGACCACTTCGAATTCGATGTCATTTTCATCACGGAAATAGAACCGGCGGCCGGGCTCGTAATCGGCATGGTTAAAGGTCTCGATGCCGTCCGCCTTGATGCGTTCTTCGGTCGCGTCCAAATCCTCAACGACAATGCCGAGATGGTTCAGCCCGCCAATCGTGGCATAGGAATTTTCCTGCCCGTTTTTGGGCGTGCCAAGGGCATAAATCGCGACATAGCTGTCATCATTGCCAACATGATAGGTCAGCCCGTCATGAATGGCCGGGCCCTGCCAGCGGATATGCCAGCCAAACCATTTGCACAGGTTGGCGGCGGTTTTGACCGGATCGGCGACGGTGAAATTCACATGTTCGAGAAATGCAGCACTCATGGCGTTTCCTTGTTCTTGTGGAATTGTCTCTAGTTTCCCTTCGTCGTAATTCCTCAACAATGGTTAAGGTCAAGGGCCAATTCCCTTTGCTTCATATAGGAAGCATGATGGTGTTTGTCGCATCCTCACGCGTGCTCACGAAACAGTGTCGCAACGTCATTTCGCTTTTTGAGCTTGTCCGGGCACAGTTGGGGCATCAGGGATTTTCAACCGGAGAACCAAGGATGATGTTCAAGCAGTTTTTAATCGGATCAGCGGTTTTGTTCGGCCTTTCGGGTGCTGCGATTGCTGGCGAGCAATATGTTGATGAAACCGGCTATGCCATCAGCGGATATGATGCGGTCGCCTATTTCAGTCTGGCGCAAAAGGATGTCGGCATGACCCAACCCCACGCCGTTCCGGGCCGCGCAGATATCACAGCAGACTATAACGGTGCGACCTGGGCGTTCGCGTCCGAGGAAAATCGCGACATGTTTCTGGCCGACCCGGCCAAATATGCCCCGGCTTATGACGGGCACTGCGCATACGGCATCGCCAAGGGCGGCAAGGTACCTGCCAATCCGAACCTGTGGCGAATTGTCGATGGGCAGCTTTATCTGAACATCACGCCAGCCGTGGTCGTTTTCTGGAATGAAGATATCGACGGATTTATCGATACGGCCGAAGGCAACTGGACGGGACTCGAAGCCAAGTCGGCATCGGATAAAAGCTGGATGGCGATTAACGATAATGACGGCACCTATGACATGGCAGCCCCGATCAAATAAGACATTCTGCGCCCCAACCAAGCACCCCGGTCAGGTTAACCTGCCGGGGTGTTTGCATGTCAGGGGGGCTTGCTTTGACGATCAGGTTTTCCCAGCGTCACAGCCACTTATGTTCATTTGAACATCAACTGTCATCAAACCGTCTTTGGACTTTTCCACCTGCGCGAGAAAACTATTCCCCGCTGTCATTACCTGCTTTCCGTAGGGGGGAATGCAGTTGGGCTGCAGGGGCAAATGGGCTTGTCGCTGCATATGCATTGAAATGGAGAAGTTCTCATGAAGCCGTCAATTCTCGCGCTGGCTGCAACCATGGTTGCAACGGCTGCGACTGCGCAGGAAATTCCGCAGGCAAATAACGAGTGGTTCACCGCTGCTCAGGATCGTATCCAGCAGGAAATCGCCAAACAGCCGATTACTAACCGCGCCAAAAACGTGATCATCCTGATCGCCGATGGTAACGGTGTTGGCACCAACTATGCGACCCGCCTTTTCGCAGGCCAGCAGGCAGGTGGTTATGGTGACGAGTTCGTTGGACCGCACGAAACATTCCCGTATCTGGCACTGGTGAAAACATACAACACCAACGCGCAGACCCCGGACAGTGCCGGTACCGGTACCGCCATGATGTCTGGTGTTAAAACCAAGGCGGGTGTTCTTGGTGTGAATGCCAATGTTGTCCGTGGCGATTGCTCGACCGTTGCCGGTAACGAGCTGGCCTCGATTTCAGATATCCTGGCTGCCAAGGGCAAGTCGGTTGGTATCATTTCGACTGCACGTATCACCCACGCCACCCCGGCATCGGCATACTCCAACTCGGCCGACCGTAACTGGGAAGGCAGCGTTCCGGAAGGCTGCACCCAGCAGACCGACATCGCCCAGCAGCTGGTTGCCAAAATGAAAGACGGCACCGTTGATCTGGCAATGGGTGGCGGTCGTCGTTTCTTCGTTTCTGAAGAAGCACAGACCGACGAGGGTGGCAAAGGTCGCCGCAAAGATGGTAAGGACCTGATTGCCGAGCTGAAAGACGCCGGTGTTCAGTATGCCTGGAACGATGAAACCGCAGGCAAGCTGGAACTGTCGGGCAAGCCGATCATTGGTCTGTTTGAAGACAGCCACATGAAATACGAAGCCGACCGTGCGGATGAGCCGTCGCTGGCACAGATGACCGAAATGGCCATCAAGTCGCTGTCAAACAATCAGAACGGTTTCTTCCTGCAGATCGAAGCGGGCCGTGTCGACCACGCAAACCATGCCGGTAACCTTGCACGTACCGTTCGTGACGGCGTTGCCTTCCAGGAAGCCATCGCGATTGCCGATGAACTGACCAACGATGAAGACACCCTGATCGTTGTCACCGCCGACCACGAACATGCGATTGCCTTTAACGGCTATTGCGGCCGTGGTTCCGATATCCTTGGCCTTTGCATGGATATCAGCAACGACAAAACCGAAAACACCGGCGAGCCGCTTCTGGCCGATGATGGCAAGCCTTACACCGTTGCAGGTTACCTGAACGGTGCCGGTTCGGTTCTGACCAAACAGGCAGATGGCAACTATTACGGTGGTCGTCCGGAAGTAACCCAGGAACAGGCTGTTGATCTGGAATACCTCCAGCAGGCGCTGATCCCGAAATCGTCTGAAACCCATTCGGGTGAAGACGTTGCTGTTTATGCAAAAGGCCCGTGGGCGCATCTTCTGGAAGGGACGATCGAACAGAACGTTATCTTCCATGTGATGCACCATGCCGCGACCGCCAACTAAGTTGGCACCTGTCGCAAGGGTTTAAGGAAAGGGCCATTCTTGGCCCTTTCCGCCATTTACCCGGATTGAAGTAAGACCGGTCTGCCGTGGCCGGAGATACCAACAGGACATGATCATGCAAAGACGTCAGTTCATCGCCCTTGGGGCTGCTTTTATGGCAACACCGACCCTGCTTCGGGCCGAGGATGCACTTCGGATGCGTGATTTTTACGAAAAAGACCAAAGCTTCACCCCGCTTGCCGAAGAACTGCAAGGCGAACGCATCACGGTAAACGGCTTTATGGCCCCGCCGCTTAAGGCTGACAGTACCTTTTTCGTCCTGACCAAACGTCCGATGGCTGTTTGCCCGTTCTGCGAGACCGAGGCGGAATGGCCCGATGACATCATGGCGGTTTATACCCAGCGCGTCTTTCGCGTCGTACCGTTTAACCGGCGCATTTCGGTTTCCGGGGTTTTGTCGCTTGGCGGATACAAGGATCCGGAGACCGGGTTTGTCAGCCGGGTGCGCCTTGAAAAATCAACCTTCGAGCTGGTTTGATGGCTGGCTTACCGCTTCGGATCGAAGGGCTGACCGTATCGGGTGAGGGCGGTCGCACCCTTCTTGAAATTCCAACATTGTCGATTGAACCCGGAACCGCGGTGGCTGTTCGCGGGCCGTCAGGTGCGGGCAAGTCGACATTCCTGTATGCCATATCGGGCATCCTGCCGATTACGACGGGTCAGGTTGTTTGGGGGGATCAGGTTCTTTCGGACATGAACGACCCTGCACGCGCAGCCTTTCGCCGTGATCAGGTGGGGTTTGTTTTTCAGGACCACTTGTTGTTCGAAGAACTAAGCGCCTTTGGCAATGCCAGTATCGCTGCCCTTTATGCGCCCAAACAGCGTCGGGCAGACATTCGCAATACCGGAACAGCACAGCTTGAAAAGCTTGGGCTGTCTGCCGGTGAACATCGCATTTCGGGGACCTATTCCGGTGGGGAGCGCCAACGGATAGCGGTTGCCCGTGCCCTTGCGGCAGACCCGGCGATTGTTCTGGCCGATGAGCCGACCGCAAGCCTGGATCGGGAGCATGCGGATCGGCTGGCCGATGATCTGATGCGTCTTGCGCGCGATCATGGCCATACCCTGATCGCGGTGACACATGACCCGGCGATGCATGCGCAAGCCGATCGGGTGATTGATATCGTGGATGGCAGAATACAGGACAGCGCAGCATGATGGCATTCTGGTACGACCTGCCGGTCGCTGTGCAGGACGGATTGATTGGCTTGGTACTGTTGTTGCCGGCAATTGCTTTGGGCGCGGTTGTTCTGCGGGGCTTTGAAATCCGACCGCTTTTGATTGCGCTTGTGCGTCAGCAGGTTTGGCTAAGCATCGTTTTTGTCGCCTTGATTGCGGTATCAGTCGGGATCGGCGTCGGTCTGATCGCACAAGAACGCGGGCTTCGTCAGGGCACGGCACGCGCAGCCGACAAGTTTGATTTGATCGTTGCCGCACCGGGCAGTGAAATCACCGCCATGCTGGCCGCGGTCTATTTGCAGGCATCCGACATGCCGCTGATTGACGGGGAAACCTATCACGCAATTGAAAGCCATCCCCGTGCCCAGCTGGTGGCGCCGATCGCCTTTGGTGATAGCTGGAAAGACGCGCCTGTTGTCGGTACCACGCCGCAATTTGTTAAGCACCTGAGCGAAAACCTGTCTGTCGGCCGGATGTTTGCCAACGAGGATGAGGCGATTGTGGGGGCGCGCGTGTCTTTGTCGGTTGGTGATCAGTTTTCGCCGGCCCACGGGGTCGGGGACGCGGCCGAAGATGATGCACATCGCGGCGCCAATTACACCATCACCGGCAAGATGCCGTTGACCGGAACACCTTGGGATCGGGCCATTCTGGTGCCGGTTGAAGCCGTTTGGGGTGTGCATGGTCTTGCGGTTGGCCATGATCCGCAATGGGATGGCGTTGTTGGCCCGCCGTTTGATCCGGCTTATTTCCCGGGAACGCCAGCCGTTCTGGTGCGCGCCGATTCACTGGGATCGACCTATGGATTGCAGGCCACCTTTAACAACGACGAAACGATGGCCTTTTTCCCGGGCGCCATTTTGGCCCGGCTACATGCATTGATGGGCGATGTGCGTCAGTTGATGTCGGTTCTCGCCGTCATCACGCAGGTTCTTGTCACAGCCAGTGTTCTGGCCGGTTTGATGATGCTGACCCGATTGCTGTCACGTCGTCTTGCCCTGCTGCGTGCCCTTGGGGCGCCGGGCAGGTTCGTCTTTGCGCTGACCTGGAGTTACGCGGTTTTCCTGATTGTGATTGGTGCGGCATCGGGGCTTGGCCTTGGCGTGTTGGCAAGTTGGGGGATTTCCCAGGCGATCACAGCGCGCACCGATATTCTGGTGCAGGCGACACTTGATTGGCCAGAAATTCATATCGTCGCCGGGTTTATCAGTCTGACCTCGGTTCTGGCCCTTCTGCCAGCCCTTTTGACCATGAAACGTTCCGTGATTGCGGGCCTGCGCGGGTGATGTTGCGGCACGCTTTAATTTGATAATGGAGAAATCGAAATGAAAACGGCCCTGCTGATTGCTGCTGCGATGTTGGTAACGACGCCTGCATTTGCCGATGATCACAAACATGATGACCATGAGCATGAACATGAGCACGAAGAGCATCATGTTTCTGAAAGCAGCTCACTTCGTTTTATCCATGCCTGGAGCCGTGAAACATCTGGTCATGATGCGCTTGTCTTTATGGAAATCAAGAACACCAGTGACAAGGACGTGGTGATCACGGGGGCCGAAGCCGATATCGCCAATGATGTTTCAGTGGTCGGTTTTCAGATGCAGTCTGGTGATGGCGTCTATGTCCCGATTGGGGACCTGATCGTGCCCGCCGGTGCCGAGATGGATTTGGCCCCGGAAGCACTGGCCTTCAAACTTACTGGCCTAAAGCAATCGCTGGAGCATGGTGGGCATTTCGATATGCATGTCCTAAGCGACGGTGAGGAAATCGAAATCGAGGTTGAGATTGAAGAAGCAGACGCCCATCAGCACAGTCATGCTGGCCATCAACATTAAGCTTCCGGTTTGCGGACAACGATAGACTGTCGACACGCCTTTGGATCGCCAGTGGCGGGGGCATGCACCACGCCTTCCTGACTGGCGATCACCTTCCAATCGCCAAATTGCGCCTTCAACTCGCCGGGGCGCAGCAGAAAGTCCGGCGATCTTGGGCGCCCATAAACCTCGTTCCCGACCATGAAGGTTTCATAGATCAGGGTGCCGTCTGGGCGGACGGCATCACGCAGGCGGGCAAATAACGGCCGGTGCAGGTAATTGGCGACAACGATCAGATCAAACTGCTGGTCGCCCAAGGGCCAGTGACCCGTTTCAAGGTCAGCTTTCAACCAGTTGATTTCCGGGTTGGCGTTGGTATCTGTTTGGGAAAGGTTGCGATCAGGTGCGGTGACCTGCCATCCCTGATCCGCCAACCAGAAACTGTGCCGTCCCTTGCCGCATGCCAGATCAAGCGCCTGATTGCGTGATGGGGTTGAGGCGGGGCAATGCTGTGTGATCCAGTTTGATGGCAATTGGGATGACATTTTTGTAAATCTTGTTTATTCAGTGTGACGCCCGTGGACTGGCGATTTGTGCCAAGGCGGGCCATATCATGTCTATATGATATGCTTATCGTTTTGCGGCAGGTTCGGCTTATACAAGTACCATCATGATTCTATTCCAGCTTAAATGCGAACATGATCACGAATTTGAAGGTTGGTTCAAGGACGGCGCGACCTATGAGGCGCAGGCCGAAAGCGGTGATTTGTCCTGCCCGGTATGTGGCACATCGAATGTTGGCAAGGCCTTGATGGCGCCGCGTCTGCGCACGTCACGCCAAAAAGAAGTCGCAGCCGAAAAGCAGCAACAAAAAGCCATTGCCGAAGCCACCCAGGCCGCGATAGCCGAAATCCGCAAACAGGTCGAAAGCAATTACGAAAATGTCGGCAACAAGTTCGCCGAAGAAGCCCGCAAAATCCATTACGGTGAAACCGAAAAACGTGGCATCTATGGTCAGGCCTCGATCGAGGAAACCACCGAACTGGTCGATGAAGGCATCGATGTCATGGCGCTGCCCTGGGATGACGAGACCAAAAAGAACTGATCAGGCGTTTTCCTGCTCAGTCGGGCTTTTGGGCGATCACCATATAATTCACATCAAGATCACGCGGGGCTTGCGACCAGGTATCGTTGATCGGGTTGTATGCCACACCCGTGATATCGCAAAGATCAAGACCCGCACCACGCAGATATCCCGACATTTCCGACGGCTTCACAAACTTGCGCCAGTCGTGGGTCCCGGCCGGCAGCCAGCGCAGAATGTATTCCGCACCGATCTTGGCCAGTGCCAGTGACTTGATTGTGCGGTTCAGTGTGGCGACAAACATCAGACCACCCGGCTTAAGAACCGATGCGCAGGCCTGCATGAAGAATTGCGGATCATCGACATGCTCAATCACTTCCATGTTCAGGACGATGTCGAACTGTTTGCCTTCATCGGCCAGCATTTCCGGCGTGCAGCAGCGATAGTCGATTTCAAGACCGGATTGCGCAACATGAATTTTGGCGACTTCGATATTGCTTTCCGATGCATCGATCGAGGTCATTCGGGCGCCCATGCGGGCAAGCGGTTCTGACAGAAGGCCCGCACCACAGCCGATATCGATGATTTCGATGCCTTTGAGCGGTTCGATGGTTTCCGGGTCGCGGCCCAGATGGGCGCAGATATTGTCACGCAGGATTTGCAGGCGCACCGGATTGAACTTGTGCAGCGGCTTCATCACGCCGTTCGGATCCCACCACTTTTCGGACATCGCAGAAAAACGTGCGATTTCATCGGCATTGGCAGTGCGGCTGGTTTGTGCGGATGCGTCCGACATGGTGTGGCTCCGAAGGCGTAAAACACTTTAGCTGTATGATGCTCTGTTTACGCGCGCGCGCCCGGCAAGGCAATACCGAGCTGTCAAATCGCACCCCGGAAAGATCGTTCCGCGCTCAGGGATATTGGGTAGTTTTCGCAGGATATGCGATGCGATTTGCTGTGTTTGGGTGATTTGGGACATTTTCGGGCCAAAAAAATCGCGTTTGCGCAATTTATCGGCATCCTTGACGCTTGTTTCATGTGAATTATGGCAGTATTGATAACGCCGCTTGGATCAGGGAAAGCGCTGCGAGTGCGGCATGCTATCCTGGACTAAGACCGGATCACATGCCGTCACGTTCGGACAGCCGATGGACGGCGAGCATAGCGGGGATACTTCATGGCCCGTATTGTCATGAAATTTGGCGGCACGTCGGTCGCCGATGTTGATAAAATCAAGAATGTCGCGCGCCGGGTGAAATCCGAAGTCGATGCCGGCAATCAGGTTGCTGTTGTTGTCTCGGCCATGTCGGGCAAGACCAACGAACTGGTTGGCTGGGCGCAGGAAGTTTCGCCGATGTATGATGCACGTGAATATGACGTGATCGTATCGTCGGGCGAGCAGGTGACTGTCGGACTTCTGGCGATGGCGCTGCAAAGCATGGATGTGCCTGCGCGCTCCTGGCTTGGCTGGCAGATCCCGATCAAGACCGATGGCGCCCACGCCAAGGCCCGCATTCAGGAAATCGATACCACCGAGCTTGATAAGCGCATGGATGGCGGCGAAGTCGTTTGTGTCGCCGGTTTCCAGGGGATCGCACCTGATAACCGGATTACTACGCTTGGTCGTGGTGGATCGGATACGTCGGCGGTGGCGCTTGCAGCGGCCCTCGATGCGGATCGTTGTGACATCTATACCGATGTCGATGGTGTTTACACCACCGATCCGCGCATCGTGCCCAAGGCGCGCAAGATCGAAAAAATTACCTACGAAGAAATGCTGGAACTGGCTTCGCTTGGAGCAAAGGTTCTGCAAACCCGTTCTGTCGAGATGGCGATGAACCATCGCGTTCGGGTGCAGGTCCGCTCCACCTTTAGCGAAGCAGAAGGAACACTTGTTGTAGACGAGGACGAAATCGTGGAACAGGAAGTCGTCAGCGGAATTGCCTATAGCCGTGATGAAGCCAAGATCACCTTGGTTAAAGTCGCAGACAAACCGGGTATTGCCGCTTCAATCTTCAGCCCGTTGGCTGATGCGAATATCAATGTCGACATGATCGTGCAGAACGTCTCTGAAGACGGCAAAAGCACGGACATGACCTTTACCGTTCCGCGTGGTGAATTCCAGCGTGCGCTTCAGGTGATCGAAAAGAACAAAGAGCAGATCGCCTATCAGGAGCTGCTCAGCACGTCTGATGTCACCAAGGTGTCGATCATCGGTGTGGGCATGCGTTCCCACGTGGGCGTTGCCCGCAAGATGTTTGAAACCCTTGCGGAGAAAGGTATCAATATTCAGGTCATCTCGACCTCGGAAATCAAGGTCAGCGTGCTGATCGCCGAGGAATATACCGAACTTGCCGTCCGTGCCCTGCACACGGCATACGGTCTGGATGCTGAATAAGGTCAACAGGTTGGCTAATCCTATACGATTAAGTCACTGTTAAATTACCTGTAATACTACATAGTAGAGCATGTTACCTTAAATGTGCTTCACTTTGTTTTTTTTTGGCGTATCGTCTGGCAAGGCACAGTACGCAGAGCGATGCGGCGCATCGTTCAAGTGGTGTAACGTAGCCGGACGTCGCCAAAATCAAACCCTTCGGGCCGGGACATTCTTCCGCCCCGCAGCGTCAAGGTTTTCGAGCGTAGTCCCGCTACGCTCTTCATACCTTTCCTTGCAGGACGGAAGAATGCCTCCGGCAAAGTGGAACAGATTTAAGGTAACATGCTCTGGCTGGAACGATGTGTTTCGGCCTTTGTAATGAAATGGCAGGGAACCACCGGTTCCCTGCGTTTCTGCTTTGGGGTACAGAGAATATGAGCGATCCGAAAATTGACGCCGCACGGGCGCGCCTGGAAAAATTGTGGGCGTCCGGCAAGGAATTCCTTGGTGCCGATTACGCCATCATGGCCGGCGCAATGTCCTGGGTTTCAGAGCGTCACCTTGTTGCAGCCGTGTCCAATGCGGGTGGTTTTGGTGTGATTGCCTGCGGGTCGATGCCCCCGGATCTGCTGTCGGCGGAAATCGCTGCCACCAAGGAAATGACCAGCAAGCCGTTTGGCGTCAACCTGATCACCATGCACCCGCAGCTTGATGAGCTGATCGAGGTGTGCCGTGAGCAGGGTGTTGGCCATGTGGTGCTTGCCGGTGGTTTGCCGTCTTCGACCTCGATCAAGAAGGCCAAGGAATTTGCCAAGGTGATCTGCTTTGCCCCGGCACTGGTTCTGGCCAAGAAACTGGTTCGGTCGGGTGCGGATGCACTGGTGATCGAAGGCAGCGAAGCCGGTGGTCATATCGGCCCGGTGTCGCTGACGGTCCTGGCGCAGGAAATCCTGCCGAATGTTTCCGATATCCCTGTCTTCTGTGCCGGTGGTATTGGCCGCGGCGAAGCGATTACCGGTTTGCTTGAACAGGGTGCATCTGGCGTTCAGATAGGCACGCGCCTTGTATGTGCCGAGGAATGCATTGCCCATCCCGATTTCAAAAAGGCCTTTATACGTGCAAGTGCCCGCGATGCGGTCACCACTGTTCAGCTTGATGATCGCTTCCCGGTGATCCCGGTGCGGGCATTGGCCAACAAGGGCACGGATGAATTTCGCGATACCCAGCGTGCCGTGATCGAAAAGTTCCGCGCAGGCGAACTTGATCAGGGTGCAGCACAGCTTGAAATTGAACATTTCTGGGCGGGTGCATTGCGCCGTGCCGTGATCGATGGCGACGTCGAAAGTGGATCGGTTATGGCCGGGCAGTCGGTTGGTATGGTAAAGAAAGAACAACCGGTTTCCGAAATCCTCGAAGAGTTGGTCGAACAGGCCGTTCAATCCCTGGTTAAGAGAGACAGCTAAGTCACATGAGCATTCCGTCCGCCGCAGTCTCTGGCCCGCGACGCCTTTTAAAGCGTGTGCGTGACGTCATGGCTGGTCCGGGGACTGCCGAAGAACGCCTCGGACAGATCGTGACCATCATTGCCGCCGACATGGTGGCAGAGGTGTGCTCGGTCTATGTCATGCGTGCGGGCGAAGTGCTTGAGCTGTTTGCGACCTGTGGCCTGTCCAAGGAAGCAGTTCACTTGACCCGCCTGCGGGTGGGCGAGGGGATTGTCGGTTTTGTCGCCGCACATGCGCGGCCACTCAACCTCAAGGACGCGCAAAGCCATCCGAACTTTGCCTATCGTCCGGAAACCGGCGAAGAAGTCTATCATTCCATGATCGGTGTGCCGATCCTGCGCGGTGGTCGCATCATCGGTGTGCTGGCAGTGCAGAACCGGACCGAGCGCCTGTATTCCGAGGACGAGCAGGAAGCGCTTGAAAACGTTGCCATGGTGCTGGCCGAAATGGTCGCCGCCGGCGAGCTGGTCAGCCGTGAAGAACTGATCCCGGCCGATGGTATTGCTCTGTTGCCTCTGCGTTTGGGTGGGGCGCGTCTGGCACCGGGGATTGGCAAGGGCCTAGCCGTATTGCATGAGCCGCGCATTGTCATTGACCGCATGGTGTCTGACGACCCGGAAGAAGAGCTGTCGCGCCTGCGTGAAGCCATGCATGGCCTGCAAAATCACCTAGATAAGATGCTTGAGGCCGTTGCTGGCATCGATGGCATGGATGAGGGCGATGATCCAGGCGATATTCTGGAAGCCTATCGGATGATTGCCCAGGATACCGGCTGGCTGAACCGGATTACCGAAGCGGTTCATACCGGCCTTACGGCCGAGGCCGCCGTTCAGAAAGTTCATGACGATACCCGTGCGCGCATGGCGCAGGTCACCGACCCTTATCTGCGCGAACGACTGCATGATCTTGAAGATCTGGCCAACCGTTTGCTGCAGCATCTTTCGGGGCAGTATCAGTCGCCAGCCTTTGGCGATTTGCCAGACGACATCATTCTGGTGGCGCGTAATATCGGCCCGGCAGAACTTCTTGATTACGACCACACCCGCTTGCGTGGGCTAGCGCTAGAAGAAGGCTCGCACACTTCGCACGTGGCGATTGTAGCGCGCGCGCTTGATATTCCGGTGCTGGGCGGGGTCAAGGGGGTCCTTGACAAGGTTGAGGCGGGCGATCCGCTGATCGTGGATTCAGACAACAGCCAACTGTTTGTGCGTCCCAGCGAGGATGTCCGGTCCGTTATTGATGGCGCACTGCGTGCCCGGGCGGAGCGAAAAGCCCTTTATGCCCAGATGCGCGACATGCCAGCGCGCACGACGGATGGGGCGGATATCTCGCTTAATGTGAATGCCGGTCTTTTGATTGATGTGCCGCATGTGATTGAAAGCGGTGCCGATGGGATTGGCCTGTACCGGACGGAAATTCCGTTCATGGTGCGCTCTGCCATGCCCGATATCACCGACCAGACCCAGCTCTATGACCGTATTTTCGAGCAAGCGGACGGTCGCCCTGTGGTGTTCAGGACGCTTGATGTCGGCGGTGACAAACTGCTGCCCTATTGGGAAGATATGACAGAAGAGAACCCGGCGATGGGCTGGCGATCCATCCGGATCACGCTGGATCGGCCGGCGGTGCTGGTCCATCAGCTGCGCGCGCTGATCCGTGCCGGACATGATCGTGATTTGTACATCATGTTCCCAATGATTGCCGAAGTTGCAGAGTTTGATATGGCCAAGGCGGTTCTTGATGAACAGCTAAAGCGTGAAGCCGCACGCGGTTTTGTCCCGCGCAAGGTCGAAGTCGGTGCGATGCTTGAAGTGCCGGCCCTGATTTGGCAGGCTCCGGCCCTGATGGAGCGGGTTGATTTCCTGTCGGTCGGCACCAACGATCTGTTGCAGTTCATGTTTGCCGCTGACCGCGGAAATCCGCGCATTGAAGGGCGATATGATACCTTGTCACCAAGTGTATTTGCGTTTATGCGTCAATTGGTGACATTGTGTGATCAGCGCAATGTGCGCCTGACCATTTGTGGTGAAATGGCGGGGCGGCCGCTCGAAGCGATGGCCCTTATCGGTTTGGGAATCAAGCGTTTGTCGATGGCGCCAGCCTCTGTCGGTCCTGTAAAGGAAATGGTCAGAAGTATGTGCAAGTCTGAAGTCGAACGATATATTCTGACGATAATGGATAATCCAACCAGATCATTGCGGTCGCGTCTTAAGGCTTTCGCAATAGATCACGGTGTAAAACTTTAAAAACAATCGCTTTTGGTGGGGATATCTGCTAGGTTTATTGCTAGATCGTAACGTGGGGGTGCGGAGTTGGCGATCAAAAAGCGAAAGGAAGATCATTTGGATGACGAGACCCGTGGACGCCTTCGTTTCAGGCCTTTGTCCGGGGATCAGGCATCAAATGATGTTGTGATGGACGAACAGAATAGCCAGGTCGGTGGTTACACCGAAGTCGGGAGCCTGCTTAAGGCCACCCGCAATGGTTTGGGGCAATCAGTCGATGACGTTTGCCGCATGCTTCGTATTCGCAAAATTTACATCGAAGCCATCGAAAGCAGTGACTATTCGGTTCTGCCGAACGGTCCTTATGGGCTTGGCTTCGTAAAGGCGTATGCTGAACATCTCGGACTGGATGGCGCGGAAATCGCGCGCCGCTTCCGTGAAGAAAGCAACGCGCCTGCAGTGCGCAGTGAACTGTCCTTCCCGAAACCGGTTCAGGAAAGCCGTGTGCCGGGTGGGGCCGTTCTTTTGATTGCGGTCATGCTTGGATTGGGTGCCTATGGCGGCTGGTACTATCTTTCCAGCCAGGGCAAAACCATTGCTGATCTGGTCGATCCGCTGCCAGAACGTCTGGCAAGCTATTCGACCCCGGCAACCGAAGAACCCGAACCTCGCACGCTTGAAAACGCAGCCGACGCGCAAGCCGCCGAGGCCGAGATGGAAACACCCGTATCGGTCATTGCCGAGCAGGAGCAACCCGTTGCCAGCGCGCCGGAAAGTGCGGTTGAGCCGGAAGCCCCGGTTGAAGAAGTAACGGTTTCCGAGGCCCCGGCCGAAGAAACGGCACCCGAGGCTGTAACCGAAGTTGCCGAAGCACCGGCAGAGCCGGCCGAGGCACCTGTTGTTGCCGAAGAAGTTGCAGAAGCCGCCCCTGAAGCGGCACCGGTTGCTGAAGATGTGGCAACGGTGAGCGAAGAAACGGTCGCTGAAGAAGCGCCGGTCGTCGCCGAAGTTACAGAGGCACCTGTGGAAGATGAAGTTGCCGAAGCCCCGGCTGCACCCGCAGCCGAAGTCGCATCGGTTCCGGCCGCCCCGGAAGTCGATGATGCGGGTGGGGCGCGTGTCTTTGGCGCGCTCAATTTTGATAGCCGGGTGACCATCTCTGCTGTTGAAACCAGCTGGGTGCGTATCCGAGAAGAAGACGGAAATGTTCTTCTGACCCGGATGCTGACGGCGGGTGATACCTACAAAGTTCCGAATCGTGACGGCTTGAAACTTGAAGTCGGCAATGCAGGCGCACTGACCTACAGCATCGATGGCGCAGACGCGCAGCCGGTCGGTGAATATGGCGCGGTGATTTCGGACTTCTCGCTTGATGTCGGTGATCTGACCCAGACTGAAGAACCGACGGTTCAGTAGCTTGCACCAACGCCATCTGGCGATGAAAACAGACAAAATTCGAAAGGCGATCCAAACGGGTCGCCTTTTTTCGTGACAGCTATGCGAAATCTGGCGGAAAATCTGTTAGGCAACGGTTTCTAATCGGTGTTTGATAAGCTATATACTCCCCCAAGACATTTTGAACATTTTGGAACCGGAAATGAGCGTCCGCCCATATCGCGATATTGAACGCCGCCAAAGCCGCAAAATCCGTGTCGGTGATGTGGAAGTCGGCGGGGATGCACCGATCTCGGTGCAGTCGATGACCAACACCCTGACCACCGATGTGAACGCGACTGTTGCGCAGATCCATCGTCTGGAAGAGGCCGGTGCGGATATCGTTCGTGTGTCCTGCCCGGATCAGGAATCAACGGCGGCCCTGAAAGACATCATCAAGCAGGTGCATGTCCCGCTCGTTGCCGATATCCATTTCCATTACAAACGCGCGATTGAGGCCGCCGAAGCCGGTGCCGCCTGCCTCCGCATCAACCCGGGCAATATCGGGTCGACCGACCGCGTGCGTGAAGTCGTCAAGGCGGCCAAGGATCATGGCTGTTCCATGCGAATTGGTGTGAATGCCGGCTCGCTTGAAAAGGAACTTCTGGAACGCTACGGCGAGCCATGCCCGGAAGCGATGGTCGAGAGTGCGCTGAACCACGCCAAGGTTCTTGAAGATCAGGACTTCCGCGAATTCAAGGTTTCGGTCAAGGCATCGGACGTGTTCCTTGCGGTGGCGGCCTATTACGGTCTCGCAGAAGCCTGCGACTATCCGCTGCATCTTGGCATTACCGAGGCCGGTGGCCTGCGCGGCGGGACGGTGAAATCATCGATTGGTATGGGTAACCTGCTGTGGGCCGGGATTGGCGATACGCTTCGTGTGTCGCTGTCTGCCGACCCGGTCGAGGAAATCCATGTTGGCTTTGATATCCTGAAATCGCTTGGTCTTCGTACCCGTGGTGTTCAGATCATTTCCTGCCCGTCTTGCGCACGTCAGGGCTTTAACGTGGTTGAGACTGTGGCTGCCCTTGAAGAACGTCTGGCGCACATTTCCACCCCGATTTCGCTGTCGATCATTGGGTGTATCGTTAATGGCCCGGGTGAAGCGCGCGAAACCGATATCGGTCTGACCGGTGGCGGTGGTGGGAACCACAAGATGTATATTTCCGGCCGCCCCGATCACAATATCAGCACGGAAAAGATGGTCGACCATATCGTCGAGCTGGTCGAAGAACGTGCAGCAAAGATCGAAGCCGAAGAAGCCGCCAAGAAAACCGCGGCGGAATAGCAAGGCAGAATTGACTACTTTTGGCTTTCCGCCACACCGGCGGAAAGCTATTTTCATGTTCGCATGTATTTGCGCCTATTGATGTTTTGCGCAAGTATCAGGAATTCAAGTTAGATCGGAGACCCAAAGTGGCATCGCTTCAACCCGTCCGTGGCACGCACGACCTTCTGCCGGAACAGAACCGTCTGCAGGATTACATCGCGAATACCGCACGCGAAATCGGCGAGTTGTATGGCTACCATCGCATGACCACGCCGATCTTCGAATTTACCGAAGTCTTTGCCCGTACCCTTGGCGATACGTCCGATGTCGTGACCAAGGAAATGTACACCTTTGAAGATCGTGGTGGCGAACAGGTCACCCTGCGTCCCGAAGGGACGGCTGGTATTGCGCGTGCCTATATTTCAAACGGCATGCAGCAGATGTCACCGGTCAAGGTAAGCTATTATGGCCCGATGTTCCGTTATGAGCGCCCGCAAAAAGGCCGTCAGCGTCAGTTCCACCAGATCGGTGCAGAACTGCTTGGCGTTGAACAGGTCGCAGGCGATATCGAGATGATCGGGTATGGCGCGCATATCCTAAAGGCACTTGGTCTTTGGGACAGCATCACGCTGGAACTCAACACCCTTGGCGATCCGGAAAGCCGCGCGGCCTATCGCGATGTGCTGGTCGATTACTTCAAGGGCCATTTTGACAAGCTATCCGAAGACAGCCGGGCACGTCTTGATAAGAACCCGCTGCGTATCCTTGATTCCAAGGATGAAGGCGACCGCGAACTGGTGGCCAACGCCCCGCTGTTTGCCGAATACCTGAACGCGCATTCCCGGGAATTCTTCAGGAACCTGACCGAAGGCCTTGGTGATATCGGCATCAATTACGAGCTGAACCCGCGTCTCGTGCGCGGGTTGGATTACTACTGCCATACCTGCTTTGAGTTCACCACCAACACCCTTGGTGCACAGGGCACGGTGATGGCCGGTGGCCGTTATGACGGGCTGATTTCGACCATGGGTGGTCCGCAGACCGCCGGTGTTGGCTGGGCTGCCGGTGTTGAACGCCTGGCTCTTATGGTTGGCGAAGCTCCGGCAGGTGCCCGCCCGGTGGCGTTGGTGCCGATGGGGGACGCGGCCGAAGCCAAATGCCGTTCCCTCGCGCAGACCTTGCGTGAAGACGGTGTCGCGGTTGAGCTTGGTTATTCCGGCAATATGAAAAAGCGCCTCAAGCGTGCGGACAAGGCCAATGCCAAACTGGCGGTGATTCTTGGCGATGATGAGCTTGCCAATAGCGTTGCCCAGCTGCGCGACCTTGATAGCGGCGAGCAGCAGGAAGTGGCGCTTGATCAATTGGCTGACGTGATCGGCAAGAAGTGAGAATGGTGTGACGGACGGGATTTCGCATGAGGATGCCGGGGACTGGCCGCTCGATCGCCTGATGGTGATCGGCACCAATCATCGGCGCTCCAGCGAGGATACCCGCGACCGTCTGTTCATTGACGAAGCCCGATTGCCGCAATTCCTGGCGGCCATTGAGCAAGCCCGACTGGGACAGGCGGTGGTCGTTTCGACCTGTAACCGCACCGAAATTCACTTGCTGGCGTCCGAGGCCGAACGTGGCCGCGAACGCCTGATTGATCTAATGTCGCTTTGGGCTGATCTGGATCGTGACCAGCTGGCGAGCGAGCTTTATATCCGGTCCGGCCGGGATGCGTTGCGCCATATGTTTGCGGTTGCCGCGTCGCTCGACAGTCTGGTGATTGGCGAGCCGGAAGTCTTTGGTCAGGTCAAGGACGCCCATCGCATCGCGCGCAAGCATAACCTTGTCGGGCGCGAGTTGGAGCAGGTCTACCAGACCGCTTATGGCATCGCCAAAAAGGTCCGTAACCAGACCGGGATCGGTCAGGGCGCGGTTTCCATCGCGGCAGCAGCACAATCGGTTGCGCGTGACCTGCATGGTGACCTTGGCGATTGTACATTGCTGGTGGCCGGTGCCGGTGACATGGGCGAGTTGATTGCAGCGTCGCTGGCAGAACGTGGCATTGGTCGCATTCTGGTGACTGACCGCCTGACTGCACGTGCGCGGCTCGTGGCACGCCGACTGGATTGCCACTGGTCGGAAATTGATGATCTTGATCGTCTGCTGGCCGAGGCGGACCTTGTTCTGACCGCCGGTGGATCGCGCCGCTACATGATCGACAAGGAACGCGCGCTGGCATCGGTCAAGCGTCGCCGGTTCCGCCCGGTTCTGATGATCGATACGGCCGTACCGGGCGATATTGATCCGCAGGTTGACGAGATCGATGAAGTGTTCTTTTACCGTATCGAGGATCTGGAAAAGATCGCAGCCGAAGGGCGTGGTGGACGCGAAGAAAAGGCTGATCAGGCCTGGGCCCTGATTGAGGCGGAGCTTGATGGTTTTGTGCGTGACCGTGCGCAGCGTGCGGCTGTGCCGGCGATTGCAGATCTGCGCAAACGGTTCGAAGCCGTACGTGCAGACGCGTTGAATGAAAGTCACGGGGACGCAGAAAAGGCGACCCGGCTTTTGGTCAATCGGCTTTTGCATGCGCCGACACAGGCATTGAAGGAGTTGGCGACGACAACAGACGGTGCTGGCACCGTGGAATGGGTCAAGGCCCAGAAACTGTTGGCGCGTTTGTTTGAACTTGAAGACAAGCCGCTTGGGACCAATGAGGCACCCGGCGACCCTGAACAGGAGAATAAAGAGTGAGTTTGGACCTTGGGAAGCTCGAAGGTGTCACGCGCCGGTTCGACGAACTCAACGCGCTTCTTTCAAGCGGGGAGCTTGATGGTGACGGCTTTTCCAAGCTGTCGCGCGAACATGCCGAATTGGCCCCGGTCGTTGAGGCGATTGAGGCTTATAAAAAGCTTCTAGGCGATCTGGAAGATGCCGAGGAAATCCTGGCCGATCCGGAAGGTGATCGCGACATGCGCGAAATGGCCGAGGCCGAGAAATACGACATTCAGGAAAAGCTGCCCGAGGCAGAGCGTCAGATGAAGCTGATGCTGATCCCCAAGGATAGTGCAGACACCAAAAACGCCATTCTTGAAATTCGTGCCGGGACCGGTGGCGAAGAGGCCGCCCTGTTTGCTGCTGATCTGTATCGGATGTATCAGCGCTATGCCGAGGGGCGCGGCTGGAAATTCGAACAGATGGATGCCAGCGAAAACGACCTTGGCGGTTTCAAGGAAGTGATCGTCAATGTGTCGGGCACGGATGTCTTTGCCCGCCTGAAATTTGAAAGTGGCGTGCACCGTGTGCAACGTGTGCCGGTCACCGAAGGGGGCGGGCGTATTCACACATCTGCGGCCACAGTGGCGGTTCTGCCCGAAGCCGAAGAGGTCGATATCAAAATTGATCCCAAGGATTTGCGCGTTGATACCTATCGTTCACAAGGGGCGGGTGGTCAGCACGTCAATACCACCGATAGTGCGGTACGTATTACCCATATCCCGACCGGTGTTGTCGCGGCCAGCCAGGAAGCCAAGTCGCAGCACAAGAACAAAGAAAAAGCGATGAAGATGCTGATGTCGCGTCTTTATGATCAGGAACGCGAAAGCAAGGACAGCGAACGCGCCGCAGACCGCAAATCACAGGTCGGATCGGGTGACCGTTCAGAACGCATTCGCACCTATAACTTCCCGCAAGGGCGCGTATCGGATCATCGCATCAACCTAACCCTTTATCGCTTGGATGATTTCATTGCCGGTGGTCCGGCCGTCGATGAAATGATTGATGCCCTGATCGCCGAGGAGCAGGCCCAAAAGCTTGCCGAAATTGAAAGCTGATCATGTCTTCTGACACGTCACCAACCCTTGGTACCCTGATGGCCGAGGCGGTTGCAGCCTTGAGCGGTGCGGGGATTGAAAATGCCCGGATGGATGCGCGTATTCTACTGGCGCGGGCCGCGGGTGTTGATGGCGGCCGGATCAGCGCCTGGCCCGAAGATGTCGTGGCCGTAGACAAGGCAGCGAAATTCCGCGACATGATCGCGCGTCGCATCGGGCATGAACCGGTTGGGCGTATCCTTGGTGAGCGTGATTTTTGGCGCCATACCTTCAAGCTGTCGCCCGAAACGCTGGAGCCGCGACCTGATAGCGAAACGCTGGTCGAATGGGCGATTGATTCCCTTGAAGATGCGGATGCGCCAAGGATTGTTGATTTCGGCACCGGTACTGGCTGCCTGTTATTATCCGCGATTGGGGATTTGCCCGGCGCGACTGGGATCGGGCTTGATCTGAGTGAAGGTGCTGTGGCGTGCGCGCGCGAAAATGCCCGACTTCTGGAGCTTGAAGACCAAGTCGAGTTTCGGGTTTCGGATTGGGATAGTGCACTGAGTGACGCAGATCGTGCCGAAGGATTTGATCTTGTCATGTCCAATCCGCCCTATATCACGGCGGACGAGATGACCACCCTGTCGCCGGAAGTACAAAAGTTTGATCCGCGTCTTGCCCTGACCGATGAGGGCGATGGGCTTGCGGCCTATCGTGCCTTGTCGAACGTGGCATTTGATCTGGCAAAGCCCGGTGGATTTGTCATTTTCGAGATCGGTCGCGGTCAGGAAAAGGATGTCGGGCAATTGTTGATCGAGGCCGGTTTTGTCGGGGTGGAATACCGCGAAGATTTGGGCGGTGTTGTTCGCTGCGTTGCGGCAAAGAAAACCCGTTGTTCGGTTGGACGCTGCGTAATCTGATAAATCCACGCCTGTGATGTAAAAAAAGCATCGGTGAGTGAAAAAAACAGTTGGAATACGCCGCCAAGCCATATAGGTTGAATTGAACGGGCCGGGTGCCCAACGCGCTTATGAAAGCGCCGTGTTCCCCTGTAAACAGTCAACAATCTCCGTTCCTTTCAAGGTTCCCGGCAGGTTTGTATTAATGCCGAGATCGGCGCTGTTTAGCGGGAAATATGTTTTTCAGACGGAGTGGTTCCGGGGCCGATGATGCCGCCGGATTGTCCTTCAACACCAAAGTCATGTTGATATGAGAAATAACAATAAACGTCCGCGCGGACGGCAACAGTCGAATAAACGTCCAGTAAATCCAAAATTCCAGAATTTTGACAGCAATGGGCCGGACGGCCGTGTACGCGGCAATGCCCAGCAGGTCTATGAAAAGTATGTTTCGCTGGCAAAGGACGCGACTGACGATCCTGTTCTGGCTGAAAACTACTACCAGCATGCTGAACACTACCATCGTATCCTTCAGGCTGCCCAGGAATGGGAAAACCAGCGCCGTGAGGAACGTGGTGAAAACAATCGTCAGCGCAACAACCGTGGCCGTGACGACCGTAACGACGCCCAGTCAAACCAGAATGACGACCAGCAGGGTGACACCAACGAAAACGCTGAAAATGCGTCGAACAATGGTGACGACAACACCCCGGTAGAGGCAGACAAAAATGCTGCTGAAACGTCTGAGGATGATGGCGGTAAGCCCAAGCGCACCCCGCGTGCCCGTCGTTCGGATGGACGTGGTCCGGGCCGTGGTCGCCCGCGCAAATCCGATGATGCCAATGCCAGTGCAGATGAAAACGCACCGGCTGACGCATCTGGTGATGACGCACCGGCAAATGCCGACAGCACTGAGCAGGGCGAAGACGGCGAAAAGAAAACCCGCCGGGCAGCAAGCGGTACGGCGCGTACGCGCGGCCGTCACCCGACAGCCCGTCGTGGTCGCAGCCGTGCAGCGGGCCGAGATGACGAAGAAGGTGCCACTTCTGATGAGGGATCCGAGCCGGTTTCGGCCTGATCTGACCAGAGGCGGTCTTTCAACATGACAAACACCCCTGCAAGTCAACGCTTGCAGGGGTGTTGTCGTTTGGGCGCACACGCCAAATGCAAACATACCCCCAAAGACGCAGTGCTTTAAGGTATGCGAAACTGTATAAGCATATAATCGAATATCCCGTGCAACCGTCGATTAACGCTCGCGCGGGTTCTGGGACAAATCACATATAAAACCGTGAAGCCAAGACCGGCATCAAACAACCGGCATCCTTTCACGGTACAGGCGCATTCTCGGGGAGTGTTAGATGGGGACTGGCTTATTTCGGGTCGTCATGGTTTTGCTATGGGCTCTTGGCGGTATGGTTATCGCCCTTGGGCTGTTTAACGGTGACTACGAGTTGGCCCTTCTGGGGGCTGTCTGTTTCATCGTCCCGATGTTCATCCCGCTGGTTGTCATCGTACTGAACCGCCTGAAACCATCATCCTCTTCGAAATCAAAGAAACCCAAACTCGGGGCCAAGGGATCGCGGATGAAGGCCGACGGGGAGTGGGCCAGCGTCGAGGACCTCAATGCGCGTAAGTTGCTGGAAAATAATCCGGCATTTGTTCTGGGGCGCTTCGGCGATGACAAGCGCCTGATCGGTGCCAATGGTCTGAAACGCGTTTTGACCTTTGCCACCAAGCCCGAGGAATATTACCGCGCCTCGGCCGAGCCAAATGCCCTTTTGCATACGGGAAACCTGTTTGTTTATGAGCGCCATGGCAGCATTTTTCGCGCCATTCACGACCGAAGGACCAAGCTTGGGCAAAGGCTGATCGTTCTTGATCCGCACAAGCAGACCGGGGTGGAAACCGAACAGTTCAACCCGTTTGATTTTATCCGCCAGCAGGGTGAAGGCCTGATTACTGATACCGGCTTTATTGCCGACACGCTTCTTGCCCCGATGTTCGTCAAGGAACTTGATGAACAGGAAGTCCGTACGGCGCGGACCCTGCTTCAGGGCTTTATTGTTTTTACAATCCAGCGCAGTGCGAAGGAAGATCGCAACCTTGGTGAAGTGCGCCGTAACCTGATCATGCCATCACATCGGTTCTACAAGATTCTTGAAGAAATGATGAGCATCGAGTCTGCCGATGGTCGTATCTCCGAGGTCGCGCTCAATATCCTTGATATGACCGAAGATCAGCGCATGAAGATCATCGAGGCCTGCCGGGCAGCCACCGAAGAATTCGACAATCCGCAAATCTCGCGACTGGTCAGCAAAAGCAGCTTTACGCTCGAAGACATTACCAGCGGTCCTGTGTCGATCTTTGTGATTGGTCAGCTTGGCGGCGAAAACCCGGAAGTTCAGCCGTCCTTTAGTCGTGTGATGCTGTCTGGCATGATGAACCTGATCAATCAGCGGGGATGGAAATCGGGCGATCCGGAATTTCTTGTTCTGCTAGACGGCATTGAAAGCGTTGGCCGCATGCCATTGTTCGAGCGCCTTCTGGGTGGTGGGTATGGCGACGGCATGGTGGTCTGGCCGGGCTTTACCGGCGTCAGTGGCCTGATGGATGTTTGTTTGAACTGGGAAAACGTCGTCGGACGTGTTGATGCCATCTCGGTCCTGAGCCAGGAAGGTGCGTTCAACCTGGATTGGGTGTCCGGTCTGACGGCAATGTCGAAATTTGATGATACGGGTGGCGGCAAGGATACCAGTCGCCCGGTCCATTTGCGATCACAGGACAATCAGCCGATCCTGAAATCGGCTGAGGTGGCCCGCTTCCCGAAGGAAGAACAAATTCTGTTTCGCAAGGGATGTCCGCCCATTCGCGCGCACCGTATCGACTGGTATCACGACGAGATGTTCAAGGGCATGGCTGTTCATGCCCCGACATTCAATTCCGGCAATGACTGATCGCCTTTAAGCAAGGATCAGTTCATCGCCCGGTGTGATCGTGCCATCGTCAAGGGCCTCAAGGTACACACCCATATAAAGGTGGTTTACGCCTTTACGCAGCATCAGTGGAACGTTGATATCGGCAACCGCGGTATCGGGATTAACACTGGTCGCCTTGCAGCGGGTGATCGGGTGAACCACACGGAACGAGATATCATTGATCTTGATGATCTTGTCTTCGTTCCATTCCAGCTCTTTCCAGGGCTCCAGCCCGTCAACCAGCAGGTTGCCGCGAAACCGCATCGGATCGATTTCGCTTTGAACGATGCGGGTGCCGAAATCACGGATAGAAGCCAGGTTCAACAACGATATGAACGGTTCCTTCATGTCGCCGAAATGGGTATCGGGCACGGAATAGATTTTTGGCGTGCCGGCAATCTCGTTCTTTAAAAACGCCTTGAGGAAATCCTCGACCACGGTGCGGCCCATGGACTCGTCAAGCTTGCCTTTACAGATCGCGCGCCCGTTCCGAAGGATCGTCAGCGTGCTGGTGGTGTCATCATAGTCGGTGCCGATTTCGGCGAGCTTGGGGGTGTTCACCAGCTGCAGGAAATTGCTTTTACGGGCCCATTCATGCACGCCTTCCTGTCCGACCGAGGACTGGGTGGCAATCACAAAGCGGCGGTCATCGGTAATCATCTTATGGGCTGTGATCTTTGCTTCTTTAAGATCAACACCGCGCATTCCCTTGACCGGGTATCGTTTGATAGCTTTGAGCTCGATCGTCATGATCTGTGTTCCTGTATGGCGCTTTGGCATGCCTGAAAGAGTGGGGCGAATGGCATGTCTGTTTTTATCTGTCCGGGCGACGTTAGAACGTTGTTTTGCCAAGGGCAACCTTTGATACGCTGGCCACTGTCACCATCGACAACGCGCGCGATTCAGCGGTCTTGCCTGCTATCTGGAATAATGCCAGAAAGTTGTGTTGCGGTGCACAAATAATTCTTGCAACTTTTGTAGGGGGATATGGTTGCAAACGCGCTAGACTGAGACATATCAATGTTGTCGCTGTCGAAAAAATCTATAATTTTGAAATTCGGTAATGACACCAATGTCGTGGACGCTTCCAAGAAGGTCCACATCGTCTGAATACTGTTGGCTCAAGGAGTGACAGGAATGGAATTTGAAAACTTCACGGATCGGTCAAAAGGCTTTCTGCAGTCGGCGCAATCGCTTGCGCTGCGTGAAAACCATCAGCAATTTGTCCCGATCCATCTGCTTAAGGTGCTGCTTGATGACGAAGAAGGTCTGGCAGCCAATCTGATCAAGGCATCCGGCGGCAAGCCGAAGGTTGCCCAGGAACGTTGCGCGCAGGAACTGGCAAAATTGCCACAGGTTTCTGGCGGCAATGGTCAGATTTATCTTTCATCTGAATTTGCACGTCTGATTGATCAGGCACAGGAAATCGCCAAGAAGGCCGGTGACAGTTTTGTCACGTCGGAACGGCTGCTTCTGACCATCGCGCTTGATCCGAAATCAACGGCGGGCAAGGTGCTGGCTGATGCCGGTGTTACCGCGCAAGGTCTGAACGGCGCGATCAATGACATCCGTAAGGGCCGTACGGCCGATAGTGCCGGTGCTGAAAACCAGTATGACGCGCTTAAGAAATATGCCCGCGACCTGACCGAGGCCGCGCGCGAAGGCAAACTCGACCCGGTCATTGGCCGTGACGAGGAAATCCGTCGTGCGGTGCAGGTTCTGTCACGCCGGACCAAGAACAACCCGGTCATGATCGGTGAACCCGGTGTGGGTAAAACCGCGATTGCCGAAGGTCTGGCGCTGCGGATCGTCAAGGGTGACGTGCCCGAAACGCTTAAGGACAAGAAACTTCTGTCGCTTGACCTTGGCGCGTTGATTGCCGGTGCGAAATTCCGGGGTGAATTTGAAGAACGCCTGAAAGCGGTTCTGAGCGAAATTGAATCAGAAGCCGGTGAGGTCATCCTGTTCATCGACGAATTGCACACGCTTGTCGGTGCCGGTAAGGCCGAAGGGTCGATGGATGCATCGAACCTTCTGAAACCGGCTTTGGCGCGCGGTGAACTGCACTGCGTTGGTGCGACGACTTTGGATGAATACCGTCAGCATATCGAAAAGGACGCGGCGCTTGCCCGTCGTTTCCAGCCGGTGTTCGTCAACGAGCCGTCTGTGACTGACACGGTCTCGATCCTGCGCGGGATCAAGGACAAATACGAACTCCATCACGGGGTGCGTATTGCCGATGCTGCGCTGGTGGCGGCCGCAACCCTTTCGAACCGTTACATCACGGATCGGTTCTTGCCCGATAAGGCCATCGATTTGATGGATGAGGCGTCCTCGCGCTTGCGCATGGAGCTTGATTCCAAACCGGAAGAAATCGATGAACTCGATCGCCGTATCATCCAGCTCAAGATCGAGCGAGAAGCGCTCAAGAAAGAGCAGGACAGTGCATCAAAGGATCGCCTTGGCCGTCTGGACAAGGAACTGGCCGAGCTTGAAGGCAAATCCGCCGAGCTGACTGCGAAATGGGAAGCCCAGAAGAAAGAACTGGCAGCTTCAACCCATATCAAGGAGCAGCTTGATCAGGCGCGTGGTGAACTTGAACGTGCGATGCGTGATGGCAAGCTTGATCGTGCCGGACAGCTTCAATACGAAGAAATTCCGGCTCTGATGACGCTGCTTGAAAAGGCGGAAAACGATCCGTCGCGTGGCATCAAGGAAGAAGCGGTTACCGAAAAGCACATTGCGTCCGTCGTGTCGCGCTGGACCGGTATCCCGGTCGACAAGATGCTCGAGGGCGAGCGTGAAAAACTTCTGGAAATGGAAGACACGCTGCGCAAACGGGTTGTCGGTCAGGATGATGCGGTACGTTCGATCTCCAACGCGGTGCGTCGTGCGCGGGCAGGCCTGCAGGATCCAAACCGACCGATTGGTTCGTTCCTGTTCCTGGGCCCCACGGGTGTCGGTAAAACCGAGCTGACCAAGGCGCTGGCGCAGTTCCTGTTTGATGATGAACAGGCCATGGTCCGGATTGATATGTCCGAATTCATGGAAAAGCATGCGGTGGCACGTCTGATCGGTGCACCTCCGGGCTATGTCGGCTATGAGGAGGGCGGTTCGCTGACCGAAGCGGTACGTCGTCGCCCGTATCAGGTTGTCCTGTTTGATGAGGTCGAAAAAGCACATCCCGATGTGTTTAACGTCCTGCTGCAGGTGCTTGACGAAGGGCGTCTGACCGATGGCCAGGGCCGGGTTGTCGACTTCCGCAATACGCTGATCATTCTGACCTCGAACCTTGGTGGGGAAATCCTTGCCAATCAGGAACCGGGTCATGACAGCGGCGAAGTCCGCGCCCAGGTCATGGAAATCGTTCGGGCATCGTTCCGTCCGGAATTCCTTAACCGTCTGGATGAGACCATCCTGTTCCATCGTCTGCATCGCGATCAGATGGGCAAGATTGTTGATATCCAGCTTGGTCGCCTCGAAAAGCTTCTGTTTGATCGCAAGATCAATCTCAAGCTTGATGACGGTGCCAAGGATTGGTTGGCCGAAAAAGGCTATGACCCGATCTATGGTGCCCGTCCGCTCAAACGCGTGATCCAGCGCTATCTGCAGAACCCGCTGGCGATGCAGATACTCGAAGGCGGGATTAGCGATGGCGATACGGTCCCGGTCTCGGCCGAGGGCAAAGACCTTCTGCTGAATGGCAAAAAGGTCGAGGTGATCAGTTAGCTTCTTCTTTTGAAAGCGATGCAATCTTCAAAAACCCCGGCTTTAAAGCTGGGGTTTTTCATTTGAAGCTCGTTTTGTTCTTGTGCTGCGCACGGTAGAGAAAGGCAAATTTGCGGAATGGATTATAAAGAAAAGTGAGTGTATGATAAAACCTAAGGTGGATGGTTGCAAGCATTAATCTATTGAGGATGGTCATGTCGATTAAGATTGGGGATGTCGAATTCTACAGTGGTCCACATACACTAGGGGCACCCGATAACTTGGAAAGTGTCATTGTTGAGTTCATTGATGCCGCAACGAAGCGTCTTGAAATTGCGGTTCAAGAGCTTGAAAGTCGACCGATAGCCGACGCCATTATTCGGGCGCGGCAACGTCGGGTCGTCGTCAAGCTGGTGATTGAACAGAGCTATCTTCGTAGTCCCAAAACAAGAGAACTACCATTTGTTGCGGGTGGCAAGCACGAACCAAACCGTGTCATTCATGATGCAATATTGCGCTCAAATATCGATGTTAAGGTCGATTACAACCCGAGCATATTCCATCAAAAGTTTATTATCAGGGATCGTGAAGCTGTATTGACCGGCAGTATGAACTTCACGCCGACAGGAACGCATCACAATCTGAATCACGTTGTGGTCTTGAATGATCGCAAAATCGCGGCAACTTATACGCGGGAGTTTGGCGAAATTCAACGAGGCCATTTTGGCAAACGTAACGAAGGACACGACGTCGAGCCGACATATGAAACAGTTTCGAGCATCCCAATAAAAGTTGCATTTGCTCCAGACCATAACCCGGAGATGGAAATCATGAAGCAAATGATGAAGGCGCGCACACGCATCGACTTTGCAATTTTCACATTTTCGAAATCATCGGGTATAGACGATACCATGCTGCGTCTTCTGGAATGCGGTATGCCGATTAGAGGTGCTTTTGACTATGCGCAGGGAGTGCGCAAGTGGGCTCCAACACGCGATTTGGTTGCGGCTGGCGGGATGCTGTATGGGGTTAAGAAATCGGGCCAGTTGGGTAAGCTGCATCACAAGCTCATGGTTCTCGATGATCAAGTCGTCATTGCGGGATCTTTCAATTACACAGGCCCTGCAAACCAACTGAACGACGAAAACATCATCGTTATGGGGACATTTGAACCGAAGTCCGATGCCCAGCGTGAGGCGCAATCTAAGGTCGCGATGTTCGCGCGAAAGGAGATTGATCGGATTATCGAGGAGTATGGCGCAGCGTTGACTGGCAGGTAAGGATCCGTTTTTACAACGCATCCCTTAGCGGTATTTTTCCGGCAGCGGTTCCCAGCGATCGCGCATATCGGCAAGGGTCTCGTCAGGCACCATGTGGATGCTGCCAAAACGGCCATGGCATTCGACGATCTGCAGCAGAATGTCGTGCTTGTCGGCCATGTCGATATAGGCCTTCATTTCCCAGAAACGGGTAAATGTGTTGGAGACAACAACGTCGTACCCTTCTGACAGGGCGTTGTGACATTCGGCCTCGCACCTGGCGTGGGTTTGCGACAGGCGGGTGCCGTCAAACTCGTAAAACCCTTCATGGTCGACCATGAACATGTCGGCTTCGAGATGGACCGCACCGGTGGCCTGGCACAGATTTTTGGCGAGTGTTGATTTACCCGATCCGGGAAGACCCCGGACCAGGGTAAGCGTTTGTTTGATTTCTTTGGGGCGCGTCATCGTCTTTATGGTCAGTCTTTGGGCTTTTCTTGGGCGCTTTTGCTGCCACTGCGCTTGCGCTGATAAAGGCCGTCAAGCTGCTTGCCATAGGCTTCCCGGATCTTGTGACGGCGGATCTTCATCGACGGGGTCAGCATTTCGTTGTCAATGGTAAAGGGCGCTTCGGCAAACATGAAGCTGCGCACCTTTTCAATCGTCGACAGGCGCTGATTGACATGGTCAATGGCGGTGCGGATGGTTTTGCGGAAGTCATCATTCTTGGCGAGTTCTTCGATGGAATTCGAAATGCCATTCTCGCGGGCGAATTCGCGCATGAAGTCTTCTTCCGGCCACAGGACGGCAACCAGATAAGGTTTGTCATCGCCATAGACCATCGCCTGGGAAATCTCGGTTTCAAGGGTCATCAGGCCTTCGATCCGCTGGGGCGAGATATTGTCGCCACCGGAATTGACGATGATGTCCTTCTTGCGATCCGTGATCATCAGGCTGCCCTGTTCATCGAACTTGCCGATATCACCGGTATGCAGCCAGCCATCAATGATGGTCGCAGCGGTGACGTCGGGCAGGTTCCAGTAGCCCTTCATCATGCTTTCGCCGCTAAGCAGGATCTCGCCGTCCTCGGCGATCTTGACCTTGGCGCCGACCATTGGCGGCCCAACGGTGCGCAGTTTGTTGTTTTCTGCACGGTTGCACGAAACCACGGGGGCAAATTCGGTCTGACCGTAACCCTGAAGAATGCGAATGCCGCACGAGACGAACAGAACGCCCAGTTCGTAATTCAGCGGACCACCACCCGAGACCATCGCCTTGATCCGCCCGCCGAAGCGCTGGCGCAGCTTGCGACGGAGTAACAGCTCGCAGGCAAGGTTCTGAAGCTTTTCGATCAGGCCAAGTCGTTCGCCTTCGTAATTCTTGCGGCCCAGACGCAGCGTCAGGTCAAACAGCTTTTGCTTCAGGCCGCCTTCCTTTTCGACCATGCGGCTCATGCGCTGATAAAGCATCTCATAAAGGCGCGGCACAGCCGTCATGATGGTCGGTTTGACTTCGGCGAGGTTGGTGGCCAGCTTATCAAGCCCCTCGGCGTAATAGATCTGGGCATCAATACTGATCGGGAAATAAAGGCCCGCAGTATGTTCATAAGAATGTGACAGCGGCAGGAAGGAGAGGAAGATTTCCTTGTCGATGCCAAGGGTTTCGATGATGTCAAACGCACCCATGCAGTTTGAAATGATCGCCCCGTGGCTGAGCATGACACCCTTGGGCGAGCCACCCGTGCCGGATGTGTAAATCAGGCAGGCCAAGTCATCGCGATTGATCTTGGAAATCCAGTCATCGACATCATGGCTCAGACCGCGCCCCTTGGCGATCAGGTCATCCCAGCGCGAAATGGTGATGTCACCGACAAAGCTTTGTCCCCATTCTTCCATCATGATCGCATGGCGGCAGCGCCCGCTATCAAGGGCGGCATGCAGGAAGGGCTGGGCAAGTTTCTTGGTGGAGATAATGGCAATCGCTGCACCACTGTCTTCGATCGCGTGCAGATGATCGCGCTCGGTATTGGTGGTGTAGGCCGGGACGGTCATGGCGCCAACGCACATGATGGCAAGATCGGCAATGCCCCATTCGGTGCGGTTTTCCGAAACCAGCAGAACCCGGTCGCCGGGGCGGACCCCTATGTCATAAAGGGCGCGCGCAAGGGCGCGGACGTGATCGGCGGCTTCCTGCCAGCTGGTCGGGACAAATTCCTTGCCCTCTGAATCCTTGGTCCAAAGAAACGGCGTGTCGCCATGTTTCTTGGCCTTTTCAAAAAACATGGTCGGCAAGTTTTGCCAATTGGCATAATCCTGCAAACTTGTCATGACGTTTCCTTGCCTCACTCTTGGTTCCCGCGAACGGGCAATCTTTGCGCTGCCCTGATGGTAACGCTGTCATTTCCTTTTTCCTTATACCCGCGCGGATGTGCTGCAGATCGGAATAAACGAACGTTCCACGATGAATTTGTTATCAGGGATTGCACAATTGCGCAGCCTGAAAATGACATTTTAAAGACCGAATTGTCGCCCATGTCACACAAACGCGGTCCCGGAAACCTTGTTCCGGTCAAAAGCCCGGTAAAATGCGGTTTGTTTGGGGTTGGATGCGGCTTTGCTGTTGTCCATGGCACAGGGAACGATATGATCGACCCAGCAATTTGAAACCGTATCTGTAAACTGGTCTGGTGATATGGCTTTGACGGGCTATATATCGGATCCGGACGATTAAAAACGCAAAGGCACATCCCTTTGCTGTGCGGATCGGACGCACGCGGCCAACGAGACTGTCTGGAGGACAAATGAACGCGATCAACAAGAATTTGCCGACCTGGGATCTGACCGATCTCTATAATGATCTGAAAGACCCGAATATCCGGCGCGATCTTGATGATGCCAAAAGCCGCTCTCAGGCATTCCAGCAAAGCTATCAGGGCAAACTCAATGACCTGTCTGGCGATGAGCTGGCAGCCGCCATTGCCGAATACGAAGCGATCAGCGAGATTTGCGGCAAGATCGGCTCCTTTGCGCAGCTGAAATATGCCGGTGACAGCTCGGACGCGGCCATTGGTCAGTTCTATCAGTTCGTTCAGGAAGAAATGACCGGCATTTCCAGCCTGTCGCTGTTCTTTGGTCTTGAAATCAACCGTATCGAAGATGCGTCGCTTGATGCGAAGTATGAACAAAGCGAAGCGCTGCGTCGTTATCGCCCGTGGCTTGATGAAAACCGTGCCTTCCGCCCGCATCAGCTTTCCGACGAGGTCGAGCAGGTCCTGCATGAGCGCCGCGTTGCCGGATCGGCCGCATGGGTGCGTCTGTTTGATCAGACCATGGCGGAGCTCCGCTTCCCGATTGATGGCGAAGACCTGACCATGTCAGATGCCGCCAACATGCTGTCCTCGAACAAGGTTGACGACCGCAAAAAGGCCGCCAAATCCATCGGCGACGTTCTGGGCAAGAACATCAAGCTTCTGGCGCACATCACCAATACCCTTGCCAAGGACAAGGAAATTGATGATCGCCTGCGCAAGTTCGCAACCCCGGTATCGTCGCGCAACCTGTCCAACCAGGTCGAGGACGAAGTTGTCGATGCGCTTAATACCGCTGTCAAAGACAGCCATGCTGATCTGTCGCACCGCTATTATCGCCTGAAAGCGAAATGGTTTGGTGTTGATCAGCTTGATTACTGGGATCGTAATGCGCCGCTGCCCGATGATGATGATCGTCAGATCGATTGGGATACCGCGCGTTCGACCGTGCTTAAGGCTTACGGCGAGTTTTCCCCGGAACTGGCCGAGGTCGGCCAGAAATTCTTCGATAATCCGTGGATTGATGTGCCGCCGCGTGCGGGCAAGTCATCGGGCGCCTTTGCCCACCCGACGGTGCCGTCTGCCCATCCCTACTTGCTATTGAACTATCACGGCAAGACGCGTGATGTGATGACGCTTGCCCATGAGCTGGGCCATGGCGTGCATCAGGTGCTGGCCGGTGAGCAGGGCTATTTCCTGTCTGATACGCCGCTTACACTCGCGGAAACTGCGTCGGTGTTTGGTGAAATGCTGACCTTCCAGTCGATGCTGCGTGCAGAAACCGATCCGAAGATGAAGCGCATCATGCTGGCTGGCAAGGTTGAGGATATGCTCAACACCGTCGTGCGTCAGATCGCGTTCTTCGAGTTTGAAAAACGCGTGCATGACAAGCGCCGCGAAGGTGAATTGACCGTTGATGAGATCTGCGACATCTGGTTGGCCGTACAGCATGAAAGTCTGGGCGATGCCATCCGCTATGAAGACGAATACAAGTACTACTGGTCTTATATTCCGCACTTCATCCATTCGCCGTTCTATGTCTATGCCTACGCCTTTGGCGATTGCCTGGTGAACTCGCTGTATGATGTTTATCAGGGGGCTGAAGACGGCTTCCAGCAGAAGTATCTTGATATGCTGAAAGCCGGTGGCACCAAACGGCACAAGGAACTTCTGGCACCGTTCGGACTTGATGCATCGGACCCGGCCTTCTGGCAGCGGGGCCTTAACATGATCAAGCGCATGATCGACGAGCTGGAGGAGCTTTCCTGAGATGAGTGATGACGACGATGATTATACCGCCGCGAACGAGGAAAACAGGTTTGGCGGGCGGGTTCGTCGTTATGCACGGGTGGGTGCCTCGGCCAGTAAGCTGGCCGCGCGCCTTGCCACGGGAAAAATGTTCGGTGGCGAGGTTGATCACGCCAAATACGCCGCCGAACTGACCTCCGCCCTGGGCGGGCTTAAGGGCCCGCTCATGAAGGTCGCCCAGATCTTATCCACCATCCCTGATGCCCTGCCCAAGGAATATACCCAGGCCTTGGCAGAACTGCAGGCCGATGCCCCCAGCATGGGCTGGCTGTTTGTCAAACGCCGCATGCGCAGCGAACTGGGCGCCGGATGGCAATCGAAATTCACCGAATTCAGCCACGATGCAGTGGCGGCCGCATCGCTTGGTCAGGTGCATAAGGCAACCTTGCCCGATGGCCAGGATGTAGCGTGCAAGCTGCAATATCCCGATATGTCGGCAACTGTTGAGGCCGATCTGAAACAGCTGCGCGCGGCCTTTGCGATCTATAAGCGCTATGACAGCGCGATTGATGCCCAAAACATTCAAGAAGAACTGACGGCCCGCCTGCGTGAAGAACTTGATTATGAGCGTGAAGCCAAACATATGCGCCTGTATCGCCACATGCTGGCCGATGAGGATTGCGTGCATGTGCCCGAACCGGTTGATGATTTGACCACCAAGCGGCTTTTGACCATGACCTGGCAAAAGGGGCAGAAGTTCAAACACTTCCTTGAAAGCGATCCCGATCAGGACGCGCGCAATCAGGTGGCACTTAATATGTTTCGCGCCTGGTATGTGCCATTTTATCGCTATGGCGTCATTCATGGCGATCCGCATCTCGGCAACTACACCCTGCGTGATGATCGGTCGGTCAATCTTCTGGATTTCGGTTGTATCCGCATTTTCAAACCCGACTTCGTTCAGGCGGTGATCACGCTATATGAAGCACTGCGCGACGAGGACGAGGAAAAGGCAGTTTCGGCCTATGAAAGCTGGGGCTTTGAAAATCCGTCACGTGAACTGATTGATGTGCTCAATATCTGGGCCAGCTTTGTGTATGGCCCGATCCTTGATGACCGGGAACGCAAGATGGGTGAAACCAACTCGGTCGCTTATGGCGCAGAGGTCGCGGGCAAGGTGCACCAGGAACTGCGGCGTGTCGGGGGTGTCAAACCGCCGCGCGAGTTTGTTCTGGTTGATCGTGCAGCGGTCGGGCTTGGCGCGGTGTTCCTGCGTCTGGATGCACAGGTGAACTGGTATCGCCTGTTCAACGATCTGGTTGGTGACTTTGACGTCGCAAAACTCGAAGCCCGGCAGAAAGCCGCCCTTGATCAGATTGGTCTCGAGCGACCGAGGGATTAATCGAATATAATTACAGCCCCGGTGCATTCGCATCGGGGCTGTCATCTGGATCAATGATCCGGGGCTTTCGGCAGGTCAGGGCTTATGCCATCAAAAATGTGACTTATGCCCAACCCATCAGATGCGCTGGAAGAATAATGACATCCAAAGCAACTTGTTTCCTGCTGGAAGGTTTCCATCGTGGTGTTGGCCAGGATGGTTGATCCGGTGTTCTTGTCGTAGTTGTCATTTGTTGGGATGCTGCCGTCACTCGTCCAGATTGCCCCGCTCAGGAAGTAATATTGCCTTGGGTCACCTTCGTTGTTCCCTCTGACAAATCCTCTGAAATCGTTGTTCAGGGAAATGATCTGTGTATTTTGCGAGATGACATCTGTATCCGTATCGCTCTGCATATTACCCCATGGGTGTAAGCGTGTGACATTGGAAGGCTGAATCGGCACTTCCAAAGGTTCGGTGACAGGCACATTTGCAACGATGTCGCTATTCTCAATGCAGCCATAGCCCTTTAGGTCGTCAGAGCAACTTAGGGCAAATTCTGCAATTTCATCAACAATAGTGCCATCGGAGAACGTCCATTTCGAGCCGGTTGCCGGCTCTTTGACTTCTACGACCTGACCACTTGTATTTGTATAGTAGTAGGTGGAGTTCGGGGCGTTGTCTTCATGCTCGATGGTTGCCCAGATCATTTCTGGATGATCTTCAACGGAGCCGACCACATGCATGCCGACCATAGCCATTTTTTTTGTTTCGGAACCGATTACAAACCAGCGATTCGGGTCTGATTTGTCGTAAACTGGGACTTCCTGATTCTGAATAATATACTTGTACCGTTTATCTGACGGCAGTGTTGAGGCATCAACCCATGATGTTTTGAGCTCAATGGCCAGTGAAAGATAGTCGACGGCGGGTTCGATTTCAGGAATCGTCAGACGCGTGTTCTGCTCTTGAGTACTTACTGTATCGGGGAAGAAGTACGGACAGAGGAGTTTGTCAATGGCATCAGGCACCGTGCCTCGCTCAACGAAGCCCTTTTCCTTGGCATAGGCCAAGGTGGCGCACGCTTCGACCTTTGAAGTCGGGAAGCGGGCGAGGTTCGGGTCAATCTTCACAAGGCGAGAGAGGACCTTTTTATACAGGTTCAAAAAATACCCGTACAGTCGGTTTGTGTGAACAGCATAATAGGTCAGGGACGGCGTTTCACCCTGTGTCAGGAGTACGCCACTCGTTTCTCCTGCCTGACCGACACTGTCATCTTCATCCGATTTCTTGGTACGCAAGCTGACAGCCATGCTTGGTGAGCTCACACCTGTGCCCTGAGCCAGAAGTTGAGTGTGATCCGCAGAGAGGCGATAGAAAAACTCGCTGTTAAATACATAGGGCAGATCGACAGGGAAAGTTGGGTTGGTTGTCTGGCTTCCTGTGTCGTTGATGGTCGAGGTCAGCCAAAGGAACATCTGCGCGCCCCATTTATAGAAGTCGCAGTGGTTTGTTGTGTCTTTGGAAAATTCCGGACCGTTTGCCGGGAAGACGTAAACCATGCCACTGGTTGCATCATAAACGGGCCCGAAAGGGGTTGTTGGCGAGAAAAGCTTAAGCTTGGTCCAGTCGTCATTGAATTCGGAAGCCGATAAAGAGCATTTTGACTGATCGACATCTGGCGGGAAATATGTCTGAGCGGTTGCTGGTGAAATTGTTGTTATTGAAACAACAATTGCCGACAGGCCTGTGGCGAGCAGTCCAAGTTTCATTCGCATTGTTTTGTCCCCATCTCTACCTGGTGAAGAATGTCCGTACTGGAAGTCTTGATTAACTTTAGGGTGTCCTAAATTAACATGCAGACATGGCGGGGTAACCTATGATTGCGTATAGGTGTTGAATATCTACCTATCTGTTTGTGGGGTTTGAGGTGGCCGTGCGAGCTGCAATCTGGTGTCGTGCTAAGAATATCGTTGCGAATCATCACTGTAGTGCATTGCTCACTAACGGGCCCGATTGAATGAATAATAGATGCGTACTTTGAAAAATTCCCAGTTCTTGGCAAAGAATGTTTCAGAGGTTTTTATCTTGATAGAAAACTCTGAAAGGTTGTTCGTTACAGAAATCCAGTTCAGTTATAAGATAATGTTCACTTGCACTTGGACCGAAGGATAAGGGAAACTGCGGGAAGTCATTGATCTTTGGTTCGAAATGGGTGTGACGCAGGGAACTAGGACTTATTCCGTTAAGGAATTTGTATGTGTGGTTTTTCGCTCATTTAATGGGATTTTAAAAATTAATCTATTTTAGGTTAAACTGCTTTTTTGTACGTTTTTGATATTGTGGTTGTCGGTGAGAAATCGCATCTTGCTTTCAACGCAGACATGCAGGGCGTCATTGATTGTTTGTCCTGAGCACCAATGGCGGGTGGGACCTGACATGTCAGCAAGGATTTATGCCTTGTAATGCGTGGTGGGAAAGTGGGCGGTTTCTTCTGCGATTGCTGAAGAACCGCCTTTTTCTTTTTCGGGCCGCTTTAGGTTTAGGTGTTTTGGTCCGAAGAATTGAATTGGACAAGGGTTGCCAGTGATCGGTCCTCAAGGAACGCGAAACGACGTTCTGGAACCGGTTGCTTTGAATGAACACGGATTGTCAAACTGACCAATCAACAGGGAAGGAGGTCAAACGCGATGAAACTGGCCGTTCCAAAGGAAATATGGCCCGGGGAAAAGCGCGTTGCCGTCACACCAGAGACCGTGAAAAAGCTCAAGGCTCTGGGGTTTGACGTTGCAATTGAGGCTGGTGCCGGAACTGACGCCGCCATACCGGATGATCGCTTTGTCGATGCCGGTGCAACCATTGCCAAAACAATGAAAACCACCGTGAAGGATGCCGATGTCATCTTCAAGGTGCGCCCACCTGTCATTGAAGGCAAAACCAACGAATTAACCGCCTATAAAAAAGGGGCTGCGGTCGTGGCCCTGCTTGAGCCGTTCGATCGCAAGGAGCTGATCGAGGCCATGGCAAAGGCCGGTGTTGATGGCTATTCCATGGAGCTGATGCCGCGTATTTCGCGTGCGCAGTCGATGGATGTGCTGTCCTCGCAATCCAACCTGGCGGGCTATCGCGCGGTGCTTGACGCCGCCCATGAATTTGGCCGCATCTATCCGATGATGATGACGGCTGCGGGCACCTTGCCGCCGGCACGTGTTGTTGTTGTCGGGGCTGGTGTTGCCGGTCTTCAGGCGATTGCAACCGCCAAGCGCCTTGGTGCCGTTGTGTCGGCATTTGATGTGCGCCCGGCGGTAAAAGAACAGGTTCAGTCGCTTGGCGGAACTTTTATTGAAGTCGAAGACGACGATGCCTCTGATGCGGAAACATCAGGCGGCTATGCCAAGGAAATGTCGGATGACTACAAGAAAAAGCAGGCCGAAAAGCTTAAAGAGGTTCTGACCAAGACCGACATCGTCATTACCACGGCCCTTATTCCGGGCCGTCCGGCACCGGAAATCGTAACCCGCGATATGGTGGCAGGCATGAAACCGGGATCGGTGATCATTGATTTGGCCGCTGAGCGTGGTGGCAATGTTGCCGGTGTCAAACTTGGTGAAACCGTGATGACCGATAATGGTGTGAAGCTGATCGGTCCGGAGAACATCACCAGTTCCGTCGCGACCGATGCGACGGCGATGTATGCCAAGAACCTTTTGAACTTCATCACCCTTTCTGTTGATGCGGAAAAAGGCGCGCTTTCGTTTGATGGCGAAGACCAGATCATTGCCGAGACGCGCCTGACCCATGAAGGAAAGGTCGTTCATCCGAAATTCGGCGGGGAGGAGGTCGCAAATGGCTGATCAATCCGTAGCCCAGAATGCAAATGAACTCCGCGATGCCGCCCTTGGTCTTGCGGAAAAGGCAGCAAAGCTTGCCGATAGCCTGGCAAGTGGCGCATCTGACGCCGCTGGCACGGCCGCGGTCGCGGTGCAGGGATCAGGCGTTAGCCCGACGGTTCTTGGTCTGACCGTGTTCGTCCTGGCCTGCTTTGTTGGCTATTACGTCGTGTGGAAAGTTACCCCGGCCCTTCATTCACCCTTGATGGCTGTAACCAACGCCATTTCGTCGGTGATTATCGTCGGTGCGCTTCTGGCAGCAGGCCCGGTGGAGATGAACTTCTCCAAGATGATGGGCTTCATTGCGGTGGTGTTGGCATCCGTCAACATTTTCGGCGGCTTTATCGTCGCTCAGCGCATGCTGCATATGTTCAAGAAAAAGAAGTAGGGGGAACACACAATGTCGGAAAACCTGTCGGCTTTCCTGTATCTGGTGGCCTCGGTCTGCTTCATTCTTTCGTTGCGCGGACTTTCGTCACCTGAATCGGCCCGTACCGGGAACATCCTTGGCATGGTGGGTATGGCAATTGCCATCTTTACCACGCTGGCTTCCCCGGCTGTGCTGTCATACACAACCATTATCGTCGGTATCCTGATCGGCGGTGCCATCGGGACGGTCATCGCGCTCAAGATCCAGATGACCGCGCTGCCACAGCTGGTTGCGGCCTTCCACTCGCTTGTCGGTCTGGCGGCGGTGTTTGTTGCCGGGGCTGCCCTTTATTCGCCGGGTGCCTATGGCATCGGTACGGCGGGCAATATCGGTGCGGCCAGCCTGATTGAAATGGGGCTTGGCGTGGCAATTGGTGCCATTACCTTTACCGGTTCGCTGATTGCGTTCGGTAAATTGCAGGGCATCGTTTCGGGAACCCCGGTCCGCTTTAAGGGCCAGCATATGCTCAACCTTGCCATCGGGATTGGCATTGTTGTCTTTGGTATCATCCTTGTGGCAACCGAAAGCCATACGGCCTTCTGGATCCTGGTGGCACTGGCACTTGTTCTGGGCATTACGCTGATCATTCCGATTGGCGGGGCAGACATGCCGGTTGTTGTTTCCATGCTGAACTCGTACTCGGGTTGGGCAGCATGTGGCATCGGCTTTACCCTGCAAAACAACGCGCTGATCATTACCGGTGCGCTTGTTGGTGCGTCGGGGGCGATCCTGTCCTACATCATGTGTAAGGGCATGAACCGCTCGATCTTCAATGTCATCTTTGGTGGCTTTGGGGCCGAGGGCGAAGCAGCCGCCGGTCCGGGCGGCGATGGCGACCGTTCGGTCAAATCCGGTTCGGCCGACGATGCATCCTTCATCATGAAGAATGCATCGAACGTCATCATCGTTCCGGGCTATGGCATGGCCGTCGCACAGGCACAGCATGCCCTGCGTGAAATGGCTGATATCCTCAAAGCAGAGGGTGTCAATGTCCGCTACGCCATCCATCCGGTGGCCGGACGTATGCCGGGTCACATGAACGTGCTTCTGGCGGAGGCCAGCGTGCCTTATGACGACGTGCTGGAAATGGAAGAAATCAACCGTGATTTCGGATCGGCTGACGTGGCCTTCGTGATTGGTGCCAATGACATCACCAACCCGGCCGCCAAAACCGACCCGGCCAGCCCGATCTTCGGTATGCCGATCCTTGAAGTCGAAAAGGCCAAGACGGTCCTGTTCGTCAAACGCGGCATGTCAGCCGGTTACGCTGGCATCCAGAACGAACTGTTCTTCAAGGACAACACCATGATGCTGTTCGGCGATGCCAAAAAGATGTGCGAAGAAATCGTCATGCATCTCGATAACTGATCAGACCATCCGGTTTGAAATGAAGAAGGCGGCTCCGGTGGGGCCGCCTTTTTGCTTTGAACAACTATGAGGACTTCTGCAAAGTCGTGTAGAGTAAAAGCTAAACTTTCTGCCTTTTGATGGAGGTGCGAATTGTATAACGCACTAAAAGTAGCACGCAGTTTAAGGAAAGATGCAGCAGTCATCAGGATTCTAAGGAATAAAGATCACGCTACACAGCTTCTTGATGAGACATTCTGTGTGTCAAGTTCAAACAGGCGAAATGAAAGTGAGGTTGTTTTTGAGAATGCTCGAACAATTGAGCAGAGTGCTCTCCATCGATGTGTTCATTTAATTGATGCAGGAATAGGGCAAATAGCAGACCAAAATCCATATGCACTCGCTTTGATAACTCGTGGGCATATGGAAAGCGTGGCTCAGCTTGGTTACTTTTGTCACCAAGTGAGTGCATTTCTGAGCCAATCTATTCCTCTTGGTGATCTTCGAGATAAGTTATATGCGGGTCTTATGGGATTTGCACACAAGGAAATGCCGGATAGCCCGAAGCCTATTCAAGTGATGAAGTACATGGACAAATCGGATGTCTTCTTTGCGCGACTAACTGAGAGCAAGGAAGCGGGAGGGCTGCGAGATGATTACGAATGGGTATCGAATTACTGTCACCCGAACTTCATGTCATTTCAGTTAATGATGCCAGGTGCAGTTGATGAGGACTACAGTTCAAGCAAAGGTAGAGTTTTGACAAAGGAAAACTCATACCTGATCTCAAGTCTTGCGATATCGACAGACCGCCAGAAACTATTTTCTGAGCGTTTCGTTGATCTTAGAAAACAACTGCAAAATAAGCTCGCTCAGGGAAATTGCTAGTTTTCGGAAGGTCGCATGTTTCGGTTGGTAAGGGTTTCTCTGCTTTTGGTGGTGGTGCTTTCTGTGGCGCTGGTCACGTCCATGGGACTGACGATCCTGACCTATGTCCGGCTGACGGCCGAGGAGCCGATTGCCAAAATGTATTTCGAGCCGCTGGGCGAGGATGTGTTTGAGGCGCATCTGGCGGCGGGTGCCGACGGGGATGTCGGTATCTTTGAGATTTATGGTGATCAGTGGCGGATTGATGCCGAGTTTATCAAGCTCAAGCCTTGGGCCAATGTGATGGGCATGGATGCGCGCTATAAGCTGGTGCGCTTTGAGGGCCGCTATCGCGATATCAATGATGAAAACACGAGGCCCAAGATGGCTTATGATCTGGGGCAGGGTGATGCGCTTGATCTGGTGAACTATCTGGCGGAATGGAATTTCCTGGTCGATGCGGAATATGGCAGTTCGACCTTTACCGATATCAGGCAAGATACGCTTTATACCGTCTATCGCACCCAGTCGGGCATCATTGTGCGGCATGAGCCGATGCCAGACCCGATTGGCTATGAGCCGACGATGCTTGATGACATCAAGGCGTGGGTGTCTGGAAACTGAGTTCACAACAGTCCAGAAAAACCAAACCCGCCCGGATTGCTCCGAGGCGGGTTTGGCGCACGGGTCCGAATTTAGCGAGCTAAATTCGATCGTACAGTCACGTTCGAGATACCCCGAAAGTGAAAAAGACTAGAAGCCTTCGCGCTCGATGCGCTTACGCTCCAGCTTGCGGGCACGACGGATTGCTTCCGCCCCTTCGCGAGCTTTCTTCTCCGACGGCTTTTCAAAGTGGCGACGGAGTTTCATCTCACGGAAAATGCCCTCGCGCTGCATCTTTTTCTTAAGCGCTTTCAGAGCCTGATCGACATTGTTGTCGCGAACGATTACCTGCACGGAAACCACGCTCCTTTCAAAAAAACAAAAACACCCGGAGTGGCGGAATGCCCCCCGGTTGGTTGTACGATCATGAAGACCGTGGGCTGTATATAGTGCAAAGCGGCCAAAAAGAAAAGAGGGAAGAGGATATTCGCCTTTGACGTTTATTTGGCCAGCTGTGACAAACTCTTTGGGCAAGGGCGACCATTTTTCCGTTTTGGTGGCTGTAAAATCAGGCGGCGATCCCTATATCGCAAATTGAACCAAAAGTTGTATAATGCTTTGAGTTAACAGCAGCTATTGCCGGGGTTTTATCAGGCGGACGATCTCAATTTCCCGGTTTTCCGGGCACGATGCAAACAGCTCGGAGGATCGGAGATGGAAGGTGGCTTGCGCGAGACGGCGATTGCACATGCGCCGTTCTTTGTTACTGCACCAGGCGAATCAGATGTTTTATTCACCATTGTTGTCTGGTTCGTGGTGCTGGCCGTATTCGGGGCTGGCGCGCTTTACCTTAGTCTGCATGCCCTGCCTGAACGGATGGCCCATCATGCCAATCATACGCAAATCCAGCTGATCAGCATCCTGACACTGTTGGCACTGTTTACCCATAACAACCTGTTCTGGCTGGCTGCTCTTGTGATTGCGGTCGTTCAGGTGCCTGATTTCTATAGCCCGATCCAATCAATCGCGGAGTCTGTAAAGGCGATGGCGCGCAAGAAGGGCGCAATTGACGACTCGGACGGGCCAAGCAACTCGGTGAACTCGGTGTCGGTGACGCAGGAGGCTTCCAAAGATGTTTGAGCTTCTTCTGTGTTCGATTTTCACCATCCTGCCCGATTATCTGATCCGCCGGTATCGTCAGGGCAAGCGGATCGGCAAGGAAATCACCCTGTTTTCCGTCTGGTACGAGCTGCGTTATGGCATTGTCGGTTGTGCGATCCTGACCATCACCCTGATTGCGGTGATTTTCTATTTCCATCCATCGACCATGAACGTGTCGTCATTCTTCCGGACCGTCACGATCCTGCCGGAAAAAGGCGGGCGCGTGGTTGAGATTTATGTCGAGAATGATCAGGTCGTCGCGGGCGGTGATCAACTGTTTCGCATTGATAACCGGGTCGAGCGCGAAGCGGTCGCCATGGCCGAGCAGCGCATAGCCGAAATCCGCGCCCAGATGGAAGTTTCCCGTGCCGATCTTGCCGTAGCCGAGGGTAATGTCGAACAGGCGCGCGGGTCCTATAATCAGGTGCGTGACGAGCTTGAAGTCAAAGCTGATCTTTTGTCGCGCGGCACCAATGCCGTTTCCCGGCGCGAGGTCGAGCGTCTTGAAGTATCCCTGACAACCCGGCAGGGTGGGCTGAATGCAGCACTTGCCAGCATGACGGTGATTGAAACCAAGCTTCAAAGCCTTCTGCCCGCCCAGCTTGCCAATGCGCAAGCCGCGTTAAGATCCGCCGAGGCGGAGCTTTCCAAAACCGTGGTGCGCGCCGGTGTTGCGGGCAAGATTCAGCAATTTGCCCTGCAAGTCGGGGACTATGTCAGTCCGATCCTGCGTCCGGCCGGCATCCTGATCCCGGAAAAAGAAGGCGAGCCGATCTATTACGCGGGCTTTGCCCAGATCGCGACGCAGGTCGTTAAACCCGGCGTGATTACCGAGGTCACCTGTGCGTCCCTGCCGTTCGAGATCATCCCGATGGTGGTCACAGACGTGCAACCCGTTATTGCTGCCGGTCAGTTCCGGCCAAGTGACCAGTTGCTTGATATCACTGAGCGCGCCAAGCCGGGCACGTTCCTGGCCAAGATGGTGCCGCTGTATCCCGAAACGATCCGGGATGTGCCGCTTGGCAGTAAATGTGTCGCCAATGCCTATACCAACACCCATGATCAACTCGAAGACCCGGAGATCGGTGCGGGCAGATGGCTGTTTTTGCACATGGTGCAAACCGTTGGGGCGGTGCATGCGATCCTGCTGCGTGTGCAGGCATTGGTCTGGCCGATCCAGAGCCTGGTCTTCTCGGGACACTAGGGACAAGGTATTAGGGGCTTTACAGCCGGTCGGTTTTGGTTGGATATAGGGCCATGTCGATCCTTAAAATTGCCCGGATGGGCCACCCGGTTCTGCGCCGCGTTGCGGACCGGGTCGAAGACCCGCTTGATCCCGAAATTCAGCGCTTGATTGCTGATATGAAGGACACCATGAAGGATGCCGGGGGCGTTGGCCTTGCGGCCCCGCAGGTGTTTCAGTCGCTCGCCATCATGGTCTATTACGTGCCAGCCTTGCGCAAAAGCGATGATCCGGACGATGGGGAAGTGCCGCTAAGTGTCCTGATCAACCCGGAAATCGAGCCGATTGGCGATGAAATCGTCGATGGTTGGGAAGGATGTTTGTCCATTCCGGGCCTGCAGGGTGTGGTGCCCCGATGGAACAAAATCCGTTATCGCGGGTTAAATGAAAAGGGCGAAAGCGTGGAGCACACCGCCGGTGGCTTCCATGCGCGCGTTGTGCAGCACGAATATGATCATTTGATCGGGGTGATGTATCCCGAACGTATGGAAGATATGTCGTTGCTCGGTTTTAATGAGGAATTGCGCGAAAACCCGCCCGAGACTACCTTTAGGCAGTCGGTTGCGACCGATGCCGGATCTGATGATGAGGAGGCCTGAATGTCTGTTGCTGAAAGCATGACCCGCCTGCAAGCCCAGCGCGAAGCACTGGTCGAGGCAGCCCTTGAGCATGTGCCGTTTGATGGCTGGACCAAACAGGCCCTGCAGGCTGGTGCAGAGGACCTGGACCTTGCCCCGGGCGAGGTCGACCGACTGCTGCCCAACGGCATTCGTCAGGCCATCGTCACCTATGTCGAGCTGACTGATCGCAAGATGGTCGCTGCCCTTGATGAAATGGGCCTTGAGAACCTTAAAATTCGTGACCGCATTGCGGCGGCGGTCAAGACCCGCCTTGATCTGGTCGAAGACCAGAAGGATACCGTGCGCGCAGCCCTTGCCTATATGACCCTGCCGCAGAATGCCGCCCTTGGTCTGAAACTGACCCATGGCACGGTGGACAAGATGTGGGTCGCTGCCGGTGATACCTCGACCGATCATAACTGGTACACAAAACGCATGCTGCTGGCTGGTGTCTATGGATCAACGCTTGCCTATTGGCTTGATGACACGTCCGAAGGTCATGCTGATAGCTGGGCGTTTCTGGATCGTCGCATTGGCAATGTCCTGCAAATCCCGAAAATCACCGCCAAGATCGGCAAGGCGGGCAAGGTTGCAGCCGCACCCTTCAAGATGGGGGCAAAGATTGCGCGCTGCATGCCAACCCCGAGCCGAATGCGCCGCCAGTTTGGTGGCTGATCGCCAGCAAAGCTGCCACAGTCTGATCAAACAAAAACGCCACCGTGCATGTTGCCGGTGGCGTTTTGAGTTTTGAGGGAAGGAAACTTTTCCGAACACGGTGGTTTTAATCAGAACGTATTGGTCAAAAAGCTCAGCAGGGTCGGGTCTGGTGCATTGGCTTCTTCCAGTTCGGAAGCCAGATCAATCTTGATCGGGTTTTCGACCGGCTTCGGGCCAGCCGCGTCATCAAGCATGTTTTTAAGCGCGTTGCTGTCATCGGCATCCTGCAAGTCCTGCTTGGTCGGTTTGGCGGCAAGGGCAACAAGCTCGGACGGCGGGGTGCCCATCCAGATGCCCTTTTTGTTGTCCTTGGCGAATTGCTGATCGCGCAGGTAGGTGGTGCAGCTCGGATGGCTGTCGCAGCTGACCATATCAACCATCGCCCAACCGGCACGCAGGATCAGACGGTTCAGGTCGTTCTGGCCCATCTGGCATTCGGTCAGCATCGGGAACAGTTGTACGTCCGAGACCTGCTGACATTTGATGGCGTAATTTTCAATGATGCGATCAAGCGCCTGGGCAGCCGCCGCGCCGCACTGGAATTCAACCGATCCGGCCCGGCAGATCATGCCGGGTTTCGGGGCGCGAATACCAAACAGTTCGACAATCATATTGCCAAAGCGAAGCTTGTCGCCTTCGATCACATCGGGGAAGCCAGCTGCACCCGGTACCGCCATGGCGGGGTTGGTGCGACTTTCAATGGCGATCAGGCCAAGGGTCAGTGAAAGAATGATCAGAAGCTTTTTCATCACATGTCATCCGTAAAGAGTTTCCTGTCCTACCAACAGCAAACCGGATGCCAATCGACTGGGCATAAAATGCCAGCCGGATCATCTTTTGTGTAACGCAATGAATCACATACGAAAAAGCCCCGGACACGCATGGCATCCGGGGCGAATACCTGTTTTGGTCTGCACTGGGGGGTGCCTTATTTCGGCAGAACCCAGGTCACATGACCCATCTTGCGGCCGGGCTTTGCTTCGGCCTTGCCATAAAGATGCAGTTTCGCATTTGGCTCGGTCAAAATTGCCTGCCAGTCATTGATGTCATCGCCCAGAAGGTTCTTCATACGCGCCTTGGAATGATGCGCCGGATCGCCCAGCGGCAGGCCGCAAACAGCGCGGATGAACTGTTCGAACTGGCTGGTGACACAGGCATCAATCGTCCAGTGACCGGAATTGTGCGGACGCGGCGCGACTTCATTGACCAGAATGTCACCGTCCGTGGTGACAAACATTTCAACCGCCAGAAGCCCGACAAACTCCATCGCACTGACCAGCTTGATCGCGATGCCTTCGGCCTTTTTGGAAAGATCATCGGCAATTTCAGCCGGGGCCACGGTGACATCAAGAATGTGGTTGGTATGTACATTCTCGACCGGGCAGAAGCAGGCGGTATCGCCTTTAACGCCGCGTGCGACAATCACGGAAATCTCGCGCTCGAACGATATGAAGCCTTCAAGGATGGCTTCTGCCCCGTTCATTTCAGCCCAGGCTTCGGCAAGATCGGTATCGTCGGCAATCTTGACCTGCCCCTTGCCGTCATAGCCCATTTCGGTGGTCTTCAGGACCGACGGGCGGCCAAGCTTGGCAACAGCAGCCTCAAGATCAGCAAGCGATCGGACCGCCTCAAACGGGGCAGTGCCGATGCCATGATCATTGCAAAACGTCTTTTCGCGCAGGCGGTTTTGCGAAATATGCAGGCATTTCCAACCCGGACGGACCGGCACGAGATCAGAAAGCAGTTTGACGCTGTCATGGGGTACGTTTTCAAATTCAAACGTCACCACATCGACATCCGCGGCAAAGGCGCGCAGTGCATCAAGGTCGCTGTAATCGGCAACTGTTGCCTTGGCACAGACCTGTTCGGTCGGACTGTCAGCGCCCGGGCCAAAGACATGCACCTTATAACCAAGCTCTGCGGCACAGAAGGCGGCCATGCGGCCAAGCTGGCCATTGCCCATGATGCCAATGGTGCTGCCCAGGGCGATGATGCGCGTGTCAAAATCCTGCGTCATGTAATCCTCGATCAAAACTCTTCCCGGCGGGAAGGTGTTGCTGCCTTTGTGCGGCAACCGTCCAAATGTCGCTTATAAACAAAAACGCGCCCCGTCGGGCGCGCCTTTTGAAATCAAGGTGCCGGGTCGACCGGCTCTTCGGCAACCGATGCGCTCTGGGCGGCACGCCAGTCATCCAGACGGCTGGCCAAGCCATCATCCATCAGCGCCATGATTTCGGCTGCCATCAGACCGGCATTCTTTGCCCCGGCAGAGCCGATGGCAAGGGTGCCGACCGGAACGCCGCCCGGCATCTGAACGATGGAAAGCAGGCTATCAAGCCCCTTAAGCGCGCGGCTTTGAACCGGAACACCCAAAACCGGAAGCGGCGTCATCGCCGCAGCCATACCCGGCAGGTGGGCGGCACCGCCAGCACCGGCAATAATGACCTTAAGGCCGCGCGACTTTGCCGTTTTGGCATAATCATAAAGGCGATCAGGCGTGCGATGGGCGGAGACGATTTTGGTCTCGTACGCGACGTTCAACGCATCAAGGACATCTGCTGCATTTTTCATGGTTTCCCAGTCCGACTGGCTTCCCATGATAATGCCGATGACCGGGGTTTGATCGCTCATAATGGCGGCTCCGTTTTCGGGCGGTTTCATGAAGGGCCGCATTATATGCAGCAAGCCCCATCATGCAAGCCTGCTTGAGGCATTGTGTAATCGAGAAAAGCCTTGTATATCATGTCGATCTTAATAAGAAATTCCGTAAATACAGACAAATAGCGACCTTCGTCACTCTGGATTGAAAATCTTGGTGAAAGAGTTTCGTTTTTGATCTATTATTTACTATTACCTCATATAACTGTGCAGGTAGCACGGGAAGGTCAGACATGAAAGTCACAAGACCCGGATCAACAACACCCTCGATGGGGGGCGGGGATGGACGATATCCATCAAGCCCTTATGGGATCTTTGCTTATGGCAAGGATGCTGGCCGTCGTCGTGCGCCCGGTCAGGATCATCAGGTCGACATTGATACCAACGAAGTCGCCGACACAGTGGACGAGGCACCCTATCATACCCCCGACATGGCAAATGTTCTGGGCATTCCCGACAATCAGGTAACGCCCGCAGTCGAACAGGCCATTGGTCGTTTGATGGTGCGCATTAACGGCCTGACCGAAAACCTGAGCGACCTGAAACAACGTCAGGCCCATCTGGCCCGCAATGAGGGACGCGATCCCTTTACCGGGGCGATCAGCCGCCCGGCCTTTCTGCAGATCCTTGAAAATGAAATGACCCTGGTCGGCAAGGATCGCACCAGCCGGATGCTTCTGATGTGCGAACTGGCCAATATCGATGATATCCTTCAGCGCTATGGGCAGGACTGCAAGGAAGGCCTGTTCAACTATGTCCGCAAGATCATGGCGGATTTCATCATGTCACCGCACCATCTGGGATATCTCGGCTGCAATGACTTTGCGGCATTGATGTATAATGTCGACGAGGAAGATATCTGGCAGCGCGTTGATGCCATTACCCGCTGGCTTGATCAGCATCCCTATATCCACAATGATCAGCCAATCTCGGTCGTGCCGGTCTTTGGGCTTCATCATGCCCAAAATGGGGATACGCCAAGCTCGGCCCTGAATGCTGCCGATGCAGCCTTGCGTGCGCACAAGGAAATGTATCTTGCACAGCTTGCCCGTATTCCGCAGGGAATCTGACGGGCATCTGATCCTTCCCTTTTGACAACGGCGATCCTGAACTGATCAACGCGTTTCGGGCGATCCGGAATGCGAAAAATTGGCTGTGCGGAAAATGCAGCAAACCGGTATGCTGCTCAGAAATCAGGCGATGATGTCCGGCACCAGCTGCGACTCGACATAAAGAATCTCGTCCTTCAGGGCCAGTTTGCGCTTTTTCATGCGGCCCAGACGCAGTTGGTCATGGTGCGGCGCCTGCACCATTTGTTCGATGGCGACATCCAGATCGCGGTGTTCCTCGCGCAGCGACAGAAGTTTCTTCTCAATCTCGATCTGATTGATTTCGTCCATTCTTGATCCAGCTTAATAACCAATGCGAGGGGAAGTTGATAATACCAGATATCATATTGGCAACCCATATGATTTGTACCACCCTGTAAAACAATATCGACACGATAGGGAAGGAAGCGGATGCGGATCGGAGTTTTGACCAGTGGCGGTGATTGTGCCGGATTGAATGCGGTTATTCTCGCGGTCGTCCGTCGTGCGGTTCTAGGCTATGGGTGGGATGTGGTCGGCATTCGGCAGGGCACGCATGGCCTTATGCAAGACCCGCCCCAGGCGATTGATCTTAATGATCAGGTCAATAATGACGGGATGCTCCGCCTCGGTGGTACGATCCTGGGGACGGTGAACAAGGGCGATCCATTCCATTATCCGATGCCCGATGGCAGTTTTGCCGACCGGTCACACGAGGTGATCGAAGGTTATCACAAGCTTGGCCTTGATGCCCTGATCGGGATTGGCGGTGATGGCAGTATGGCCATCCTGCATCGTCTGGCCAAAATGGGTGGGATCAATCTGGTTGGTATCCCCAAAACAGTAGATAACGACCTTGCCCAGACAGAATATTCCATTGGTTTTACCACGGCTGTGAATGTTGCGACCGATGCGCTTGATCGTTTGCAGCCAACGGCGGCATCCCATGACCGGATCATGATCCTTGAAGTCATGGGCCGGGATGCTGGGCATATTGCGCTATTTGCCGGTGTGGCCGGTGGGGCGGATGTTATCCTGATCCCGGAAATGGACTATGATCTTGATGAACTGGCCCAGCATTGCCTGAACATTCGTAAAAGCGGCCGCAACCATGCCCTTGTCATCGTGGCCGAAGCGGTAAAACGTGACGATGGATCGTCGGTTACGGTGGGCGATGATGGTCAGAAGGTCCGCTATGGCGGGATTGGTCACTGGCTTGCCGATGAACTGGGCGAACGGACCGGCTGGGAAACCCGTGTGACCGTGTTGGGCCATGTTCAGCGTGGTGGCACACCATCGCCGCGTGACCGGGTGATAGCATCGGCCTTTGGTGTGCATGCGGTGGACCTGATTGCGCAGCAGAGCTTTAACCGCGCCTGTGCGTGGCAACAGCGCAAGGTCGTCGATGTCGCCATGGAAGATGTTATTGTCGGTCCGCGACTTGTCGATACCGAAGGCACGATGGTATCTACGGCCAAGGGACTGGGCGCCTATTTGGGACATCCGCCAAAAGTCGCCAGAACGGCCAAAACAGTCTGATATCCAATAATAAACAAGCAGGTTGGGAATGGATCAGGAAGAAGTCTGGGCCTTTACGGTCGGGATGTATGGTCGCGATGGCGTGGCCAAGCTGTGCCTCGATCTTCAGGATCGCTGCGACCTTGATGTGAACATGCTGCTTTTCATGTTCTTTCTCGGTCAGAAGGGCTTGGCACCTATGAGTATTTCGTCGCTCGAGACGGCGGTACGCGATTGGCGCGAAAACGTCATCAAGCCGCTCCGCCACACACGGCGTCATTTGCGCAATGATCCCCGCGCCAGTGCGCAGGACCTGCGTCAAAAGGTCAAATCAGAAGAATTGCTGGCCGAACGCATCGAACAGCATATTCTGTGCGAAGCCGTGCAAGCGGTCCCAAGTGACGATCCGATTGCCGCGGCGCACGCCTATCTGTCACCCAACCGGTTTGCGCTTGATCAGACAGCGTGTGACGAAGCACTTGGCGAGCTGACCCGGTTGATGGGGATCGCTTAGGACGGATCGCGGTTTTTGGGCTTGCCGGTGACCGGGATCGCGTTTGCGGCCTCGCTATCACCCCAGCGGGCGGTTTCGGGCAGATCGATATCAAACAGATCAAGAACCCGCGCACAGCTTTGGGTGACCATTTCATCAAGCGATTGCGGTCGGGCATAGAAGGCCGGGACAGGCGGGGCAATGATTGCGCCGTTTTCTGTCGCCTGTGCCATGTTCCGGATATGGCCGGCATGCAGCGGCGTTTCGCGCGCCATCAGCACCAAACGGCGACGTTCTTTGAGCATGACATCGGCCGCGCGCGCGATCAGATTATCTGCGACTCCGCTTGCGACCTCGGCCAGGGACTTCATCGAGCAAGGGGCAATGACCATCCCGCGTGCACGGAAGGATCCCGATGCAATCGGCGCTCCGATGTCGGCATTGTCATGGACAATGTCTGCCATCTCCTTGATTTCGCGGATTTTAAAATCGGTCTCATAGGCAATCGTGCGCTCGGCTGCTTTCGAAAGAACCAGATGAGTCTCGGTTGGCGCATTTTTCAGCAACTGTAAAAAACGTATGCCGTAAATCACCCCGGACGCGCCGGTTATGCCAATGATAAGTCGATCTTTTTGCGTCATACCGTTCCCTGCGACACTGTGTTCCTGTTCACGTTCCTGATCGAAACACTGGAAATCATGTTACGAAATTAATACCATCTTCCTGTGGGCAATGTCAGATATAAGGAGTAGGCGAATGAGCGTTCAAAGCCATATCGAAGCTCTTACTGCCAAACATGCTGCACTTGAGCAGGAACTCCACCTCGAGACGCGCCGCCCGGCGCCCGACGATTCCATCGTCGCAGACATTAAACGTCGCAAGCTTGAAATCAAGGACGAGATAAACCGAATAACCCATTAGCCGTTCGGGCGTGGCCAAACGCGTGAGCAAGAACACGCGATCTCCCACGTGAACGGTGTGACGACCTCATAGATTTCCAAACTCTTGCCTTTGCCGCCTCATCTTATCGCCCACGCTTGAGGCGGCAACTTTATGTCTGCACTTCAAAACTTCGGGCAACTCCCCACATTAATCTCATCAGTGAAAATGCATACGAACCCCCGGCTTCGGGGGATCAGTCATGCCTGTATTTTGAGTAATTGTAATCCGCAGAAAATAAGGGATTACCGGGCTCTACCAATGTCTAAGGGGTATGTGTGAATTAAATCGGTATTATGATGCCGATTTACGAGCATAACGCTACGGATGCGTCCGGTTTCGGGCGCCACCAGACCAAACGCCGCGGGAGGGTATTTCGCCAATGACCGGTCGCTATCAGGAAATCTACGAACGTTCGATCGCCGACAAGGAAGGCTTTTGGGCAGAAGCTGCTGAAAACATTTCCTGGTACAAGAAGTGGGATCGCGTTCTTGATGACAGCAACGCGCCCTTTTATCGCTGGTTTAGCGGTGGCAAGGTCAATACCTGCTATAATGCGCTTGATCGTCATATCGAAGACGGCCGCGGTGATCAGCCCGCCCTGATCTATGACAGCCCGGTCACCAACACGGTGCAATCAATCACCTATTCCCATCTGCGCGATGACGTGGCCCGTCTTGCCGGTGCGCTGCATGCGCGCGGTGTGACCAAGGGCGATCGGGTGATTATCTATATGCCGATGATCCCGCAGGCGGCGATGGCGATGCTGGCCTGTGCGCGTATTGGGGCAATCCATTCTGTGGTGTTTGGCGGTTTTGCCTCCAACGAATTGGCAACCCGCATCAATGACGCCAAACCAAAGCTGATCCTGACGGCAAGCTGTGGCATCGAAGGTTCGCGGGTGATCGAATACAAGCCGCTGCTTGATAAGGCCATCGCCATGGCTGATCACAAACCCCAAAGCGTCATCCTGTTCCAGCGTCCGCAAAGCGATGCACTGTTGATTGATGGCCGTGATTACGACTGGGAAGTCGAATGCGCCAAGGCCGCACCGTCTGACTGCGTGCCGGTTGATGCCACCGATCCGCTTTACATCCTGTACACGTCTGGCACGACGGGCCAGCCCAAGGGCGTTGTTCGTGACAATGGCGGCCATATGGTTGCCCTGCATTGGTCGATGAAGAATATCTATGATGTCGAGGCCGGTGACGTTTACTGGGCGGCATCTGATGTTGGCTGGGTGGTCGGCCATTCTTATATCGTTTATGCGCCGCTTCTGGCGGGCTGCACCACGATCATGTACGAAGGCAAACCGGTCGGCACCCCGGATGCCGGGGCCTTCTGGCGGGTGATTTCCCAGCACAAGGTCAAGGTCCTGTTCACAGCACCAACGGCATTCCGTGCGATCAAGCGTGATGATCCCAAGGCCGCCCACATGGCCAATTACGATCTGAGCAGCCTCGAAGCGCTTTATCTTGCCGGGGAACGTTCCGATCCCGATACCCTGCAATGGGCTGAAAACAGCCTTGGCATGCCGGTGATTGATCACTGGTGGCAGACAGAAACCGGCTGGTCGATTTGTGCCAACCCGCGCGGGATTGAGTTGTTGCCGATCAAGTACGGCTCACCAACGGTTGCGGCCTGTGGCTGGGACGTTCAGGTTCTTGACGAGGCCGGCAAACCGCTTGAACGCGGACAGATCGGCGCGCTTGCTGCCAAATTGCCGCTGCCCCCGGGCACGCTTCCGACCCTTTGGCAGAACGAAGAGCGGTTCAAATCATCTTATCTGGAAGAATTCCCGGGTTATTACGCCACGGGCGATGCCGGCTTCATCGATGAAGATGGCTATATCTATGTCATGTCGCGTACTGACGACATCATCAACGTTGCGGGCCATCGCCTGTCGACGGGGGGGATGGAAGAAGTCCTGTCAGGCCATCCGGATGTCGCCGAATGTGCAGTGATTGGCGTGCATGATGACCTCAAGGGTCAGTTGCCGCTGGGCTTTATTGTTCTGAAATCCGGTGTGACCCGCCCACATGATGCCATTCTGGCCGAAATCGTTGCCATGGTCCGTGATCAGATCGGGCCGGTGGCAGCGTTCAAAAAGGCCACCGTGGTTGACCGTTTGCCCAAAACCCGATCGGGCAAAATCCTGCGCAAGACCATGCGCTCCATCGCCGATGGTGAAAGCTACAACACCCCGGCAACGATCGATGATCCGGCGATCCTCCCCGAAATCGCCGAGGTCCTCAAAGAGATCGGTTATGCAAAATAGATAAGTTTTCCATCACAGATGCACACTCCCGCTCCCTTGTTATTGGAGCAGCCTTGCACCCGCTTTTGTTTTCAAAAGCGGGTGTTTTTTCTGTGCTATCAGGATTTCGGGATGACGGGACTATCTTCGCCAAGCGGGCGTTGCATCAGAACTGAATCAAGCCACCGATCAAACTTGTAGCCGACCTTCTTGAAGGTTCCGACCATTTCAAAGCCGTGGCGTTGATGCAGGGCGATGGAGGCCTTGTTGGCACTATCGCCAATGGCAGCCACCATCTGACGCCAGGGGCCTGCTTCACAGCGTTCGATCAGGGCGGTCATCAACAAACTGCCAAGCCCCTGGCCGACACAATCCGGGGCAACATAGATCGAGTTTTCGACCGTATGGCGATAGGCCGTGCGCGGGCGATAGGTGCTGGCATAACAATAACCCACGATCACATCACCGCGGATGGCCACAAGATAGGGCATGCCCTTGTCGCGAATGGCGCGAAAGCGATTGCCAATCTCGGCTGCATCCGGGGCATCTTCCTCAAACGAGGCCGTGCCATGCAGCACATGATGGCGATAGATCGCGGTGATGGCCGGAATGTCTTCAATTGCGGCATCGCGGATGGTGATGTCGGTTGAGGGCGGCGTTGCAGCGTCTTTGGTGGCAGTATTCAGGGGCATGGCTTTATCCGGCATGATGATCTTCACGCTGAAACTACGCTCAAAGCTCGCATGAGGAAAAGTTTTAAATGCGTCTGCCGGTCAGTCTTCATCCGCAATGAAGAAGGTCGGAAAGTCTGCCCCCGGTTCCGGTGCATGAAGGGCGACACCCGCCGTCGTAATCATCTCGGCAATATGGTCTGGCGGTGTGCAATCGGTGAAGAATGCGCTGACGTCGCGGATCGATCCGCCGCGGACAACCGCGTTGCGGCCAAACTTGGTATGATCGGCAACCAGATAGGATTTCCGCGCGTTCTTGAGGATGGCGGACCGGGCACGGACTTCCTGTTCATCGAAATCCAGAAGGCTTCCGTCCGGATCAATCCCGCCAACGCCAAAGATGCCGTAATCAACCTTGTAGCTGTTAAAGAACGCCTCAACCTCGGGGCCAAGCACATCGCGGTCACGATTGCGCAGACGCCCGCCAATCAGGGTGACTTCAAAGCTGTCATTGGTTGCCGCGACATAGGCGACATTGAGGTTGTTGGTAAATATCCGAAGATCGCGGTGCTGCAACAACGCATTGGCAACCAGCTCTGGCGTGGTGCCAATTGAAAAGAACAGGGATGCGCCATTGGGAATTTCACGCGCAACCAGGGCTGCGATCTTGCGCTTGTCATTGACATTGAGAACCTTGCGCGCCCGATAGGCGATGTTTTCATGTTCAAGGGCGGGTTCGACCCCGCCGTGACGGCGCCGCAGCAGGCCTTCATCACACAGCGCATTAACGTCGCGCCGGATGGTCTGCGGTGTCACGACAAAGCGTTCAGCAAGCTGCTCGATGGTGCGGAAGCCATCTGCACGGACAAGTTCAACAATGCCGGCCTGGCGTTCGGTGGGACGTTTTTGCATGGAAACGTTTCTTCGGGGTTGTTCAGTCGAAAAGCTGGCGAATGGTATTTTGCATCCGTGTCGGTTGCGTTACCGTTTAGCTGCATTACTGTGAAACAAACCTTACGCGTATGGCGTGCAATGCCCAAACAAAAAGCAGCGGTATTAACCGTCAAGTATTAAAGCATAGTGGTCACGCATTCTCGCATTGAGGATCGTGACCATTTTTCTGACGACGGCAATGACAGCAACCTTTCCTGGTTTTCCGTTTTCAGTCAGGCGCTTATAGAAGTCGCGCAGCAGCGGGTCGAAGCGTATTGCCGGTAATGCGGCGTAGTAAAGAGCATTGCGCACTTCCATACGTCCGCCGCCAATCATTCTTTTGCCCTGGAACAGACCGCTATCCCTGTTGATTGGGGCGACACCGACCAACTTTGCAATCTGCCCTTTTTCAAGCAATCCGATCTCGGGCAATTCAGCGATCAGCACACAAGCCGTTACAAAACCCACTCCCTTCTGGGTCAACAGAACATGTAATATCGCCGTCAATTCCGGGGATGAGTCTACACACTCGCGCATCAGCTTCTCGACCTCCTGTCTCTGACGGGTGAGGAAGTTGACGGTTTCCTCGATCAGGGCCCGAGCCGGATTATCAGGCTTCTCAAGCCGGTTCTTCTCCTGGATCAGCATGTGTGTAAGTTGGCGCCGACGGGCAACAAAATCAGCGAGTTTATAGCGGGCTTCATCTGTTCTGGCCATCAGGCGCGGCGACATGCGTTGGCCGTAATCAGCCAGTACAAAGGCATCAATCCTGTCTGTTTTGCTCAGGGTTCCTGACGCTTTGGCAAAGTGGCGGATCAGAAGGGCATTGACCTTTGAAACAGGTAATTGTGCAGCTTGCAAAGCTCGAACCAGAAGGCGTTGATAGCCGCCGGTTGGCTCCAGAACAATCCGCTCCAGCCCCGGGAAAGCCTGCAGTCTGGCGATCAGGTCTGCAATCCCGGTTTCTGAATTGGCAAAGCGCAGGGTGTGTTTGTCTGGTAAAATGCACAGATCAAGCGAGGATTTTGATACATCGATACCAACAAAACGGGTAGTATAAGACACGGCAATGTCCTCCTTATACTCGAGCGTCAAAGCTCTTCCAGCGGTTCGACAATGCCTCCAGAGACCGTGAGTGTTCAGCTTTTTTACGGATGTAAAAATCCAAGGCCGCATCAACACCTCACGGATCCGGGAGCCTGCGTATACGCAGGCTCCCAAATGAAAAGAGGCACGAACATCATACCAAATGTTCGTGCCTCTCAATGTATAAGGCCGCCCAGCGGGCGGCCCTTTTGAATTCGATCAGGATTTGAAGAGGTTTTCTGCCGCTTCCATGTAATCGGAAGTTTTCGGCTCTTCTTTCTTCTCTTCGCCTTTTTTGCCCGGGTAGTCCGGTTCCGGATTAATCTGCAGCTCTTCTGGCAGCGGATCCGGCTCAACATCCTTGGCGATTTTTTCCGGGTTTTTCGAACGCGCGATCACGACCTGTTTTTCAAGATCAAGCTCGGTGCAAAGACCCATGGTCACCGGGTTGCGCGGTGCCAGGTTGGCCGAGTTCCAGTGCGAACGATCACGGATTTTACCGATGGTGTCCTTGGTGGTGCCGATCAGCTTGCAAACCTGTGCATCGGAGAGTTCCGGGTGATGCTTAAGCAACCAGGCGATTGCATTCGGGCGGTCCTGACGTTTCGAAACCGGGGTGTAACGAGCACCCTTGGCCTGCGCACGCGGGCGCGGCAGATCGGTTTTCGCCATTTTCAAAAGTTCGCGCGGATCTTTTTCGCAGCGTTCAATTTCTTCGTGGGTCAGCTGACCGTTGGCGACCGGGTCAAGGCCAACAATACCCTGGCCGACATCGCCATCAGCGATGGCCTGAATTTCAAGCTCGTGCAGTTCGGTGAAAGACGCGATCTGCCGGAACGACAAGCCGGTATTGTCGATAAGCCATACAGCGGTTGCTTTGGGCATGAGGGGCTGTGCCATATTTCCTCCTGTTTCCTTCTTTCTCTCTGGAGACCGGCGATGGGTATAAGGCCCAAGAAGCGCGGGAATGTATGCCCCAGAATATAATCTCTTTTGGTGGTCCGGCAATGCTGCAAGGTCAACCACGGGGGTTGCTGCGCATCGTCGGACCCGCCATTGCGTTCTTTTCGATCAATGTGCGGGTAAATGCAACAATCTGTTGCGGTGATCTGAAAAGAATATTTCTTCTCAGACCGCAAGCATAGTCATGTTGCCATGGATTGGTCAGATAAAAGATATAAGACCTTCGTCCATACGCGATCAGTGGACTTCCAGTATCACTTTTCCGATGTGCGCGCCACCCTTCAATATGGCGTGTGCCTCGGATGCCTGTTCAAGCGGGACGGTCTTGTAGATCACGGGCGTAACCTTACCGGCCTCAAGAAGTGGCCAGACCTTTTCGTGCAAGGCATTGGCAATCGCGCCCTTGTTGGCAACTGGCTGCGCACGTAGTGTTGATCCCATCAGCGTCAGGCGTTTGAGCAAAAGCGGCGTAAAGTTGGTTTCGGCCTTGGGGCCACGCAAGAACGCGATGATCAGGATGCGGGCTTCAAAGGCCGCTGCCTTGAAATTCCGACTGACATAGTCTCCGGCAACCATATCAAGAATAACATTCGCCCCCTTTCCATCGGTTGCCGATTTGACCTCTTCGCCAAAATCCTGCGTTTTGTAGTTGATGGCAACATCAGCCCCCAGATCACGACAGGCCTGACATTTCTCATCCGTGCCGGCCGTTGCAATCACCTTGGAGCCGAACGCCTTGGCCAGTTGAATGGCGGTGGTGCCAATCCCAGACGTGCCACCATGGACCAGAAACGTCTCGCCCGCCTTCAGCCCGGCCTTGTCAAAAACGTTATGCCAGACTGTGAAAAAGGTTTCCGGAACGCCGGCCGCGGCCGTCATGGATATGCCACCTGGTACAGGCAGGCATTGTGCCGCCGGAACCGCGGCATATTGCGCATAGCCGCCACCGGTCACCAGCGCGCAGACCTTGTCGCCAAGTTTCCAGTCGGTGACATTGGCGCCAATCGCCACGATTTCGCCTGAAAGCTCAAGCCCCGGAATTTCCGATGCCCCCGGTGGGGGCGGATACATGCCCGCCACCTGCATAAGGTCCGGTCGGTTGACCCCGCTTGCCGCAACCCGAACCAGCACATCATCGGTGCCATAGTCCGGCACAGCGAGCTCGCCAAGGACGAGGGCTGGTTTGTCACCATCTTTCGTGATTTTGATGGCTTTCATCTTTTCGGGAAATTCTGGATTGGACATCGGGACCTCGTTGGCGAAAACTGCGTTTTATACCTATCTAGGAGAAGTCAAAAATTCAATGACCGTGACCGGGTCGGAAACAATGGAGGATGACCGTGGACGAAGAAGATGGCGCAATCTTCAAGGGTGGTGAATTTGGTCTGCCGCGCAATCTTGAAGGCATGTCAGTCGAAAGCCTGAAAGACTACCGTGCCGCATTGGAACGCGAAATTAAACATGTGGATGAGGCGCTGACACATCGCAAAGGTGCAGTCGCAGGGGCGGAAGCCCTGTTCAAAAGCTGATACCCGGACAAACGCGCGTAAGGAGGCTGTCTGAATACTAGACGTGAGGATGGTATTTTTAAACCTGAGGTTAATTGAAAATTAAACTTACCGTCTTATATGTGGAATAGAGGGTCATCTGATGACCCCCTTGTCGAACGTGATGTTTCGATGCCTCCCTGTTAAACTGGACCGCCCTTTTTAGGGCGGTTCTTTTTCTTTATGATTTATACTCAAATACTTAACCGTGATGTTTCCGGCAGTTTTTCAGCGTTTCGCGTGGATTAATCCGCAAAAGGGTGCGGGTTAATACGTATTGTCACATTTGTGCCATGAATAGCCTTGACCGCTTGTGAAGCGCTGGCTAAAGTTCGCACACAATAAAAAACAAAACCAAAAAGTCCGGCAAGTTTAGCAGGTTGAGGTGAGACCGCCCCGAAAGTGGGCGGTCTTTCTATTTGGGCATTTTTGTGCCTTGAAGCCACACATGGCCTTCCCAATATATTCAAGATGACGTACGAGCATCCACCAGCGCCCAATGCGGCGTCGTATCATGGCAATTTCTCGGTTGTTCACTTTTCGCGTACTTACGACGAAGCCTTTACCCTGTTGGTAGAGGCCCGAAACTACCTTTCGGCAAATCGTGGGCAAGGCAAGCGACATGGCAACCGGGAAGCCGTTGTACAATGCGTTGAAGAAATGCGCATGACCACGCGATTGATCCGGGCAATGGCGTGGCTTCTTGCCGTGCGTGCTGTTGAAGAAGGCGAGATTGCCTGGGATGAAGCCGTTGATATCGATGACCTTATGGTCGATATCCGCGTTTGCACCTCAGATCGCCATGAAGAATGCAGCTTTATCTCGCCAGGATTGCTTGATCTGATGGGGCGGGCGCACGCGCTTTATATGCGCACGGCACGCATGGAGCTTCAAGTCGCTGCGCGCTGCAACGGCTAATCCCGCGAACTGATTTTTCAAGAATCTGAACTGTCTGAAGATGCCAATCGCCGGGGCGCGATTGTTATGAACGTGCCTGAACCTGAAAAACTTCAACCGGTTCGGAAAAACCCTTCATCTGGCGCGTGCCTTGGGACACAAAGCTCGCCCGGCTGCCGCTATAGGTATTTTTGACGTTATCGGAAACCAGCGTTTCATCCCCGCCGGCCTGCGCGCAGACACGTGCGGCAAGCTGGACGACACTGCCAAACAGGTCGTTTTCCTCGGCAATGGCTTCACCGGCATTAATGCCGATGCGGATCTGGAATTTCAAATCCTGTGTGGCGTTATGTGACGCCATGTTCTTCTGGATTTCAATGGCAGCCTCGACAGAGCTTGCCGAGGACGGGAATACGGCCATGATGCCGTCGCCCATATGTTTGACTTCCTTGCCATAGTTATTGATGAGCGCGGTGCGCACGATCTGGTTATGGATATGGACCATCTGTTGCGCGCCATGATCCCCCAGTTCTTGGGTCTTGGCGGTGGAATTGACAATATCGGTAAACATTAGCGCATGAAGCTTTTTGCCGGCCGACCCTTGCGGCCCGGCCGCAGGTTTCTCGCTCCAGTCTGCAATTGCCTTGGAGACGGATGAATTGATGCTCTTCTCATCCTTGATATAGGCATCCATCGACTGACGTCCGGCCCCGTACATATCCTTGTATTTCGGCTCAAGGATATAGTCGTCGACATTCTTGCAGAATGTATCGGCCAACCCTTTGTTGGCGCCCAGTGCAGAAATGCAATCACGCAGGATCATCCGCCCGTCTTTTTGATCGAGCGCATGCTTTTCACTGCAGGCATCACAGGCACCTGCAACATACAGATTGACGCCAAACTTGTGATAAGCGTCAAGTGCCGGGACCGAGCGCTGGATTGCCTGGATTGAACCGGTGATAAAGTCGCGCATCTGTTCGCGGGTCGCACGCATTTCACGCGTTTCGACCATCGGCTTGTCAGGTGCATTATCGATCGGGGCCGGTGCTTCTTCCTGCGCTTCTTCTTGCGGTTCATCAGCCTGTTGGTCGACAGCGTCCGCATCATCCATGGCGTCGCCGTTATCTTCACGCGCCATCTCTGCTGCCATTTCGGCAGCTGACTTGCGCCGCGCGCCATTGTCAGAGGTTTGGGCACCGCGGCCATTGCGCGAGCCCGGACGGGTCGCCCTGGCTTTGGTCTGGCGCGAAGAGGCAGTTGATGACTTGCGGGCGCGGCCCTTGAACTTTTTGGTCAGCGCCATCAACATCGGGACGACGCTGGCCAAAAAGCCAACGGTAAAGGACAGGAAGTTGATCTTGTCATAAAAGCTCTGACTGATCTTAAGCCCCATTCCCGGCAGGAATTCCAGCCCCTTGGCCGTCAGCAACATGGTTGCAAGGCCAATGGCAATCGCAAAGCAAAACGCGACCGCCATCTTAAGACCGAGCCCAACAAGGCTTTGGCTTTCGGCCAGGGTCCCTGATGGTTTGATCGGCGATGGTTTCTTGTCTGCTGCTGTCGCCGGATCACTTGCTTTGTCCTCGGGCTTTTCGGCCGATGAAGGTGAGGGGCCAGGCGAATGGGTCGGACGCGGCCTTTGGGGTTTCTGGGCCGACGGACGCTTGGGCTGTGCTTTGGGATTGGTATTTTCAAGCTTGCCCTGACCGCGTGTCTCGTAGATGACATACTCGTCAGAGCTGTTGGTCGCGTTGTTATAAACCTCGCGGATAACCTTTACGCCCGAGACGTGATTGGCGCGTTCGATCTGTTTGGCTTCTTCTTTGGCCTGCTTTTTTTGCGCACCAGAAAAGTGGCCGTGGATCTGCCATCGGCCTGAACGGTCTTTAACATAGACCTCATAGCTAACCTGGTTACGTGCCGTCACTTGATTCATATAAGAGCCTGGTGATGCGTGCATGCAGGACCGGGCAGTGCCCTGTACCGCCTTACCATAACGAAGGGGATTATGGCAAAAAAATGCCAAAATCACCATCAGTTATGCTCATTAACAGCCAAGAGTTGTTCTAACTACAGTTTTTTAGCGTGATCAGCTATGCAATTTTGCGGTTTAGACAAAGAAAAACGCCCGCAGCATCAAGAAGATGCAGCGGGCGCTGATCCCACAGAACACAGAAACGTGTTCTTTGCTTAATTGCCGATATTGAAACCAGCGAAGCGCTTTTTGAATTTCGCAAGCTGCCCGCCGCTGTCCAGAAGACGGTGAACACCAGTCCAAGCCGGGTGGCTTTTCGGATCGATGTCGAGCTTCAACACATCGCCAGGGTTGCCCCAGGTCGACTGCGTGGTGAAGGTGCTGCCGTCAGTCATCTGAACGGTGATCTCATGGTAATCGGGATGGATATCTTTTTTCATCGCCTATCACTCCGGAATTTGAAGCGCGGTGTATAGTGTAAAAAATCGGCTCGCGCAACCCCTGTAACCGGGAATTATCCGATTAACGCCAAATGAGGGGAGTGCAGTAGCGATCTGGCGGTCGTTTAGCAGTGCTTGGCCCGCGTTTCAAGCTTTTCTCGCAAGCTTGCTTATGCATACTTGCACAGGCCTCTTTATATAGTATGGTGCGCCAACAATTCATTGTCGCCTTGCCGGGGCGTTTGACCCCGATGACAGACGGAGAACAAGACTGTGGCCCTCGAGGAAACCCGCTTCCATCAGATTGCTGACGAAACCATCGAAACGCTTTCTGACGTTATTGATGATGCACTGGGCGATGACCTTGAAGTCGATCTGCAGTCGGGCATCCTGACCATTGAACTCGACTCGGGCGAACAGTTCATTATTAACAAGCACGGTCCAAATCGCCAGGTCTGGCTCTCTTCACCTGTTAGCGGTGCGAGCCACTATGATTTTGACGAAGACAACGAAACCTGGACCTCGACCCGTGGCTCGACCACGCTTCCTGATCAGCTCTCGACTGATCTTGCGGTCAAAACCGGTAACAAACTTGATCTTGGCTGATCTTTGATTGGCTGCGTGGCTCCCGTTGCATATGGAATAAAGTGCCTTGGCGCGTACACCGACTTCTTCTGCAAAACTCACCGATCGTGAAACCAGCCGGAACCTTTCGTCGCTTCGCGCCATTGTTCCGTTTGTCACAAAGTATCACTTGCAGCTGATCGGTGCGCTGATTGCACTGGTAACCGCATCGGGCACAGTGCTGGCCCTTGGCAACGGCCTGCGCATGCTGGTCGACGAAGGTTTTGCCGAAGGCGACGGCGCACTGCTCGATCGCGCCCTGTTTGTGCTGTTTGCCGTGACCCTTCTTTTGGCCGGCGCCAGTTACATGCGCTTTTTCCTGGTTTCGTGGATCGGGGAACGTGTGGTGGCCGATATCCGATCAGCCGTCTATCGCCACATCATTCGACTGGACTCGGCCTTTTTTGAAGTCACCCGTACTGGCGAGGTGCTTTCGCGCCTGACGACCGATACGACGCTTCTGCAATCTGTCATTGGCTCAAGCGTCTCGATTGCGTTGCGCAATGCGTTGATGTTCGTTGGTGGCTTGACGATGCTTGCGATCACCAGTCCCAAGCTCACTGCTTTGGTCTTGCTGGTCGTGCCGTTGGTTGTGGTTCCGATTGTTGGTTATGGCCGCCGGGTACGCCGCCTGTCGCGCGAATCCCAGGATCGGGTCGCCGATGTCAGTGCCTTTTCCGAAGAAACGCTGAATGCGCTGCGCACTGTTCAGGCCTACACCCACGAAGAAATCGAAAGTACCCGTTTCAGCGGCCATGTCGAAGGCGCCTTCAAAACGGCTGTTGCGCGTATTTCCGCGCGCGCCCTTCTGACTGCCATTGTGATTGTCATGGTGTTTGGCGCGGTTGGTACGATCCTTTGGATCGGTGGTCATGATGTGCTTGATGGCACGATCTCTGCCGGGGAGCTTTCCGCCTTTGTTTTCTACGCTGTGGTCGTGGCCGGATCGGTTGGCGCCATCAGTGAGGTTATCGGCGATTTGCAACGTGCTGCCGGTGCGGCGGAACGTCTTGTGGCCCTGCTTTCGACCGAACCTGAAATCAAGGCACCGGAAAACCCGGCGCCGATGCCGGTTCCCCATCAGGGCCATGTCAGCTTCGAGGACGTTACCTTCCACTATCCCGCCCGTCCGGATCGCTCCGCACTTGAAGGTCTCAGCCTGTCGGTTAAGCCGGGTGAAACGGTCGCCCTTGTCGGCCCATCAGGGGCGGGCAAGACGACGGTCTTCCAGTTGCTTCTGCGCTTTTATGATCCGGCAAGTGGCGTGATCCGGGTTGATGGCGTCGATATCAAAACCGCCGATCCGGTTGCTGTGCGTGAACGCATTGGTCTGGTGGCACAGGATCCGGTGATCTTTGCCGCCAATGCGTGGGATAATATTCGCTATGGTCGCCCGGATGCGACGGATGATGATGTCCGTGCGGCAGCCGATGCCGCCCATGCCAGCGAGTTCCTTGATCGCCTGCCGGACGGGTTCAATACCTTCCTTGGTGAAAAGGGCGTACGCCTGTCCGGTGGACAGCGTCAGCGCATTGCAATTGCACGCGCGATCTTGCGCAACCCGACCATTCTTCTGCTCGATGAAGCGACCAGTGCGCTTGATGCCGAAAGTGAACAGGTTGTTCAAAAGGCGCTTGAAACCATCATGACCCAGCGGACGACGCTGGTGATTGCCCATCGTCTGGCAACGGTGCTGCATGCAGACCGGATTGCGGTGATTGATGATGGCAAGCTGGTGGCGATCGGGACCCATCAGGAGTTGCTTGAAAGCTCCCCGCTTTATGGGCGTCTTGCCAAGCTGCAGTTTGACCGCGACGCTGCCTGATCAACGGCCTCTTATCCCACTGATACAGTCATCATTGTAGCTACGCCTCGTGCAGAACGATCATGAGACGTCGGTTCGGTCATCCTCTCAGTGTGATGTGACACGGCGACGCCCTGTACGTTGCCCCCTACGATCCATCAGAAAACAAAAAACCCGCCACGGGGGCGGGTTTTGAAATGCTGTGTATATCGATCTTATTCGGCGCTGGCGATCTTGCGATTGCCGATCGAAAGCTCGGCATATTGTTTGCGCAGCACATCGGAATCGGCAAGGAAGCGGTCAAGTTCGTCACCCTTAAGCGTCTTGCCGCTCGGCATCTTGACGCGGATCGGGTTGACCTGGGTATGGTTTTTCAGGATCTCGTAATGCAGATGCGGGCCGGTTGAACGGCCCGTGGTGCCGACATAGCCGATAACATCCCCCTGCTTGACGCGAGAACCCTGACGCAGGCCCTTGGCAAAGCCGTTCATGTGGGCATAGGCCGTGTCATAGGAATCGTTATGGCGGATCAGGATGTAATTGCCATAACCGCCATTGCGGCCAATCTTGGCAATCGTGCCGTTACCCGCGGCAAAGATCGGGGTGCCGGTCGGGGCGGCAAAGTCGATGCCCTTATGCATCTTGGTGTAACCAAGGATCGGGTGCTTGCGTTTGCCGTACCCCGATGACAGGCGCGCCCCATTGATCGGGGTCCGCATCAGTGCACGGCGATAAGACTCACCCTTCTGATTATAGAAGTCGGTCTCGCCATTGCTGTCGGTATAGGAATAAAGCCGCACTTCATGGCCGCTCAGCGTCATGCTGGCATACAGCACATCGCCAAAACGAACGCGCTCACCGGCATCATTGTTGAGTTCCTGGTACATGACCTCAAAGCTGTCGCCCGGCTGAATGTCACGCTGGAAGTCAACTTCATAGGAATAAAGCTCGATCAGGTCCATCAGGACCGGGATCGGAACGCCGTTGCGTTCCGCAGCAAGAAACAGGCTCTGTTCAATTGTGCCCGATGCAACGTTGCGTGCGGTGGTCAGTTCGATCTTGTCTGAAGATGCCTGATAGCCATCATCGGTACGCGAAACCGAAACAATGGTTTCCGGGT